>JALORC010000057.1 GCA_025459175.1 Planctomycetota bacterium | reverse complement strand
GGTTCCGCCACGGTGGCGGAACCCGTATGAAACCGTGCCGTGGGGTGGGTCAGTTTCAGAGCGGCGGGCGGGTCAGTTTCAGAGCGGCCGGAACATCGCCTACGTCTACTGCCTCGGCACCGGCGCGATACCGCGTTAGCATCAGCACCGGACGATTCCCCGGACCGGCCAACGACAACCGCGGACACGAACATGACCGAGCTGGCACTGCTCCCCGCGCCCGAGCGGCTGCACCCTGCGACCCTTCGACTGCGCTGCTTCGCATTGCTGTTGGCGGCATCGACCGTCGTCGGCGGCATCGGCGGCGCGTCCATGGAAGTGGCGGCGGTGGCGTTTCTCTTCGTCTGGATGCCTGCCTACCTGCTCTGGGTCTTCAGCGACCTGCGAGTTCGCGGGGTGGTCGGCATGGCGCTCGTGGTCCAGCTGCTGATCAGCATCTACCCGCACTGGGGGCTGCTCCTGTACATGCTGTGGAGCCGTCGCCTCGCCGGCGTGATCCAGTGGATGGGGTTCGTCGCCGCCGTGTGGATCCCAGCCCTGTTGGCCGCGGGCTTCAGCTACGGGATCGCGCAGGTTGTTCGCGGTGAGCGTTGGTAGCGTGAGAGTCCGCCGACCATGAGCCGGGAACAGCTGCGAGCGGCCAAGACCGTGGCCTTGGCCGACGTTCCCATCCAGTTTGCAGCGCGCATTGCCGGCATCGAGGGACCGCCCTTCGACATGGACAGCAGCCTCATGCCTCTCCGGCCGAGGCTCTGGCACGTGGATCAGCGACCGGTCGTTCTCGAGCGTCTGGAGTTGCTGCTGGAGCGCGTTCGAGATCGCCCGTTGCCAGGTGGGTTCTGGAAGAACTTGGCGAAGGCTTCGGAGTATCTGGAGCTTCCGGATCGGCGAGCCTTCTTCGAGGAACGCTTTGAGCACGCCCTGCTGACCTCCGCTTCCCGTGTTCGGCGGCGCGATGGATGATCCGACGGCGTGGTGCCGGCCGGACTGTCGCCAGCAATCGCGACGCCGCGAGGATGACGCTGGCCGGCGAAGGAACAGCTCGAACCAGGAGAGTCATGACCAAGGTCAGGATCGTGAGTGTCGGCGTGCCCCGGGATGCCGGGTCGCAACCATCTCTCGAGGCGCGCAAGCAGGTCCTGGTGGATCTCATCTGCGCCGAGGTCTCCGAGTCGACGCGGAGAGTCCGAGCGTTCTGGCACGACTACGCAGATGGCTGGGAAGTCGAGTTCCAGGAGACGGGCGATCGGCAGGCAAAACGGCCCTGGTGGCGGTTCTGGTAGAGTCGCCGGCCAGGACGCCAGGGGAACCAAGATGACCAACGAAGTCTGGATCGTGGCCGGGGCGATCCTGGTGCTGGCCGCCTTCCTGGTGGTGCGCGACCGCTTCCGCACTCCCTAACAGCGGCAGCGTGACCGTGTGAGGAAGTCCGGCGCTGGGGATCCGTGGACGCCGTAGTCGCGGCTGCGATCCCGAAGCGCCGCTGACCGACTCGCTGCCGACGAACGCCGACCAGCCGAGCACCCCGTCCACCCATTCACCATCCAGGCTACAAGACCATCATGCGTCGCCTCGCCGCAACCCTGCTCGGAGCGCTCGGTCTCTGGTACTTCGTCGCCGGCTCGGTGAGCCTCACCTCGGCGCCCGCCACCGGCCAGCCAGTGCCCGCGATGGGCACCGGCCTCGTGCTCGGCGCAGCGCTGCTCGTCGCCGCCGCAATGCTCTGGCGTCGGCGCCCCGCGCCGGTCAGCACGGACGTACACACCACCGACCGCGCGCAGCAGCCGTGACCGGGCCCGACCCGAACCAAGCGCCTGCACGCGCGTCGCCCGGCGCCGACCACACCGCGACCGCGATCGATCCACCGCACACCCTGCTCGGCCGCCTGCAGCGTGGGCGCGGCGACGCCGTGCGCGAACTGCTGGTGATGCCGATCGAAACCGCGCGCGCGATCCTGCTCCATTGCCTGTTCACCGCCGGCGACCTCACCCACAACCACCAAGCCCATGCGGAACTGGTGCAGAAGCTCGCCCCGGACCTCACCCATTGGCTGCGCTGGGTGGCAGCACTGCCGATAGCGACCCCGGCGGAGAGCGCTGCCGACGAGTGCACTCGCCTCGGCGCGTTCCACCTGCTCGGCGACCTCGCCGGGCAGGGACATGCCGACGCACTCGCGTTCCTGCGCGAGCACGTGTTCACCGGCCGGCACTGGCAAGATGCGCTGACCCAGCTCCACTGGCACGAGCTCGACTTCGAGCCCCCACCGGACGCTCCCGCGGCGGCGGCATGGTCGCAGTGGCTCGCGCGTCTCGACGACGAAGCACTGACGACGCTGCTCGCCACCGGGCCCGCGCACCCGATGTGGCGCCGGCTCGGCTGGCACGAACGGGTGCGCCCACGGCTCGACCAGGCGCCGGCATGCAGCTCGCAACCACCGGCATCGAACACCGACGCACCCGACCAGCCCGCAGAACCTCGGCGCGTTGCACCGCCGCTGCCATGGAGCGAGGCCGCATACGCCGCCGCGCCGAACGGAGCGCAACGCTGGCGCGTGCTGGAGTCGCTGCGCAGTCTGGACCCCGCGGCCGCGATCCCGTTGCTGATCGACGGCCTGTGGGACGGCCACGGCAGCTACCGCGAACGCTGCATCGCACACTGCCTGCTCGATCGGCCCGGCGTGCGCGAGCGCCTGCTCGAGTTGGCGAACGGGTTCGCCACCAACGTGGCTGCGGCCGCCCGCCGCCGTCTGCAGCTCGACGCAGCGGATCCAGCCTGAAGAGCGCCCGCCCGCCCGCTCACTGGAACGTGCCTGTGAACCCGACCACCATCCCGTAGAACCCCGTCGGCGACAGCGCCCCGGTGCTCTGCCCGGTGTAGTTCGACCGGTGCACCATCTGCGCCGGCCCGGCCGGCGCCACCACGTCACCGACGCGGACCTGGTAGCTGACCCGCGACGGCACGAAGCCACCGTTGGCGAAGTCGATCGCGACCGCCTGCGTGAACAGCGCGACCCCGACCGCCGACGGCACCGACGGCAGCGTCCAGGTCTGCCCGCCGTTCGCGGTCGGCACCAGCGCCCCGAGCTGCGGATCGACGTTGAGCAGACAGGTCGGCGCCCCGAGCGCGGCCAACGACACCGGCAGCGGCAACCCACCGAGCTGCCGGTTCTCCAGCGACAGCACGTGCAGCACGAAGTCGAGCGTGGCGCCGGGCGCCGCGACCGCGTTGTGCGTGACCTGCAGCGAGCCACCGAGCACGCCGTTGCCGGCGACCTGCGGCACGTCGATCGTCAGCGTGCCGCTGGCGCTGCTGCACGCCGGGTCCTCGTGGATCTTCGTCACCTCGCCACGCGCCTCGGTGGCGTGGAAGAAGAACCCGTCCGCGGGCCAGTTGTCGCCGGTGCCGCCGGTGACCGTGATGTCGAGCAGCAGGTTGCCGTTCGCGCGCGTGTAGAGCAGCGGCTGCGGCAGCGCGATGTCGAGCACCCACGGATTCGGATACGGCAGCTGGCGCAGCGCCGCCGGCACCTGCAGCGGGCCGTTGTAGACCGGGGTCGCGACCGCGCTGCCGATGTTGTTGGTCCAGGTCGCCGACATCGCCGCCGGCCCGATCGGCACCTCGTAGGCATCGATCGTGCACTGGAACGTCTTCGCGGTCGGTGCATCGACGTTGAAGTTGCCGCCGTCGAGGCGGAACCGCAGGTTGCTGATCAGGGCGACCGACTGGCAGAGCTGGCTGCCGTCGACGAGATACTGCACCCGACCGGCGCTCCAGCCGAACGGCGTGCGCGCGGCGCTGGTGCCCTCGAGGTTCTCGTAGCCGTTCGGGACGACGACGAAGGACTGGGCCGGAACGGCGAACACGAACAAGGCGGCACTGACTGCATGGATCGCTTGCATGCCGCCGGGTGCCGGTGCGCCAGCCGGAGTTCCGCACCCGGCAGCGGAACCCGAGCCGCACGGCCGGCACACTGCACCGATGCCCAGTCGCCGCTTCCACCCTGGCCTGCTGCCGCTGCTGCTGACCGCCTGCTTCGCGCGCCCGCCGGCAGCGCCCGCGCTGCCGCCGGAGACCGCGCCGCTGCTGCTCGCCGCGCTCGACGGTGAGGCGCTGTTCACGCTGGCCGGTGGCCTGAAGCCGGTCAGCGAGGGGTTCTGGCAGCGCTGGATCGAGGTCGCCGCCCCCGACCTCGGCGCCATCGCCACCGCTCGCAAGGCGCTCGCACCGTGGCGCAACGACGAACTATGGGCCGATGTGCACGTGTTCCACCAGGTCCACGACGGCAAACGCGCGGCGATGGCCTACGTCGTCGACCGGCGCGCGCTGGCGACGGTGCTGCGCGACCAGGCGCCGTTCTTCGCCCCCTACGGCCTGTTGCCCGACACCCATCCGGCCGAGGTGATGGCCGTCGTCGAACGCATGCCGAAGCTCGACCGCCATCGCGGCCAGGGCCTGTTGTTCGGCTACCCGCGGCACGCGATCGAGTTCTTCGTCACCGCGGCCGCGGTCGCCGACGATGCGACCGGCAAGCCTGCGCCGCGCCGGTTCGTGCAGATCCCGACCTTCGCGTCGCCGACCGGCCGCTTCGTCTATGCGGTGGCCGCCGACGCCGGCGAACACGCCGACGACGTGGTGCTGCGCGACGCGGCGGCGGTGCAGCTCGCGCGCTATCGCGAACTGCGCCACGGTTCGCGCGTCGACGACCCGGTCGTGCTGCAGGATCTGGTCACCGCGCTGCGGAGCGAGTTCGCCCGCTCACCGACCACCGCGCCGTGATGCCACGGCAGCCCCGGCGCGACCGGGTGGCTGCGCTCACTTGCCGTCGGCGGCCGCGGCCGGGAACAGCTCGGGCCACGCCGTTTTCAGCTCGTCGATGGCGCCCTGCTGGCGCAAGGCGATCGCCTGCTTCGCCGCCTGCCGGTCTTCCTGCCGCGTCTTCTGCAGGGCCTGCAGTCGCTGAGCCAGTTCGTCCTCCGCGGCATCGGCGACCGCCTTCGCGAGCCCCCCGTGCATGCCGTCGGCCGCGCGCGCGAGGAACGCGTCCTCGAGCGCCTTGACCGCGGCGGCCCGGCTGTCCTTGCTCGGCTTGCCGAGCCCCTTCTGCGCCTTCTCGAGCAGCTTGTCGTGCTTCTGCGCCAGGTCGCGCGGCTTGCTCATCGCCTTCTTCCAGCCGGCGTGTTCGGCGAACGCCCGATCGAGCAATCCGAACTCCGTCGCCCAGGCCCCGTAGCCGGCCTTCGGATCACTGACCGCCGGCTCCTTCAGCAGCGCCTCGGCGTGCAGCAGCGCGAGCCGATCGATCAGCTTGCCGATCGCGTCGAGCTGCGCCGGCAGCACCTTCTTGTCCGCTTCCGCGGCCTTCGCCATCAGCTTGCGCGCGACGGCCATCTGCTCGGCCACCACGGCCAGATCCGGCCACGCCTTCTGCAGCTCGCTCGCCGCCGAGCGCACCGCCTGCACCGCGGACAGCGTCGACACCTGATCGAGCCACTCCAGCATCGCCGCGACCTGCACCGGCAGCGGCCAGTGCCCGCTCTGCTCGGTGAGCCCGTCGACGATCTCCAGCTTCAGCTTCTCGTAACCTTGCTCGCGATAGATCTGCTCGGTGCGCACCGCGCACTCGACCGGCACCACGGCATCGGCCCGGCCGTGCAGGATGCCGATCGCGACCTTCTGCTTCGCCAGCTTGCCGTGCTTCACATCGAGCACGTTGCCGGCGTGCGCGACGATGCCGTCGATCAGCTCGGGATGCTCGCCCGCGAACCAATAGCAGAAGAACGCGCCCTGGCTGTGCCCGTACAGGTAGACGCGCCCGATCGGGAAGCGCTGCTTGAAGTCGCGGATCAACCCCACGATCTGCTCGCCGTCCTTGGGCCCCTGCACGAAGTTGAACGTCTCGCCGTGGCCCGGCGTGACGCCGTCCGGCGACACCACGATGTCGCGCTTGCGGAACTCGCCGGCCACCGGGTAGTTCGCGAAGCTCCAACGATGGTCCAAGCCCGTGCCGTGCAGCATCAGCACAAGGTCCGGCGGCACCTTCGGCTCGATCTCCTTCGGCAGGCGATACCAGTATGTCTTGCCCTGCGCACTCTTCCACTCGAGCACCTTGCCGCGCGGCGCCTTCAACTCCGGCTCGACCACCTCGACGCCGTTCTGCGCCGGCAACCAGGACAGGCAACCCAGCAGGAACACGACCGAGGGGCGAGGCGATGCCATGGCAGTGGGGGCAGAGGATACCGCCCTCGCCGCGCCCCATGTGTCAGCGCTTCGTCGCGATGCGCCCTGTCGTCGCCGTTGAGCCGCGCCCGCTGCGGGCGCCGGCTCCAACGCAGGCGGGTCGAAGACGTCGAATCGCCAGCCGTCTAGTAGATCCACCCGAAGCCGAGGAACACCTGCTGCCGCTGCAGCTCGGTCCCATCGCGATCGCCGAGCAGCGACGTGTCGGTGCCGTCGAGGCGCGCATGCTGCACCCGATAGCCGGCCTCGAGCTGCAGGCTGCCGAACTTGCCGCGCAGCCCGCCGCCGAGTTCCCCGCCCAACCGCAGCGTGTGGTCGCGGTCGTCGCCGTTGCGGAAGCGTTCCTCGAACCATGCCGCGCCGACGTCGCCGCCGAGCCGCACGAACAGCGACAGCGAGTCGTCGTCGTCGCCGAGCAGTCGCAGGCACGGCTCGAGCACGATGCGAGGTCCGATCGACAGCCACTCGCGCTCGACCCCGGCGGTGTCGTGATCGAGCACCTGCCAGTCGGCGAATGCACCGAGCCGCACCGGCATCGTGAACGCACCCTCGAACGGATCGAGCCGCACGTGCGGGAACACGTCGATGCCCGACAGCCCGGCATCCGCATCGGCCGGCGCGACGCCGTCGTTGATGCGGCGACCGGCGAACAGTTCCTGGTCGCTCGACCACAGGTCGGCCTGCACCGCCGCCCCGTTGCCGGCGTCGACGGCGACGCCGACGAAGCGCGCATCGGCGCGGTCGTCGAGACGGGTGCCACGCACGCGCGCGGCCACGTTGCCGACGCCGACGGTGGCGCGCACCGACAGCGGTTGCAGCGAGGTGCGATAACGCCGCGGCCCTTGGCCGGCGCGGCCGGGTTCCCGCTGGTCGATCTTGCGTGGCTCCTGCTCGCCGCTGCCAGGGGTCGCGGCGATCACCGCAGCCACGGAGTCGGCGGCCTCGCGCGGCTCGTGCAGACGCTGCAGGCGTTCGCGCTGCAGGTCGTGCCACGCTTCGGACGGAGTGGAGGTCGCGCACGCGGCGAGCGCGACGGTGGACAGCAGGACGAAGGATCGCATCGGCAGTTGGCCGAAGGCGAGGCTCCGGCGATGCAGGCTACTGCACGACGGAACGTCTGGCGGCCGAGATCACGACGCGGCGCGGCGTGGCGACCTTGGCAGCGGCGCCACCGCGCGTCCCACTGCGGGACTTCACCACATGACCTGGCCGCCGCAGTGACTGAGCCCCTGCCCGGTCATGCCACTTGCCGCCGGCGAGCACAGCCATGCGACCAGTTCGCCGACCTCCTCGGGCTGCAGGATCCGACCCAGCGGCACCGCCGCCATCGCCTGCTTGCGCGCCTGTTCGAAGTCGATGCCGAGTCCGTCGGCCATCAGCTGCATGCCGGCCGCCGCCATGTCGGTGTCGACCCAACCCGGACAGATCGCGTTGACGGTGATCCGGCGCGGCGCCAGTTCGAGCGCGAGCGCCTTGGTGAAGCCGAGCACGCCGTGCTTGCTGGCGCAGTAGGCCGTGTAACCCGGCACCCCGAACCGGCCGAGCACCGAACTGATGCTGACGATGCGGCCGCCGTCGGGCAAGTGCGGCAGCGCCGCGGTGGTCGCGAAGAACACGCCGTCGAGGTTGGTGCGCACGATCTCGTGCCAACGATCGGGACCGGGCAACGCGCAGCCGTTCGGACCACCGATGCCGGCGTTGTTGACCAGCACATCGAGGCCGCCGAGCGCCTTGCTGGCTCGGCCGACCGCGCGCGCCATCGCCTTGCGATCGGTGACGTCGGCGACCACCGCTGCCGCCTCGACCCCGGCGGCGCGCAGCTCGGCGGTGATCTTCTGCAGCGGCGCCTTGCGCCGACCGAGCACCGCGACCGACGCACCGTGCTTGGCCAGCACCCGGGCGATGCCGGCGCCGATGCCGGAACCGCCGCCGGTCACGAGACAGCGCTTGCCGCGCAGGGAGGGAACGGACCGAACGACACCGACCTTGCGAATCACAGGCACCTCGTGCAGCTTGGGGCGCCGCATCATGCCCCGCCTCGAGCACGCCGTCATCCTCGCGCTGCTGGCTCACGGCTGCACGCCGAGCCGGTTCGGCTGGCACGACGGCCCCGTCGACCTGCGCGACTACCGGGCCGCGTTCGAGCGCAGCGCCGGCGACCGCTTCACGGCGGCGACCACGACCACCGGGTTGCTCGCCGGGCTGTCGGGGCAGCGTGTGCTCTGGCTCGGCGACCACCACGGCAGCGAACGCCTGCACCGGCTGCAGCGCGAGCTGCTCGCCGCGCTGTTGCGCACCGGCCAGCGTCCGGTGCTGGCGCTGGAGGCGATCGGCACGCAGGACGAAGCGGCGGTCGCCGAATACCTGGCGGGCCACGGCGACGAGTCCCGACTGCTCACCGTCATGCGACGGCGCTGGCCGGCCCACTGGCTCGAGGATCCGGCGGTCGATGCGCCGCACTGGCGCGAACTGCTGCGCACGGCGCGCACGCACCAGTTGCCCGTGCACGCGCTCGAACCCACGCCGCGCCTGCCGTTGGCGGAACGCGATCGTGCGATCGCGGCGAACGTCACCGCGTTGGCCGCCGCCTACCCGTCGCGGCTGATCGTGGTCTGGATCGGCCAGGCGCACCTGCGCGGTCACGGTGATCTGGTGGCGCGGGTCGGACTGCCGGCCACCGCTGTCGGCGGCGAGCCGGTGCCGGCCCTGCTGGCCGCCGCCACCACCGGGCTGCCACCTGCCGCACTGCGACGCAGCGACGGCGGCCTGTGGTGGTTCGCCGACCTGCTGCCCGGCGGGTCCCGGCGCTGACCGGGCATCAACCCTGCGGCTGCAGGCGCGCCCGTTCGGCGAGCTGCTCGAGCGCATCCAGCGTCGCGACGCGATAGGCCTCGGCGAGGGTCGGGAAGTTGAAGATCTTCTCGACGAACAGCGTCGCGTCGGCACCGGTGATCATCGCCATCTGCGCCAGGTGCACCAGTTCGGTCGCGCCTTCACCGACGATCTGACAGCCGAGGATGCGCAGCGAACCGGCGTCGATGACCAGCTTCAGCAAGCCGTCCGGCGTGCCGGCGATCTGGCCGCGGGCCAGTTCGGCGAACTTGGCGCGGCCGACCACCGCGTCGAGCCCCTGCTGCTGCGCGGTGGCGAGGTCGATGCCGACGCTCGAGATCTCCGGCAACGTATAGATGCCGGTCGGGATCAGGTCGCAGTCCTTGCGCACCGGCAGCTTCAGCGCGGCGCACATCGCCCGCCGCCCCTGTTCCATCGCCGCCGAGGCCAGCGACGGCGGCCCGATCACGTCGCCGATCGCGAACACGTGCCCGACCGCGGTGCGGCAGTCGCCGTCGACCGGCACGTGCCCACGTTCGTTGATGGCGAGGCCGGCGCGGTCGATCGCCAGGTCCTCGACGTTGGCGACCCGGCCGAGTGCACACAGCAGGCGTTCGCTCTTGATCTCCCAGCCGTTGGCCAGCGTCGTCACGACCGCGTCGACGCCGTTCCAGGCCACGCTCTGCACCTTCGCACTGCCGAGGAACGCGCAGCCCGGATGCGCCTCGAACGACTCGACGAAGCGATCGAGGATCTCGCGGTCGAGGAACGCCAGCGGTCGCTCGGCGCGGTCGATCATCGTCACCTGCACGCCGAGCGCGGCGAAGATCGTCGCGTATTCCGAGGCGATGACCCCACCGCCGAGCACGGTCAGCGACTTCGGCAGGTAGGCCATGCTGAGGATCGAGTCGCTGTCGTAGACGTACTCGTGGTCGACCGGCACGTCGGCCGGCGTGCGCGGCCGCGAGCCGGTGGCGATGACGACGACGGCGCCGCGCACCAGCGAACGTTCGCCGCGCACCCCTTCGACGGCGACCGTGTGCGGATCGACGAAGCGGGCCCGGCCGTGCAGCTGCACGATGCCGTTGCGCTGCATCTGCCGCGTCTGGTAGCCGACGTGGGCGTTGATCACGCTCTGCATGCGATCCATCAGGCTCGCCAGCTGCAGGTCGGGCGGCATCTCGACCTTGACGTGCCGCCCGAGGCGGTTGCGCAACTCGGTCAGATGCAGCGCGGTCTCGCGCAACGTCTTGCTCGGGATGGTGCCGCGGTGCACGCAGGCGCCGCCGACCCCGACCTCGCGTTCGATCAGGCAGACCCGCTTGCCGGCCTTCACCGCCTGCACGGCGGCCTTCTGGCCGGCCGGGCCGCTGCCGATCACGACCACGTCCCACTCGCTGTGCTGCTCGTTCATCGCATGCCCTCGGTGACCAACAGGGCCCGATCGCGCAGCGCGAGCAGACCGTCCAGCTGATCGGGGTAGAGATTGAGTCCGACCAGCATCGGGTGCTGGCGCAACTGCTCGGAGGACAGCGGCACCGCCAGCACCGACGGCGCCGTCCAGTGCGCCAGCACGTCGGCCAGCGCGACCGTCATCGCCATGTCGGCGAAGCGGGTCGCGGCCGCGGTGTCGTGATGGCACGCGATCGCCTCGGCGACCTGCTCGGGCAGCTTCCACTCCTTGGCCAGCAGCGCCCCGGCCGGCACGTGCTGCTGTTCGGTGGCCTCCAGCAGGTAGGCAACCGGCAGCGCCAGTTCGTCCTTGCCGATCACCTTGTCGACGTTGTTCAGCAGCACCGCCTTGCCGACGTCGTGCAGCAGGCCGCCCAGGAACGCGATCTCGACGTTGCGCCGCCGCAGCCGTGCGATCTCCTTGGTGAAGAAGCCGGTCAACACCGAGTGCTTCCACAGCGCCGCCAGCAGCTCGGCGCAGGTCTTGTTGCCGAACATGCGGCCGCGCACCGACACCGCCATCGCGATCTCGGTGATCAGCTGCATGCCGAGCCGACTCACCGCCTGTTGCAGCGACGAGCAGGCGACCTGACCGGCGTAGGCCGCCGAGTTGGCGACCCGCAGCACGTTGGAGGCGATGGTCTGGTCCTTGTGGATCACCGCCGACAGCTTCGCGGCATCGGTGGTCTCCTGCTGGCACAGGTTCATGACCTCGGCCGCGGTGCCGGGCATCGGCGGCAGTTCGATCTTGCGCTCGGCGATCTGCCGCGCGAACACCCGTGAGAGATCCGAAGTCCCCGTCTCCATTGCCGGCCTCATCGTCCGGCGGCGCGGAACGAAACGAGCCCGGGCCGTGCCCTCGTTGCCACGGCCCGCAGACGGCCGCGCCCGACGACAGCGTGCGCCCTCGGTGCCGCTGCCCGGTCGCGCCGGAACTCCGTATGCTCCCGGCCTCCATGCCGCCGAGCCACCGCGCCGCTTCGATCCCGCTCGTGCTGTCGCTGGCCCTGCTCACGGCGCCGGCGATGGCCCAGGCGCCGGCGGCATGGACCGAACTGGCGGTGCCCGGCGGCACCTCGGTGCCGGCCACCGGCGGCCTCGGCAAGCTGGTCACCTACCTCGACGGCAACACGCTGCACGTCTACTCGGCCCTGCTGCGTCGCTTCACCAGCACGACGATCGGCAGCAACGCCGCGGTGCGCACCACCAACGACTGCGTGCTGGTGATCGACGGCAACACGTGGCTCGGCTTCGCGTCGCACCGCGGCGTGTTCGAACCGCTGCCGGTCGGCCCGCAGGCGGTGTTGCTGAACGTCACGTCGAACACCAACGACTCGATCTGGCTGGTGTCCGACAACGGCCAGCTGCACACGTTCTCCGGCTTCGTCGGCCGCTGGCACAGCCGCCCGCTGGCGGCGAACGCGCAGTGGGCGGTGGCGCGCCACACCGCGGTGCTGGCGCAGGGCACGCTGCTCAGCGGCCTCGACGCGTTCCGCGGCACCTGGGTCGACCTGGTGGTGCCGACGGCCCCAACCATCGTCGACGCCGACGGCAGCGCCGGCTTCGCCAGCGACGGCACCGTGGTGCACGCGTTCTCGGCGCTGCACCGCAGCTGGCAGAAGGCCCGGCTGCCGGCGAACGCCACCACGGTCCGCGCCGACGACTGGGTGGTGTGGTACGGCGCCGACCAGGTGCTCGGCTACAGCGGGGTGCGAGGCGCGTTCGCGACCGCCGCGGCGAAGGTCACCGGCACGCTCGCGGTGCAGGACCTGTTCACGCTGCTCGACACCACCACCGGCGTGATGTCGTTCTCGGCGTTCCGCGGCGCCTTCGGCGGGCCGTGGGCGCCACCTGGCTCGCCTGTGCTGTCGAGCACCGCGATGGCGTTGCTCGACCTCGCCAACGGCACCGGCACCCTCGCCTACAGCGCCGTGCTCGATCGCTGCGATCCACTGCTGCGCCACCTCGGCGCGCGCGAGTGTGCGAACGTGGTCGCCTACGCGCTCGACACCACGACCGGCCGGCCGGTGCTCTACAGCGCGTTGACCGGCAGCTGGCACGATGCACCACTCGACGCGGCGCCGACCGTCCCGGCGCTGACGACCACGGCCGCGGCGATGACGACCAGCCAGGGTGGGGTCGCATTCGGCGCCCGCACCGCGACCTTCGTGCCGCTGGCGCGGCCCGGGCTCAGCTTCGCCGGCAACCCGTCCAGCGCGCCGCTGCTGGCCTGGGACCAGCACGAACTGTTCGCGTTCGATGCGCGCGGCGAACGTTGGCTCGGCACCCAGCGCGCCGCCGCCGGGCCGGTGCAACCGGCGATCTGGCGCACCACGGCGATGGCCGTCGACGGCAACGTCGCGTTCGGCTTCGGCGCGCAGGCCGGCGGCTGGTCCCGACAACCACTGCCGGAGCCGATCGCGGCGTCGCGAGCGCAGTCCGAGAGCGGTCGCATCAGCACGACGACGCACGTGTTCGCCTATTCGCCGCTGCCCGAGGTCGTCGCGCTGGCGCAGTTCCCCGAGTTCCGGCGCGTGCAGCCGATCGGCGCCGAGCTGCGGCTGGTGCTGCCCATCCCGGCGACGTCGCTGGTAGTGCTCGGCGCCGGTCGCCTCGCGCCACAGCCGCTGCCGATTCCGGGGCTCGGCGACCTGCAGCTCGCCGCCACCGGGCTGGCGACGATCCCGGTGGTCGCCGATCCGAGCGGCGACCCGGTGACGATCGCGCTGCCGCTGCCCGCCGCGCCGAGCCTCGCCGGGTTGCAGTGGGCGTTCCAGGCCGCGGTGCTGCCGCCGAACGGCGCGCCGTGGCTCGGCGCCCCGGCGACCGTGCTGCCGTGGTGACCAACGTCAGTACCGGCGGCCGCCACGCATCCAACCGAGCACCGACGGCGAAGGGGCCGCCCATGCGCACCGTGCTGTGGTCGTTCTCGCTCGTTCTCGCCGGCATGGCCGCCGCCCAGGATCGGGTGCTGCTCCCCACCGACCTGCCCGGCCGCGAGCAGGCCGGTGCCGAACTGCAGGCGCTGCTGAAGAGCCGCACCGACCTGCCGACCACGATCGCGCTCGCCGCGTGTGCCGGCGTGACGCTGGCCCCCGGCTCGACCGCCCGGGTGCGGCTCGAGCAGGCGCTGCAGCAGGCCAACCGCAGCGACGACGAGGTCGCGGCGCGCGCCAAGCTGCGCAGCGAGCTCGGCGACCTGGTCGAGGTGCTGACGTTCCGGCCGCGCCAGCAGGCCGAACTGCCGACCGGCTTCCCCGGCTTCGCCGCCGTCGACGAGATCGAGCTGCGCGACTACCCGATCTACCGGATGGTGCGGACCACGATGCAGGGCGGCAGCACCGGCGCGTTCTGGCCGCTGTTCCGCCACATCGAGAGCAACGGCATCGCGATGACGACGCCGGTGCAGATGGACTGGCAGAGCAAGGCCGGCGAGACGCAGGAGCGACCGATGGTGATGGCGTTCCTCTACGGCGACCCGTCGATCACGCCCGAACGCACCGCCGACGGCGTCGAGGTGGTCGAGATGCCGGCCACGAAGGCGCTCAGCCTCGGTGCGATCGGCGACGACCGCCGCGACCGGGTCGAGGCGCTGCGCGATCGGCTGCAGGGCTGGTTGCGCCAGCACCCGGAATGGGAGGTCTCGGGCCCGCTGCGCACGATGGGCTACAACAGCCCGATGGTGGCGCGTGATCAGCGCTACTTCGAGGTCCAGCTGCCGATCCGCCGCAGCACCCCGACCGACACCGTGATCCGCTGAAGCGACCGGCAGCCCCGCTTCGGGACTGAGCGAACGCCCCCGCCGCGCCGATAGAGGGGCGTGGAGAGGTTGCGCATCGAGATCGCCGCCGACGGCACGACCGCCGTGCTGCACGTGACGGCGGGGCCGCCCACCGGCACCGCCGCGTTGCAACAGGTGCTGCTGCAGAACCACGTGGTGCACGGTCTCGACGCCCAGGCGCTGGCGACGGTCGCCGCGGCGCTGGCCGACCCTGGCCACCAGAGTCGCACCGAGATCGCGCGCGGCACGCCGGCCTGCCCCGGCCAGGACGGCCGGCTCGAACTGCTGTTGCCGGTCGGCGTGGTGCCGGGCACCGGCGCCGACGACGGCTCGATCGACTTCCGCGAACGCCACTTCCTGCAGCCGGTGGCCGCCGGTGTCGACTGTGCGCGCGTGATCCCACCGACCGCGGCGCAGCCGGGGCGCAGCGTGCGCGGCACCACGCTCGCGGCCCCGCACGGCCGGCCAGCGCTGGTACGGCCGGGCCCGGGCCTGCGTCGCGATGGCGATCGGCTGCTGGCGGTGCGCAGCGGCGCCCTGGTGCGGAACGGTGCGACCATCGACGTGGTGCCACTGTTCGAACACGGCGCCGACGTCGACTACCGCAGCGGCAATCTGCACACCGACGGCGCCATCGCGGTGCGCGGTTCGGTCGGGGAGGGGTTCACCGTCACCGGCGACGAAGCCGTGCACGTCACCGGCGCGGTGCTCGACGCCACCGTGCGCAGCGGCGGTTCGGTGCGCATCGACCAGGGCGTGATGGGCCCGCGCAGCCTGGTGATCGCCGGCGGCGATCTGTGGTGCCGACACGCGACCGGCGCCGCGCTGCAGGCCGGCGGCACGCTGACGTTCGGCGACGGAGCGAGCCACTGCCGGGTCACCGCCACCACCATCAGCGCCCGCACCGGCCGCGGCACCGTGTTCGGTGGCGAACTGCGCGCCCGTCACCGGATCGATGTCGGCACCGCCGGGCGCGAGCCGGGCGCACCGACGCTGCTGGCAGTCGCCGACCTGACCTTCGCCAACGCCGAATTGGTGCGCAACACGCTCGGCGAGGAGAAGCTCGCCCAGCGCGCGCGGCTGCGCGCCCGCGGCCAGGGCCCGAACGCCGGCAAGGCGCTGCGCGCCGCGGCGCGGCTCGGCGACATCGCCCGCGATGAACGGCTGCAACTGCGCCAGCAGCAGCGCGAGCTGCTGCTGCAGGCCACCATCGCCGTGCACGACACGCTGCACCAGGGCGTGCGGCTCCAGTTCGGCGAGCACCACCACACCGTCACCGATCCGCGGCGACACGTTCGCCTGCGCTGGAACCCGGACACCGACCGCCTGCTCGAGGAGACCCTGCCATGACCATCGACCTGCATGCACTGCGCGCCAAGGACGTGATGAACCGCGAGGTGCAATGGACCACCGCGCACGAGAACCTGCGCGCCGCCGGACTGCGCATGGCGACGCACGGCATCCGCGCGCTGCTGGTCGCCGGCAACGACCCGAGCGACCTGCCCGGCATCGTCACCAGCAAGGACATCGTCAACCTGCTCGGCACGCAGGATCCGGCCGTGCTCGACCAGCTGCAGGTCGGCGACGTGATGACGCGGCCGGCGATCTGCGTGCCGGCGCAGACCAACGTGCGCGATTGCGTCAATCTGATGCGCATGAGCGGCGTGCGCCGCGTACCGGTGCTCGACGGCACCACCGTGATCGGTGTGCTCAGCACCAGCGACGTGTTCGCGCGGGCGCTGCGGCAGGGCTGAACGCGTTCAGCGGCCGAGCCGCAGCAGGGCCTCGGCCGTCGCCCGATGCCCGGCGCCGGCCGCGGCGAAGCTCAGGAACCGCGGTCGGCTGCGGTTCCAGCGCAGGTGGCCACCGCGCGGCAACCACAGCTCGCCGCCGGCGGCGGCGACCAGCGCGGCCCCGGCCGCCACGTCCCACTCGTGCTTGGGATGCAGGGTCCAGGTGGCGTCGGCGACGCCGGCCGCGACCAGCGCCAGTTCCCACGCCACCGAACCGGACGGCAGCAGCTGGCAGTGACCGTCGAGGTGGGCCCACTCGCCGCCCTTCCACTCGCTGCGACTGACCATCACGCGCAGCCGTTCGTCGACCACCGGCCACGGCAGCGTCGGCGCGCCGTGCACCTGCACGCCGAGTCCGGGGCCGCCGACCACGGTGACCCCGGTCGACGGATTGCCGATCGCGCCCAGGCGCGGTTCGCCGTCGATCAACAGCGCGATCGACACCGAGTAGTCCGGGCGCCGTGCGACGAACGCGCGCGTGCCGTCCAGCGGGTCGACGACCCAGACCCGGCGACAGTGCACACGCTGCCCGTCGTCCTCGCTCTCCTCCGACAACCAGCCGTCGCCGGGTCCCGGCAGCAATGAACGCAGCAGCACGTCGACCTCGCGGTCGGCGGCGGTGACGGGACTCCAGCCGTCCTTCATCTCGACGTGGATCGGCCCGCCCGCGTGGCGCCGCAGCACCTCGGCGGCGAGCCGCAGGCCGGAGGTCGCGCGTTCGACGTCGGCCGCCGTCACGCTCATGCGGTGCCGCCGGCGGCCGTCACAGCGTGTTGCCCCGCTGCAGCCAGCGGTCGAGCAGCATCAGGCCGGCCATCGACTGGCCGTCGCCCACTTCCTGGTCGAGCAGGCGGGCGCGCGCCTGCGCGAGCGGCATGCGATGCATGGTGATCCGTTCGCTCGGCTCGAGCTCTTGCTCGACCGGCTCGAGGTCGCGCGCGAGGAAGAAGTGGCAGCGCTCGTTCGAGACGCCCTTGTAGGGCGCGAACTGACCGAGCGACGTCCAGCGCCGGGCCAGCAGGCCCGCTTCCTCGTGCAGCTCCTTCTGCGCCACCGACAGCGGGTCGTCGCCGGCCTTCATGCCGCCGATCGGGAACTCCCACAGGTCCACGCCGAGCAGGTAGCGGTGCACGCGCACCAGGGCCGTGCTGCCGTCGTCGAACACCGGGATCGCGGCGCAGCTGCCGGGCATGTCGATGTAGTAGTAGGTGCCCTCGCTGCCGTCGGTCTGCACGTAGCGATCGCGGCAGTAGCGGTGCCAGGGATTCGCGACCAGCACCTCGAAGGACAGCCGGGTGAACGGACTCCGGTCACTGCGCGGCTCGCTCATCGACTGATCGAGAAGAAGAGCTGCCGGCGGTCGTCGCTCTCTTCGTAGAGCCATGGCCAGCCGAGGTCGAGCGCGATCGGCACCTCGAGGAACGGGATCTCGATGCGGATGCCGATGCCCGAGCTGGCGCGCATCTCGCGGAAGGTCGGGTCGTCGATCTCGGTGCCGAGGAACCCGATGTCGGTGAACAGGCCCCAGCGCAGCAGTTCGCGATCGCGGACCTCGCCTTCCATGCGGGTCGCGACCAGCGGGAAGAAGATCTCCGCGGTGGCGGTGTAGGTCGCCTCGCCGCCGATCGGGCGGCCGAACTGCTTCGGGCCGGCGCGGCGGAAGTCGAAGCCGCGCAGGTTCTGGCCGCCCATGTAGAAGCGCTCGGTCAGGAACACGTCGTCGCTGCCACCGAACTCGTTGGCGAGGCCGAAGAAGTGCTCGAGGTGCAGCACCGTGCGGTGGCCCATCTCGTTCTCGGTGACCGGCACGTAGAGGTTGGCCGTGTGCGTCAGCTTGGTCAGGCTCTCCTCGCCGCCGAGGAAACCACCGACCATCTCGCCCGACAGCAGCACCTCGTAACCGTCGGTCGGGCGCTGGAAGTCGTCGTAGTCGCGCAACCGGCCGTAGAGCCGCGCGCCGCGCAGTTCGGTCTTGCCCTCGGCGTCGAACGCGAGCAGCGTCGCGTCGGCGGCCAGGTCCTCGATGCTCGCCGTCTCGTGGCGCAGCGACACACCGGCGTTGAACGTGTCACTGTAGTTGCGCGACAGACCGAGTTCGGCCCCGAGCACGTCGGAGGTGTAGCCGTCGGGCAGGCGCCGGATGATGCGGCGACCGTTGATGCGACCCTCGTAGGTGTCGAAGTGGTCGCCGAACAGGTCCGGTTCGGTGATGCCGAGCTGGAACTGGCTGAAGCGGCTGCCGGGCGCGAGCAGCATCTGCAGCTGCTGACCGCCGCCGTGGAACGCTTTGTTGTCGAGGATCTCGCCGATCGCGGTGATCGGGTTGAGGCTGCTCGGCAGGCGCCCGAGGTCGAAGTTGCGCTTGTTGAAGGTGACCTGCGCCTGCGCGCCCTGGCCGGTGCTGATGCCGATGCCCCAGCGCAGCTCGCCGGTGGCCCCGTCCTGCACGTCGAGGCCGATGTCGACGTATTCGGGCTGCCCCGACACCGGTTCGAGCTGCAGCCGCGGGCCCTGCATCGAGGTCGGGTCCTGGAAGTAGCGGGTCTGCTCGATCGCGCGCAGACCGCGGCGCACCTCGACCATGTCGATCGTCTGGCCAGGCAGCACGCGGATCCGGCGCCGGATGACCCGGTCGCGCGTGAAGCGGTTGCCGCGGATGACCACGTCGCGCAGCTTCTTCGGCACCCCTTCGTTGACCTCGAACACGATGTCGACCTGGTTGCCCTCGGCGAACACCTCGCGCGGCGGCAGCACCAGGCACCCCTGCGAGCCGGCATCCATGCCCGGGTAGTTGGCCGGCGGATGGCCGCGCCGGCCGTAGAAGTCCTGGATCGCCTGCACGTCGCGCTGCAGTCGCTCCTGGTCGTAGAACTCGCCTGGCTGCACCTTCAGGTCCGCCGCGATGACTTCGGCCGCGTGCAGCGGTGGGATGGTGAGCGGCTGGCGATCGCCACCGACGTGCTGGATGCGCACCGAGCGGATCGTGTAGCGGGGGCCCTCGACGACGACGAACGCGAGATCCACGGTGTCGCGATCGGGGCCGAACTTCACGTCGGCGAGGTCGACCGTCGCGTCGAGGAAGCCGCGCCCGCGATAGAACAGTTGCAGCTTGTCGAGGTCCTCCTGGATCACCTCACGACTCCAGGCCGCCCCGTTGATGAAGCCGCGCGCCGGATCGCTGTCGATGCGCGCGTCGCGGATGATGTAGGTGCCGGTGCCGAACAGGCCGAAGATCGGGTCGGCCGGGAACGAGGTGTTGCCGGTGAACGAGACCTTGCCGATCGTCACCTTCGGCCCCTCGTCGACGACGAAACGCAGCCGCCGCCGCGCGCGCGAGCCGGTGGCCGCGGCATCGCCGGGCGCGGCCGCGGCATCCTGCAGCGGCAGCTCCTCGAGTTCGATGCTGCAGAACGCGTAGCCGTCGCGAAGGTAGCGCGACAGCAGCACCTTGCGCATCGACTCGGCCTCGTTGCGGGTCACCTGACGATCGACGGTGAGCCCGAGCAGGCTGTCGACGGTGCCTCGATCGAGCTGGTCCAGGCCGGCGAACTCGACGCTGTCGTAGATCTCGATCTCGAGCTCGACGACGAAGGTGACGACGATCTCGCCGTCGACCTCGGCAGCCAGCCCCTGCACCAGCACGCGACGCTCGGTCCACAGACTGCTGACGTCGGCCGACACCTTGCGGGCCGCGAACGGCTGGCCGACGCGCGTCTGCAGGTTGCGCACGAACGACTCGGCAGTGGCGGCGTCGAGCGGCAGCGGGGCGGTGCCCGGCCGCTGCGCCTTGGCGACCTGGATCGCCCGCACCGGCTTGCCCTCCATCTGCCGGACCGCCTCGTGCACCACCACTTCGCCGCCGTCGCGACCAGCGTCGACGCGGGTGCCCGGTGCAGTCGGAACCTGGGCCCGCAGCGAGTCGAGGGCGACCGCCGGCACGACCGCGGCCAGGAGGGCGCACAGGCCGCCCGCCCGCCGACGTTCACTGCATCGGCTCGGCCTTGCGGGTGTAGTTCTCAAAACGCATGTACTCGCGGAAGAACCGCAACACGACCTCACCGGTCGGACCGTTGCGCTGTTTGGCGATGATGATCTGCGCCAGGCCGGCGTTCTGCTCGGTCGGCTTGTAGTAGTCGTCGCGGTGCAGCAGGATGATCACGTCGGCGTCCTGCTCGATGGCACCCGACTCACGCAGGTCGCTCATGCGCGGCCGGTGATCGTCGCGGTTCTCGACGTCGCGGTTCAACTGCGACAGCGCGATCACCGGCAGCGACAGCTCGCGGGCGATGCTCTTCAGGCCGCGCGAGATCGCCGAGATCTCCTGCTGCCGGCTCTCGAAGCGGCCGCCGCCGGTCATCAGCTGCAGGTAGTCGACGACCACCAGGTTGATCTTGTGCTTCTGCTTGAGCCGGCGGCACTTCGCGCGCAGCTGGGTGATCGAGATGCCGGGCGTGTCGTCGACGAAGATCGGCGTCTCGTACAGCTTGGCCGCCTCGTCCTGCAGCCGCTTGTACTGCTGGTCGGTGATGCGTCCCTTGCGCAGCGCGCCACCGTCGATCTGCGACCGGCAGCACAGCATGTTCTGGATGACCTGCTGGTTGGACATCTCCAACGAGAAGAACGCGATCGCCTCGCCCTTGCTGGCGACGCGCTCGGTCAGGTTCAGAGCGAAGGTCGTCTTGCCCATCGACGGCCGCGCCGCGATGATGATCAGCTCGCCCGGCTGCAGACCGCCGGTCATGTCGTTGAGGTCGTAGTAGTCGGTGTCGAGGCCGGTGAGCCGACCCTCGCGTTCACGCAGCCGATCGATGCGTTCGAACGTCGACTGCAGCACGTCGGCGATGCTGACCGCGTCGCCGGACTTGTCCATGCGCGAGATCTCGAAGATCTGCCGCTCCGCCTCGTCGAGCAGGTCCTTCGCCTCGGCCTCGTTGTCGTAGGCGCGCCGCGCGACGTCGAGGCAGGTCTCCAGCAGCTTCCGCGCGATCGCCTTCTCGCGCACGATCTCGGCGTGGTAGACGACGCCCGCGGCGGTGACCACGCTCTCCATCAGGTCGAGCAGCTGCTCGTGGCCGCCGATCTCCTCGAGCCGGCCCGCCCGCGACAGCTCCTCGCCGACGACGATCGGGTCGGTGGCGTGGCGGTTGTTGTAGGCGCCGACGATCGCCTCGAAGATCAGCTGGTGCCTCTGCTTGAAGTCGACCATGCTGCTGCGCCCACCCTTCCTGTAGCGCCGGCCTCGCGCGGCGCAAGCAGACACCCTGTGGAGAACTCGTCGCCGAGCGTGGAGAACCTGGGGACGACCGACCGCCAGCGCGGTCGGCAAGCGGCTCGGCACGCGGCGCGGCCGCCGCGAATCTTCGTCAGACCAGCACGCGGCCCTGCGTCGAGTCCCCTTCGAGCTCGACCACCCCACGCGCCGCCAGCGCGCCGAGCACGTCGACCGCGAGCGCGTAGTCGATGCGCAGCTTGCGCTGCAGCAGCGCGGCGTTGGCGCGGCGGGTCGAGGTCACGACCTCGATCGCATCCTGGATCAGGGCCTCGTCGAGCCAGCTGCCGAACAGCTGCTGCTGGCGACCGGCGGCGCGTTCGTCGGTCGCCTCGCGCGCCGACGGCACCTCGGCCTCGCGCGGCGCCTCGCGGCGCTCGACGGGCTCGGGCTCGCGGCTCGGGATCTCGACCGGTGGCTCGGCGGCCTGCGCGGCCGGCTGCTCCGGTTGCCGCTGTGGCTGCCAGATCACGGGACTCCAGCCGCCACTCGGGTCGGGACGCGGGATCGACACCACCGGCTCGTCACCGGGCGCGGGCTGCGGGGCCCCGGCGACACCGGTGCCGGCTTCGGCAACGACCTCGAGGTCGTCCTCGACCTCGTCGACGTCCTCGATCTCGTCGAACTGCCGAACGTCGTCGTCGTCGTCCTCGTCGTCGTCGCGGGCCCCATCCACCGGGCCCTCCTCGTCGAGGTCCTCCGCGTCGGCGTCTTCATCGGCATCGACGGCCGCGGCCCGGTCGTCACTGGCGAACGCCTCGACACCGGCAGCTGCGGGAGCGACGGCCATCGGCTCGGCGACCGGCGTCGGCGCCTCGACTGCATCGACTGGCTCGACTGGCTCGACCGCTTCCACCGTGGCGACCACGGTCGGCCGCTCGATCTCGACCGGCGCGGTCGAGTCGTCGCGCTCCCCATCGACCGCGTCGGCATCGACCTCGTCCGCGTCGTCTTCGTCGTCGTCGACCGACTCTTCTTCCTCACCACCGACGAAGTCCTCGAGCTCCTCGATGTCGACCAGGTCGGTCTCGCCATCGAGCACGGGCGTCTCGCCGACGGTCGCAGGCGCCGCCATCGACGCCTGAGGCGCAACCTCGGCAGCATCGACGGCCGCCGCAGCCTCGGTCGGACCGGCGGTCCGCAGCGACGCCTCGGGGTTCTCGATCTCCTGGTTCTCGGGCGCCGGCGGCACCCATTCCTCCTGTTCCCAGCGCCGCTCGCGATCGCGACGGCGTTCGGCATACGAACGACGACGCGGCTCCGGCGGCGGCTCTTCGGTCGGCGGCTGACCATTGCCAGCCTCGCCTTCCACCGGCGTCGAAATCGCACTCGCGGCGGCGGCCGCGGCCGCCAGCAGGTCGGTCCCGATCGCCGGCGCCGGCGCTTCGGCCGCGATCGGCAGGGTCGGCACCACCAACGGCGCCGGCGCGGCGCCGAGGCCACGCAGGTGATCGGTGACCGCGGTCTCGACGCCCGACTCGGTCGGCGCCGCGGGGCGCGCGGTGCGCAGGCGCTCGAACGAATCGCTGAAGAAGAAGTCGGTCGCCAGCAGCATCGACGCGAACGTGACGGCCCAGACGACCAGCAGACTCGGCAGGTAACCGAACGAGTTGTAGAGGTGCTCCGCGAGCCAGGCGCCCAGTTCGCCCTTGTGCACTTCGGGGGCGACGCCGCCGTGGCCGAGGTTGATCAGGATGCCGATCATCACCGTCATCGCCAGCAGCCGACCGAGGCGGCCGAGCGGCCGATCGACCTTGCCGGTGGCGAACCAGATCGAGCTCCACGTCAGCGTCAGCAGGAAGAACAGCACCGACGGCGCGAACCCGATCAGCTTGTAGAGGTTCGCATACATCACCTGCAGCGCCGAGTGGATGTCGCGCTCGAAGACATCGCGGCGCAGGTGGTACCAGATCAGCGCCGACAGCGAGAACGCCGAGATGCCCATCGGCAGGAACGGCCAGAGCCATTCCGCGACGGTGCGCGACGATCGATCCTGCTCGTTGGAGCCCAGCGTGTTCACGGTCATGCGCCCCTCCCGGGCATTGCGGCAGCCGTCCGGCGCCACCGGACGGAACGCAGCGAATCTACCGTTGCGATGGGCCACCCACAAGCGCTAGCGGCGCGTCTTGTTCGATCACTCTTCGGCGCGCGCAGACTCAGCCCCCTCACCATCGACCGCGAACGGCGGCGCTTCCGCTTCCTCGGCACCGACCGCGGCCGCTTCGCCGCCGTCGTCGTCGCCACCGTCCTCCGCTTCCCCACCTTCGGCCCCCTCGGCCTCGGCCGCCGCCTCCAGCGCGTCGCGCGCCTCCTCGCGAGTCCGATACTCCTCGAGCGTCATCAACACCTCGCGCGACTTGCTGCCGACGAACGCACCGACCAGCCCGTCCTCCTCCATCAGCTCGAGCAACCGCGTCGCCCGCGTGTAGCCGACCGCCAGCGCGCGCTGCAGCAGCGTCGCCGAACCGCGCTGCTGACCGAGGATGATCTCGACCGCCTCGCGGTACCGCTCGTCGCGATCGGCGATCGCCGGCCGCGAACTGCTCTGCGTCTGCACCAGCGACGGCGTGAACGACGGCTCCTGACCGTTCTCCTCGAGGAACTTCACCACCGCCTGCAGCTCGTCGTCGGCGACGAACGTGCCCTGCGCGCGCAGCAGCGCGGCACCGCCCGGCGGCATGTACAGCATGTCGCCGTGGCCCAGCAGCTTCTCGGCGCCGTTGGCGTCGAGGATCACCCGCGAGTCGATGCGGCGGTTGACCTTGAACGCGATCTGGCACGGCAGGTTGGCCTTGATGATGCCGGTGATCACCTCGCTGCTCGGGCGCTGCGTGGCGAGGATCACGTGCATGCCGACCGCGCGCGACTTCTGCGCCAGCCGCTGGATCAGCTCCTCGACCTCGTTCTGCGCCACGTTCATCAGGTCGGCGAACTCGTCGATGACGATCACCACGTACGGCAGCTGCACGCGCTCCGGATCCGGCTCGCGCTTCAGCCGTTTCTCGAGTTCCTGCTGACCGAGCCGGTTGTAGTTGCGGATGTGGTTGACGCCGACCGCCGACAGCAGCGCGTAGCGGTTCTCCATCTCGTCGACGGCCCACTGCAGGACCCCCGGCGCCTTCTTCATGTTGGTGACGACGTCGCAGCACAGGTGCGGCACCCGCTTGTACGCCTGCAGCTCGACCATCTTCGGGTCGACCAGGATCAGCTTGACCTGCTCCGGCGACCGCGTCATCAGGATCGACAACAGGATCGTGTTGATGCACACCGACTTGCCCGAACCGGTGGTGCCGGCGATCAGCAGGTGCGGCATCTTCGCCAGGTCCTCGACGATCGAGTTGCCGGCGACGTCCTTGCCGAGATAGAGCGGGATCGCGAGCTCCTCGGAACGACCGTAGGTGTCGAGCAGATCGCGCATGAACACCTTCTGCCGCGAGGTGTTCGGCACCTCGATGCCGATCGTGTCCTTGCCCGGGATCGGCGCCACCACGCGCACCGAGACGGCCTTCAGCGCGGCGGCGAGGTCGGCCTCGAAGCCGGCGATCTTGTTGACCCGCGTGCCTTCGTCGAGCCGCAGCTCGTACTGCGTGACGGCCGGTCCGACCGACGCGGCGACCACCTCGGCAGTGATGCCGAACTTGTCGAGCTTGCTGACGATCGCCTGCCCGCCGCGCGTCAGCACGTCGCTGGTCTCGGTCGCGTCGCTGTGCTGCGGCTCCTGGAACAGCTCGATCGGCGGGAACGGATAGCCCTCGAACGGCAGGTCGGTCTGCCCCGCCTTCTTCGGCTTGGGCTTCGGCTTCGGTTTGGGCTTCGGCTGCGGGCGGATCACGACGATCGGTCGTGGAGGCGGCGGCGGTGGCTCGACGACCGGTGTGGCGGCAGCCGCGGCCTTGCCGTCGTCGACATCGGCATCGTCGGCCGCGCCCTCGCGGTCGTCGGCCGCGTCGGCACCTTCGGCAGCTTCGTCGTCGGCAGCCGCCTTTGCCCCGCGCGCCCGCTTGCGGCGCCGCGGCGACGGTTCCGCGTCGCCATCATCGCCGTCGCCGACCTCGTCATCCTCACCATCCTCGGACGCCGGCGCGCCACGGGCCGCTGCCGCCTTGGCTTGTGCATCGGCTTCGGCATCGGAGTCGGTGTCGGCGTCGGCCTCACTGTCGGCGTCCTCGGCCTTGCGGCGCGAACGGCGGCGTCCGGCCGGCTCCGCTTCGGTCTCGGCCTCCGCCGCGCCAGCGCCAGCCTCCGCGTTGTCGTCGCTTGCCGCCGGCGCGCGCGCCTTGCGGCGGCGTTCGCTGCCGCCGTCCTCGTCCGCAGCGTCATCTTCGGTCGCGGTCGGCGCCGCGCGGCGCCGCCGGCGTGCGACGACCGGCTCCGCATCGAAGTCGGTGGCGCCGATCCCGGCCGCCGCCGCCGCCGGCCGCCGCCACAGCCGCTTCCAGCCCAGATCGACGACCAGCGCGAGACGCAGGAACAGCTGCGACAGCAGCCACTCGGTCGCGATCAACAGCGCCATCAACGCGCCGAAACTGACCAGCAGCAACCGACCGGTGCCGCCGAACGTGCCTTCGAGCTTCGGCGACACCAGGCCGCCGAAGATGCCGCCGGCGCCGTACGGGGTCGAGCGGGTGATGCCGGCGAGGCCGTCGCCGCCGGCGAACAGGATCGCCATCATCGCCGCGAACACGACCGCGCCGAGCGCCTTGATCGTGAGCCGCTCGAGCGTGCGGCCGAGGAACATCCACACCGCCCCGAGCAGCAGCATCACGAACGGGATCCAGCCGGCGAGGCCGAGCGCGCGCGTGAAGCCGTGCGCCAGCGCGTAGCCGAACGCGCCGCCGAGGTTGCTCATGCCATCGGTCGGCACCGGCCCGTCGAGCTCGGCGTAACGGAACGTCGCCAGGCACAGCATGCCGTAGAGCGCGAAGCCACACAGCGCCAGCGCCACCACCTCGCGGGCACGAGGCGACAGGCCGGGCCGCGGCACGTCGTCCATCGGCACGAAGCGCGTCGCGCGCTTCCTCGGGGCGGGTTCGGAATCCTTGTTGTCGCTCTTGCTCACGAAGCAGCCCTCGTCCGCCAAAGTTGCACCGCCGCGGCGACCACGTGCGCAGCCGCGACCATCTTGTCGACCTTCGGCAGGACCTCGTCCCGCCCGTCGCCGTGACACAACACGAACTCGGCCGCATCGCTGCCGATCGTGTCGTGCAGGTTGACCACCACCGCATCGAGCTGCTTCTTCTGCAGCTTGGCGCGACCGCGCGCGATCGCCGCCGGCATGCCGGCCGCCACCGATTCGAGCGCGAAGCCGATCACCACCCGCCGACCCTTGCGCTGCGCGAGCCCGGCGACGATGTCAGGATTCGGTACCAGCTCCAGCGACAGCGAGCCCGGCTGGCGCGGCGGCTTGCCGACTGCCCGCGTGCGCGGCCGCCAATCGGAGACCGCCGCCGCCGCGATCAGCACGTCGCAGCCATCGAAGGCGGCGGCGGCGGCGGCCTGCATCTCCAGCGCCGACACCACCGGCAGCACGGTGACACCGATCGGCGGGGCGAGTTCGACCGGCCCGAGCACCAACGTCGCGCGATGCCCGGCAGCGACCGCGGCGGTGGCAAGGGCGAACCCCATGCGTCCCGAGCTGCCGTTGCTCAGGAATCGCACGTCGTCGAGATGCTCGCGGGTCGGACCCGCCGTGATCAGGATGGAGACCATGCCCCCGTCGAATCGCCGCGACCGCCCGGTCGCAACCGCCAAAGTCCTATCGTAGTAACAGTCGGTCCGCGGGGGAGAAAAAACAGCCGGGGTCCACTACTTAGCTCGTTCAACGCGCCGCGGCGGGAACCAACTCGCCCGCGCCCACGCGCTCCGTTCGCTCGCCCAATGCCCCGCTCCGCTGTCGCCCTGCTCTGCCTCGCCGCGCTGTCCGCCTGCTACGCGCCGGACGCCAACAAGGAATCCGCCGATCGCGAGGTCTACGGCATCCTGGACACGACCTCCGCCAAGCTCACCGGCGAGCGGCGCCGCTTCGCGGTCGAGCGGCCGGTCGACACGCTGCGCAAGCAACTGCAGCAGACGCCCACGCCACGCATGCTGACGCTGGTCGAGGCGCTCGACGTCGCCGCCGAGAACAGCCGCGAGTTCCAGACCCAGAAGGAACGGCTCTACCTGGCGGCATTGAACCTGACCCGCAGTCAGAACGACTTCGCGTGGCGCTTCGGCGGCGGCAGCACCGACCAGATCAGCGGCAGCGCCGACGACACCGCCAACGCGCGGCTCGGCGACGACCTGTCGGCCAACGCCAACAGCGTCTACGGCACCCGCGTGGTCGCCAGCTTCGTGCAGACCTTCCTGCGTTCGGTGCTGTCCGGCGGCAGCTTCGACGGCAACTCGATCCTCGACCTCACGATCACCCAGCCGCTGCTGCGCGGCTCGGGTCGCCGCATCGCCCGCGAGCCGCTGACCCAGGCCGAACGCGACGTGGTCTACGCGATGCGCGACTACGAGCGCTTCCGCGTGACGTTCGCGATCGACCTGGTCGCCGACTACTGGCGCATCGTCCGGCAGATGAGCGACCTCGCCAACGTCGAGGCCAACTACAACCGGGTGGCGACGCTGCGGCGCGAGACCCAGGAACTGTTCGCCGCCGGCCGCAAGACCATCACCGACCTCGGGCGCGCCGAACAAGACGAGTACACGGCCGACGCGCAGCGGGTCAACGCCCAGAACGACCTGCAAACGCTGCTCGACCAGTTCAAGCTGTCCCTGGGTCTGCCGGTCGAGGCGAAGATCGAACTCGACCCCGCCGAGCTGCAGAAGCTGCAGGAGCGCGGCACCCAGCCGGTGACGATCGCCGAATCGCGCGCGATCGAGTTGTCGCTGCAGCGTCGCTACGACTTCCGCACCACGGTCGACGAGGTCGAGGACGCCGGCCGCCGCGCGCTGATCGCCGAGGACGCGCTCGGCATGCAGCTCGACTTCACGGCGGCGATCAGCGTGCCCTCGGAATCCGGCAAGGGTCTCGACCTCGACTGGTCGCGCATCAACTGGTCGGCCGGCGTCGACCTCGACCTGGTGCTCAACCGCGTGCCGGTGCGCAACGCCTACCGCAGTGCGCTGATCAGCTTCGACCAGGCGATCCGCGCCCGCGAACAGAACCAGGACCAGCTGACCGCGGCCGTGCGGGCGGCGCTGCGCAACATCGAAGCGGCGCTGCAGACCTACCAGATCCAGAGCAAAGCCGTGGTGCTCGGCGAACAGCGCTTCGAGGCGACCAGCGCGCTCTACGATGCCGGTCGCGAGCCCGCGTTCGAGAAGCTGGATGCGCAACGCGCCCTGCTGGCATCGCAACTGAGCCGCAACGCGGCGCTGGTCAACTACGCGATCGCCCGCCTCGCCCTGATGAACAACCTGGAAGCCATCACGCTCGAGCCGAGCGGGTTGCGCTTCGACCTCGACCTGCCGATGCCACAGTCCGGGCCACAGCCGAGGACGGCCGAATGACCCGCTGCAGCCATCCCGTGGACAACCGCATGACCCGCCATCGCAACCTCTCCCTGCTCGCCCTCGCCGCGCTGCTCGCGGCCTGTGGCGCCTCGACCGCCGAACAGCAGGCCCAGGAAGGCAACCTGTTCACCGTGCGCCGCGACGACCTGCCGATCACGGTGCGCGAGAACGCCGAGCTGCAGGCGCTGCGCGAGACCATCGTGCGCTCCGAGGTCGAGGGCCAGTCGACCGTCATCTTCATCGTGCCGGAGGGCACGATGGTGAAGCAGGGCGAGAAGCTGGTCGAACTCGACGTCAGCGAGCTGGTCGAGAAACGCGCCAACCAGGCGATCGCGGTGGCCAAGGCCGAGGCGGCGCAGACCCAGGCCAAGAAGGAGAAGGAGATCCTGGAGAAGGAACTCACCACCAAGCGCAACACGGCGATGTCGAACCTGCGCATCGCCGACATGGAGCTCGAGAAGCTGCTCGGTCGCCGCTCCGCCGGCGGCCCCAACAGCGGCGCCGAGGGCAAGAACCTCGACATGATCAAGCGCCTGCAGGCGCTGGTTTCCCCCGTCGTGGAGCCGACGCCGGCCGGCACGCCGGCGGCGGCCAAGGCGGGTGGCGTCGATGCCCGCGCCTACATCGGCCTCGTCGACAAGGTCTACGAGCTGCTGGCCATCGACGGCGACAGCACCGGCGGCGCCGAGCGCGACATGGGCGAGATGGCCAACAAGATCCTGCAGCAGGCCGACACGATCCGGCTGGCGATGGCCGACCTCAAGATCAAGGAGGACACCTACGGCTACAGCGAGCGGCTGGCGGCGAAGCAGTTCATCACCCGCAACGAGCTCGAGAAGGACCGGCTCGCGTTCCAGTCGCAGATGTCGAAGGTGTCGCTGGCGTGGAACGATCTCGACCTGCTGATCAACTACACGCTCGCGCGCGAACGCATCAAGCTGACCCAGGACCGCGACAACGCCGCGCTCGAGCTCGAGCGCGTGAAGGGCAGCAACGAGGCCGCGGTGATCAAGGCCGACAGCGACCTGCAGAGAAGCAGGCCGAGTTCGAGCTGGCCAAGGAGCGGCTCGAGAACCTCGAGCGGCAGATCAAGAGCGCGATCATCCTGGCGCCGACGCCCGGCACCGTGGTCTACGCCCGCATCGACCGCAACCGCGGCGGTGGCGAGGCCGTGCGCGAGGGTGTGCAGGTGCGCGAACGCCAGGAGCTGATCATCCTGCCGGACACCACCAAGATGCGCTGCGTGATCAAGGTGCAGGAGGCGCAGGTCGACAAGGTCATGCGCGGCCAGGCGGCGGTGGTCAGCGTCGAGGCGTTCCAGGGCGAGAACTTCACCGGCCGCGTCACCAACGTGGCGCCGGTCGCCGACAGCAACAGCGGCTGGATGACCAGCGATCGCAAGGTCTACACCACCGTCGTCGAGCTCGACAGCGACAACCCCGACGGTCGGCTGCGGTCGCGCATGGCCGCGAACGTGACGATCATGGTCGACACCATCAAGGACGCGTTGCCGGTGCCGCTGCAGTCGGTGCAGCGCGATCGCCTGGTCAACTACGTGTGGCAACGCACCGCGGACGGCCCGAAGGCGGTCCAGGTCGAGGTCGGGAGGCAGAACAGCGAGCGCGTCGAGGTGCTGAAGGGCCTCGAACCCGGCGCCGTCATCTACCTGACCCCACCGGCCGGTGCGGCGCAGCCGAAGTTCGAGCAACCGGTGGCGCCACCACCGGCCGAGCTGAAGCCCACCAGCGGCAACACGCCGGCGGCGCTGCCGCAGGGCGCCGGTGGCCCGGCGGCCGGCGACGCCTCGGCGGCCGGCGACGGCCGGCGGCAGCGCCCGGGGGGCGCCGGTGGTCCGGGCACCCGCAAGAAGTTCGTCGACATGACGCCCGAGGAGCTCGAGCAGGCGAAGTCCGGCCTCGATCGTATGCAGGGCATGGTCGACGGCGCGCGCGAGCGGGTCGGCGAGGAAGCAGCGAAGGAGTTCGAGGGCACCCTGGGAGCGCTGCGCAAGGCGCTCGACGCCAACGACCTCACCACCGCGCAGACGCACCAGGACAAGCTGCGGGCGTCGATGCGCACGCTGATGGGCGGTGCTCGCCCGGGCGGCGGCGACAACGGCAGTGGCGGCGGCGGCCGTCCCGATCGCGGCAACTGAGCCCCACACCAGCGCCGCAGCCATGACCGACCCGCGTCCGATCATCGCCGAGTTCGTCGACGTGCACCGTCACTACGTGATGGGCAAGACCAACATCGTGCGCGCCCTGAACGGCGTCTCGATGCAGGTCCGCAAGGGCGACTACCTCGCCATCATGGGCCGCTCGGGCTCCGGCAAGAGCACGATGCTGAACATCCTGGGTGGCCTCGACCGCCCCACCACCGGCGAGTACCGCGTCGGCGGCCGCGACGTCAGCAAGCTGAACGACGACGACCTGTCCGACGTGCGCGGGCGCGAGATCGGCTTCATCTTCCAGTCGTTCAACCTGATCCCGCAGCTGACCGTGCTCGAGAACCTCGAGGTGCCGCTGTTCTACCAGGGCCGCGTCGGCCCCGAGTCACGCAAGAAGGCGGAGTACCTGGCCGACCGCGTCGGTCTCGGCAAGCGGCTCGAACACCGGCCGCTGGAGCTGTCCGGCGGCCAGCAGCAGCGTGTCGCGATCGCCCGCGCACTGATGAACGACCCGCTGTTCCTGCTCGCCGACGAGGCGACCGGCAACCTCGACAGCAACACCGAGCGCGAGATCCTCGACCTGTTCGACGACCTGCGCAAGGACGGCGTGACCATCGTCATCGTGACCCACAACCCGAAGGTCGCCGAACGCGCCGACCACACGCTGTGGTTGCGCGACGGCATGGTCGAGCAGCTGATCGACAACCGCGCCGCGGCGGCGAACGGAGGTCGGTCATGATCGGCGACACGATGCGCATGGTGCGGCTCGGCCTGAAGAGCCTGATGCTGCACAAGCTCCGCAGCACGCTGACCACCGCCGGCATCCTGTTCGGCGTCGCCTCGGTGATCGCGATGCTGGCGGTCGGCGAGGGTGCGTCGGCCGAGACGCTGAAGCAGTACCGCGACATGGGCGTCACCAACGTGCTGGTGCGCAGCAAGAAGCCCGAGGAGACGCAGCAGACCTCGTCGACGAGCATGATGAGCATCCTCGGCTACGGGCTGTTCTACCCGGAGGCCGACCGCATCCAGAACCTGCTGCCGCACGCGACCGTGGTGCGCGCGCGCGAGTTCCAGCGCGGCATCATCCGCGGTGAGAACTGGAGCAGCACGATGATCGTCGGCACCGAGGTGGCGTTCCTCGACGTCACCAACATGAAGGTGCACGAGGGACGCTGGCTCACCGAGCTGGATCTGCAGCGGCAGGCCAACGTCTGCGTGCTCGGCGAACGGCTCGCCAAGCAGCTGTTCCCGCTCGAGAACCCGATCGGCCACACCATCCTGGTCGGCATCGAGGACCGCTTCGAGGTGGTCGGCGTGCTCGCCTACCAGGGCCGCGCCGCCTCGCCGAACGGTACCACGCTCGACGAGTGCGCGTTCATCCCGCTCAGCAGTTCGCGCCGGCGCTTCGGCGACACGGTGCGCAATCCGTCGACCAACCGCTACGAGATGGTCGAGCTGCACGAGATCAAGGTCAAGCTGCCGACCATGGAAGAGGTCGAGACCGCGTCGGCGGTCATCGACTACATGCTGAAGCCGGCCCACGCGGCGAAGAAGGACACCGAGATCACGGTGCCGCTCGAGCTGCTGCAGAAGGCCGAGGCGACGCAGAAGATGTTCAACCTGGTGCTGGCCGTGATCGCCTCGATCAGCCTGCTGGTCGGCGGCATCGGCATCATGAACGTGATGCTGGCGACGGTGACCGAGCGCACGCGCGAGATCGGCATCCGCCGCGCGCTCGGTGCCAAGAAGAAGCACATCGTGCAGCAGTTCCTGGTCGAAGCGGGCGTGCTGTCCGCGCTCGGCGGCATCGTCGGCGTCGGCCTCGGCGTGCTGGTGCCGTGGGGCATCGAGCACTGGTTCAAGCAGCCGACCTCGATCCAGCCGGTGCACGTGCTGCTGGCCTTCTGCATCTCGGCCGCGGTCGGCATCGTGTTCGGCCTCTACCCGGCCTGGCGGGCGGCGAACATGGACCCGGTGGAAGCGCTGCGCCACGAGTGACGCGGCACCCGGCCGCGCCTCAGGCGCGCTGGCCGCAGTGCTTCTCGACCAGCTCGATCAGCTCGTCCGGCTCGAACGGCTTGCGGAAGTAGTCCGCCGCGCCCATCTCGGCGCTCTTCTGATGACCGCGCGAGTGCTCGCGCGCCGTGAAGATCACCACCGGGATGGTGGCCGTCGTCGTGTCGCGCTTGAGCCGGGTCAGGGTCTCCCAGCCGTCGATGCCGGGCATCATGATGTCGAGCAGGACCAGATCCGGGGTCTGCGACTTCGCCTTGGCGATGCCGTCCTCGCCGTTGGTCGCCGACTCGACGCGGAACCCGGCGGCCTCGAGCACCATCTGGGTGGAGACGATGATCAGCTTCTCGTCTTCGATGATCAGAACGGTTCGTTGCATGTCTGTGCTCAGTGCTGCTAGGGGGTGTTCGATACCGCTTGCGGAATCTGCCGGTGCACCGGCAGGGCAAAGGAGAAATCGGCTCCTTGCCCCAGCTGGCTGGAGAGTTCGATGCGACTTCCGTGCGCTTCGACGATCCCGCGGGCCACGAACAGGCCGAGTCCGGCGCCGCCGTGATGGCGCGTGAGGGGATCCTCGACCTGGAAGAACTTCTCGAACACCCGGCGGTGGTAGCGCGGATCGATGCCGATGCCGTCGTCGTGCACCCGGAACCGGAGGCCGTCGCCGTCGCGCTCGATCGAGACGGCGACCCGCCCCCCGTCGCGGGCGAACTTGACCGAGTTCTCGATCAGCGCCTGGCAGGCGCGCCGCAGGTCGGCCCGGTCGGCGAACAGGAACGCCTCGCCGGGGGCGATCTCGAAGCTCAGGTCGATGCGGCGGTCGCGCGCGGGCTGCTCGAACGGCGCCAGCAGGCCGGCGGCGAACTCCCACAGCGGCACGACCTCGCGGTCCTGGCCGTAGTCGGCCGACTCCAGGTTGCCGAGGTTGATCAGCTTGTCGATCTGGTGCTCGAGGCGCACCGACTGCTCGCGGATCGACTCGCAGACGCGCTGCTGCCGCTCGGAGAGGCTGCCGAGGGTGCCCTTCACCATCATCGTCGCGAACGTCTTGATGCCGGTCAGCGGCGTGCGCAGCTCGTGCGCGACGATCGACAGGTACTGGTTCTTCAGCTGGTCGGTCTTGAACTCCGCGGTGACGTCGCGGAGCACCGTCAGCGTGCCGGCCGGCTGGGCCCGGTAGTCGAGCACGCGGCTGGTCATGCACTTGATGTAGAGCAGGTCCTGCTCGCTGTGATGGACCTCGACCGTCTGCACGATCTCCTTCTGCGAACCGATGCGCTCGTGGTCGCCGGCCAGCGTGCGGACCAGCTCGGGACAACCCTGCAGCCCGGCCAGCGGTCGGCCGATGGCGACGAACGACTTGATGCCGAGCAGGTCCTCGGCCGCCGGGTTCATCAACGTGACGTTGCCGCCACGATCGACGAACACGATGCCGTCCATGATGTTGCTGATGATGTTCATCATCCGTGACAGGTCGATGAAGAAGGTCTCTTGCGACTCCTGGAACCGCTCGGCCTGCTGCGCACATCGACGCCGCAGTTCGTCCGACTGGATCCGCAACCGCTGCACTTCCGTGTCGCCCCGCCCCGACTCGGCGAGCCGCTCGCGAAGCCGCGCGATCAGAGCGGCCACCGCCGCGTCGGATGCATCGGCAGGGAGCACTCCCGCGCAGCCCCACGACAACGCGCGCTCGAGAACGTCGACCGAGGCCGGGCCGGCAGCGACCGCGAGCAGGATCGGGATCCCGCTGGCGCGGACGATCGGCAGTCGGGCCTCGAGATCCCGAGAGCCGACCGGCAGCACGACGGCATCCACGGCGAGTGGCCGAGCCGCCAGCGCGGCCATGACGTCCTGGACGAGCTCGGCACGGACACCGCAGACCTGCAACCGCTGCTGCAAGCGCTCCGACGCCCCGTCCTCTCCGTCTGCGATCAGGAAACTCGCGATGTCAGCCATGCTGGGCCACCGGCCAGGGGGCGGGCGAACCACCGCCTCCCCAACTCCACACGCACGAGGACGACCGAGTCGACTACTTGGCGCCCTTGATGGCGGCCAGCGCGTCGTCTTCCTTGTCGTAGATCGCCAGGTGCTTCGAGATCCGCATGATCTCGAAGATCTTGACGATGAACGGCTTGATGTTGCTCAGGTAGAGCTTGCAGTTGCGCGACGACGTCACGTTGTTGGCGACGATGATCAGTCCGACTCCACAGGAGTCGATGATCTTGACGTTGTCGAGGTTCAGCACGAAGTGCTGGTATCCGTCCTCGATCTTGGCGTTGATCGTCTCCTTCAACGACTCCTTCAGCGAGTCCGTGACGTAGAAGTTCAGACTGCGGTCGTTGAACGAGATGATGACCGTCTTGTCGTCCTTCAACGCCGTGACCGACAGGCCCTGGCTCTTCTTCCCAACGATTTCCATGGCGTCCTCGTGTGTGGTTCGCCGGGCATCCCGACGAACGCACCGCTGGATCGGCCGGGCAGCTCGGTCGAGTTGAGTGCCTCCACGGAAATCCCGCCGGCCGGCGTCCCACCGGCGGACGGGAGGCCATGCAATGGGCGCTTGGGCGGCAGCGGCACGGCGCCCTGGAACCGCGGGCTCAGACTCCCGAAGCACCGAGATCGCAGGCGTATCGCGCGCGCACGTTGAGTCGACCGATGTCCGTCAACAGCAACGAGCTCTTCTTCAGCCCCAGCAGGTTGGCCTTGTTGGCGACGCTGGTGACGGTGCGGCCCAGTGCGCGTGCCACGGTCAGGTTGTCGCGATCGGCATAGATCTGCCGCAGCTGCTCCACCTGCTCGGCGGTCCACCTCGGCATGCGCCGGGCAGCGGCCGGCGCGGGCGCGGCCGCGTCCGCCGGCTCGACCCTGGCGGCGAACCGCTTGTCCTTGGCCAGGCACAGCTCGGCTGCCTTGGCGACGATCTCCGCCCGCGGCCGCGACAGGCAGACTTCGAGATCGTCGTCGGTTCGGGTGCCGTAGAGCTCCTTCAGGCTCAGTTGGTCGGCCCGCGACCACGCACCGCTGCGCAGGTTCTGCCGCAGCTCCTGGGCCCGACGGCGCACTTCGCCCGCCGGTCGGCCGAGCATCACGGACAGCAGCCGCAGATCGAGTGCGCCCCAGGTGCCGCGCAGCAAGGCATCGTCGCTCGCCGTCCAGTCGCCCCGCCGCGCCGGCACCCGCAGCATCTCGATGGCCTTGCGCTGCACGCTGGCGGGCGACCGGCGCAGCAGTGTCGCCGTGTGTTCCACCCCGCGCCTCGGCAGCAACAACCGGAGGCGCTCGAGTTCTTGCACCGACCAGTTGCCGCGGCGCAGCGGCCGCTGGCTCATCGCCGGGCCTCCTCGTTGCTGCCGAGCTGACGCACCCAGCGCGGCTGGATCTCCTCCTGCACCAGCCGCCGGACCTCGCGGGTCGATTGCATCGCCACGGCCCTGGCCGCCAGCTGCCGGCACTCGGCCTTGGTGAAGCTGCGCAGCATCAACTTGACCCGCGGCAGGAACACCGGTGCCATCGACAGCTCGGTGTAGCCGAGGCCGACCAGGATCGGCGTGAACCAGTGGTCGCCGGCGATCTCGCCGCAGATCGAAGCGCTCTTGCCGGCCGTGTCGGCGGCGTCGGCGATCTGCTTCAGCACCCGCAGCACGCCGGGATGGAACGGGTCGTACATCTTCGCCACCCGCTGGTTGTCGCGATCGACGGCCAGGAGGTACTGCACCAGGTCATTGGTGCCCACCGACACGAAGTCGGCCACCGGCAGCACGTCCGGCAGCACGTGGACGAGCACCGGCACCTCGACCATCACGCCGAGCTCGATGTTCGGATCGAACGGTACCCCGGTCGCCTTCAGATCCGTGGTCAGCTGCTGCAGCACCTCGCGGCAGCGGACCACTTCGGAGCGGGCGCTGACCATCGGGATCAGGATCCTGGCGTGGCCGAGCGCACTGGCCCGCAGGATCGCGCGCATCTGCGTGTAGAGGATGTCCGGCCAGTCCAGGCACAGCCGGATGCCGCGCCAGCCGAGCACCGGGTTGCGTTCTTCCGGCATCCGGAAGTAACCGAGCGGCTTGTCGCCGCCGACGTCGAGCGTGCGGAACGTCACCGGCTTGCCCTTGGCGCCCTCCATCGCCCGGCGATACATCGCGACCTGCTCGTTCTCGCTGGGGAACTGGCGGCGCTCCATGAACGCGAACTCGGTCCGGAACAGCCCGATGCCGGCGATCGCATCGACCTCGAGCGCCTCCAGGTCGCGCACGCCCTCGGCGTTGGCGAACAGGTGCACATGGGTGCCGTCCGGGGTCACCGAGGGCTGGAACCGCACCTCGGCGATGCGGCGATCGACGGCTCGCTGCTCGCGCAGTCGCTGCTCGTACTCGGCGAGTTCCTCCGGCGAAGGATCGAGCACCACGAGGCCGGCGTCGCCGTCGACGATGGCCATGCCGCCGGTCGCCGATTCGAGCATGATCTGCTCGATGCCGACCACGGCCGGGATGCCGAGCGACCGGGCCAGGATCGCGCCGTGCGAGTACTTGCCGCCGTGCGCGGTGACGATGCCACGGATGTGGGCGCGATCGAGGATGCCGGCGTCGCTGGGCAGGAACTCGTCGGCGGCGAACAGGTAGTCGATGCCGTCGGCGGTGTACTTCTGCCGCTCGCTGGCGAGCAGCGCCCCCACCAGTTGCCGACCGATGTCGCGCAGGTCGGCGGCGCGCTCGCGCATGGCGGGGTTCTCCATCGCCGCGAACACGCCCTCGTAGCGGGCGATCACCCGCTGCAGCGCCACCTCGAGGTTGACCTGCTGCTGCCCCACCTCGGCCTCGACATCGCGGCGGAACGTGGCGTCGTGCAGGATCGACAGCTGGGCGTCGTAGATGCGTACGTCGTGCTTGCCGAGCGACCCGGCCAGCTCGCGCTGCAGATCGGTCAGGTTCTTCGCCACCGTCGCGATGGCACCGGATAGCCGCGCCCGCTCGGCGTCGACGCCCTCCGCCGTCACCTTCCAGGTCGGAATGTGATCGAGCGTGGTGTGGAAGTGCACGATCGGTGCGATCGCCACTCCGCGCGCCGCTGCGATGCCTTTCAGTTTGCGAGCCATCCGTGGCACGAGGTTTTCCGCGACGCTGCCGCACTTTGCAACACGCGCACTACATCCCGGCACCGGTTCGTGCCGATCACCGGGTCGGGTCGTGCCAACACCATGAAGAGAACGCCGGAAACCAAGAACGCATCCGACAGCCTGCCGAGCTTCCTCGGGGAAAGCACTGTCGCGAATCCTGCCGCCACCGTCGAATCGACCGACGCCATCGCCGTCGACGCCGCTGTCGAGGACGTGGTCGAGCTCGACACCCAGCCGCCGTCGGGCGCCGAGAGCGGAACCGACGAGGCGGCAGCGCCGGGTCGGGCCGCCGCGGCAGCGCCGACCGGGGCGCGCCGGCGCACCTCGCGGCCCTCGGCCGCACCGGCGCCGGTCGCGGTGAGCCGCGGTGGTGCACTCGGCCTGTGCGCTGGCGTGATGCTCGCCACCACCGGACTGCTGGCCCCGAAGGTGCCGGCGATCCTGACGGCGCTGCAGAACTTCGGCCTCGACGGCAGCCACCTGCTGATCCTCGGCGCGGTGTCGATCGCCGCCGGCTTCGTGCGTCGCCAGGTCGGCGTCGTGCAACAGCGGATGGCCGCGGCCGACGCGCAGCGTCAGCTCGAGACCGATGCGCTGCAGCAGAGCGTTCTCGACCTGGCCACCGCCCACCAGGCGGCCGGCGAGAAGCCGCCGCCCGGCGAAGAGCTGCAGCACCTGATGATGGCCATGCAGCGGCAGGACGAGAAGGTCAACAACCTGACCAAGGCCATCAAGATGTACGGCAAGCCGCTGATGGAGATCGCGGCGCAGGGCACCGAACTCGCCGGCAGCGTCGCCGGCGTGCGCACGGTCGTCGACGGCGGCGCCGAATCGACCCGCCAGGCCATCGCGCGACTCGAGGGGCAGCTGCGCAGCCTCGGTGGCAAGCAGGAGCTCGCCGAACTGCAGGCCGGTCTCGCCAAGCTGGCGGCCCGCCTCGAAGCGGTCGCCACCACCAAGCACGACGGCCCGGACCTGACCCCGCTGCAGCAGCAGCTCGGCCGGCTCGAGGTCACGACCGCGGCGATGGCGCAGCGGCTCGAGGACAGCGAGGTCCGCAAGAGCCTGCTGCGGCTCGAGGAGGCGGCGCACAAGGAACGCGAGACGATGCAGGAGTTGCTGCGCGGCGACCTGCTGCACAAGGTCGCGCAGGAACTGCAGGCGCGCCTCGACCGCACCACGAAGGGGCTGGCCGACGGCATCGTGCAACTGCGCGACGGCAACCTCGGTGGTCTGGAGAGCGCGGTGCGCGACATCCAGCGCGAGGTGACCGGCGTCGCCACCACGGTGGCGCAGATCAACGCCGCGGTGAAGAACGGCGCGCGCCCGGCGATGGCAGCGCCGGCGGCGGCGACGCCAGCGCCGGCCGCCCCAGCCGCGACGCCTGCCGCGGCGACCCCGGCCTCGGTCCCGGCACCGGCCCCGGCGGAAACCGCCGGCGGCTACCAGACCGGCACGCGGTCGTCGGGTGGCAAGAACGTGCTCGGCGCAATCGCCAAGCTGAAGCAGATGAAGAACTGACCGCGGCCTGGCGGAGTCTTGCCGGTCACCGGGCCAGAGCGCATGTTCGCCGTATGAGCGAACTGCGCACCGACCGCTGCCCCGTCTGCGGGGCCGACAACGACTGCGCCGTGGCCCGGTGCGGCACGGCTGCCTGCGCCAGTTGCTGGTGCGCTGGCATCACCATCGAAGAGGCCGCCCTGGCGCGGATCCCGCCGGCGGCGCGTGGCAAGGCCTGTCTGTGTCGCCGCTGCGCCGAGGGCGCCGCGCCGCCGACTCAGGACGTCGGCCGCGCGCGCGACTGACCGCTGCGATTGCCGGCGGTGTCCTTCAGCGACACCGACAGCGTGAACAGCAGTTCCGGTGGCAACGGCACCGGCTGCACCAACGTGAAACCGAGCGCGTCCTGCGACTGCAGCTGGAAGCCGCCGACCAGGCCGGCGAAGTCGACCGGGATGCCGAACAAGGCCGCGCGCAGGCTCGCTGGCGCGAGATCCTGCCAGCCATCGGGATCCTCGATGCGCAGCGTCATCGTGCCGTCCACCTGGATCGAGAGTTGCACGCGCGGCGCGCCGGACGCGACCAGCCCCTGCTGATGGATCACGGTCACGGCATCGACGTCGGCGCTGCCCGAGCCCGAGTCGAAGATCGGCGTGCCCAGGCTGTCGAGCGAGCTGCCACTGACCACATCGACCAGCCGCACCTGCGTGATCGCGGCGAGGTTGAGCGCCCCGCTCTGCACCAGCGGATGCCCGGCCAGATCGCCGAGATCGAAGGCATCGCCGCCGGCATCGACGACATCCTGGGCATCGACCGTCGGCGAGGTCGCCAGCACCGGATTCTGCCCGGCGAGGTACGCGTAGCTGCCGACCGGCACCGTGCCGAACGCCCCCGGCTGCAGCGCCGGGCCGAAGTAGCGAGCCGGGAAGCGCGCGAACTGCTGCCCGTCGCTGCTGACCTCGACGAACATCACCTCGGCGAAGCTCTGCCACCAACTGCCGGCGAGCCGGAACGGGTTCTCGCCGACCAGGAAGTCGGCGCCCGGGCCGTTCGTGATCGGCACCGCGAAGCCGAGCGTGAGGTCGCCGCCGAGGCCCAGCGAGTGCACGCTGTTGCCGTTCGCCGGCGAGCCCAGCGCGTTGGCGGGGTTGAAGATGCCACCGCCGGCGCCGCCGTTGGTGTTGCTGCCGGCCACCTGCGTCGCGAAGACGCTCTGGGCGACAAGGGATGACGAGACGGCCAGCGCGCCGATGGCGAAGCTGGCCACGATCTGCAAACGGATCGGGAGCATGAGTCCGGGCGGCGTCGTTCGCGCCGTCAAGAAGGGTCGTTGGACGGTGCCCTCTCGGCACCGGCTCCACGCGGATGTTCTGGCTTCCGATTCGTCCTACTGGCGATCCCTTCCCGGCGCGGCCTTGGAGCCGCACCAGTGGTGTCGATCGCGTTCGTGTCGGTCACAGCTGCGGGACAGCGCCGGTTTCGCACCGGACTTCCCCGCGGGGAGCGCGCCCGCTGTAGCCGACTCCGGAGCAGAAAGCAAACCGCGCACCCGCTCTGATTCCGGCATGGTCGATTCCCTGCCGGCAGGTGTCGTGTGGACCGTGGATCCCGGTGGCCGCCGCGCGCTGCAGCTCGATGCTGCCGGCGGCCGCGTGCTGGTCGCTCTGTGCGGAGCCCAGGTGCTGTCATGGCACACGCGCGATGGCGACGTGCTGTGGACCGCCAGCAAGCCCGAATACGCGGCGGGCAAGCCGGTGCGCGGCGGCATCCCGGTGGTGTTCCCGTGGTTCGGCGACCACCGCAGCGACCCGAAGCTGCCGGCGCACGGCTTCGCGCGCACGCTCGAGTGGCGACTCGAACGAGCCGGGCCGGGACCGCGCATCGTGCTCGCCACCGGCGACGACGAACGCACCCGGCAGCTGTGGCCGCACGCGTTCCGGTTGCAGTTCGAGATCGCACTCGGCACCGAACTGTCGATGGCTCTGCACGTGCACAATCCGGGGCCGCAGCCGTGGGCGTTCGAGGCCGCGCTGCACACCTACTTCGGCGTCGGCGACGTGCACCAGGCATCCGTGCACGGGCTCGAACGAGTGGCTTGCACCGAGACCGCCTCGGCCCCCGAGGTCGGTTGGGATCCGGCCGCGCCGCTGCGCTTTCGCGCCGAGACGGACCGGGTGTTCCACGGCGCGCCGGATCGCATCGAGTTGCGGGCGCCGGCACTGCGACGCACCGTGGTGCTGCACGCTCGCGACGCACGCTCGGCGATCGTCTGGAACCCATGGCCGGCGAAGACCGCGCGGCTGTCGCAGATGATCGCCGACGACTGGACGCGCTTCTGCTGCATCGAGACCGCGAACGTGCGGCAACACGCGATCACGTTGGCGGCGGGTGGCGCGCACACGATGGCGCTGCGCCTGCAGTGTCTGCCGTCGTGACGATTGCCGTGGCCTCGCGGCGCGCCATCAGCGCCGCGAAGCGGCGAGCCGACGGCGCGCCAACTCCTGCAGCAACGCCGCCGACCAACGCGTCGATTCGTCGGCGACCGCGGTCGTGGCCGCGCGCCACGGCACCGCGGCGGCGTCGACTTCCCCGGCCGCCGCCAGCACATCGCCGAGGAACAGCAGGTTGACCGGCAGCGGCGCGAGTTCGGCCGCACGCTGCAGCGCTTGCCGCGCCACCGCGGCATCGCCGTACGGCCACGGCGCCTTGCCGCGGAACCGCCCCTGCAGGCGCAGCGGCGCCCCGCCGTCGTGGTTCGCGTCGAGCGCCACCGCCGCATCGATCGCGCGCACGAGCTTCGGGCCATAGCCCGCGAACAGGGAGCGCGCCGGACCGTTGGCCCACGCCAGCAGCGACAGGTGCAGCGCCTGGTGCAAACGTGCCGCTACTTGATCGGGCCCGGCACCGGCGGCCTGATCGGCCAGCTCGAGTCCGCGCTGGCACAACGACGCCACCGCGGTGCGGACCGCGTCGTCGAGCTGGTCGTCGGCGGCCAGCACGGCGGCGAGATCGGCGTCCGGATTGGCGTCGAGCCACGCCACCGTGGCCTGCTGCAGACGCAGATCGGCAGCCTGGAACAGCACCTTCGACGCCGCCGTCAGCTTGTCGACGTCCTGCGGGGCGGCATCGACCGCGGCCAGCGCCTCGCGCGCCAGCGCATCGAGCGCCGCGGTCGGCGACGCCGCGGCCCCGAGGGTCTCGCCGGCTGCCGGTGCCGACATCGCACAACCACCCGCCAACCCGCAGGCCACCAGCAAGAGGGCGGCAGCAGTGCGGGTCATTCGAGCTCGATCAGCAGCGCGCCGGCCGCGACGGCCTCGCCCTTCTTGCACAGGATGCGGGTCACCTTGCCGGCCGACTCGGCGGCCAGCGGGTTCTGCATCTTCATCGCCTCGAGCACGACCAGGGTGCGACCTTCCTCGACGACGTCGCCGACCGCGACCTTCAGGTCGATGACGATGCCCGGCATCGAGGCGTGCAGCTCGCGCTTGCCGCTCTGCTTCTGGCCGGCGACCGCGTGCGCGGCCCGCTCGCGTTCGTCCTCGACGTGCACCGCGAAGCGCTGACCGAGCATCTCGATCGCGACCTCCTCGCGCACGACGTCGGCGACGACGTCGTAGCTGCGGCCGTCGACCAGCAACGAGAACGTGGTGCCGTCGCCGACCAGGGCCAGATCGATCGCATAGGTGCGATCCCCGCTGCGCGCTACCAGCTTGCCGCCGGCGCGCTCGAGCACGAACTCGCGTTCTTCGCCGGCGAATCGGGTCAGGTACTTCATGATCCACTCCTCCGCAGCCGATCGGCCCGCCCGAGCATCGCCCAACGCGGCGTGGTGCCGCCGACCGGACCGTCGCCGCCGCCGCCGGACGCCGAACCGGCCGCCCCGGCGCGTTCCGCGACCAGGAACCGGGCCGCCGCCGCCGCCAGCATCGCCAGCTCACGATGTTGCGCCGACGGCTTCTTGTCGACTCGCTCGAGAATGCCGGTGTCGTAGTCGCCGCGCACGAACTCGTCGGCGCGCAGCGCGGCGAGCGCCACCGGCAGCGAGGTCATCACGCCGACAATGCGCAGCTCGCGCAGCGCGCGGATGCAGCGTGCGATCGCCTGCTCGCGGTCCTGGCCGTGCACGACCAGCTTGGCCAGCATGCTGTCGTAGAACGGAGTCACCTCCATGCCGCGGAACATCGCGCTGTCGAGCCGCACGCCGGGGCCACCGGGCAGGTTGATCCGGGTCAGCTTGCCGAGCGACGGAAAGTAGGTCGCCGGATCCTCGGCGTTGACGCGGACCTCGATCGCGTGGCCGCGCGGCTCGGGCACCGGCGACAGCTTCTCGCCGGCCCCGACCCGGATCTGCTCGCGCACCAGGTCGACCCCGTACCGCATCTCGGTGACCGGGTGTTCGACCTGCAGGCGCGTGTTCATCTCCATGAAGTAGAAGCGCCCCTCCGACCACAGGAACTCGACGGTGCCGGCCCCGACGTAGCCGACCGACTTCGCGAGGTCGCACGCCGCCTTGCCCATCGCCGCGCGCATCTCGGGCGACAGCGCGACACACGGCGACTCCTCGACCAGCTTCTGGTGGCGGCGCTGCACCGAGCACTCGCGCTCGCCGTAGCTGACGCAGTTGCCGTGCTTGTCGGCCATCACCTGGATCTCGACGTGGCGCGGCCGCGTCACGAACTTTTCGAGGTAGATGCGGTCGTCACCGAACGAGCTCTTCGCCTCGGCGCGCGCCAACTCGAACGCCTCGACCAGCTGCTTCTCCTCGCGCACGATGCGGATGCCCTTGCCGCCGCCGCCGGCCGCCGCCTTCAGCATCACCGGGTAGCCGACTTCCTTGGCGGCAGCGACCAGCCCGGCCGCGTCGACGTCGTCCTGCAGACCGGGCACCAGCGGCACCCCGGCCTTCATCGCGCACTTGCGAGCCTCGACCTTGTCGCCCATCACCGTGATCGCGTGCGGCGGCGGGCCGAGGAACTCGACGCCGGCCTGCTTGCAGGCCTCGGCCAGGTCCTCGTTCTCGCTGAGGAAGCCGTAGCCGGGGTGCAGCGCGTCGCAGCCGGTCGCCTTGGCGGCGGCGACGATCTTGCCGATGTCGAGGTAGCTCTCGCTCGGCTTGCTGCCGCCGAGGTGCACGGCGTGGGTCGCGCGGCGCACGTGCAGCGCGGCACGATCGGCGTCGGAGTAGACGGCCACGGTCTCGATGCCCATCTCCTGGGCAGTGCGGATCACGCGCAGCGCGATCTCGCCACGATTGGCCACGAGGATGCGTCGGAACAGCGGCATGGTGCGGGGCGGAAGGGTAGGAGGGCGCGGTGCGTGAGTCGAGCCTGCGCTGGCCGGGCGGCGCGGCTCCGGCGGGCTTTCGCTTGCCTCGCCGGACGCCCCGGACAAAGCCAGCCAGGGTGAGGTCGCGCTGGCCGAACCGGGCCCCGACCCCGTAGAACCGACGCCCAATGACTCCCCTGCGCGTGCTCGTCGTCGGCTGCGGCAACATGGGTTCGTCCCACGCCCGCGCCTACCACCATCTGAAGGGCGACTTCCAGCTGGTCGGCCTGGTCGCCCGGACCGCGGCCACGCGCGACAAGCTGTCGGCCGAAGTCGGTGGCGTGGCCACCTTCGCCGACTTCGCCCAGGCGTTCGCCGCTACCCGGCCGGACGTCGTCTCGATCAACACCTACCCGGACACCCACGCGGCGATCGCCAAGGTGGCGCTGCAGGGCGGCGCGCACGTGTTCTGCGAGAAGCCGCTGGCCGAGACCGTCGAGGAGGCGCAGCAGATCGTCGACCTGGCGAAGCGGCACCGGCGCAAGGTCGTGGTCGGCTACATCCTGCGTGTGCACCCCGCTTGGCAGAAGTTCATCGAGGTCGCGCAGACGCTCGGCAAGCCGCTGGTGATGCGGATGAACCTGAACCAGCAGAGCCGCGGCAAGGACTGGGCGACGCACAAGGCGCTGATGGACTCGATGTCGCCGATCGTCGACTGCGGCGTGCACTACGTCGACGTGATGTGCCAGATGACGCGCAGCAAGCCGGTGCGCGTGAGCGCGATCCAGGCGCGGCTGTCGAACGAGCTGAAGCCGGGCATGTACAACTACGGCCAGCTGCAGGTGACGTTCGCCGATGGCTCGGTCGGCTGGTACGAGGCCGGCTGGGGCCCGATGATGAGCGAGGTCGCCTACTTCGTGAAGGACGTGGTCGGACCGAAGGGCTGCGTGTCGATCGTCGACCGTCAGGGCGAACGCAAGGCCGGCAGCGCCGACGTGGACTCGCACACGAAGACCAACTCGCTTCGCGTGCACTGGCAGGACCGGGACGCCGCCGACCAGTTCACCCGGCCCGACCAGTGGATCGACACCAACGACGAGCCGGACCACGACGGCCTGTGCCGCCGGGAGCAGCAGTTCTTGCTGCGGGCGATCCGCGACGACGTCGACCTCGGCGACCACCTCGACGACGCAGTCGCCAGCCTGCGCATCGTGCTGGCCGCCGACCGCTCGGCACGCGAGGGGCGCACCATCGAGCTCGGCTGACGATCGCTCCGGCAGCGTCGAGCGGGCCGGCGCGGCGCGCCACCGGACGGCGGCCGGCGGTCGCAACTGCAACGAAGGTGTAAACGGGCTGGATAATCGCGCCGAATAAGCAGTTCTGGGAACTGTAAGGGCGTTGCGTCGTCCACAGAGCCGTCACCGAGCCGCCTGCCGGTTCGGCTGCCCTGTCGATCGACCCGCAGATCGGCCGTCCAGCAAGAAAAGGGAGAGCCCCCGCAATGTCCGCCCCCATGATGTTCCGTCGCACCCTCGTTTCCCTCGTCCTGATGGCTGTGCCACTGTTGGCCCAGCAGAAGGTCGACCTCGACAAGCTGCTCAAGGTCAAGGAGTGGGGCTACCAGATCCAGCCGATCAAGGGCTGGAACGCGATGCCAGCCGACCAGGACGATCGCTTCGCGGTCGGCCGCTGGAAGCAGGACCTGGAGGAGTTCCGGCGCCGCGGCAACTACGAGGATGCCAATGCCGGCACGTTCTGCGAGCTCAAGGTCATGCGCATGGAGCCGAAGGTCGAGACGCCGGCCGGCGGCGACAGCTCGCCGACGCCCGGGGTGACGCTGCCGGCCTCGATGACGAAGAAGCTCAACCCGAAGAACATCGAGGAGTGGATCGAGGGCGCCTACGAGGGCGCCTCCAAGCGCTGGACCCGCACCCCGCTGAAGGGCGGCAAGATGCAGGGCGACCTGCTCGAGTTCGGTTCGAAAGCCAGCCACATCACGATCGGCGTGTTCCGCCACCTCGGTGTCGAGTGGGCGGTGGTCTACGAGTGCTTCGAGGAGAGCTACCGCAAGACGTGGCGGGACATCTACATCAAGAGCATCCTGTCGTTCCAGGTCACCGAGAAGGTGGATCCGGCGGTCGCGGCCGCGGCTCGCAAGAGCATGAACGACATGACCAACGACGAGAAGCGCGCCGCGCTGAAGGCGAGCATCGCCGGCAAGCCGGGCTGGTACACGGTCGACACGAAGTACTACGTGTTCATCAGCAACGCCAGCCGCCCGTTCGTCGAGAAGCTCGCCAAGGAGCTCGAGACCGTCCGCGAGAAGGTCTACGTGCCCAACTTCAAGCCGCGCAACACCAAGATCCCGCTGAACCCGGTCCGCATCTTCGCGAGCCAGTCCGAGTACCACCAGTTCGGCGGCCCGAACGGTTCGGCTGGCTACTTCTCGCCGCCCAAGGGCGAGCTGGTGCTGTTCGAGCGGTTCGAGGACCAGTCGGGCACCAAGTCGCAGGCAGACTGCCGCTCGGTGATGTACCACGAGGGCTTCCACCAGTACATCCACTTCGCGGTCGGCGACGTCTCGCCGCACTCGTGGTTCAACGAAGGCCACGGCGACTACTTCGCCGGCCTCGTCGTGCAGGGCAATGCGATCAGCAAGGTCGACCCGTTCAAGTGGCGCGTGACCGGCCTCAAGGAACACATCGGCAAGAAGAACGACCTGATCCCGCTGCGCAGCCTGCTGCGTTACCCGCAGAGCGAGTACTACGCCAACGCCGGCCTCAAGTACTGCCAGGGCTGGGCCACCATCTACTACCTGCGCAACATCTCGAAGAACAAGGCGCACAAGCAGGCGCTCGACACCTACTTCAGCTACCTCGCCGACAACGTGACGGCGTTCCGGGCCAAGAAGAAGGCCGAGGAAGGTGACGACGACAAGCCACGCGGCGAGTCGGTCCCGGGCATCCCGGGCGTGCGCTTCGTCGACTTCGAGGACGCCGAGAAGGTCGAGCAGATCCTGTCCGAGGCGGTCGACAAGGCATTCGCCAGCATCGACCTCGAAGCGCTGGACAAGGAACTGCGCGCCTGGATCGAGACGCTGTGAACCGGAGCAATCGAATTCGCTGAGGCATGCCTGCCCCAGGAATGCGCGAGGCCGGGCCCGTCACCGACGAGCCCGGCCTCGTGTCTTTCGACCCGGCCCTCGGCGCGAACTCAGCTCACAGCGGGATGTTGCCGTGCTTGCGCGGCGGGTTGCTGTCGCGCTTGCTGCGCAGCAGCTCCAGCGCCTGGATCAGCATCGGCCGGGTGCGGCGCGGCTCGATGACGTCGTCGATGTAGCCGCGCGCGGCCGCCTGATAGGGGTTGGCGAACTTCGCCTTGTAGTCGGCGACCAACCGCTTCTCCTCGGCCTTGGGGTCCTTCGCGGCCTGGATCTCGCGCCGGAACACGATCTTCGCGGCACCTTCGGCCCCCATCACGGCGATCTCGGCGCTCGGCCAGGCGAGGTTGAGGTCGGCGCGGATGTGCTTGCTGTTCATGACGTCGTAGGCGCCGCCGTAGGCCTTGCGCGTGATCACGGTCAGCTTCGGCACCGTGGCCTCGCAGTACGCATAGAGCAGCTTCGCCCCGTGGGTGATGATCCCGCCCCACTCCTGGTCCTTGCCCGGCAGGAACCCCGGCACGTCCTCGAACGTGACCAGCGGGATGTTGAACGAGTCGCAGAAGCGGATGAACCGCGCGCCCTTCAGGCTGGCCTTGATGTCGAGCACGCCGGCGAGGTGGTTCGGCTGGTTGCCGACGATGCCGACCACCCGCCCACCGAGGCGCGCGAACCCGACCACGATGTTCTTCGCGAAGCGCGCGTGGACCTCGAAGAACTTGCCGTCGTCGACGATCTTCTTGACCACGTGCCGCATGTCGTACGGCTGGTCGCTCGAGGCCGGCACGATCGAGTCGAGCGCCTCGTCCATGCGGTTGGGATCGTCGGTGGTGGCCCGGAACGGCGGATCCTCACCGTTGTTCAACGGCAGGTAGCCGAGCAGTTCGCGGACCTGGAACAGGCAGGCGGCATCGTCGGGCGCCGTGAAATGGGCCACCCCGGAGACCTCGGCGTGCACCCGCGCCCCGCCCAGCTCCTCGCTCGTCGTGTCCTCGTGCGTCACCGTCTTGACCACGTCGGGCCCGGTGATGTGCATGAAGCTCGACTTCTCGACCATCAGGATGAAGTCGGTGATCGCCGGCGAGTAGACCGCACCACCGGCACACGGCCCCATGATCGCGCTGATCTGCGGCACGACCCCGCTGGCCAGCGTGTTGCGCAGGAAGATGTCGGCGTAGCCGCCGAGCGACACGACCCCTTCCTGGATGCGCGCGCCGCCCGAGTCGCAGAGCCCGATCATCGGCACGCCCATCTTCACCGACATGTCCATGACCTTGCAGATCTTCGCTGCATGGGTCTCGGACAGGCTGCCGCCGAACACCGTGAAGTCCTGCGCGTACAAGAACACCGAACGCCCGTCGATGCGGGCACTGCCGGTGACCACACCGTCGCCGAGGATCAGGTTCTTCTCGCTGTCCATGCCGAAGTCGCGGCAGCGATGGGTCACGAAACGATCGATCTCGACGAACGTGCCGGGGTCGACCAGCAGGTCGATCCGTTCGCGCGCGGTCAGCTTGCCCTTCTGGTGCTGGGCATCGACGCGGTCCTGGCCACCGCCCTCGAGCGAACGGGCGCGCATCTCCTGCAACTTCTGCATCGGTTCAGTCATGGTGCGGATCCTCGACGAACTCGGCCAACACACCGCCGAGGTACTTGGGATGGACGAAGGCGACCTTGCAGTCGTGCGCCCCGGGGTTGGGGCGCTGGTTCAGCATCTGGGCCCCGGCTGCCGACATCGCATCGATCTTGACCTGACAGTCCCCGACCTGGAACGCCAGGTGATGGATGCCCGGGCCGCGCTTCTCGAGGAAGACGGCGATCGGGGAGTCACTGGCCGTGGGCTCGAGCAGTTCGATGCGGGTCGAGCCGGCGAGCAGCACCGCGACCCGGACCTTCTCGGTCGGCACCTCGTCGACGGCGTGCAGGCGCAGGCCGAGCCCGTCGGTCCAGCGCGGCAGCGCCTCGGCCAGCGAGCGGACGGCGATGCCGATGTGGTGCAGACCCTGGACGGGCGGGTTGGATGCCATGGCGGTGCGGCGGGGCGGGAAACGGCGCGGCATGCTAGCGAGGTGACTCGCCGGCCGCAGCATCCCGCCGGCCGTTCCCCGACGAACCGAGACCATGCCCGAACTGCCCGAGGTCGAGACCGTGCGCCGCGGCGCCGAACCGCAACTCCGCGGCCGCCGCCTGCTGGAGCTGGAGCTGCACCGCCCCGACCTGCGCTGGCCGATGCCCGAGGCCGCGCTGCGCGACCTGATCGGTCGCCGCTGCACCGGCATCGATCGCCGCTCGAAGTATCTGCTGCTCCGCTTCGACGGGGCCGAGTCGCCGAGCGCGCTGGTGCACCTGGGCATGACCGGGCGCCTGCTGGTCGAGGTCTGCGACCCCGGACGACCTCGACCCGAATGGCGCCGCCACGAACACTGGCGGATGGACTTCGGCGACCGCCTGGTCCGGTTCGTCGATCCCCGCCGGTTCGGCGCGCTGGACGTCGTCGCGGCCCGCGACCAAACCACCCACAAGCTGCTGGCGCCGCTGGGCCAGGAACCCCTCGAGCCCGGCTTCGACGGCGCCTTCCTGCACCGCGTCAGCCGCCGGCGCCGCAGCGCCACGAAGACGCTGCTGATGGACGGCCACGTCCTGGTCGGGGTGGGCAACATCTACGCCAGCGAGGCATGCTGGCGCGCCGCGGTGCGGCCGCGCCGCGCCGCCGGCTCGTTGACCCGAGCCGAGTGCGATCGACTCGCCGCCGCCGTCCGCGAGGTGCTGAGCGCGGCGATCGACGCCGGCGGCACCTCGTTCCGCGACTACGTCGGCGTGCACGAGGACGCGGGCTTCTTCGCTCGCGAACTGGCGGTCTACGAACGCGCAGGCGCGCCGTGTCCTCGCTGTCGGGGCGCGATCCGCCGCACCACCGATGGCGGTCGGAGCACCTACTGGTGCGCCGGGTGCCAGACCTGAAGGCCGCGCCCGTGGCTCAGGTCTCGAAGCGGATCAGCCACAGCAGTCGGACTTCGGTGCGCCCGGGCGCCGAGTCGACGCGGAACAACCCGAGCACGGCGCTGAACACGTTGTGAGTCTGCACGGTCCGGGTCGACGAGTCGTGCACGTAGCGGTTGCGGTTCCGCATCAGCAGCCCCATCAACAGGCTCCACGAATCCTCGAAGGTGCCGTTCTCGTAGCAGGCCAGCAACGGCACCGACAACCGCGTCTCGCCGCTGAAGTCGGCGAGCTGCACGGTGCCCTCGTGACGTTCGCCGGGGCCGCGCTGCACCGACCAGACCATGGCCTCGCCGGCAGCGCCGCGATCGGCGATCTGCCGGGTCAGCTCGTGCACATCGGGCACCGGCCGACCATCGACGTCGTCGATGACATCGCCGCTGCGGATGCCGGCCAACCAGGCCGGCGATCCGACCTCGACGCTGGTCACCACGACCGCCTGGCGCGGCGCCCCGAAGATGCGTTCGCACCAGACCGCGGGGATGCCCCGCAGCACGGCCCCCGCGTACGGCCGCGGATGCGGCACCGCCGGCGCCTCCAACGAGATCTCCTCCGACTCACTGACCCGCTCCAGCAGCAGCCTGGTCTCGAGCTGCAGATCCATGACGTCCTGGCCGCGCAGCACCTTGGCCTGGACCACCTGTGCGTCCTTCAGCTTTGCCTCGGCCTTGGCGATCTGCGGCAGGTAGACGGTCTCGGCACCGTCCAGCGACAGCAGCACGTCACCGGCCATCACGCCCGCCGCCGCGGCGCTCGAGTCCGGATAGACCCCGCTGACCAGCAGGCCCGCGTACGGCTTGACCCCGCGATTCTCGGCCTTCTGCTTGTCGAGCTCGACGACCTGGAAGCCGAGGAACGCACGACGGCGGTCGAACTCGCTGGTCACCCGGATCGAACCGTCGCCGCGCGCCTGCAGTTGGTAGGTCTCGCGCCGCCGTTCGCCGGCATCGCGGGTCGCCAGCACGTAGTCCTCGGCCCCGACGTGGTAGCTGCGCGCATGGGTGCGGCAGGACGGCAACAGCAGCAAGGCGAGGAGCGGGATCGAGAGGATGCGCTTCATGGCTCGGAGCGTGGAGGTGGGCGACAACGGACAAAGGCCGCGCAGCGTCGGGCACACCTTGGACGTGCCGGAGCCGGCAAACTACCCGCCGCCGCGGCGATCGCCCAGGGATCCGGCATCGGGCGGCGGTGCGATGGCCTCGCGCAGGCCGAAGCGGATCAGCACGTAGGACAGCAGTTGCCAGACCGCGCCCGCCAGCAGCACGCCCTGGAACCCGAGCCGGTCTGCGACCGGCACCGCGGCCAACGCGAATCCGACGACGCCGAGCTGCATCACGAAGCCGCGCAAGCTCATCAGCGCGCCGAGCTGTTCGGGTGGCACGGTGTGCGACACCAGGGCCTGCAGGGGGCCGGTGCGAGCGGATGCGATCACCGCCAACAGGCCGCCGAGCACGGCAAGCACCGGATCCGCGGGTTCGCGCGCCAGCAACACGAAGCAGCCGAACAGGGCCGCCGAGGTCCACAGCACGAAGTTGCGCTTGCCGATGCGGTCGCTGAGGCGACCGAGCGTGAGGCTGCCGACCACCGACGCGAGGCCGAGGCCGACCCACAACCACAGCTGCTGCTCCTTGTGCACCCGGCCGGTTCGGTCGAGCCAGGTCGTCGCCAGCTGCACCGTCGTGAAGAACGACCCGACGTGCAATCCGGTCGCCAGCAGCCCGGCGAGCGCCCCGCCGTTCCGCAGCACGCGACGAAAGGACGCCCGCCCCGCCTCGGCACCGCCGATCGGCACGTGCCGCAGCGCGAGCCAGCAACCGACGGCACCGACCACCGCCTGCAATCCGAAGATCCCGGGCCAGTAGCCGAGGCTCGCCAACCACACCGACAGCGGCATGCCGACCGGAATGGCCAGGAACATGCCGGCGTTGAAACGCCCCATCGCCGCCCCGCGCCGGTGGTACGGCACGATCTCCGCCGACAGCGCCGACGCGGCGGCGTAGGCGATACCGACCGCCAGTCCGGAGACCGCCCGCAACGTCAGCAGCCACGGCAGCGCGCCGGGCACCAGATGCAGCGCACTGGCGACCACGAACACGGCGAGGCCGTAGACCATGACCGGTCGGCGCCCGTGGCGCGCAGCGATCGGCGCGAACAAAAGCGACCCGACGGCCGAGCCCGCGGCGGCCGCGGCGACGAGCAACTTGCCCCCCGCCTCGTCGACACCCAGCGCCTGCCGCACGAACGGCAACAGCGCGCCGAGCACGTTGGTGTTCAGGTTCAGCGCGAAGGCGGCGAGCGCCAGCGCAGCGATCGCCAGGCGCTCCCGGGGCGACGGCTGCGGTCCGAACGCGGACGCGGGGGCAGTGGCAGGCGGGACGGGCGGGGACACCAGGGCAGGATCATGCAAAGCACCGTGCCGGAAGTCGCCCCCGCGCCGGCGATTCCGACCATTCCGTCGCGTCTGGAACTTCCGTCGGCACGGTGCCGGTATAGAGTTCCTCGCCTCGTGTTCCGACTGACGCTGGAGTCTGCCAAGTGAAGATCGCCATCCTCGGTGGCGGCATTTCCGGAGTTGCCCTGGCTCGCATGCTGGCTGCCGACGCCCATCGGGTCGTCGTGCTGGAAGCCGGCGACCGCCCGGGCGGGTTGTGCAAGAGCCGCCGCTACGGCGAGTTCACGTTCGACGAAGCCGGCGGCCACATCCTGTTCAGCAAGGACCAGAAGGTCCTCGACTGGCAACTCGCGCGCTGCGGCGGGGAAGCCGGCACCGTGCGCACGGTGCGCAACACCAAGATCCGCTGGCACGATCGGTGGGTGCCGTATCCGTTCGAGAACGGCGTCGGCCACCTGACCAAGGACGCGATCGTCGACTGCCTCGCCGGCTATGTCGAGTCGTTCGCCGATCGCCGCGCCGGCGCCCCCTGCCCGGCCAACTTCGGCGACTGGATCCAGTGGCGCATGGGCAGCGGCTTCGCGCGCCACTTCATGGTCCCCTACAACGAGAAGATCTGGAAGTGCGACCTGCGCCAGATGGCCAGCGACTGGGTCGCCGGGCGCGTGCCGGAAGCGCCGATCGAGGACATCGTCCGCTCGGCCGTCGGCCTCGACACCGAGGGCTACACCCACCAATCCGTGTTCTGGTTCCCGCGCGAAGGCGGCTTCGAGACCATGGTGCGGGGCGCCGTTCGCGACGGCGGGTTCACGCTGCATTGCAACACCCCGGCGCAGCGCGTCGAACGGCGCGGCAGTGGCTATGCCGTCAACGGCGAGGCGTTCGACCTGGTCGTCAACACGGTGCCGCTGCCGCAGATCGAGCCGGCCATCGCCGAGATCCCGGACCCGATCCGCGCCGACATCCGGGCCCTGCGCCCGATCTCGCTGATCAACCTGATGATCGGCGTCAAGGTCGACGAACCCCTGCCGCCGCTGAGCTGGATCTACCTGCCGTTCCCCGAGCAGGGGCCGACCAACCGCGTCACCTACTTCAGCAACTACTCGCCGCAGAACGCGCCGACCGGGCACGGATCGTTCCTCGCCGAGGTCACCCACCGCGGGGAGCTGCAGCCGGATGCGGGCTGGCTGCGCGATGTGGTCAAGGCGCTCGACCGTGCCGGCATCCTGCGTGCCGACCAGGTCGTGCTGACCGAGTGGTGCAACAACAAGTTCGCCTACATCGACCAGGACCTGAGCTTCCGGGAGCGCATCGGCCGGGTGCGCAAGTGGTTCGACAGCAGCGGCTACCTGACGTTCGGCCGGTTCGGCCGCTACGAGTACCACAACAGCGACCAGTGCATCGCGCGGGCCATGCAGGTGCACGCGCACATCCAGCGCACCGCGGCCTCCGGCCGCCCCGAGCCACTGCAGCTGCCCTGATCCTTGCGTGCCGCTGGAGCCTGCCGGCAACGGCCGGAGCCGCCGAATGCGCCGCATGCGAACCCCTGCCGAGCGCGCCCGAACGGACGGCGAAAGGTGCTGAATTCTCGTCGCCAGCAGGGAACCAGCGGTCCGCTCCCCAGCGTCCAAGTGGCGTTCCGTAGGAGTCATGCCCTCCTGCGGGGCTCTTTCCCGTTCCCAGGATCCCGCTGCGAGCACTCGGACGCCGAGACGGCATCGCGAATCAGAGGGGTCTGTTCCAGGGCGCAAGCCCGAGGTGCAGCTGGCCAGTCAGCGAGCTGGTCAGCACGTCTCGCGCTTGCAGCCGGGATCCTGGGGCGGGATTCATCTTCAGCGACTCTTGATCAGCGACTCTTGATCGAGACTCTTGATCGGGGCTGAGCACCTGCCGGCTCGCCCGTCGTCTCCCATCGCTGCCAACCCGGTGCCCCCTGGCCCCTTAAGGTGTCGGCCTCGGTCCTTTCGGGAAGAACCCTGAGTCGCGGTTACTTGGGAGATGTTGCCGGATATTCGTGCACGCCGGCCCACCACACCGGGGAATCCGCCGGCCCACCGCTGCCGTCATCACCACATGCCGGTCCCGCTTGCGGTGGAGAAAATGTGTTTTCTTTTCCACCGACCTGTGATCTCCTTCGGTTCACCGCAGAGGATTTGTCCTGCCCGCCCACGCGCGCCGTCAGCGCCCGTGACGCGAAGACATCCGTTGCGGATGACCGTAGGGAGGCTTGGGATGCTACCGACGAAGATGGACAAGAACCTGATCCGGTCCGATTGGGCCCAAAGAGGGTTCACCTGCGACCTCTGGATCGACCCTCCCGACCAGATCTGGCACGACTTCCTCCACGACGTGGACGAACTCGTGCTCCTGCTCGAAGGCAGCTGCCAGATCGAGCTGGAAGGGCGAACCGTCCGACTGCACGGGGGCGATGAGCTGCTGATCCCGGCGGGGACCCGCCACACGGTGCGCAACTGCGGCGAGGGCCCGGCCCGCTGGCTGCATGGCTTTCGCCAGCAGGCCGTGGCCGGATAGCTCGGCCCCCCGCAACCACCGCAACCACCGCGACCGGCTGCCGCCGCCACCGCGAGCGGTCACTCGCGCAACGTCCAGATCCCGCGCTGCCCAGGGGTCTCCTCGATGCCGACCGAGAGTTCGCGCACCCGGAGCTGCGGCCACGCCTGCCGCATGCGGCTGCGCAGAGTCCGACCGAACCAGGCGGCAAGGTTCTCGGCGCTGGAGTTGCCGATCGGCAGCACGATCACCTCGTCGGCCGGGATCAGATAGTGGCGCTCGAGGTAACGGACGTCGTAGTGCGGCCCGACCCGAACCGCCCGCAACACCGGATGCTCGCCCGGCAACAGCAGGTGCTCGTCCAGCTCGTCGCAGAGTTCCCGCACCAACGGCTTGATCTCCTTGAAGTTGACGACCAGCCCGTGCGCATCGAGGTCGGTATGGAGGTCGACGTAGACCTTGTAGTTGTGCCCGTGCAGCCGCTCGGCGGACCCGTCGGGGAAGATCAGGAAGTGGGCCGCGCTGAACTTCAGGTAGTCCTTCTCGATCGCGATCGACCAGGATTCGTTGGGTGCCGTCATCGTCGCCCCAACATAGCGCCCGCCGCCCCGCCGACGGTGGCGCCTTTGCCCCGGCCGGCCTAGCCTCCGACCCTCGCATGGACCTCGACCCGATCCCGTGGCGCCCGACCCGCTACCCCGGCGTGTCGATCCACTTCTATGCCAGCGACCGGCGCAGTGGACGCGCGCTGGCCCTGATCCGGATGGAACCCGGCTGCGGCTATCCGGAACACCGCCACCGTGGCGAAGAGCACGTCCTGGTGCTGCAGGGCGGCTACCGCGACGACTCGGGAACTCACCTGGCCGGCCAATTCGTGATCCACGAGGACCGCAGCGTGCACGAGCCGATCGCCGTGGACGGCCCCGGCGCCGTGCCGTGCGTGCTGCTGGCGCTCGCGCACGAGGGCGTCGTGCTCGCCAGCCAGGAGTAGCTGCCTGCGAACGACAGCGCCCAGGTCACCGGCGGTGCCCTGGGCGCGGTTCACGTCACCACCGCGGCACGGCGCCGCGGCTGGTCTCTGTCACTTCGAGTTGTCGGTCAGGACCTTCTCGGCGATGTTCGGCGGCACCGGCTCGTAGGACGACGGCTCCATCGTGTAGGTGCCGCGACCCTGCGTCATCGAACGCAGCCGCGTCGAGTACTGGAACATCTCGGCGAGCGGCACCTTGCCGGTGACGGCGCTGATGCCACCCGGCTTGGTGATCATCTCCTCGACCAGCCCGCGGCGGCTGCTGAGGTCGCCGATCACGTCGCCGGTCTTGTCCTCGGGCGCCTCGATCTCGATCTTCATGATCGGCTCGAGCAGCAGCGAGTTGTTCTCCGACGCCATGCGGAACGCCAGCACGCCGGCGGTCTCGAAGGCCATCGCGTTCGAGTCGACGTCGTGCGCTTGGCCGTCGTAGAGCTCGGCGACGATCTTGACGTACGGGAAGCCGATGCGGCCGCCGCCCTTGACCGCGTTCTCGATGCCCGCCTCGACGGCCGGGATGTATTCACGCGGCACCGAGCCACCCTTGACGCCGTCGATGAACTTCAGGCTCTCGACCTCGGGGTCGGTGCTGAACTTCACGCGCGCCACGGCGAACTGACCCGAGCCACCCGACTGCTTGATGTGGCGGGCTTCGACGGTCTTCGGACCCTTCAAGGTCATCTTGTAGGCGACCTTGGGCCGCCCGACCTTCACCGGGATCTTGTAGTCGTTCATGATCATGTTGCACTTCACTTCGAGGTGCAACTCGCCCATGCCCGAGATGACCGTCTGGCTGGTCTGCGGGTCGGTGCTGGCCTTGAACGTCGGATCCTCGCGCACGAGCTTGCCGAGCACTTCGCCGAGCTTGTCGCGATCGCCGCCGGACTCCGGCTCGATCGACATGCTGATGACGGTGTCGGGGAACGCCATCGCCTCGTAGACGACCGGGTGCTCCTTGGTGGACAGCGTGTCGCCGGTGATCGACTCCTTGATACCGATCGCCGCGACGATGTCGCCGGCGCGGGCGATGTCGATCGGCTCGCGCTGGGCGGCGTGCATGCGCACCAGGCGACCGATGCGCTCGTACTTGCGCGTGCGGCCGTTGTAGTAGCGCTCACCCGCCGTCATCTCGCCGGTGTAGACGCGGACGAACGTCAGATCGCCGTTCGGATCGCTGATCGTCTTGAACACGAGGCCGGCGAACGGCTGGTCGGGCAGCAGCGGGCGAGCGACCTTCTCGTCCTTGTCCGGGTTGAAGCCCTCGAGCGGCGGCCGGTCGATCGGGCACGGCAGGTAGTCGACGATCGCGTCGAGCACGTTCTGCACGCCCTTGTCCTTGAACGCCGAGCCGCAGAACACCGGCGTGATCTTCATGTCGAGGGCGCCCTTGCGGATCGCCATCATGATCTCTTCCTTCGAGATCTCCTGACCCTCGATGAACTTCTCGAGCACGGCGTCGTGGCACTCGGCGACCGCCTCGACCATCACTTCGCGGCGCTTCTTCGCCTCCGCCATCAGCTCGGCCGGGATCTCGCCGACGGTCATCTCACGCGCATCGTCTTCCGACCAGATGCACGAAACCATGTTGACGAGGTCGACGACGCCCTGGAACGACTTCTCCTTGCCGATCGGCATCACCAACGGCACCGGGTTGGCGTGCAACCGCGTCTTCATCGACTCGACGGCCTTGTAGAAGTCGGCGCCGGTGCGGTCCATCTTGTTGACGAACGCGACGCGCGGCACCTTGTAGCGGTTGGCCTGGCGCCACACCGTCTCCGACTGCGGCTGCACACCGGCCACCGCGCAGAACACGCCTACGGCGCCGTCCAGCACGCGCAGCGAGCGCTCGACCTCGGCCGTGAAGTCGACGTGCCCGGGGGTGTCGATCAGGCTCATCCGGTGGTTGCGCCAGTAACACGTCGTCGCGGCCGACGTGATGGTGATGCCGCGCTTGCGCTCTTCCTCGAGGTAGTCCATGGTCGCGGCGCCCTCGTGCACCTCACCGATCTTGTGGCTCTTGCCGGTGATGTAGAGGATGCGCTCGCTGAAGGTCGTCTTGCCGGCATCGATGTGCGCGATGACGCCGAAGTTGCGATACATGCGAATCGCCTGGACGTCCTTCGACTCCTTCTTGTCGGACATGGCTGCTGAGGGGTTGGAACTGGGGTTGGACATTCGGGGAAGGCAAGCGGGTTGGCTTGCGGCGCGGCGGCGGAGCAACGGCGACCCGGCGCAGCCGCAGCACCCGGGACTGATACCCACGGGCACAGGTGTGCCCGGGATGTAAGGGCAAGAAGGGTAGCGTCCGGGGTCGCGCCGTCAACGGGAGGTCCGCGAGGCCCCGGCGCAGCGCCAGAAATCGACCGCGCCGGAGCGACCGTGGCAGCGTCGAAAGCCGGCCAGCGCCCAGTTTCCCGACAGCTCGTGCCGATCCTGCCGGGGAACTCGACGACCCAGGTCTTGCAACATGGATTTCCCGACACGACTTCTCGCGCCCCTGCTCGCCCTGGCCGTAGCCGGCTCGGCGGCGGCCCAGCGCACTCCCGATGACGCCTTGCGCGCACTGCAGGAGGGCAACCAGCGGTTCGCGAACGACCGCTCGGTGCCGCAGCCGCTCGGGGAGGGCGTGCGCCGCACCCTGGCGCGCGGACAGAGCCCGTTCGCGGTGGTGCTGACCTGCGCCGACAGCCAGGTCCCGCCCGAGCACCTGTTCAACGCCGGCCTCGGCGAACTGCAGGTGGTGCGGGTCGGGGCCCATGTCGCCGACGCGGAGAGCATCGCCAGCATCGAATACGCGGTCGAACACCTGAACGTCTCGCTGTGCGTGGTGCTGGCCCACGAGAACTGCGGCGCGATCGCGACCGGCATCGCCAACATCGGCACGGAATCTGCCGCCGCGGCACCGAGCGCGGCGATGCAACACCTGCTCGAGAGCATCGAGCCGGCGGTGCGCAAGGTCCGCGCGCGCGACCTCGGCGGCAGCGCGCTGCAGACAGCCTGCGAGGAGGAACACGCCCAGACGATGGTGCACGAGTGCCTCCGCCGCAGCCCGCTGCTGCGCCGCTACGCGCAGGTCGGCCGCTTCAAGATCGTGCCGGCCCGCCTGCACCAGCAGAGCGGCGAGGTCGAATGGCTGCCGCCGCGCCCGCTGCCGAGCGAGCCCACCGAGACGAAGCCGCTGACGCTCGGCGAAGTGCCGATGGGCGCGCCGCCGCACGTGGCCCTGCGCCTGCTGCAGGCCGGCCACCGCCGGTTCCTGCGCGACGGCAAGCCGGCCGCGGATCTCAGCGGCAAGCGCCGCGAACAGCTCGTGCACGGCCAGCAACCGCTGGCGATCGTGCTGTGCTGCGACGACTCGCGCACCGCGCCCGAGCACGTGTTCGACCAGGGCCTCGGCGAGCTGTTCGTCGTCCGCCTGTCGGGCAACACGCTCAGCGACTCGGCGCTGGCGACGATCGAGTACGCCGCCGGCCAGCTCGGCGCTTCGTTGCTGGTCGTCATGGGCCACACCGAGTGCGCCGCGATCGCTGCCGCCGTGGCGGCCGAGCCGTCGGCCGCGGCCAACCTGTCGCCGAACCAGCGCGCGCTGCTGCTGCGACTCGCGCCGTCGATCGAGGCGGCGCGCAAACAGGGCAAGGGCCGCTCGCTGAACGAACTGGCGCTGCGCGGCCACGTGCTGCGCACGGCGACCGAAGTCCGGTCCCGCAGCGGCCTGCTGCGCCAGCTCGAGGAGGCGGGGCGCTTCGCGGTGCTCGCCAGCATCTACGACACCGCGGCCGGGGACCTCGAATGGCTCAAGGACAGCAGTGAAGGCGAGGTTGCCACGAAGCACGCGCCGACCGGGCACGGCAAGCCCGGCGACAAGGCTGCGCCACATGGCGACCCACACGCCCACGCCGCGGCGCCGGCCCATGGCGCCGACGAGCACGGCGCCGCGGACCACGGTGCGCACGCCACCAAGGCCCCGGCCAAGGCAGATCACGGCGCGGACCAGCACGGTGCGGACCATCACGCCGGCAGTGCCGCGAAGCCGAAGCTGCCGGTGCTCGATTGGGCCGCGGACGCGGCGCCGCACGGCGAGACCAAGCCACACGCCGATCCACACGGCAGCGGCCACGATGCCGGCCACACCGATCCGCACAGCAGCGCCCACGGCGACGCCGCGCCCGCGCACGGGGCCGCAGCAGGGCATGACCAGGCAGCCGGCGGGCACGGTCACGGGGACGCCGACCACTCGGCGCACGGAGCTGCGGGTCACGGCGATGCGGGTCACGGCGCCGCGGCCGACAGCCACGGTGCCGACCACGCCGCGGCGCACGACGCCGGGCACGGCGCTGGACCGGCCAAGGCCGGCGAACTCAGCTGGAAGGACCCGATCGTGCTGGTCGGCATCACCGGCGTCGTCTCGCTGCTGCTGGCGGCGATCCTCGCGATGAAGCGCTGAGCCGGCAGTCGGAGTTCAGCGCAGGAAGTCCTCGAACTTGCGCTGCCGCTCCGGATCGGCGTTGTGCGCGAAGTAGAACGGTCGGAACTTCGCGTAGTCCGCTGCGACCTGCTCGCGGCCCTTGCCGGGCAGGTCACCCAGGTAGTCGTCCAGGAACTTCTCGAAGTCCGTGAACACGAGCGCGGGCGACCGACGCTTCAACTCGCGCATCAACTCGCGGTCCCAGGTCACCAGCTTGGCCGGCACCGGCACCGGCAGCGACGGGAAGAGGATGTCGCGCCACGGATCGCCAGCGCCGTAGCTGAGTTCGAACATGATGTGCAGCCGGCGCTGCAGCAGATACTGCGGGTAGAGCGGCCATGGTCGGTCATGGCCACGTTTGCCCCCCGGCGCGACCGGAATGCGCGCGATGAAGGCATCGGTCAACCCCGCCGCACACTCGACGGCAACCGGCGCGCGACTGCGATAGGCGAGGTTCGCGTGCGCGCCGGCGATGCCCAGACGCACGTCGAGGCCCGCGAACAGCGGCTGCAGGTATTCACCGCAGCCGCGGCCGATGTCGGCCAACGTCACGTCGGTTCCGGGCCAGAGCTGCATCGTGATCGCCCGGTTGTCGCTCACGTCCAAGCGGTGGTCCAGCAGCCCGGGCGGTTCCTGCCGCAGCCACAACGCCACCACCAGCAGCGCCGCCAGCGGCGGCTGCAGCCACAGCGCATGCCAGCGCAGGCAAGCGAGATCGAAGCCGAGCAACAGCGCCGGCAGCACCGGGATCAGGAAGCGGGCGAACATGAAGTCGCCGCCGACCCAGACCACGAAGCCGAGGTACGGCAGCACGAACGCCGCGATCGCGAGCCACGGCCGGCGACCGAGGAACGGGCTGATCGTCGCCAGCAGATCCGGCTTGCGGACCAGGAATCCGAGCAAAGGCGCGAACGCGAGCAGCAGCGGCCAATAGCACAACAGGCCGCCCTCGAGGTAGCGCCAGCCGAGCGCGAGGCTGGCGAAGCCAGCCGACTTGGCGAAGAACGTGTTCGGCACCCAGAAGCCGTAGTAGGTATGCCGCCACAGCAAGTAAGGCACGAACACCAGCGCGAACGGCAGCGCGTAGCCGAGCAACAACCACGGCGCGCGTCGGCGCCAGCTGTCGTAGGCGACGAACAACCCGGCGGCGGCGACGAACAGCGCGCCGTCCGGCCGCGTCATCGCCGCCAGCACGCCGAGGAAGCCGAGCAGCCAGGCCTCGCGCGCGCAGCGCAGCGCCAGCATGTAGCGCAGCATCGCCAGTCCGAGCAGCGTGAACAGCGCCGTCTCCAGCCCGGCCGGCGCCAACGACGCGGCGTGATGGATCGCCGCGTAGGACAGCGCCGCGATCGGCACCAACACCCGCCCGCCGGCGGCGCGCGCCGCCATTACCGCCAGCAGCGCCACGGTGCCGGCATGAAAGACGATGCCCCACGCGATCGACCAGTTCTCGAGCGCCCGATCGCTGCAGCCGAGCAGCACGCCGAGCGCGAGCCACATCGTCCACGCGAAGTTCGTGTAGCCCTCGACCGGCGGCTCGGTCGGATCGAGGTTGAACACCAGCCCTTTGCCCTCGGCGAAGTGCTGCGCGTAGCGGAACGAGATGAACGCGTCGTCGCAGGTCCAGCGCAGTTCGAAGGCCTGCCAGGCCGCCGCCGACACCGCCAGCGCGGCCAGGGTCCAGAAGATCGCGCGATGGGGCATGGGAGGGCACGCAGAGTATCGAGTCGTCGACCTCCCGCCAGCCGAGCGATCCCGTTCTCCTGCTCCGATGCGGCACCCGGCTGGCGCGTGGACACTCGCACCGTACAAGCGGGCCATGCGCATCGTCTGCCTGTCCGACACGCACGACCTGCACGACCAACTACAGGTGCCCGATGGTGACCTGCTGCTGCACGCCGGGGACGCGACGATGCGGGGCTCCGAGGCGCAGATCCGCGCCTTCGATCGCTGGCTCGCCGGTCTGCCGCACCGCCACAAGGTGGTGATCGCCGGCAACCACGACTGGGCCTTCGAACGCACGCCCGCCGCCGCCCGCAGCTGGCTGCGCGCGGCCACCTACCTCGAGGACAGCGAAGTCACCATCGACGGGTTGCGCATCTGGGGCTCGCCGTGGCAGCCGTGGTTCTACGACTGGGCCTTCAACCTCGAGCGCGGCCCAGCGATCGCCGCCAAGTGGGACCTGATCCCGGCCGGCATCGACGTGCTGATCACGCACGGCCCGCCGGCCGGCATCCTCGATCGCACCGACCAGGGTGATGCCGTGGGCTGCACCGACCTGCTGGCAGCGGTGCGGCGCGTGCGGCCGAGGCTGCACGTGTTCGGCCACATCCACGAGGCCTACGGCACGTTCGAGCAGGACGGCGTGCGCTTCGTCAACGCCTCGAACTGCAGCGTGCGCTACCGGCCGGTGCAGCCGCCGATCATCGTCGACCTGTGAGCCGGCATCACGAACGGACCGCACGCCCGCAGCCCAGTTCGTGCAGCGCCAGCAACAGGGCCCGCGCGAAGCGGCGCTGACCGGCCACGGCCGTCACCGCGCGCTGGTTGCACTCGATCTCGAGTCCGAGGTAGCGCGCCGCCGGCAGCTGCTGGCGCAGATGCGTCGTGAAGCCGTCGGTGTCGCCGAAGTACGGGAAGTTGCGGCGCAC
>JALORC010000152.1 GCA_025459175.1 Planctomycetota bacterium | reverse complement strand
CCTGCACTTCGTCGTCGAAGCGACCGGCCGCAGCGCGCTGTCGCGCGGCGTGCAGGGCCTGCTGGTCCGCATCGCCCGCACCCTCAACCGGCTGTGGCAGCGCCGCGGCCGGGTGTTCGCCGACCGCTACCACGACCACATCCTGCGCTCCCCGCGCGAGGTGCGGAACGCGCTGCGCTACGTGCTGGGCAATGCGCACCACCATGCGGCCGAGGGCCGCATGGTGGTGGTGCCGCAAGCGATCGATACCTACACGTCAGCACCGTGGTTCGACGGCTTCCGCGAGACGATCGTCGTGCGCGGCATCGAAGCCATCGTGCGCCCGGTCACCGAGGCGCACACGTGGCTGTTGACGATCGGCTGGCGCCGCCACGGTCTGCTGTCGGTCGCCGAACGTCCGGCCTGACGGGCAGATCGGCGCAGGGGTCGTCGGCATCGATGTCTCGCGACGATCCCGAGGCCTGGCTGGATGCGAGAGCCAGTCCCTGCGTTCACGGCCACTCGTGGTGGAACATCTCGCCGGCGGGCTTGTCGGTGCGCTCGAAGGTGTGCGCGCCGAACAGGTCGCGCTGGGCCTGGGTCAGGTTCTGCGGCAGCTTGGCGCGGCGGAACGAATCGAAGTACGAGAGGCTGCTGCCCATCGCCAGCGTCGGCACGCCGCGCTCGGCGGCGAGCGCCACGACCTTGCGCCAGTTGGACTGGTGCTGCACCAGGAAGCCACCGAGCTCCGGATCGAGCAGCAGGTTGCCGAGCCGCTTCTGCTTGCCGTAGGCGGCCTGGATGCGGCCGAGGAAGCGCGCGCGGATGATGCAGCCGCCCTTCCAGATGCGGGCGATCTCACCGAGGTCGAGACCCCACTTCTTGTCGGCATCGGCGGTCGCCAGCAGATCGAGACCCTGCGCGTACGAGCAGATCTTGCTGCAGTAGAGCGCGTCGCGCACCGCGTCGAGCAGGCCCTGCACCGGTTGGCCCGGGTTCGGACCGGTCAGCGTCTTGCTGGCCAGCAGCCGCTGGTCCCTCATCGCGCTGAGGCAGCGCGCCTCGACCGCGGCGTGCATGGTCGGTACCGGCACCCCGTAGCGCAGCGCGATCTCGCTGGTCCACTTGCCGGTGCCCTTCTGGCCGGCCTTGTCGAGGATCACGTCGACCATCGGGTGCTTGGTGGCCGGATCGATCGCGCCGAGGATGCGCGCGGTGATCTCGATCAGGAACGACTCGAGGAAGGTCTTGTTCCAGGCCGTGAACGCGGCCGCCATCTCGGCCGGCTTCATGCCGAGCACGTGCTGCATCAGGTCGTAGCACTCGGCGATCAGCTGCATGTCGCCGTACTCGATGCCGTTGTGCACCATCTTGACGAAGTGCCCGGCGCTGCCGGTCCCCACGTGCGTCACACACGGGCCGTCCTCGACCTGGGCGGCGATCTTCTTCAGGATCGGCGCCAGTTCGTCGTAGGCGCTGCGGTCGCCGCCCGGCATCAGGCTCGGGCCGTTCAGCGCGCCTTCTTCGCCGCCGGAGACGCCCATGCCCATGAAGCGGAACCCCTTCGCGGTGAGCTCGCGCACCCGCCGCTCGGTGTCGTCCGGGTGGCTGTTGCCGGTGTCGACGATCAGGTCGCCGGGCTGCAGCACCGGCAGGAACGTGGCGATGGTGTCGTCGACCGGTTGGCCGGCCTTGACCAGCAGGATCAGCTTGCGCGGCCGCACCAGCGAGGCGGCCGCCTCCTGGGGCGTCTTCGCGCCGATCATCCGGTAGCCCGGCCCGCAGCGGGCGAGGGTGGCCTCGGTCTTGTCGTACGAGCGGTTGTAGACGGTGACCGGGAAGCCGTTCCGGGCGATGTTGAGGGCCAGGTTCTGGCCCATCGTGGCCAGACCGACGACGCAGATGTGGGAGGTTGCTTGCATGCGGGACTCGCGCTCGGCGCACTGTAGCGGGCCGGATGCTGCGAGCCGCACAGCTTTGTCGGCTCAGCGCGCGCGCGCCGGGGTGGTCGGCGCGGGGCTCGCCGCGGCCGCCGGCAGCTGGCTGTACCAGACGCCCCAGGCGGCGGGGTTCTCGCCGGGGTCGCGGTGGGTCAGGTGCTCGAGCGCCTTGCGGTAGGCGCGGACGATGGTCCGCACCTCGGTGACGCCGAACACGGTGACATCCAGCACGGTGCCGCTCTGCAGCAGGCCGATCTTCGGGTCGGCGATGAACGCGGCCGAGGCGATCTCGACGTCGAAGTCGCGGATGTAGGCCTGCTGCTGCACGATCGCGATGTGGCTGCGCACGCCCGCATCGCCGCCGGCGGCGAGACCACTGGCGGCCTGCGGCCCGGCCAGCACCAGCAGCTTGACCGCGTCCGGGTGGCCGAGCTCACCGAGTGCCTCGGCGGTGCGGATCCGGACCTTGCCGTTCTGGTGGGCCAGCCCGGTCGCGAGGTAGTCGAGATCGGCTCGCTGCAGCCCGGGGCGCGACAAGGCGGCCGCGGTGCGACGCACGGCTTCGTCGGCATCGAGCACCGCCGAGCGCAGCACGAAGCGGTCGTTGCCGGCCAGCGCGCGGCGCTGCAGCGCCTTCAGTGCGGTGCTGCGCCGCAGCGGTGAGCCGTTGCGCCGCGCCTGCAGCCGCAGGTCCTGATCCGCCTGGGCCTCGCGCACCAGCAGCTCCTCGATCGCCGCCTCGCGGCCGGCCGAGTTGTCGGGGCGCCGGGCCTCGAGCAGCTGGTGCACCCGGACCGCGGTCGTGGCGGTGCGGTGGCGGCGCGGCAGCAGCTCGGGTTCGAGTTGGGCCAGGAACCCCTCGAGCCGCCGCTGCAGCCCGGGCGCGGCCTCCGGGTCGACCTGGTCCCGGCGCGCCAGGGCGAGGTCCAGGTGGCGCCAGAGCTCGGGTTCGAGCCCGGTCGCCCGCGCCTGCACCGCGAGCTGCAGATGGGCGAATGTGGTGTCGTCGGCGTGGCGCGCCTGCTCGGCGAACTGGCGCCGCAGTTCGGCCTCGGTGGTGCGCTTCTCGACCTGGGCGATCGGCACCACGACGGTGCCGTTGTGGGTGGTGACTTCGTAGTTGGCGCCCTGCTCGGCGACCTTGCCGACGATGACGCGGCCGTCGAGCAGCCGCAGTTCGTCGGCGTGGGCGGGCGCGGCGGCAAACAGGAGAACGGTGGCCACTGCCAGCGAGCGGGGGCGGACGCTGCGGGAACGGCGAATTGCGGTTTGCATGGTCGGGATTCGACGGGCCGCGGGCGGGGGAGAACCGGCGGCGGTAGGATCGGGCGCCAGCATGAAGCGTACCATCGACGCACCCCGGTTGTTCCTGTGGCTGCTCCACGGTGTCACAGTGGCCCAGCAAGTGGCGCCGGAGGCTGCAGGGAAGCCCGGCGGCGACCCGGTCGAAGCGATGGTCGCGGCGATGGCAGCGGCGGAACAGAAGGTCACCAGCGTGCAGCTCGAGCTGCGCACCAAGATGATGCTGGTCGACGGCTTCGAGATGAGCACCCGCGGCGTGCTGCGTGTCCTGCGCGGGACACAGTCGGCGGTGCACACGGTGTTCGAGTTCGCCTCGGGCGACGGCATCCGCGGTCGCGTCGAATCGGCGCAGACCGCCGACGGCATCCTGATCCACGAGGACGACCCGTTGTTCGGCGAGGTGTTCCTGCGGATCCCGCCGAAGGTGGTGGCCGATCTCGAGTGGGCGGGGCGCGTGCTGCGGCTCGATCACCTGCCGGGCATGGCCGATCCGCGGGCCGAGTCGCCACTGGGCGCAGCGATGGTGGCCGAGCTGCGGCGCCACTTCACGTTCGTGGTCGACAAGACTCGCGACCGCCGCGGCAACGATGTCGGCACCTGGCTGCTCGGCAGCCGCAAGCCCGGCCTCGACGACGACGATCCGGCGCTGCCGCTGGCCGATCGGGTGGCGCTGTTCGTGCGCGAGAGCGACCAGGCGCTGCTGGAGGTCGTGCACCGCCGCGGCGAGCAGGTGCTGCAGCAGCTCGAGGTGGTGGCTCTGGTGACCGGGGTCGACCTGCCGGCAGGTGGGTTCACCGTCGACGGGCGCGGGCAGAAGCCGCGCGAGGTGCAGCAGTTCGCGCCGCTGTGGGAGCAGATCGAAGCGGTGCTGCAGCAGGCCGAGGCGCGCAGCGAGCAGCTCGCCGAGGAGCGCAACGCGAAGCTGCCGCCGGAACAGCGGGTGCCGGCCGAACTGCGCCCCAGCCGTCGGTAGGGACGGCGGCGGGGAGCGCGACGGCGCCGATCAGCCGCGGTCCTCTTCGGCGGGCGGCGTCTCCAGCAGTTGCAGGCCCTTGTAGCGCGACTTCGCGTAGTCGATCTCGAAGTCGGAGTGGAACAGGGCGACGAAGCGGCCGACCTCGTCCTTGACCACCATCGGCAGGATCTCGAGCAGCTCGTCGGTGACGTCGACGAGCCAACGGGCCCGGGTCCATTGCTTGCGATCGAGCCGCAGCTCGACGCCGTACTCGTTCTCGAGCCGCCACTGGAACACCTCGAGCTGCAGTTCGCCGACCGCGCCGAGGATCGGTTCGCGCGCGCCGTGCCGCGGCCAGAACACCTGCACGACGCCTTCCTCGCCGAGCTGTTCGAGCCCCTTGCCGAAGCCCTTGGCCATCGACGGTTCGCGCGGCGCCACCTGGGCGAAGATCTCCGGCGCGAAGCGCGGGAAGTTGCGCACCTCGAAGTTGGGGCCCGAACTCAGCACGTCGCCGACCCGGAACATGCCCGGGTTGATCAGCCCGATGACGTCGCCCGGGTAGGCCTCCTCGATCGAGATGCGCTCCTGGCCGAAGAACCGGTGCGGGTGCGACAGCCGGACCTCGCGCTGCAGCCGCAGGTGCTTGGCGGCCATGCCGCGCTCGAAGCGGCCCGAGGTCACGCGCAGGAACGCGATGCGGTCGCGGTGCATCTTGTCCATGTTCGCCGCGACCTTGTAGACGAAGCCGGAGAAGAACGCCGCGTCGGGCTGCACCGAGCCCTCGAGCGTCGGCAGCGGGCCGGGCGGCGGCGCGATCTCGAGGAAGCGCTGCAGGATGTTCTCGACGCCGAAGTTGACCAGCGCGCTGCAGAAGAACATCGGCGAGATCTTCTGCTGCAGGAACAGGTCCATCTGGAACGGCTGCACGCAGGTCTCGACCATGGCGAGGTCCTCGAGCAGCTGCGCGTGGGCCTTGCTGCCGAGTTCCTCGCGCAGCACCGGGTCGTCGGGGCCGGTGGTCTGCACCAGCGCCTTCTGCGCGTTGTGCGCGGTGCGTTCGAACACGAACACCTGCTGGTCGCGCAGCGAGTAGACGCCGCGGAAGCCGTCGCCGCTGCCGATCGGCCACGTCGCCGGCACCACGGTGATGCCCAGCACCTTCTCGACCTCGTCCATCAGGTCGAGCGGCGACCGCGACGGGCGGTCCATCTTGTTGACGACGGTGACGATCGGGATGCCGCGGTCGCGGCAGACCTTGAACAGCTTGATCGTCTGCGGCTCGACGCCCTTGGCGCCGTCGATCAGCATCAGCGCCGCGTCGGCGGCGACCAGCGTGCGGAAGGTGTCCTCGCTGAAGTCCTGGTGGCCCGGGGTGTCGAGCAGGTTGATGCAGTGGCCGTCGTACTCGAACTGCAGCGCCGAGCTGGTGATCGAGATGCCGCGCTTCTTCTCCAGCTCCATCCAGTCCGAGGTCGCGTGCGCGCCGCCCTTCCTGGCCTTGACCGAGCCGGCCTCGCGGATCGCGCCGCCGTAGAGCAGCAGCTTCTCGGTCAGGGTGGTCTTGCCGGCGTCCGGATGCGAGATGATCGCGAAGGTGCGGCGGCGCTTGATCTCGGTCGGAAGGTCGGCCATCGGGGCGAAGCAGGATAGCGAGGCCGCGCCCGAACGAGAATGGCGGGCACGCAGCCGGGCGCAGTTTGCCCCGCGGGTGACGCCGAGCGCTCGGATCTCGCCGGCGATGCAGGCTCGGCGGCGATCGGTTGGCTAGCATCCAGGCCCTCATGGATCGCAACGCTCTGGGCGTGGCGGCCGGGTGCGGCCCGGCACTGTTCGAGCTCTGTCATGCGCTGGCCAACGCCGACAGCATGCAGGGCATGTTCGACGCCGTGGTCACGGCCCTGGTGACCGTGACCGGCTGCGAACGCGCGGCCGCGCTCGCGTTCGATGGCGCCGGCGTGATGCGGTTCCGCGCCGCGCGCGGCCTGTCGGTTCGCTACCAGCAGGCGGTCGACGGCCATTCGCCGTGGACCGCCGACTCCCGCGGTGCCGAGGCGATCCTGGTCGACGACGTGCTGGCCGCCGACCAGCTCGCCGCACTGCAGCCGGTGCTCGCCGCCGAGAACATCCGCGCCCTGGCCTTCCTGCCCTTGCAGGCGGGGGGACGCTTGCTCGGCAAGTTCATGCTGTATGCCGACCGGCCGCTCGACTGGCGCACCGTCGACCTCCGCTTCGCCGCTGCCGCCGGCGATCTGCTGGCCAGCTTCCTGCTGCGGGAGGAGGCGCAGGAACGGCTGCTGCGGTCGCGCAAGATGGAGAGCCTCGGCATGCTGGCCGGCGGCATCGCCCACGATTTCAACAACCTGCTGACCGCCGTGCTCGGCCACGTCGACCTGCTGCGCGGCGAGACGCTGCGCGGCACCCCGGCGCGCGGCCACGTCGACCAGTTGCTCGCGGTCGCCGAACGCGCCGCCGAACTGACCCGGCAGCTGCTCGGCTTCGCGCGCCCGCAGGCGGTCGAGCGCGAGGTCGTCGACCTCGGTGCGTTCCTGGCCGAGGCCGAACCGAGCCTCGCCCGCTGCTGCGCTCCATCGCACCAGCTCCGGCTCGAGGTGGCGCCGGCGCTGCCGGGCGTGCTCGCCGATCGCGCGCTGCTGCACCAGGTGTTGCTGCACCTGTTGCAGAACGCGCGCGCGGCGATGCCGGGCGGCGGTGAGATCCGGATCCGCGCCGCCCTCGGTGGCAGCGCCGACGTGGTCGAGCTGGCGGTGATCGATCGGGGGGTCGGGATGGACGAGTCGGTGCGGCGGCGCCTGTTCGAGCCGTTGTTCTCGACCAGCCTCGACGGGCGCGGCTCCGGCCTCGGGTTGGCGACCTGCTATGCGATCGTCTGCGGCCTCGGCGGCGACATCGCCGTGCGCAGCGCGCCCGGGGCCGGCAGCACGTTCCTGGTCGGTCTGCCGGTGGCGGGCCGCAGCGCGCCACCGAAGCGGCCTGCCACCGCGGCGCCGGTCGTGGCGACGACGGTGTTGCTGGTCGACGACCAGGAGGTCGTGGCCCGCGCGCTTCAGGGCGCGTTGTCGCGCGGTGGCTATCGCGTGCTGCTGGCCGCCGACGGTCGGCAGGCGCTGGCCGTGCTGCAGCGCGAAGCGGTCGACGCGGTCGTCACCGATGCGGTGATGCCGGGCATGGGCGGCGTCGAGCTGGTGCAGCGGCTGCGCCAACTGCGCCCCGAGCTGCCGGTGCTGTTGATCAGCGGGTTCGTCGACGAACCGCTCGACCTGCCGCGCGGCATCCCGGTCATGCACAAGCCGTTCCTGCCGCGCGAGCTGTTGCACCGGCTGCGCGAGCTGCTGTCGGCGCGCGCGGCCGCCGAGCCGGGTCAGACCTTGTCGGGGTCCTGACCGCGCAACACCGAGTTGCCGTCGAACGTCTCGCGCAGGTTGGCGCGCGCCGGTTGTCGCAGCCGGGCCTCGTCGAGACGGCCGCTCTGGGCGAAGAACGCGATCGGATTCCCCCAGACGAGCTGTTCGATGCGTTCGCGCGCGACGCCGGCCTGTTCGAGCTTGACCGCCGTGCGCGGCACCATCATCGGGTCGCTGACGCCCCAGTCGGCGGCGCTGTTGACGACCATGCGCTCGACCCCGTACTCGAGCACGATCGACACCATGCGGGCGGGGTCCATCTTGGTGTTCGGGTAGATCGAGAAGCCCGACCAGCAGCCGAGGTCGCGGGTGATCTTGATCGTCTCCTCGTTGCCGTGGTCGAGCAGCACGCGCTGCATCGGGAAGCCGGTTTCCTTGATGATCGCGATGCAGCGCTCGAAGCCCTTCTTCTTGTCGCGGTGCGGCGTGTGCACCAGCACCGGCAGGTCGTGGCGGCGCGCCAGTTCGAGCTGCGCGGCGAAGAACTTCTCCTCGGTCGCGGTCTGGTCGTCGAGGCCGATCTCGCCGATGCCGAGGCAGCTGTCCTTCTCGCAGTAGCGCGGCAGCACCGCCATCACGTCGCGGTTGACGCGGTCGTCGTTGGCCTCGCGCGGATTCAGCCCCATCGTGCAGAAGTGGTGGATGCCGAACTGCTGGGCCCGGAAGCGCTCCCAGCCGATCAGCGTCTCGAAGTAGTCGACGAACGTCGCCACCGCGGTGCGCGGTTGGCCGAGCCAGAACGCCGGTTCCAGCACCGCGCGCACGCCGGCCAGCGCCATGCGTTCGTAGTCGTCGGTGATCCGGCTGTACATGTGGATGTGCGGTTCGAAGATCAGCATCGGCGGCTCTCTCTGCGGGGTGGGTGGGAGGGTGCCAGGGCGGGGTCAGCGCGACAGCAGTCGCTGCAGCACCTCGCGCACGGTGGCGCGTGGTTCGCGGTCGATCCGCTCGCGGGCGAACGGCAGCAGTTCGGCGCGGCCGAGCGCGAGCAGCCCCTCGGCGGCGGCCAGACGCACGCCGTCGTCGCCGTGTTCGAGGCCGCCGATCAGGCGGGCGGTGCTGCCCGGGCACGGGGCGCGGCCGATCAGCCGCCAGGTGTCGCGCCACACCGCGCGGCCGGCGGCCTCGCGTTCGGTGGCGAGGTCCTGCAGCATGCGCGACAGTTCCGGGTTGGCGGTGTCGATCGCCCCGAACACGCGCTGCAGCGGCAGATCGAGGAACGCGAACTTCAGCAGCAGCTTGTTGGCGGCGGTGCGGTCGAAGCCGGGCTGCCCGATCGTGCGCACGAACAGGTCGCCGTCGCCGATCGCCGCTTCGAGGTGCAGCACCACGTTGGTGCGCTGCACCTCGCCGAACAATCGCACCACGGCTGCACCGACCGGCAGGAAGTGCAGGCTGCGCAGCAGCATCGCCCGCTCCTCGATGTCGCCGTGCGCGTAGAGGTCGAGCAGTTCGTGCTCGGTGGCTCCGGCCTCGGCCAGCAGCCACGCCGCGGCCAGGTCGCAGCGGCGGAACGCGTCCAGATCGACCAGGGCCGGGCCGAGTCGTTGTCTGCCACCGCCGACCGCCACCCGCCCGCACTTGCGTGGCAGGCCGGGGAAGACGACCGGCAGCTGGGACCGGTCGGCGCGCACCGCGGCCAGGGCGGTCGCCGCGATCGGGGCCGCGTCGGCGAGCCGGGAATGCAATTCGGCAGTGGACATGCGGCGCAGCACGATAGCGACTGAACGAGCCGTCGCCATCCGACCGAGTCCGGACCGAGGGCGCTGGCGACAAATGCAGACGTGCGCACGATGCGCCGGCCAGCTACGTTGCGCCGGATGCAGTTCCCCGCCTGGGATCCGGTGCTGTTCGACATCCCCGGGTTGCCGATCGACATCCGCTGGTACGGCCTGATGTACGTGGTCGGCTTCGTGGTCGGCCAGTGGATCCTGGTGCGGCTGGCCCGCCGCGGCTTCTTCCCGGTGCGGCCGGAGGTGGCGCCGGACCTCGTGTTCTACTGCGTGTTCGGCGTGATGCTCGGCGGTCGGACCGGCTACGCGCTGTTCTACGACCAGTCGCTGCTGAACCCGCTGAACTTCGTGCAGGTGTGGAAGGGTGGCTTGTCGTTCCACGGTGGGCTCGGCGGCGTCGCCGTGGCGCTGTGGCTGTTCTGCCGCCGCCAGCAGGTCAGCTGGAAGCGGACCGCCGATGCCTGCGCGCTGGCGGCGACGCCCGGCATCTTCGCGGTGCGCTTCGCGAACTTCATCAACGGCGAGCTGTACGGCCAGGTCACGCGCCCCGACACGCCGTTCGCGATGCAGTTCCCGACCGATCCGACCGCCCTCGACCGGCTCGGCATCCGCGAGTCATGGTCGATGCGCGACCGCGAACTGTGCATCCAGGTCGCGTTCGGCAAACGCTCGTTCGCCGACGTGCAGCCGTATCTGTCGACGGCCGACGACTACGGCCGCCCGATCGACTGGGCCGCGGTGGCGCCGAAGCTCGACTGGCAGCGGGTCAGCGCCGAGCTGGGCGGCAACGGGGAGCCGCTGGTGCCGTACCGGCATCCGTCGCAGCTCTACGAAGGCATCGGCGAGGGGCTGTTGCTCGGCCTCGCGCTGCTGGTGGTCTACATGCTGACCCGGCACCGGCCGCTGCGGCCCGGGCGGTTCGCGGTGTTGTTCCTGATCGGCTATGCGCTGTTCCGCGGCTCGCTCGAGTTCGTGCGCCAGCCCGATGCCCACCTCGGGGTCGTGTTCGCCGGCATGACGATGGGGCAGCTGCTGAGCGGTGGCATGGTGATCGGAGCACTGGTGATGCTGGCCTGGCGCTCGCCGCCCGCCGATGCGGCGCGGCCATCGGCCTGAGGCCGGGCGCGGGCCAGTTGTCGGGTTGCTGGCCGGGTCGACGGGAATAGACTGCCGTGCCCGGTCGTCCGCGGACCGCCGCGCGCCAACCGTCCGATCCCACGATGCCGACAATCCGTTCCTGGTGGTTCGTTCCCACGCTGCTGTCGATGTTCGTGATCGCCGGCTGCGACAACGTCGGTCGGGCCTTCGACACGCCCGATGACACGCCGCCGGTCGGTGGCGCCTCCTTGATCGAGGTCGTGCCGGTGGGCGGGGACGTGCGCGACGGCCGGCCGACGGTGCGGGCGACCTATCCGGAGGGTGCCGGTTGGCCCACGGCGGTGCCGGTCGTGGTCGAGTTCAGCGAGAGCGTCAACCAGGCGTCGATCCTGCCGACCACCCCGAACGGGCTCGACGGCCGCGTCGTGCTCCGGGTCAAGGGCACCACGCAGGTGCTGCCGTGCCTGTACGACTTCCTGGCGGCGGGGCGGCTGCTGGTGCTGCGCCCGCTGACCGAGCTGTCGAACAACCAGACGCCGACCTACGAAGTGGCGCTGCTGCCGGATGCGCGCGACGCCGACGGTGTGCGTTTCGACGTGCCGACCGGCGGCAAGGTGCTCAGCGAGTTCCAGGTCAACCAGGACGCCGCGATCACCGACGGCCGGATCCTGGCCACGTTCCCGCGCGACAACCAGCGCGATCTCGCGCGCGAGAGCAAGGTGATCGTCGTGTTCGATCGCCGGCCCAATCCGGCGACACTGCTGCCGACCAATCTGTTCGTGCGCCTCGCCGGGGAGCCCACTGGCTTGCTCGGGGCGCTGCTGCCGCCGCTGCAGACGGTCGGGATCCCGGATGCGCGGGTGATCGAGTTCACGCCGGCCGCGCCGCTCGTCGCCGAGGGGGCATACGAACTGGTGGTCAACGACGCGATCACGTTCGGCACCGAGGGCAAGCTCGACTTCCGCGGCCGCACGCCGTTCGTCCAGTTCGAGACGGTCGGTCCGGCGGCGCCGCTCTCGGTGCATCTGCGGAACTCGCTGCCCGACCCCGCCAATCCCGCCCTCGCGACGTATCCGAACCAGATCAACATCGATCGCATCGCCGATGCGAGCCTGGTGGTGACGACACCGTTGGGCACCGCCGCTGGCGATCGGGTCTTGGTCCGCATCTACGGTGGGGATGCCAGGTCGGCCGCCAGCGGGGACCTGGCGTTCGTCGAGCGCTCGGCGGTCGCGACGGCGGCCGACGTGCAGCAGATCGTGGTCCCGTTCACGGGCGCGCTCGGTTCCCTGACCCGGCCGCAGTTCGACGACGGCGAGCTGACCTTCACGGCGCAGATGCAGCGTGGCTCGCGCCGCTCTGCCGTCGTGCACGCGCCGAACAACGGCGACCTCGCGCCGCGCTTCGACATCACGAAGCCCCGGTTGGTGCGGGCCGGGCCGCCGGGGTCCGCGGACGGTCTGGACCTGTTCTCGGACCTCGACTACGTGGCCTTCTATGGCATCGCCAGCGAGCGCCTCGCGGGGGCCGAACTGACCACCCAGAACGGGCAGCTGCAGACCGTGACCGCGACGATGTTCGCCTCCGACGAGGCCGGCCGCTTCGTGATGCGGCCGCTGCCGATCGGGCGCGAGCCCGGGACTCGTCCGTTCACGATGCTGCTGACCGATCGCGCCGGCAACCTGTCGGAGAGCATCGCCGGCGGCAGTTTCCGGCAACGTGGGTTCGTCACCGGCACGCTGACCGACACCCTGGTCGTCGAGGCCTACGATCAAGCCACCCTGTTGCCGATCGCCGGCGCCAGTGTGCTGGTCGACGTCGGTCCCGTGACGCTGCCGCGCACCGACCAGCGCCAGGGCGTCACCGGCGCGGATGGCCGGGTGTCGTTCGCCACCGCCCCGGGACCACACACGGTCACGATCGTGCGCGCCGGCTACGACCTGATCACGCTGCACGACACCCGGGCTGGGTTCGTGTCGTTGCCGCTCCGCCCCGTTGCCGCCGCGGCGGCGAATGCGACCTTGGAGGGGCGGCTCGAATTCGAGGCGGTTGCCAGTTCGATCGCGCTGGCGTCCAGCTCGGCGGTGGCGTCGCGCAACCCGCTCGGGATCAAGACCGAGGCGACGGCGCCCAAGGTGGTGCCTGATCTCGCCGTGCTGCCCAATCGCCCGCACGTCGTCACGGCGTTCGCCGCCGCTGCCGTCGAACCGACCGGGCGCCCGACCTTCTTCGCGCAAGGCTGTTCGCTCGGCGCGGCGGACATCACGGTGGTGTCGCCACCAGCGCCGCCGATCCAGCCGGGGGCGACCTCCCGTCAGACCTTGAGCCTGGTGGCCGGGTTGAGTGTCGAGCAGTTGACGCAGCCGTTCCTCCTCGACCTCAGCACGAGCAACATCACGCCGGCGGCCGACCAGCGGCCGATCGTGCGCGTGACCGCGAGCCTGGAAGGCTTCGAGACGCAGTCGGTGGTCGGGATCGGCTTCGCTCCGCCGGCCTCGAACGGCGTGTTCACGATCGATTGTGACTACGGCGTGGCAGTGATCGACTTCCTGAAGTCGTTCGGCGCGGTGCCCTGGGTGGTCACCGAACTCACTGACAACTCTGGCCGGGTGCTGCGCGTCCGCGGGCTGCTGTCGCTCGAGTTCGGCAATGTGCAGCAACCTGCCGTGACGTTGATCGCGGATCTCGTCGCGCCGGGTAGCGGCGTCACGTTCCAGGGCTCGCCGCTGGTCGAATTCGACGACCGGCTGGAACCGAGCATCTCACCCTTCTTCCGCGTCTACGAGGTGACGGCCCAGGACCCCAGCGGTCGTCGCTGGACGGTACTGGGCGTCGACCGAGATGCTGCCACCGGCACCGATCAGGTCCAGTTCCCGGACCTCGCGACGGCGGGGGTCGCCGGTCTCGCGCCCGGCAACTGGTCGGTTCGCGTCGAGACGCGGCTGCTGACCTCGGTCACGCAATCGGAGGCCGACAACCTGATGCTGACCGAGCGGGTGCGACAGGAGATCAACTACACCCGCTCGTCGGCCGTGACGTAC
>JALORC010000056.1 GCA_025459175.1 Planctomycetota bacterium | reverse complement strand
ATCTGCGAGGCCGTATGCTGATTCCTTCGCAGCCTCTCAGCGGCGCCGCAGCCGCGTGCCGCGGAAACCCTGCTGCTGCACCGCGGTCACTTCGTACTGCGCCGGCAGATGTTCCTGCCAGAACCGCCGCAGCTCGGCGAATTCGCTGTCGGCAAAGAACCGCCGGCTGCGTTCGCTGAAGACAATCGGCAGGCCCATTTGCAGGAAGGGCTCCGCATGCCGGTCAAACCAGCTACCGAAGTCCTGCCCGGCGGCCACCGTCTTGCGGTGCGCATCCATCACTTCGACCAGGTTCAGCGCCATCAGACCGGCAGTGGCCGAGCGCGCGGCATCGAGCTCATCGGGCCCGGCCAACACAAAGGCCACCGGTTGCTGGCGCTGCAGGGCAGCGATGCCGGCGGCAAAACCGGGCGGCACCGGGTCCTGCCAGCCCGGCGCGGCAAGCCGCACCGTCAGCGCCATGCTGACGGCCAGCGCCGGCCAGAACGCGGTGCGCGGCAGCAGGTGCATGCTGGCCAGCAGTGCCGGCAGGCCCAGCGCCATCAGGTAGGCGCCTTGCTCTTCGATCTGGTGGTGGCCCAGCAACAGCACCGCCAACGGCAGGTGCAGCGCCAGCAACAACAAGGTCGCCAGCGCCCAGCGCCGGCTTTGCGGCCGCAGCAGCGCTGCCACGGCCAGCAACGACCACGGTCCATAGGGCAGGATCCACTCGCGCCACAACACCGCCGGCGCGGTCGCCAGTTCCAGCGTGGTCCAGCGTTCCTGCAAGTGGCCAACGGCGTCGCTGGCCTGGCCACTGCTGGACCCGGCCAGCAGCAGCGGCAGCAATACCGCAAGCCCACCGTGCGCCAGCACAGCCGTGGCCGCTGCTGGCAGCAGCGCGCGCCAGTGGGATCTTGCACCATGCAGCCAGCCGATCAGCAGCAGCCCCGGGGTCAGCAGGTGGCCGAACGCATGCAAGGCCCCGGCCGCGGCACCAGCCAGGCCCAGCACCGCGGCGCGCGCCAGTGTGCTGCGCGCCTGCCAGCGCGCATAGGACCACCAGCAGAGGCCAACGCCGGCGGCAAACACGCCCGAAGTCTCGGCGCAACTGCCATAGAAGAACCACGCCGGCAGCAGCAGGATGGCCGCCGCCCCGGCGGTGGCGTGCGGCAGGTTGCCCCGCGGCAGCAGCAACAGCGCCCGGTGGCTGGCAAACAGGCCGATGGCGGTGCCGATCGCCGCGGCGATCCGCAGGGCGACGAGGCCGGCGACTTGCCATGGCCCCAACAGCCAATGCACCGCGCCGCAGAAGTGCAGGTAGGCGAGGTGGCGCGGATAACGATCGAGCGCGCCCTCTTCGATCCAGACGGCAAACTGGTTGCTGTCGACGCCGTTCAGGATGCGTTGCGGCAGCAGCAGCAACAGCAGCAGGCCGCCGGCGGCGACGGCCAGCGAAGCCAGCAATTGGCGCGGTGGCGGACGATCGGGCACGGCGGACATCGGCGGCATGGTAGCCCGCGGCGGCTGCCACGGCATGGCAGAACAGCACAAGGCCCGGGGTGCTGCTGCTCAGGTGCGGAAGCTGCCAACCACCTGCATCAAGTCCTGGGCGAGGCTGGCCATCGACCTGCCGGCCATCGACGTCTGCTCGGCGCCGGCCGCAGTGGCCTGGGCGTGCTGGTCGACCTCGGCGATCGACTTGCTGATGTCCTGGCTGGCGGCCACGCCTTCGCGCACGTTGTTGGCCACCGTCTCGATCGAACGGGTGCTCTGCGCGAGGTTGCTGGCGATCTCCTGCGTCGCCGAACGCTGCTCGGCCACCGAGGTGGCGATCGTCTGCGAGGCCTGGCTGACCTTGGCGATCACCTGGTCGATTTCGGCGATCGCCTTGACCGATTCGGTGGTGCTGGCCTGGATGCGTTCGATGCGCTGGCGGATGTCCTGCGTCGCTTCGGCGGTCTGGCGCGCGAGGTCCTTGACCTCGTTGGCGACCACCGAGAAGCCCTTGCCGGCTTCGCCGGCGCGCGCCGCTTCGATGGTGGCGTTCAACGCCAGCAGGTTGGTCTGCTCGGCGATGTCCTGGATCGTCTCGATGACGCGGCCGATCTCGTTGGCCGCCGAGCCCAGCGCGGAGACCTTCTCGTTGCTCGAGCGCGTCAGCTGCGCCGCGGTGCCGGCGACCCGGGCCGCGTTCTCGGCCGACTTGGCGACCTCGGCGATGCTCGCGGTCATCTCCTCGACCGCGGCGGCGACGGTGCGGAACGTGCCCGTCATCGCCTCGCTCGAGCCGCTGACCGAACTCATGTTCGACGACATCTCCTCGGCGGCGGCGGCGACCTGCGAGGTCTGCGCCTTGGTGCGTTCGGCGCTCTCCGACAGCGATTGCGCGGTCGAGGTCAGCTGCGACGACGCGGTGCTGACGCCGTTTGCCTTCTCGGCGATCGACCGCACCGAGACCTGCAGCTTGCCGAGGAACTTGTTGAACCACTTGCCCATCTCGCCGAGTTCGTCGCCGCGCGCCTCGTCGAGGCGGGCGCGCAGGTCGCCCTCGCCGTCGGCGATGTCCTTCAGCGCCGTCACCGTGCGCTGGATCGGCGTGACGAGCTGGCGGGCGAAGAACCAGCTGAACGCGGCCATCGCGGCGGCGACGCACAGGCACAGGCCGAGCGACCACCACACCATCTTCGCGCCCGAGGTCGCGGCCAGTTCGCGCATCTCGATCAGGCTGGCCAGGATCTCCTGTTCCTCGGCCTTGGCCAGCATCGCCCAGCGCACGCCGAACACGTCGATCGGCAGCCAGTATGCGATCTCGGTCGCGCCGTCGACGTCGACCAGTTCCCCGCTGGCGCTCTTGCCGGCCAGCGCTTCCTTGACCGCGGGCAGGTCGACGCTGCCCTTCTGCGGGTTGCGGAACGACGCCGCCACCGAGTGCGTGACCGGGTTGTGGCGGGAGTCCGAGCGCATCAGCAGGTCGGGACCGATCAGGGTCACTTCGCCGGTCTCGCCCATGCCCTCGGTCGACGTGACGACCGCGTTGATGCGATCGATCGGCATCTGCACGACCAGGCTGCCCACACGCTTGCCGTTCTGCAGCAGCGGGGTGCCGGCGAACGCGGCGGGCCCGTCGTAGCTCGGCTTGTAGGCGGCGAAGTCCGCGAACAGCAGCTTGCCGTCCGGTGCATTCTGCAGGTTGCGCGCCAGTTCGCCGAGGTTGCTGCGCGCCCACGGGCCGTTGTTCAGCGACGTCGCGAAGTCGAGTTCCTTGAACACCGAGTAGACCACGCGGCCCTCGGTGTCGATCAGGAACAGGTCGTAGTAGCCGAACGCCTGCTGCACGCTCAGCAGGCCGTCGTGCAACAGCGCGTGGTGGCGCGTGTACTCGGACCCGTCCTTCGCATCGGCCAGCAGGTGCTTGCGACCGAGCGGGTTCGGGTTGCGCTGCACGTATTGCAGTTGTGCCATCACCGCGATCGGATCGAGCTGCTGCAGCGCGCTCTCGATGCCGCTGCGACTGCCACCGGCCTGCTTGGCGTACTCGCCCTCGAAGTCGGTCTGGTAGTAGCGGGACAGTTCGCGGCGGGCGTCCTCGACCTCGGCGGCCGGCAGGTCGCGGCCGAGCTCCTGGATCGTGACCGCCAGCTGGGCGACCGCATCGATCACGTGCGGTTGCTTCGCCATGCTGATCACCTGGGCCTCGATGGCGGCGAAGTAGTGCAGGATGTCGTTGCGGCGGGCGGCGCTGACCGCCTGCATCTGCTCGCCGGCACGCTTCTCGAGGGCCGCGGCCGAGTGCTCGAGCAGTTCGCTCGAACTGGTCTGGCTCAACCGGTAGGAGAGGAATCCGACGCCCAGCGTCGGTACGAGGCCGCACGCCAACAGCGTGGCCATCAATCGGGTCCGAATCGTCATCGCAGGCTCTTCCTGGGTAGGTCGCGAATCCTGACGCGGCGGTCATCGACCGCGCGACAATCGCAGCCGAAGGGGAAACCAGAGCTTTCGATGGCACCGCCCTGGTCCGCTCCGGGGCGAGGGAAACTCCCATCGTCCGGCGAGCGGCGCGGTGTCGATCGGCGCCGAAGAGCATGAACATCCAGAAGCAGGTCCTGTTGGCCACCGGTGCCGTCATGGGCACGGTACTCGTCACCTCGTTCGTACTGACCGCCGGCAGATTCCAGTCGATGGCGGTGGCGCGGGCCGTCGATCAGGCGGTCGGTGTGGTCGGCGCGGCGGAGGCCGCGGGGGCGCACGTGACGCGTCTGCACGAGTCCGGCGCCGTCGACATGAAGGGTCTGCTGGTCAAGGCCGAGGCGGAGATGGCGCGGGCCAACGGCGACTACACGGCGACCACCGCGTTCGGCGCGATCCCGGTCATCGTCGCGATCGAGTCGGCGAAGGGTGCGGCGAAGGCCGCCGGCCTCGATCTCGGCATCACGGCGCGGCATGCGCGCAACGACAAGTACGACCCGGCCGGTGATCCCAGGCTGGGGGCGACGCGCGGTGCCTTGTTCGACGAGCTGAGTGCCCAGGCGCAACGCGGTGGCGAGGGCCGCGGCTCCCGTCTCGACACCGAGCACGACGTGCTGGTGTTCCAGCAGGTGATCCGCCTCGGCGAGGACTGCATGGCCTGCCACGGCCAGCCGTCGCAGTCGCTGACCGGCGACGGCAAGGACCCGTTCGGGTTCACGATGGAGGGCTGGAAGCCGGGCGACGTGCACGGCGCGTTCGAAGTGCGGGTGCCGATGGGGCCGGTGCGCAGCCTGGCGCGGGCCGAGGCGGTGTCGCTCGGCCTCTGGAGCGTCGTGTTGTGCGTCGGCGGCTTGCTCGGCATGACCATGGTCCTGAAGCGCCGCATCATCCAGCCGTTGCTGTCGACCGTCGCCGCACTGAAGGACATGGCGACGGGCGAAGGCGATCTGCGGTCGCGGTTGGACGAGTCCCGTACCGACGAGTTCGGGCAGATGGGGCAGTGGTTCAACCGCTTCGTCGGTCGGTTGCAGGACATGGTGCGCATGGTCGCGACCAAGGCCGGCGAACTCGCTTCGGCGTCCAGCGAGATGACGTCGACCGCCCACTCGCTGGCGCAGAGCGCCGAACGCGCGAAGGCCCAGTCGGCGCAGGTCGCGGCCGCCGCCGAGCAGATGTCGACGAACATGGGGTCGGTCAGCAGCGCCAGCGACACGATGACCGACACCGTGCGCACCGTCGCTGCCGCGGTCGAGGAGATGACCGCGAGCATCGGCGAGGTCGCCAAGTCCGCGCAGGGTGCGGCGCAGGTCGCCGGCACCGCGGCGCAGCTGACCCGTTCGAGCAACGAGAAGGTCTCGGCGCTCGGGGCCGCGGCGAAGGAGATCGGCCGGGTCGTCGAGACGATCCAGGACATCGCCGAGCAGACCAATCTGCTGGCGCTGAACGCGACGATCGAGGCGGCGCGCGCCGGCGAGGCCGGCAAGGGCTTCTCGGTGGTCGCCAACGAGGTCAAGGACCTGGCCCGGCAGACCGCCGAGGCGACCCAGGACATCCGCGCCCGCATCATCATCGCCCAGGTCAACCAGAGCTCGCAGTCGATCGCGACCTCGGTGTCGGAGCAGCGCTCGGCGACGCAGGAGATCTCGCAGAACCTCGCGCAGAGCACGCGCACCATCGACACCGTCGGCAAGAACGTGACCGAGAGCGTGCAGGCCAGCAAGGAGATCAGCCGCTCGATCGCCGAGGTCGACAACCAGGCGCGTTCGACCGCCGCGGGGGCCGAGGAGACGTCGGTCGCCGGCAAGGCGATGGCGGATCTCGCGCACGAGCTGATGGCCGTGGTCGGCCAGTTCAAGACCTGAGCCCGGCGCCGACGCCGGTCAGCGGCCGGCGTCGAGACGCTGTCGCCGCTCGGCCACCAGCGGCGCCCACTCGGGCAGCGTCGACCAGCGTTCGAGCTGCTGCAGCTCGCGCTCGGCGTGGTCGCGCTCCCCTCGCGCCAGCAGCTGATCGACGAACCGGAGCTTGCCGAGCAGCCACTCGTGCCCCTCGGTCAGCAGCTGCGCCCGCTCCCGTTCGACGTCGGCCAGGCCCGGGTGCCGGCGCAGGAAGTCGTCGAGGCGGGCCATCGCACCGCGATAGTCGCGCCACTGGAAGCGCAACCGACTGCGCGCCGCGAACACCACGTCCGCAGCGGTGTCCGGCGTGTCCAGCGCCGCGGCACCGAGGAAGCGCGCCCGTTCGGACTCGATCGCCGCCAACAGGGGCAACCCCTCCGTGTGGCGCTGGCACACGTCGCGGTGCCGTTCGAGCCACTGATCGCAGCAGCGCACGAACTCGCGCGCAGCCGGCCGCTCGACCGCCTCCCGCAGGTAGCGACCGACGAAGCCGAACAGCAGATCGTGCTCGCTGCGCGCAGTCATCACCTTCGGCAGTTCAGCGGTCTGGAGCTGCACGCGACGGATGTCCGCCTCCAGCCGCAGCGCTTCCTCGCGCACGGGGCCGGTCGCCTCGCGCAGCGCGAACGACAGGGTGTCGAGAGCTCGCTGCGGTTCGCTGTTGCCGAACTGGGCCCGCGCCAGGTCCACGTAGTGCTTCGGGGATGCCGGCCAGGTCGAACCACGGAAGTGGCGGTAGAGACCGAACGCGGCCAGCAGCACGGCGGCGAACACGGCGATGGCAGGCAACCAGGACGACCGCCGCGGCCGCAACCGGCGCGAGCGGCCCGCCGCCCGTTCGACGGTCGGCCGGCTCGGAGCACGACGACCGCGGTCGGCAACGACCACCGGGGCCGGCTGCCGATCGCCGAGCCAGCGCAGTCGCCACGCGCCGAGCTCGATGACGTCGCCCGCACGCAGGTCCTTGCAGAACAGATCCTCGCCCCCGACCCGCACGGTGGCCCCGGCGCGCACCGGTTCGACACGATGGCCGCCGTCGGTACGAACGAAGCGGAGGTGGCGCGGCAGGATGCCCTCGCCGACGACGACGACCTCGGTCGTCGGATCACTGCCGAGCTCGATCGCCGCCGCCTGCGGCGGGACCGGCACGCGGCGCACACCACCAGGTCCTGTGATCTCGATCTCGACGGCCACGTGCTGTTCCGGCCGAGAGCGTAGCGGCCGCTCCGCGGTTGCACGAGCCGTGTGCAACTTCCGGAGCCGGCCGGCGCGTCATCGCGCCGTGGCGGCCCACGCCGGATCGTCGCGGTGCACGGTGCCGGAGCCGAAGTTCTGCACCCAGTAGCGGCCGTCGGCACCGATGCCCATCTCGCGGTGACTCGGGCTGAGCAGATTGCGATGGTGGCCCGACGACGTGCACCACGCGTTGTGGGCCCCCTGGGCGCCGTCGACCAGGGCGATGTTCTCACTGACGCCGAACGTGTAGCCGGCGAGCCGCATGCGGTCGTACGGGGTGCGCCGCTCGGGGGTGGGTGACATGTGCGCGAAGTAGCCGAGCTTGGCCATCTCCACCGCATGCCCCTGCGAGGCTTCACAGAGGCTCTTCACCACGGCCAGCGGCCGGTGCCGGAACATCGCCCGGTACTCGTTGGTGACCTTCAGCTGCTCGCGCTGGGCCGACGACAGGGTCGGCCCGATCGCGGCGTTGTAGGCCTCGACCCGCCGCCATTCCTCGAGTTCGCTTCGTTCGGCGGGAGTGCGGCAGTAGTCGCGCACGCCGATGCTGTCCCCGGGCGGCACGGCGCGCGCCCATTCGATGTCCTGGAGCGCCGCGGCATCGAGCTCGCCGACCTGCGCCAGCACCTTGGCCGTGTAGTCGAGCCGATCGAGGTCGGCACGCAGCGACTCCGGGACGCGGACGCGAGCCCGATCGTCGGCCCAGACCGTGCGCAGCGCGGCGACCCGGCGATCGACCTCGGCCTGCACCCGAACGTACTCCGCGTAGCGATCGCTCGACACCGCCGGCGGCTTGTACGGATAGAAGTAGCGGGTCTCGTCGTAGATCAGGTCGCGCGCATTCTTGCGCACCGCGTCCAGCTGCTCGCGCTGCGCGGCCAGGCGATCCACCTGCTTCTTCAGCGAGCTGGCCTGCAGCTTGCCGATCTGCTTGTCGAGTTCGCGCCGCATCGCCGCCGACAGCACCGCGACCGAATCCGGACCGGCCGCCAGCACCTCGGTCACCAGCGCCTCGCGCACGGCGCGATTCTTGTCGCGCAGCGCTGTCTCGAGCCGCGCGGTGAGCGCCTGCGCGCTCTTCTGCACCTCGATCGAACGCGCCGACACGAAGCCTTCCTTGGCCAGCCGGTAACCGCGCGGGTCGAACGGCTCGCCGCGGCCGCGCGCGATCACGCGGTCGACCGCCGGCTGCAGCGTCGCGTCGGCCTGCACGGTCCTGGCCAGCAGCGACTCGGCCAGCGACGATTCCCCGCGCTGGTACAGCATCGCCGCGGCGCCGAGCGCCGCTCGCCCCGCCGCCTTCGCCTGCTCGGCCAGGGCCAGCACGCCCTCGGCGGACAGCTCCGGCCAGCGCAACCGCACTTCGCCGCCGACCGAGCTGCCGACCAGTTCGGAGCCTTCGACCGCGCGCACGGTGACCTTCGCGCCCGACGGGCCGACGGTGGTCAAGGTCTTGCCGGCAGCGACCGCGGTCGCGATGGCCTCGTGCCAGCTGGCCAGCAGTTCGGCTTCGGCGGCGCGCACCTGCAGTCGCGCCGCGAAGTCAGGATCGCGATCCTGCACCGACTCGGCCGCGGCCCGCAACAGCGTCACCGCCTGCGCGAACGCGCCTTGCTCCTCGGCGGCGCGCACACCGTCCATCTGGCTGCGCAGGGTCGCCAACGTCGCGGTGCGCACCGCGGCATCGACCGCCGGCGGCAGGTGGCGCGGGGCAGCGGCCGCGGCGAGCCGCCGTTCGGCCTCGGCCATCGCGGCGCCGAGCGGCGCGAACTCGGGCCCGCCCGGGAAGCGGTTGCTGGCCGCCTGCAGCAGCGCCTGCGCCTGCTGCGTCTCACCGGCCGCGAACCTGGCCTCGACGTCGGCCAGCAATCGACGACTGGCGTCCAACGCCTGCGCTCGCACCGCGGCGATGCGTTCGCGGAGCCCGCTGACCGCCGTGTCGCCGGCGGCATCGGCGAGGTTGGCCTGCAACAGCTCGATGGCCGGCGCGAACAAGCCCTGCGCGCACAGTCGATCGACCGCCGCGTAGTCGACCGGCCCGGCCGGCATCACCTGCTCCGGCGCGGTCGGCGACACCGATGCGTTCGGCCCCGATGCCGCAGGCGGCGGCGCCGGCAGCTTCGAAGCCAGCGGCTGCGGTGCGGCCTGGCCTGCGGTCCCCGACTGCGGCTCGGGCGCTGCCGGGTTCTCGGCCGGCGTCGACGCCAGCGCCCCCGGAGCCACGACCGGCTTGGGCCGCAGCTCGAGCGTCGCGCGCAGCGAGCCGCGCAGCTGGCGTGCCGCGACCCGTTCGGCCGGGTCGCCGCCCTGCTCGAGACGCTGCAGTTCGAGGCTCCACTCGCCGTAGCTGCGCGGATCGGTGGGATCGAGCACGGCCGTGCGCAGGCGCTCGAACGTGGTCTCTACCGCCCGCACCGCATGCACCTGTTCGTCGAGGCGCTGCAAGCGATCGTCGGTGGCCGCGGCCCACTTGGCGCGCAGCTGCTCGATGCGCGCCATGGCCTGCTCCAGCTGCCCCTTCTGCCGCAGCGCCGCGACATCGGCAAGCTGGGCCCGCACGTCCCCACCGTCGCCACCTTGCAGCGCGAGCCAGCCGACGCCGAGTGCGAGCAGGGCGGCGCCGGCGATCGGCAGCACGGGCAGGCGTCGCTGCCGCACCGGCCGGCGGGCCGCGCGACCGATCGACGGCGTGGCCAGGACATCCTCGGGTCGGGCCGCACGCGCGACGGTGCGACCGACGACGATCACGCAGCGCCCCAACTCGATGCGATCGCCGAGCGCCAGGTCGACGGTCTGCACCGCGCGGCCGTTGACGGTGGTCGGCGCCAACGCCGTCAACCGCGGCCCGTTCGGACCGAGGTCGATGCGAGCGTGATCACCAGCCACTCCTTCTTCGCCGAGCCGGATGTCAGCTCGTTCCCTGCTGCCGAGCAACAGGGACCGTTGATCCAACGGGTGCAAGAACGTCTGGCCGCGGTCGAGGATCTGCAGCGTGAACATTGCGACGGGCACCGGAGCTGGCGGGGCAGCCAGCGAGGCGGGCCGGCATCCTACCCGCCGTCGCCGCAACTGCGCAGGTCTTGCCGGCGCCACGCGGACAGAACTTGTCCCGTGGTCCGCTCCGCCCATGGCACCAGTTCGCTGGCCATCGACACGCGCGCCAACGGCGCGACCGGCAACGGCCGCAACCAACGGCACAACCGTGCGTGTTCGGCCGCGGTCTGGTTGGCGACGACGAGCAGTCCCCCCGGTCGCAGCGCTGCTACCGCCGCGCGCAGCAAGCGCCGCGGCCGCAGCCGCGACAAGGGCAGCCCCCAGCGCAGGCAGGCGAACGGGCCGAGGAACGGGAAGAACATCGTCACCACGTCCTGTTCCGGCAGCTTCACCGCGCACGCACAAGCGACATCGAACCGCACCATGCCACCATCGACCGCCGCCAGCGCCGCATGCGCCCGCGCGTGGTCGGCGCGCGAGTGACCGTCGCGATACAAACCGTGCCCGTCGAGTTCGAACCCGCGCAACACCACCCGTCGGGCCCCACCACAGCCGGCCAGCCAACGCTGCAAGGCGATCGCATAGTGGAAGTCGCCGCAGCCGAAATCGGCCGCCCGGACCACGCCGTCGATGCCGACCGGGAGATCGGTCGTGAGCCCCAGTCGGTCGAGAGCTTCGAGGCGCTGCAGGCAGCTGCCGAAGGTCGCCACGGTCGAGGCCGCAGCCAGCGGTTCGAGCCGATGGCGCACGACCAGATCGGCGATCGCCTGCTGGTGCTCGGGTGGCAGCGTCGCCAGCCAGGGCTCCTTCGGCTCGTGCGGCAGCGCCGGATTGCCACGCGACCAGCGCAGCGCCGAACGCAACGCGAACGACACCTCCAGCGCCGGCGCCCGCAACAGCGCCAGCCCCCCCTCCCATGGCCGCGGCATGCCGATGTCATCGGCGCCGGCGCGGCGCGGGCTGGAGCCGGCATCGCGCCGCGGCGCAGCTCGATCAGCGCGGCGTCTCGGGGAACTTCAGGTACGGCAGGCGCACGCCCTGGAACGTGAAGTTGTCGATGCGCAGCTCCGGCGGCGGCTCGAAGCCGCGCCCACCGTCGAGCGCGATCAGGTCGTTCTGCTCGACGCCGTCGCCGGACACACCGAGCGCGCCGACCAGCTGGCCGTTCTTGTAGAGCGGCACCGAGCCGGGGAAGAACGTCAGCCCGTTCTGGTAGCCGGGGTCGGGCGGCGCGCTGCCCCAGCGATCGACCTGCGCCGGCAGCTCGTTGTCGAGCGCCAGCTGGAACAGCGGCCCGGGCGGGTTCTCGTCGATGCCCGGCGGATAGAACGGCTGCGACAGGAAGCCGAGCGTGCGCGTGGTCAGCGCGATGCCGCGCGGATCGCCGGTCGGGAAGCCGGGCCAGGTGTCGCCGTTGGCGAACGCGCTGGTCGGCAGGTCGCTCGGCAGGCAGAAGTAGACGACGCTGCGCGCCTTCGCCGGCACCACGTCGACGGCATCGCACAGCGTGTCCTCCATGCGGAAGTGCGCGAGGATCAGGCCGCGCGTGTCGACGACGGTGGCGATCACCTTCGACCCGCTGCCGAGCGGCAGGCGGACCTGCGCACGCGTGCGGTCGGCGCTGGCGACCACCTGGTCGATGATCGTCGTGACGTCGGTCTGGGTCAGCGCTTCGACGCCCGGCAATGCGGGGTTCAGCTGCCTGGAGCCGCTCTGCGCCGCGCGCGGACCGATCAGGAATCCGAACGGATCGACGCGGCCGGCCCGCGGAGTGCTGGCGAACGAGGTCGCCGGCGGCCCGGGAAGGTAGCCGGCCGGGCGCGTGCTCTGCGCCACGTACGGCAGCAGGATGCCGACGATCGTGATCGCGCCCTCGAGCGGGATCGCGTCGAAGAAGAAGTTCGTGTCGCCGGGCCCGCCGCTGCCGCGCGCCCCCGAGATCGCCGCGAACTCGGCGGCCGCGACATCCGGATCGCCGAGCGCAGCGCCCGCGAACGGCGGCGTGACCCCTGCATCGCGCACGTAGACGCCGATGCCGCCGACCAGCCGCAGCGTGCCGCTGCTGTTCGGCTTGAACAGCGGCACCGCGCCCGGCAGCAGCGTGATGCCGGGGCTCGGGAACGACGGCCCGGGCGCGGCCGGGAAGTCGGTGCCGCCGTTGAAGTTGCGGGACGGCCGGAACTCGAACCCGGGATTGAACGCGGTCGGCGGCGTGGTCAGGTTCGAGGCGATGAAGGCGCCGCGGTTGGTCGAGTTGATCTGCCACAGCGGCCCCTGCGGCGTGCCGACGATGCCGGTGGTCGTGCGGCGCGGTGCGATCACCGTGTTGGCGGTCTGCGCCGGCGCCCCGCTCGGGCCGGCGGCGCTCTGCGGCACGATCGACGGCAGGAACGGTTCCGAGAACGTCGGCGGGAAGTGGAACGTGCCGAGCGTCTCGACGGTGCGCGACGACAGCGGCGCCTGGCTGTTGCTGAAGTAGGCCGTGGTGCGCGCGAGGCTGATCGCGATGTTGTCCTCGTCCTGGACCAGGTTGCTCGCGGTGCTGGCGATGCCGAGGATCTCGCCGGTGCGATCGACGACGGCGACGTGCAGCGCCGACGAGTCGAGCGAGGCGACCGCGCGCTGCAGGATCAGATCGACGTCGGCCTGCGACAGCGGCACCACGTCGCCGAACACCGGCAGCGTCGGCAGCGAAGTGAAGTTGGCGCCGCCGCACGAAGGCAGCACCAGCGAGCCGGCGAGCGACAACCCCGCGAACACACCCAGCAGAAGGGAACGGCGTGAGAGGTGCATGGCTCTACCAGGTCGTGATGATGTTGGTGAAGACCGTGTAGCGGAGGTCGTCGGAGTCGTAGATGCGGGCGAAGCCGTCGTCCGGCATCAGCACCGACCCACCGAACTGCAACACCACGTTGTTGGTCAGGAACGGCCGGTACTGGGTGCCGGCGAAGATCTCGGTGCCGATCGACTTGTCGATGTCGGCGGCCTGCAGCAGGAACTCGAGCGGCTCGGTGCGATCGAACCGCAGGTAGGTGAAGCCGATCTGGCCGCGCCACTTCGGCGTCAGCTCGGCGTCGACCGCGGCGCCGAGCAGCAGCACACCGGGGTTGACGAAGTTCGACTGGCCCTGCGTCTTCGACGTGCGCAGATCGGCCAGCGGGCTGCCGGGCGTGGTCAGGTTGGTGCCGACGAACTTCAGGCCCTGGCTGTTCCAGAACGAGAAGCCGGCCCCGCCGAACGCCGGGTTGTCGACGATCGCGCTGAAGCCCTCGCCGTCACCGTCGCGCGGGTCGCTGTCGCCGGATGCGTACAGCGCGAAGACGCGCGGCCGCCACCAGTCGATGTCGTACGACAGCTCGGCGGCGATCAAGCGAGCGTCGATGTCGACCTGGCGCGCGGCGATCGCGTTGGCGCTCTCCTCGCCGAACGCCTGGTAGAGCGCGTGGGTGATGTTCCAGCGGCCGAAGTGGCCCTCGCCGGCCCAACCGAGGTAGTAGGCGTCGATCTCGTTGGGGCGGAAGTTGCCGATCGGCGCTGGCGCCAGCAGGAAGCCGTTGTCGTCGAACTCACCGGTGCGGCGATCGCGGTTCCAGTGGAACGACAGCGAGGTCGTGTAACCGACCACCGGCCAGTCCTGGCGATACAGGTTGGCGATGGCGACGTTCTGGTCGCGGTCCTCGTAGCGCACCAGGCCCGAGTTGCTGTCCTTGTCGAGCTGGTCGAAGAACGCGATGTTGTACTGCCACTTGTTGTTGTCGGCGTTGCCGAAGAAGCGCACGCCGAGGTTGGTGTCCTCGAACAGGAAGCCGCGGAAGTCGCTGCGGAACGGCAGCACACCGGCCTCGACGCTGGCGAAGTCGTAGCGGTCGTTCCAGTCGAACAGGTGGTACTCGAGGAACGCCTCCTGCAGCGTGATGTCGCCGCGTTCACGCGTCGAGCCCTGGGCCGGATCGATCACCACGACGCCGACCTCGTTGACGTCGAGCCGCGTGTAGTTGAACACCGGCGTCACCCGCAGCCGCCAGTCGACCGGCTTGAACGCCTGCTGGCCGCGGAACAGGTCGAACGACAGCGCCAGGTCGTCCTGCAGGAAGGTCTGCTCGCCGTCGCCGAAGAACCCTTCGCGCACCGGCCCCGGACCGGTGATGCCGGTCGGCGTCGGCACGTCGCGCCGCTCGAGGAACAGCCGGTTGGTCGCCGTGAACGAGAAGAACAGGTCCTCGGTGCCGGCCAGCGGGAAGTCGCCCTTCAGCACGTTCTGCCGGTACGGGTTCCAGGCACTGGCGACCTCGTTGACGACGTAGGCCGGCGGCTGCACCCCGTCGACGGGGCGACCGGGCGCGAACCAACGCGACGGGAACGGCTCGAAATCGGGCAGCCTCGAGCTGTCGGTGGCGGGAGCCGGGCGGCGAGCCGGTTCCTGGGCCAGACATGGCGAGACGAGCGACGATCCGACGCCGACGATCAGGGGACAGACCCAGCGCGTCATGCGATCCTCATGTGAGCGGTCGACCGAGAGGCGCGGCATTGGAGCGAACGCGGGGGAACGGGGAAAGCACTTTGTCCGTGCCAACGGAGTCACCGAGCGAATGGACCCGACCGCCGCGCTCGACACCCGCGCGGCGGCCACCTAGCATCCCCCGCGCCCATGCCACGCTTCCAGCTGCTGATCCGCGAACCGGGCAAACCACCGCGCGTGGTGGCACTCGGTGCCCCGCTGCTGTTCGGCCGCTCGCGCCGCGCCGATGTGACGGTCGACGACGAGGAAGTCGGCCGCGAGCAGTTCCGCATCGGCGTCGACGGCGAAGCGGTGTTCCTCGAGGGCATCGGCAAGACCAATCGCACCGCACTGGATGGCACCACGGTGGGCCCGGGGCAGCGCACCACGGCGAAGGTCGGGGCCGTGATCCAGGTCGGCCGCACCACGTTCGAACTGCAGCTGGTCCAGAGTTCGACGCCGCCGCTGCCAGCGGTCGAGGTCGCAGAGGCGACGATGGTGGCGCCGAGCCGCTCTGCCGCGCCGGCCCCGACCCCGCCACCGGCCGAGCTGCCGCCGGAGGATCGGACCGGCGGCTACACGGGACCGATGCACACGATGGAGTTGCAGCGCCCCGGGCAACCGCCCCCGCCACCGACCCCACCGACCGAATCCCTGCCGCCCGGCCGCGCCCCTGGCGTGCCGGACAGCAGCATGACGATGGCGCCCCGCGCCTACCGGCCAGGCCAGGCCGCAGCGCCCGTCGACCCGGGGCGCACCGCACCACCGGTCCCACCTGGGCGCACGCCGCCACCTGCACCCGCCGAAGATGCCGGCGGCATGACGATCCCACTGCGCGGTTACCGACCGGGTCAGGCGGCAGCGCCGACGCCGGCGCCAGCCGCCGCGACCCCGGCCCGCACCCCGGCGCCACCGCCGGCACAGCCGGCAGCGCCGCCACAGCCGCCGCCACCACCGCCTCCAGTGGCAGCGACGCCCGCCCCCGACACCCCGGCCGCCAAGGGCCGCACGATGGTGGTCGCCGCCGGCGGCGGCGCCGGCCCCGCGGGCAGCGCCGCGGGCGCCGATGTCGAAGCGCGCCTGCACCAGACCCTGCCGCGCTTGTTCGTGAAGGGCGAGACGCTCAAGCGCCGGCTGCGACTGATGAAGGTGCAGAACCGCATCGGCCGCGCCGAGACCAGCGACGTGCTGCTGCCGCACGACTCCGTCTCGGAGCTGCACGCCGAGATCCGCTTCGACGGCACCGGGTGGCGGCTGCGCGATGCCGGCAGCACCAACGGCACGCTGGTCGACGGCAAGCTGGTGCGCGGCGAGGAACAGGCGATCGGGCGCCACACACTGCTCGGCTTCGGCAACCTGCGCGCGATCTTCCTGTGCAACGACGCGACCACCGCCGCGGCCGACCGCCGGCTCGAGGAACGCGCAGTACAGCGGTTGGTCAAACAAGCCCGGCTCGGCCGCGACGTGGCGAAGCAGGCGGTGCAGCTGGCGCGCGAGGACCAGAGTCAGTCGCTGGCGGAACTGCTGCTGACGGACACCCCGATCACGCCGGTCGACTGGCACGATGCGATCACCGCCGCGCGCGGCTCGGGTGGGCTGCTGGCCCGGCTGCTGGGGCTGTTCCGTGGCCGGAAGAAGCCGCTGCCGCCGCTGCAATGAACCTCGGCATCTATCGCTCCTGGCACAGCCTCGGCGCCGCCGCGCTGGCGGGCGGTCTGCTGGCCTGGCACCTGCTGCAACCGATGCCGTTCGGCAGCCGCGACGACGCCAACGTCGTCTACCTGCTGACCACCGGCTGGGTCGCGGTCGCCTGCTACGTGGTGCTGGCGCTGTACGCGGTGCGCCGCGCCGCGCACCGGCTGCGGCTGAGCCCCGAGTTCGCGTGGAAGGCGAAGCTGCCGCAGCTCGAACGCGCGCAGAGCAAACTGCGCGAACTGCAGAACCGCGTCGATCGCCGCGAACTCGCCGGCGCCGCGGCGGTGCGCGCGGCGGCCGCCGAGATCCTGCGCGGCGAGGGCGTGCAGCGGGTGCTGCGCGTCGACGTGACCCCCGACCCACGCGCGCTCGGCCTCGTGCGCCTGTTCACCGCGCCGCGCGAGCCGCTCGGTCGGCTCGCCAGCTGGCTGCACGCCCACGTCTTCTACGGGCTCGCCGCCGCCGCGATCGTCTGGTTCCACGGCGGCGCCCGCTGCGGCAGCACGATGGGCCTGCTGCTGAACGGCCTCAGTGCGTTCGTGATCGGCAGCGGCATGCTCGGCGCGCTGCTGTGGACGTTCGGCCCCGGCTGGCTGACGCGGGCCGAACGCGAGCTGTCGATCGAGAAGACGCTGGCGCTGCGCGATCACTACGACCGCAAGATCGAGCAGGCCGAACAGGAACTCGCCAACGCGACCGGCGCCGACGACGCGCGGCTGTGCGTCGAGATCGCGACGCTGCAGGGGCAGCGCCAGCGCATCCGTCGCGAGGCGCGGCGCCTGTGCCGCTACCGACTGCTGTTGCGCGGCTGGCGCTTGTTGCACGTGCCGGCCTCGGTGCTGCTGCTGGCCCTGGTCGCCGTGCACGTGATCTCGATCTACTACTACTGAGTGTCCGCCGATGCCCACTGCGCCCACCACCGCTGTCGACGAACTGCTCGCCCTGCCGCTGTTCGCCGACGTCGACAAGAAGCTGCTCGAGGCGGTGCGCAAGGAGGCGGCGATCACCGCCGGCACGTTCGAATGGGCGCCCGGCACCGCGCGCCGGCCCGGCTTCGTGACGTTCCGCACGCTCGCCGCCGGCGAGGTCGCGATCAGCCAGGGCGATCTCGGCAACGAGTTCGTGATCGTGCTGCAGGGCCGCATCGAGGCGATCGCGGCGCGCGCCGGCCGCGAACCGCACCGCCACCGCACCTACGGCCCCGGCGAATGGTTCGGCGAGGTCAGCGCGCACAGCCATCATCCGGCCCTGGCCAGCTACCGCGCGCTCGAGAACTCGGCGATCGCGACCTTCGACGCGCGGTTGTTCAGCAAGCTCTACGCCGAGGACGACGAGTGGAAGCAGCGCATCGACGAGGGCTATCGCGACAACCTCGGCCTGCACCTGCGCAGCTCCCTGCTGTGCCGCGACCTCGACGACCAGGCGCTGGCGGTGCTGCAGCAACAGGCCGAACTGATCACCGTCGAGGACGGCGACGTGCTGGCCAAGGCCGGTGACCCCGCCGACAAGGTCTGGCTGGTGCGCGCCGGCGCGATCGCCTGCCGCGTGCGCGGCGAACGCGGCGAGCGCGACCTGGCGTTCTACAAGGGCAACGCGACGTTCGGCGAGCACACCGTCAGCACCGACGACCGCAGCTGGCCGGCCGACTACGTGGCGCTGATGCGCAGCTCGCTGGTGCAGCTGCCGCGCGCCGCGTTCGAACGCCTCGACGTTGGCGCCCGACAGAGCCTCGCGCGCGCCGCCAATCGGCTGATCGGCAAGGCCGAGGCGGACGCGGCGAAGAGCGGCGATCCGGCCGACGTCGGCGGGCGCGCGCTGCTCGACGAGCTGCTGGTGATGGTCGAGCACGAGTCGGTCAAGGGCGGGCGCGCACTCGTCATCGACCGCAACAGCTGCGTGCGTTGCAACATGTGCGTCGAGTCGTGCGTCGCGGTGCACGACGACGGCGTGCCGCGACTCAGCAAGGTCGGCACGCCGGTGATCACCGACGAGGTGCTGGTCACCGCCTGCTACCACTGCGAGACGCCGCAGTGCATGTTGTCGTGCGACTACGCGGCGATCCGCCGCGACCCGCAGGGCCGCATCCGCTTCGAGTACGACAACTGCGTCGGCTGTGCGGGCTGCATCGACGGCTGCCCCTACGGCGTGATCCGCCTCGTCGAACCACTGCCGCCGGCCCAGCCGAAGTCGTTCTTCCAGAGCCTGCCGCTGATCGGTCGGCTGTTCGCGAGCGCCCCGCCACCACCACCCGCAGCGCAGCTCGACGCCGACGGCAAACCGGTGAAGGCACGCTCGGCCGGGGTCGGCGCCAAGCTGACGCCGGTCGCCGGCAAGACCATCAAGTGCGACCTGTGCGCCGGCCTGCCGTTCGAGGCCTGCGTCTACAACTGCCCGACCACCGCGATCCGCCGCCGCGAACCGCAGAGCCTGTTCGATCGAGGGCGCCGCGGATGAGCCGCCAACGCATCGTCATCACCGGCGGTGGCAACGAGCTCGCGGCCGCGAACGGCCCGCTGGTGCTCGGCAGCCGGCTCGGCTGCGACGTCGTCGTCGACGACCCGGTGCTCGCCGGCCGCCACTGCGAGTTCGCGCCGGACGGCGGCGGCTTCCGCGTGCGCGATCTCGGCTCGGTGTCGGGCACCTGGGTCGGCGGCCGCCCGGCCAGTCCGAGCCTCGAGGTGCAGGACGGCAGCGTGATCGTGATCGGCACCGCGCAACTGCGCGCGTCGATCACCAGCGAGGCGGGAACGACGACGCTCACCCTCGAGCTCGAGCGCGGTGCGTTCTGGTGGAAGAAGCCCGGCAAGGGGGTGTTCGACAACGACCCGGACGCGCTGGTGCGGTCCGAGACAGGCTTCGGGCGCTTCCCGGCGCTGCAGCTCGGCAACCGGCTGGCGATGCTCGCTGCGGTCGTGCTGCTGATCGGCGCCACGTTCACCGCGACGGTGATGGAGCCGCTCGCGGATCCGGGCCCGCTGCAGCCGCCGCACGCGCTGCTGAGCACGGCGGCCGCCGTCGCCGCCGACGCGCACGACCGGCTGCGCAACTGCGCGGCGCTGGTCGCCGAGCAAGGCTGCTCGGTGTGCCACACCACCGGCCAGGGCACCCCCGAGCAGAAGTGCCTGCAGTGCCACGGCGATCTCGCCGCGAAGGAGACCTGGCGCCATCCGTACCTCGGCGACGGGGTCACAGGCGACCTGCCGAAGGTCCCGGCCGAGGGCTTCTGCGTCGTCTGCCACGTCGACCACGCGGGCAAGGAATGGCTGAAGCCGGCCTCGGCGCAGCTGGTCGGCAAGTGCGAGGCGTGTCACGCCAGCGCCGACGGCGCGTTCGACGAGCAGGCGAAGCTGGCGCTGCTGGCGAAGCACCCGATCGCGGTCGCCACCAAGGAACAGCCGTACGCGACCTATCGCTTCCCGCACGACGTGCACGTGGCGAAGGAGATCGCGTGCACGATCTGCCACCGGCTCGATCCCGAACAGGAGGCGCTGGCGAAGGCGTCGCTGCCCGACGATCCGCGGCGGCAGGACTTCACCGAGGTGCCGTTCGACGTCTGCGCCAGCTGCCACGTGCCGAACGCGGAAGCGCGCGGCATGACCGCGGCCGAGCAGCAACGCTTCCGCGCCACGGAGCATCAGTGGCCGGTGACATGGCACGGCACCGACGACGGCGGCCAGCACTGTCTCGCCTGCCACACGCAAGGCGAACGCGACGGCACCGCGGTCTACGGCCCCGAGTTCCGCACCACGCCGCGCGGGCGCTGGACCGCCGCCGAACACGCGGCCGAACGCGCCCGCTACGCGACGCCGCGGCGCCGGCACGAGGAGCAGTTCGTCGCGCATGCGCAGGGCAAGGAGTGCACCAGCTGCCACGTGTCGGGCTCGATCGCGACCGAGGCGGTGGCGCCGACGAAGCCGTTCTGGCACGCGCTGCACCTCGGTGACGGGGCGCTGCAGCCGGCGGCCGGCCAGGGCGCTTCGATCAGCGCCGACGACAAGATCGGCTGCGTGTCGTGCCACGGCGATCTGCGCGGCAGCAAGAACCTGCTCGCCGCCTCCACCGCGGCCTACCACTGGCCCGACAGTGCCGAGGCGCGCGCTGCGTGCACGACCTGCCACCGCGACGGCGATCGCAACCTGGCGCCGATCGCGACCCAGACCGGGCCGGTGCCGGAAGCACGCCGCGCGGCCGCGATCGAGTTCCCGCACGACGTGCACGTGACCAGCGCGCTGTTCGGCAAGGCCGGCGGCAAGCTCGCCGAGGGGTGCTTCGCGTGCCACGAGTTCGCGGCCGGTGGCAGCGATGCGCTGGCCATGGTGCCGCGCACGAAGGCCGAGGCGGCGGATTGCCGCGCGTGCCATCAGGGCCACGACCACATCGGCGGCGGTAGCTGCCAGCAGTGCCATCCGGCCGCGGCCGAGCGCAGCAACTCGTTCCTGATCGCGGCCAAGGTCGCGGTCGGCGCGCAGCTGCCCGGTCGCGCGGTGCCGGTGCCGGCCCCGCCGGTGCGCAGCTGGCCGCGCAACGACACGTTCTCGCACCTGTCGACGGGCCACTCGGGCGACGGCATCACGTGCGCCACGTGCCACGACACGGCGAGCATCGGCAAGTCGGATGCGCTGGCGAACGTGCCGATCCCGAGCGATGCGCACCCGTCGTGCCGCGAGTGCCATCTGCGGGAACAGTTCCATTGGCGGTGAGGGGGCGCGGGCGCTCGCACCGTCCCGGCGAAGACAGGTAGCAACGACCACGTCGGAACCGGGACCAAGGCCCCCCGCTGCCCTGACCAACCCGCCGGCAGCAACATGTCGGCGACCTCCTCAGCCATCATCCAGTCGCTGTTCGACCAGCGCTGAACTCGCTTGCCGCGGCGCAGACTCCAAGGACCGAACCTCTCACGGGCTGCCGCCTGCCGCGGGTGGTTGCGACAAGGGGAGACCGAACGTGGTGCAGATTGCATCGAGCTTCTCGACAATCTCCGGATGCACTTCGCTCGGCAGCATGACGGAGGCAATTTCGCTGTAGTCGGCCTTCACCTTGCCGAACACACCGGCCGCCTGCAGTGCACGACTCAGATCCTTCTCCGTGAGGTGACCCGCCGCATCATCGCCCGACGGATTCCTCAGGAACACCGGAGCGAACTGCTCGCGGAAATGCGCACTGAGTGCGGCACGCCCCGGAGACGAAGGCAGCGACTCACCCAGCACTTTTGATACGTAGCGATCCAGCACTTGCGGGTGGATGAGATAGCTCTCGATCTCTCGCCGACGCCAGCAAATGACCGGCGGCTGAGCGGCTCGGTCATCGCGAGCAAAACTCTCGTCGCGGTCCTTGATCAGCAACCCTGGATAGCCAGGGATCGCCAGGCGGAGCGCCTTGAAATGGTCCTGGCAGCGCACTCCTTTCTCGCCGAGCGCCCCTTCGCCCTCGTCCACTTGAGCGTACTTCTCTGGGCGCCAGAACGGACTCGGCTCGAGGAAAGTCAGCGCCGGATGCCCCATCACTCTGGCCCAGGCACGAAGCAGCTCCATGTCCGTACTGCCTTCCAGGTAGAGCACTCCCTTGGACATCCGAGCTTTCATGACGTCGGTGTTGCCGAGCCACCTGAGAGCCTCCCTGAGGGTCTTGATCTGCGCCGGTTCAACCAACCGGACCGGCCTGTCGATGACCACGTATACGTCGTCGCTCTCCGCAGCATCGAGCAAGACCTCGGAATGCGTCGCGATCACGACCAGCGATCCGGAGCGCTCTGCCGCATGCCGCAACAACTCGTTCGCGCGGCGCTGCAAGAACACATGCAAATGGGAATCCGGTTCGTCCAGCAACACCAAGGACGACTTCTGTCGCTCGAGGAACGTCAACAGCATCAGCATCTGACAGAACCCGGCACCGCCGCTGGCGAGATCGAATCGTGTGGCCGAGCCGAAGGGCTGCACGCCAGGCTTGCCGAGTCGGGTCGCGTGGAACTCGGCCACGATGTCTGCCCCGGTGGTGTCCGGCTTCACCAACTCGACACCGAACACGTCTCGGATACAGTCCGTCAGTCGCTGCCAAGCCCCCGAATCCTCGCTGTCTGCGACCAGGGCGACGAGGTTCCGGAGGACTTCACCGGGCCTGTTTCGCCCCAGATACTGCTCGATCTTGGGCCGGCTCAATACCGGTTCTTCCACCTGCAGGCCGGTCATGGCGGGCACGAACACGACCGGCACGGTCAGCGCGGCGATCGATTCTGCCGTGGTATCCCTGGTCGGACGCACGAACATCTGGAACGGCGACTTGTCGTCCGCCTCGAACTCCATGCCCACCCGGACGTTTCCGCGAGCAAACGTGATCTCGATCGGGCGCCGGCTCTGGCGGTCACGGAACAACAGATCGAACAGGCGGACGCTGACCGGTGTGAACTGGTCGATCGTGACTGGCAATCTCTGCCAGCCATTACGCTGGTTGAGCTCGGGGTAGAAGCCCCGCCAACGATTCAGTGCAAACCACCAGGCAGACATGGCCTGCAGCACACTGGTCTTGCCGCCATTGTTGGGGCCTACCAACAGAATGTGCCGTCCACGCAGATCGAACTCGACGAGTTCGAAGCGCTTCCAGTTCTTGATGACGACCTGGTCGATCATCCCTTCGACTCCTGCGAAGCCTGCTCGGCCGGCAACTCGTTGCCGGTGTCTCCAACGATCTTGGCCGCGACTTTGCGCGCCCGGTAGGCAGCGGTCGGAGATGCGGCGGGGACGGCAGGCTTACGGGTTCGGCGCTCTGATGCCACGGGCTCTCTTCCGTCGAGGGGCCAAGGGTCGGGAAACTGGCCGACAGCGTAAGCAAGCACCCCACCCCGCGCGAGCGATCCACCGGCGCCACCAGCACTTCCGCACCAGCCGCCCGCGAGCCGCCCATTCCTGCCCGCCGCCGCGGTTCCATTGGCTTCCGGCGGCGTTTCGGCGCCTGAGACCCTGCTGCGGCATGCTTCGCCGCACCCCAGAACCGCGACCCACGAGACCCCTCCCCATCATGCGCATCCCCTACCTGGCCCTCCCGCTGGCCATCTCGGCCCTCACCGCCCAGGCGCAGATCGTGCTCGAGGTCGAGCCGAACGACACCCCGGCCCAGGCCCAGCCGATCACGCCCGGCCAGCACATCCAGGCCTCCTTCGCCACCACCACCGACGAGGAGTGGTTCGCGTTCACGCTCGCGGCCCCGGGCCAGGTGCACCTGCGCACGCTGAACTCCGCCAACCTGTCGCTGAGCACGAGCCGCGACACCCGCATCGCCCTCTACGACGCGGCCGGCACCACGCGCCTCAGCTGGAACGACGGCGCCTCGGGCACCCGCGCCGACTGCGGCGTCACCGTGCCGGCCGGCTCCTACCTGTGGCGCGTCGGTCTCAAGACCACGATCACCGCCGCGGCGGCCTACGACCTCGACTTCTTCGTGCTGCCGGGTCGCGCGATCAACACCGTCGAAGGCGCCGAGCCGAACGATCCGACCTTGCCGGCCCCCGGCGTGCCGACCCCGATCACGCTCGGCAACACCGTCGAGGGCACGCTGAGCGCACCGACGGACGTCGACTTCTGGTCGTTCACGCTGGTCAACCCGGGCATCGTGCAGGCGGTCTCGTTCGACGACGGCGGCGTGCCGCAGTTGGACAACATGAGCCTGCGCTACTGGCAGCAGACCTCACCGACCACGTGGGTCGCGCTCGGCGTGGCCGCGACCAACGCCGCGAGCCACCGCGTCGCCAACCTGCAGCACCCGGGCATGCTCGCCGCCGGCACCTACGCGATCGCCGTGCAGGCAGGCACGGCCGCGGCCGGCACTGCACCGTGGGACTATGTGAAGACCGGCAAGTACTCGCTGCGCACGGCGCTGATCGACATGCCGGGCGGCACCGTACCGGAAGGGGCCGAACCCAACCAGACGCCCGCCACCGCGACGCCGATCACGCTCGGCCTCGATGCACTGGGCACCGCGCAGGCGGCCAACGAACCGGACTGGTACGCGTTCGTCGTCTCGGCGCCGACCACGATCGCGGCGATGGCGGAGGGCACCGGCACCAACCCGCTGCCCGGCTCGACGCTGCGCGTCTGGGACGGCTTCGGCAACACGTTCGGCAGCGGCTCGGGTGGTGCGACCACGCACGGGCGCCTGATCACGACGCTGGTCACGCCGGGCCTCTACTACCTCGAGATCGCCGCGTCGCAGTTCGCCCTCAGCGGCGACTACCTGCTGCACACCGGCGCCACCACGCCGCTCTACGTGGCGAGCACGACGCGCGTCGAGCCGGCGTCGACCAACGCCTGCGTCGGCAGCACCGGCCTGCGGCCGCTGATCGGTTACCTGCCGGGCGAGACGGCGGTGTTCAACTCGACGTTCGTGACCCGTATCGAACGCACGATCCCGTCGTCGTTCGCGGCGATCATGCTCGGCCTGTCGAACACCACCGCGCTCGGTGGCACGGTCACGCTGCCGGTCCCGCTCGACATCGGCGGCCTCGATGCGCAGGGCCTGCCGACCACGTGCAGCATCCGCGTCGATCCGCAGCTGCTGCTGATCGTGCTGACCGATGCCAACGGCACCGGCGAGTTCGCCTACAATTTCCCGTATGTCGCCGCGGCGATCGGGACCAGGGTGTTCGAGCAGGCGCTGTGCTTCGACCCGACGCTGAACGCGAGCGGGTTGTCGGTGACCAACGACGCGTCGTTCGTGGTCGGCGACCTGCCATTCTGATTCGGCCATTCTGATTCGGCCATTCTGATTCGGCCGTTGTGATCGGGCCCTTCTGATCGGGCTCGTCAGCAGGCGCCCGGCTCCGCGATCGCCGGGACGCCGCCACACGGGCGGCAACAACCGGCGCGTCGACCCATCCGGCCTAGCGATGCCGTCGATTCGGGTCCGTGCCACGCGCGCCAACCAATGCGCGCGAATCGCGTTCGCCGAGCAGGCGCACCGAAATGCCCACGGCCACATCTTAATGTTGCAGGATGGTTACCTCGCCATTCACTGTTCCTAACTCCTGCCGCAGCGCAGGGCCCCAGCTGGCGCGGCATCCCTCTCCCATCATGCTGCATGCACGCTTCCTGACCCTACCACTGGTCATCACCGCCCTCACCGCGCAGGCCCAGATCGTGCTCGAGGTCGAGCCGAACAACACCCCCGCCCAGGCCCAGGCAATCAGCCCTGGTCAACAGATCCGGGCCAGCTTCGCCGCTGCCGTCGACGAGGAATGGTACTCGTTCACGCTGACGGCTCCGGGCCAGGTGCACCTGCGCGCGTTGAACGCGGGCACTCTGTCGCAGAGCACGACCCCCGACACCCGCATCGCGTTGTACGACGCCACCGGCACCACGCGCCTCGCCTGGAACGACGACTCCGCGATCATCCGCGCCGCGGATTGCGGCGTGACCGTGCCCACCGGCTCCTACCTGTGGCGCGTCAACCGCAAGAGCGGCACCGGCCTCGTGGCCTACGACCTGGACTTCTTCGTGCTGCCGAGCCGACCGATCGACGCGACCGAGGCCGCCGAACCGAATGATCCCCGGCAGCCGGGCGGCGCGCCTTCGCCGATGCTCCTCGGCGACACCGTCGAGGGCACGCTCACGCTCGGCGACACCGACTTCTGGTCGTTCACGCTCGGCAGCCCCGGCAACGTCCGCATCGCCGCGCTCGACGACGGTGGCATCCCGCAACTCGACTTCCTGGGCCTGCGGTTCTTCCAGGAGACCACGCCCGGCACCTGGGTCGGGATCGGCACCACCTTCAGCGACGTGTTCAGCCATCGCGTCCAGCTGACTTCGAACGGAGCGCTCCAGCCCGGCACCTACGCGGTCGCCGTGAACAGTCTGGGCAGCAGCGGCGTCGGCCCCTGGGACATCGCATCAACCGGTCGCTACTCGCTGCGCACCGAACTGATCGGCGTGACTGCGCCGGTCTTGTTCGCCAGCACGACCAGCGTGCAACCGGCGACCAATGCCTGCATCGGCAGCAACGGGCAGCGGCCGCAGCTCGGATATCTGCGGGGTGAGACCGCGGTGTTCAACTCGACGTTCGTGACCCGCATCGAGAACACGATCCCGTCGTCGTTCGCGGCCTTCATGTTCGGGCTGTCCGACACCACGGCGCTCGGCGGCAGTGTGCCGCTGCCGGTGTTGCTCGACATCGGTGGCCAGGGAACCCAATGCCTGGTCCGCGTCGATCCGCAAGTCCTGCAGATCGTGCTCACCGATGCCAGCGGCACCGGCGAGCTCGCCGCCAGCTTCCCGTTCGTGGCCGCCGCGATCGGCACCCGGGTGTTCGAGCAGGCGCTCTGCTTCGACCCCACGCTCAACAGCACCGGGTTGTCGGTGACCAACGACGCGTCGTTCGTGGTCGGCGACCGGTCGTTCTGACCGCGCCGCGGCTCCGATACGGACCAAGCCTAAAGGCCGACGGGCACCACCACTTCCACCGCTTGCACACCAGCCGGAAGTTGGAACGTCGCCAGCACGCGCGACTCCACATCGCGCACCTGCCAACTCTCGCCCGCACTCGCGGTCCACAGTTCGACCGCCTCACCGCGAAACTCCCGCACGGAGTGGTCGTGCACATTGTGCAGCTGCCAGACAGCTGGAAGGCGGCTGCCGTCCCGTGCCGTCAGCCGGATCGAGATGCGGCGAGGACGAGACGCGGTCAATCGGATCTGACCCGGCAGATCTCCTGCAACCCTGACCACATCGGTACCCGTTGGCAGCTGGGCCTCGATGTCCCCGCGGATGGTACGACGCCAGGGCAGATGCAGTAGCCCGATCCGGTACTCGCCCGGCGGCAGCAGGCAATCGGCCACGCCATCGTGAGCCACCCGTACCTGGGTCACCATCGACAAACGCTCGGCGCACGGCGCGTCGTTCATCGCGATGATCCGCTGCAGGTCCAGCTGCCGTTTGCACTCGACGATCACGTCGTGCACCGGCTGCCCGCGTTCGTCGACGACCAGAACGGCAACTCGAGCCCTCTGGGAGAGCGCCTCCAGCACCAACGACTGCGGTGCCGTACCCTGGCTGCATTCGACGATGCATGTGGTCCCGCGTGCACCAGTGACTTCGAAGCTGCAACTGCAGATCGGAGCCGCGAAGTCGGCCGTCAGACCTGTTTTCGTCAGGGACACCGGGACCAGACTTCGGTGCATCGCCCCTGGACCGGTCGTGCTGAGACGAACCCTCTCGATCGGCTCGTCGCTGCTGATCAACGTCACGCGCCGCAGGGCTTCGGTCGACGCAAGCTCGACGCGGATCGGCACAGCTTGATCGATCAGACGCACCGAGCCCTGCCAGGTGCGGCCCCGTCCGTCGATGCACGATGCAGCCACCGGCCACTGCAATGGCATCGCCACCTCGAACCAGCCTGCGTCCACCCGGCGCAACGGTGCCAGATGCCCGAGATAGAAGTCGCCGTCGCGAGCGGGACCACGCTGCTCGAACTGCCAGATCGGCTCCATGACGTCGACTGCAGGGTGCACGTCGATTCTCGCCATCTCCGTCCGTGGCACGACGAACGTCCGGCCCGCCTCGCCACCTCCGACCACACTCGAAGATGGCGTCAACACGCAAGGGAAGGCGGTACCGGAGAAGTAGTACCTCGGGGCAACAAGGCATTCGGCTGGCACCTGCAGCTCGCCGCGTTCGTCCGTGTGGCCGAGAGTCACCACCGCGCTCCCACTCTCCGTTGGCCGCGCGAGATTGGCGCGGACGACGACACCGGCCAGCGGTTCACCCTCGGTATCGACGCAGCGCAATGGGCCACCGAGAGCGGCCGAGCGTTGCAGCATCACCGAGTGCTCCCCGACGATTCTCGCGGGCAGGACGTCGTGCACAGGCACGTATCCGACACAGGCGACCGACAACTCGATCTGCCCCGGATCCAGCGGCGCCAGGCCCTCGTCGTTCGTGATCCGGAACTTCTCGGGCTTGCTGCCTGAGACCACTGCCGACGCGATCGGATGGAACCTCTCGTCGACGACGCGGACGAAGGCAGGGGTCAGGTCAGCCACCCACACGACGGACGGTCGGCCGACTTCGATCCGCTGAGCAGGTTCCACCACGACCTTGGCGGGGTCGGGACAGTGAAGGCGGCAGTTCCCGATCGGCAGCATGACCTTGCCTTCCAGTTCGCTCCGGCAGACGAACGCACCACTACCCTCGCGCTCGACCGACAGCTCAAGCCCGACCAACGCGGCTCCATCCGCGGCATCCAGCACGAAACATGCCTGCAGCACCGTGGGGCCGACCGACGTCGGTTCAGAGGGCACCGCGACGGTGCGCTCGGCGCCGATGGCCGGAGCAGTCTGGTTCGCACCAACGGAGCTTCGGTGATCTGCATTGGTGCTGCCGAAGTCTGCTGGCGCAATCAACGACGGCTGGCAGAAGAACCCAGCGAACCAGGCGATCGCCGTGCCCAGCACGACGATCGCCGCGATGCGTGACTGCGCCGATCTGTTCAACTGACCTTCACCGTGGCTCCCGGGGCCTTGTCGTCTTCGCTGCTGGGATCATCGCTGTCCCAGGCCACCACCTTCTCCCCCTCTCCCAATGAAAACGGGAACCCACTCGTCGCGCTGATCTCACGAACAGGGCCGACCGGGTTGCCGTCCTTGCCGATCTTCTGGGCCTTGAAGGTCTTGTCCGCTCGCGACGGATCGGCAATCACTTCGACCACCTGCGTGTTGCTGCCGGGGTTCGCATCGCACAGATCGACCTGACCGGGACTGGGTGGCGCAGACGGACTCCCGGCCCCATCGGGAACCGTAACCGTGACCTGAGCTCCAACGGCATTACACAAAAACAGGCTGGTGGACAACGCAGCCACGGTGAATGGACGGATCATCTTTGCTCCTTCGAACGATCGACTGAACGACCGATTCCCTCGCGGGTTCCGGGGGGCAGAAAATTCGACCCCGCCGGGATTAGAGAGAGAGAGAGAGAGAGTCAACTGGGTGCGTGCGAAAAGGGAAGCAGCACAAGCGCGGCCACAGCGGCCGACCCTATTGGCGACGTGACGCTCCCACGCGAAGCGAGATTCAAATCACGCTCACAGTTCTTCAGTCCCCGGATCGAATCTAGGAGCCTGCCCCAACACCGAGGAGCCGATCGCCGCAGCGACTGGCCAGGTCGCAAGCAGGCGCCGCGAACTCAACCCTTCGCACGCTCGCTGCCCGGATACCCGGCCTTGCTGTTGCCGAGCCGATCGCGGGTCGCGCGCGACTCCGGCGAACGCCGCAGCGCCTTGCTGTCCTGGTCACCCGCCGCGCTGTCGACCGCCGCGCCCCACATGCCGACCGGCTTCCAGTGGCAGCGCAGACAATCGGACGGCTCCTTCGCCGTCTGCCCCTCGTGCACGCTGAGCTTCTTGCTGGCGAACAGGTGGTTCGCGGCCGGCAGCTCGATCGCCGCCAGCGTGCGACCATCCTCGGCGAGGTTCGCCTTGTGGCACTTGGAGCACTCCCCGGTGGCCGGATGGAACTGCGCGTCGGCGAAGCCGGCGAACACCGTCTGCGGCACCACATGACGCGGATCGGTCGCCGCCGACGCACTGCCGCGGATCGACGGCACGCTGGCGATCGCCTTGCCACCCGGCGCCGGATCCTGGTCGTGATGGCACTTCGCACAACTGCCGACCGGCGCCCCGAACAGCCCCTCGGTGCGCGGCCCCCCTTCCTGGTGGTCGTGGCACTGCGTGCAGTCGGCGGCGGCGGGCTTGGTCGCGAAGTCGCGGCCGTCGGCGGCGAGCGTGTGGCACTCGCTGCACGCCTGCTTGCCAGCGGTGACGTGCGGCCCGTGCGGGAACGCCACCACCGCGCGCGCCGTCGGCGCCGCGGCCTCGATCGTGGTCTCGGTGACCGCACCGCCCCAGTGGCACTTGCTGCACACCGCGAGGTCGTAGGTGCGGAAGTCGGCGGCGAGCGAGGGGGAGTCGTTCGCGGTGCTCGCGCGTGGATGGCACACGAGGCAATCGGCCGCGGTCGGCGCCGCCGTGAGGTGCACGTCGTGCCGGAACGCCTTCTGCTGCAGCCGCGAACTCAGCTCCGGCACGCGCGCGCGATGGCATTCGCGGCAATCGGCGAGCGGTGCCCGGCCGGCCGCCTCGGCCTGCGCGATGCCGCGCGTCGTGATGTCCGGGTGCGTGTTGCTCGGGAACTGGAACGTGCGCTCGCTCCAGCGCGCGATCTCGACCTGCGGCCGCCGCTCGGCGAGGTCCGGCTGGCCGAACACGTGGCACCGTGTGCAGTCCTGCCAGCCGACGCCGGAACCACCCGTCGAACCGTGCCGCGGCGCCGCCGCGGTCTCGCCGGTCTGCCAGCCGGCCTGATCGTGACAGCCGATGCAATCGGCGTAGGTGTGTTTGCTCTGGCCCGGCTGGAACGGGAAGTCGCGTTCGCGGCGCCCGGTCGGGTCCGGCGCGTAGGTGTGGCACGCGACGCAGCCACGTTCGATCTCGCTGTAGGCGGCAGCGCTGCAGATGCCGTCGCGACGCTGGCCGCGCTGCCAACCGAAGTGGTCGGCGTGTGCGAACGCGCCGAGCGACGCCAGCGGCTTGCTGACCTGCTTGCCGGCCGGGGCCGGGCGCGCGGCCACACCACCGGCGGTCTGGTGGCAGTCCTTGCAGCCCTCGGTCGGGATCGCGCCGGTGCCGATCGCGGTCGCCGAAGCGGTCGTCACGTCGCGGTGGCAATCGGCACACTGCAGGCCGAGGTGATCGCCGTGCGTGAAGTTGCCGCCGGTCGGCAGCGGGGTCGTGTTGAGACCGCCGCCAGGACCACCGAACACCGTCAGCAGCTTCGCGGCGTAGGCTTCGCGCTCGCTCGCGGCCGGCGGCGTGAACAGCGGCAGGCCGAGTTCCTGCGCCGAGCCCGGCTCGCGCGCGCCGGCGAACCAGCGCAGCGCCCCGACCACGTCGGCCGTGACCCGACCCTCTTCATGGCAGCGCGCGCAATGACCGGGGCCGGTGCGCACTTCGTAGTTCTCGACCTCGAAGTTGTTGTCCTTCGGCAGGTGGCACTCGCGGCACTCGAGCATGCCGTGCGTGTGATGGCGGAACGCCGGGCGGGTGCGCGTGCTCTGGGCGGCGAGATCGCGTTCCCAGCCGGCCTGGAAGTCGCGCTGCAAGGTGCCTTGGCCGACATGACAACTGTCGCACTCGGCCTGCGGCGCGCTGACCTGGCGCTCCGCGTCGTAGCGGTGACAGCCGCGACAGTCGCGCCAGGTCTCGGGCACCGCGTTGTTCAACCACACGCTCGGCACGTGCTCGAGGTGACTGAACACCTTGCGCTCGATCGCCGCGGCCGGTGCCGGCGGCGCTTCACAGAAGTTCGCCGCGAACGCACCGAGCAGCCAGACCACCGACGCCCACCAACTGCGTGCGCGCATGTCAGCCGTCCGTCTTGCCGAGCGGCTGGATCTTGACCGGGCCCTTCACCACCGCCTGGCAGGCGAGCCGGCACTTCGACTCGTCGAGCTTGCCGCCGAGCTTCTTGTTGGCCTTCTTGATGGTGTTCTTCTCCTTCGACGATGCCTCGCTGAGCGCGGCCATGCCCTCGAGCACGGTGACGACACACTTGCCGCAGCTGCCGCCGGTGTCGCTCGGCTCGTTCTGGTCCCAGCACTCCCACAAAGTCCCGCACTTGCCGCCGAGGCTGCCGCCGTCGTCGGTCGCGGCCCCGGCCTCGGCGAGGAAGCTGAGCATCGGCTTGTCGCTGCCGGCCGGCACCTTGGTGCCATCGGGCAACACGACCACAGGATCGCCGGTCGGCGCAGCCACCGGCGCGGGTGCGGCGGCGGCGGCAGGCGCCACGGTCTTCTGGGCGGGGGCAGCAGGCGCTGCCGCCGCGGCCGGAGCCGCCGGTGTCGGCGAACGCTGCAGCGCCTGCGTCTGGCTCGGCACCGGCGCAGCCGGGACCTTGGGCAGGTTCGCGGTGCCGCCGGGGACCAACACCTCGGCCCGCATCTCGACGAAGCGGAACCGCTGCTCTCCCATCCACACCTCGTCACCCTCGTTGAGGCGCAGGCTGCCGCGCAGCTCGAGGAACGTGCCGTTGCGGCTGGTGTCGCGCACGCGCGCGAGGCCGCCGGCGTCGGTCGCCGACAGGTGGCCGCGCGACAGCGCGAAGTCGCGCGGATCGAGGTCGTCGCGGCCGATCGTGCGTTCGTCGCGGCCGAGCGGGATCGTCTTGGCGGGCTGCCCCTTGGCGTCGAGCCGCGTCAACGACACGCGGCCGTCGGCGGCATCGACGCGCAGGCGCTGGCGACCGGCGACGATCACGGTGCCGGGCTGCACGGTGCGTTCGCTGTTGATGCGCACGTAGCACTCGCCGCCGAGCCCGGTGTTGGTGACGTAGCACTCCTCGGCATCGATGCGGAACGCGGCGTGCTGGTCGAGCAGCAGCTGGTCGCTGCTCAGCACCACGCGGCCGGCGGTGCGGCCGATGATGCTGTCGCCGAGCGGGAAGAAGTGGTCGGTCTTGGCGGCGTTCTCGCCGGGTCCGATGTGCACGAACGCGGCCCCCATCTGCGGCATCGGCACCGCCACCGGCTCGACCGGCACGGTGACCGGCTTCGCTGCCGGCGCCGCGGCGGCGGCTTCGGCGGCCGCCTGGACCTGCTTGCGCTGCTGGTCCTTGATCGCCTCGTCGGAGACGCCCTTCTTCAGCCGCGCATGGATCACCTCGGCGATCGCGACCCCTTCGACCATCGCCCGCTTGAAGCTGGTCTCGCTCTCCTTGACCGTCGACTGCAGCGCCTCGGGCCGGAAGTCGCCGGTCTCGATGTAGGCCGGGTGCAGCAGGCCGCCGGCCATGAACACGCCCGGCACCTGCGACTCGCGCAGCGCGCTGACCGCGAGGCGCTTCTTCGCCGGCGCGTCGGCGAGGCCGAACTCCTTGATGCCGATCGACGACAGCAGGTCGGTCGGCCGCTCGCTGCCGATCAGCGCCAGCACCTGCTTCTTCTCGAACTCGTAGCAGACCAGCTCGGGCGGCTGGTTGCTCTGTTCGACGCGGCGCGTCTTCACCGCGACCAGCTCCTTGCCCTTCTCGTCCTTGAACACGGCGAGCGGCTCGCTGAGCGGCAGGTAGCGGATGTTGCCCTGCGTCCACGCCTCGTAGAACTTCGCCGCCAGCGCCTTGCCCTGCGCGACCTTCGGCATGCCGCGGCCGCGATAGCACCAGAACACGTCGCTGCTGTCCTTCGCCGCGGCCTTGCTGAGCGCGATCGTCACCACCGCCTCGGCCGCCGACATGCCGCCACCGACGACACACGCCGGCGCACCGACGAAGTCGTTCGAGTCGCCGAGCTTGTAGCGGATGCCGAGGCCGTCACCCATCAGCCGGACCTTGGTCGGCGAACCGCTGCCGAGCGCCAGCAGCACGGTGCGGGCGTAGACCTTGGTCTTGGCCTGCGTCTGCAGCTCCATCGTCTCGGCGGCGATCACGCCGTTCTTCAGCTGTTCGCAGCCGCCGAGCTCGACGCCGTCGCGGTAGGGCACCTTGTTGTCGTCGTAGACCTTCAGCCACTTCTCGTAGAGCTTGGTGCTCTCGGTCTGGTCCTCGTAGGGGAACTGCGACACCAGCGGCCCGCCCTTCGGGAACTGCAGGTCGGTGCAGTCGCCGTAGTCGGCATCGACGATCTTCGGCGGCACGTGCTCGGACCACTCCTTGATGATGCTGAGCACGCAGTCGCGGTCGATGACGAGCAACGACAGACCGAGCTCGTGCGCGCGGAACGCCGCCGCGGTGCCACACGGGCCACCACCGACGATCAACACATCCAACGGGGACTCTGGGCTCGAACCGTTCATGGGCATCAGGGCAGCAGGCTGCGGCGAGTGGGGTTGGGCAACGAGTGGTTGGTCAGCGCGCGTGGCGATCGGCGATCACTTCTTCATGGCCGGCGGCTTCCAGCCGGCCGGCGGCGCATCGGGCACCGTGAAGGGCTTGCCGTTCTTCAGGTAGAGCTTCTGCATCTCCGGCAGCGTGAACGGCCGGCCGCCGATGCGACCGAACACCGACACCTGGTGGCCCGACTCGTCGACCGCGCGGTCGCGTTCGAGGCCTTCGGCGATCGCCAGCGCCGGGCCGACCGTCTTGCGCCCGGCGATCCACTTCGGCCGCGGCTCCGGCGCGAAGCCGTAGGCGCTGCGACCGCCGTCTTCCGGCGTCACCAGCTGCAGCACGTGGAAGCCCGATTTGCCGTCGGCGACCAGACCGTAGACGCTGTCGTTGACCATGCCGACCTTGATCTGGTTGGTGTCGGCGAGCGCGCCGTCGGCGGTGAACGTCGTCAGCAGCTTCGGCCGCGTCGGCACCTCGACATCGACGATCGCCATGCCGTCCGCGCCGGCGGCCACGTAGGCCCAGGTGCGCGACACGTAGACCGAGCGCGCGTCGGCGAACGGCACCACTGCACCAGCGACCAGCTGCGCCTGCGCCGGCGTGGTAACGTCGACCACCTGCAGGCCGGAGCTGCCGGTCACGAACGCGTAGCGGAACTGCACCGCGACGTGGGTCGGCGCCGCGATCGGCACCGTGGCCAGGATCTTCGGCGCCTGCGGATCGGTGACGTCGACGGCCACCAGTCCCTGCTTGCAGCACACGTAGACCGTGGTGCCGGCGATCGCCAGGTGCTCGGCGCCGTCGAGCGCGCCGTCCGGGTTGAAGGTCACGACCCGCTTCGTGAAGTTGTTGTCCGGGTCGCCGTCGGTCAGGCAGTCGATGTCGACGAAGATCAGCCCCTCGAAGCGATCGCTGACGTAGGCGTAGCGGTAGGTCTCGTGCAGGTTCTGGTCGCGGCCCTGGTACGGGTAGTTCTGCTCGCGGTTCTCGGGGATCCACGGCCGCGCCATGCTGATCGACGTGTTGGTCGGCAGCGCCACCGCGGTCGCGAACTTCGTGCGCACGTGCGTGTCCTGGCCGAACGGCGACACCGGCGCGGTGACGATGCGCTCGCTGAAGTTCTTGTTGGCGACGTTGGCGATGTCGTAGACGCGGAAGCCGCCCTCACCGGACGCGGTGTAGAGGTACTCGCCGCGCACCTCGAGGCTGCGCACCGCGCCGGAGTGATGGTGCGCCTCGGTGAGCTTGCGGCCGCCCTTGTCGTGCGCCGCGTACTCGTCCGGGAACGCCATCCGGTGCAGGTTGCTGCCGATCACCGCCTGCGGCTCCGGCCACTCGGTGATCTTGACCGCCTCGAGGCCACCCTTGCCCTCGCCGACGTAGGCATACATGCCGAAGAAGTTCACGTAGTTGGTGCCCATCAGATAGGTCTGGGCCAGCCACGCGTTGTTGTCGTTGTTCTCGCCGAGGTGGCAGTCCGAGCACTTCTTGGTCTCGGTCTTGCGCACCGTGTGCGCGAAGTGGGTGTTGAAGCACTGGCCGCCCATGCCGTTGGCGGCGACCGTCAGCTGCTGCTTGTAGGCGATCGCGCGCTGGCTGTCGGTCGACGACACCATCACCGCCGACGACGACCGCACCACGGCGACCTTGTTGTCCTTCACGTCCGGCGACACGCCGAGCATGAACACGTCGTCGCGCGCCACCTGCGGGTTGTAGCTGGCCCAGTTGCGCAGCTTCTTGTCCTCGAAGTGGTTCATGTCGGTGCGCATGTTGGCCTCCTGCGGCAGGTGGCAACCGAAGCACGACGTCATCCACGACGTGTGGCACGACGCGCAGTCCATCTTCTTCTCGTCGTGCGCGCAGCTCCCGTCCGACTTGGTCTGCAGCTTCGCGTAGGCGGCCTTCTCGTTGTACTCGGGGTGGCCCGGGTCGCAGCTGTCCTTGACCTGCGAGATGTCCCACTCGAGATCGGGGAACAGCATCGAGCGCTGGATGAAGCGGCGGCGGCCGTTCTCGGTCTTGAACTCGAAGCGGCGCTTGCCCCACGGCGTCTCGGTGCCGGAGCGGTCCGGCCGCTGCGTCATGCTCTGCTTCTTGGCGCCGGCATCGGTGCTCTCGGCCTTCGCCGCCGGGCCCGAGAAGCGCAGCGTCGCCAGTTCGGTCGCGGTGCCGTGGCAGTCCTGACACTGGATCTGGATCGCCGCCTGGTATTCGGAGTACAGGTGCGTGTCGCCGTGCACGTCCTGCTCGAAGTGGCAGTCGACGCAGTGCATGCCGACCTCGGCATGGATGTCCTTCAGGTGCACCGGCTGGCCGGGCTTCGGCACGAAGCAGCCGCGGTCGACCGGGAACTGCCCGAGCGGCGGGATCACGCCGGCGAACTTGTCCTTCTTGTCGTACGGGACGACGTTGCCGTCCTTGTCGAGCAGGTTGCCCTTGCGGTCGGTCTTGAACACGGCGCGGAAGATCCAGCCGTGGCCGTGGTAGTCGGCGAACTGCGTGTGCTGCAGCTTCGGATTGACCTCGCTGGCGACGCCGTCGAGGAACGAACGGTCGGCCCACTTGCCGCGCACCACCGCGCCCTCGGGGTTGCGGTCCCAGATCTCGCGCTGCTCCTTGTGCGACTGGTCCGGCTGCTGCTCGGGGAACATCACCTGGCCGTCCGTCTCGTACGACCACATCTGGTAGCCGTAGTACGTGTTCAGGAAGCTGTTCGGCTGGTGCATGTGACAGACCATGCAGGTGCTCGACGGGATCGCGCGCGTGAAGCGGTGCGCGATCGGGTGGCCGCTGCGGTCCTGCGGGATGGTCGGGTCGACCGGCTGGCCGCCGGCGAAGCCGGGGCGCTTCATGAACGCGGCCGCCTCACCCTTGTTGCCGGTGCCGGTGTTGCCGAACTGCGCGTAGAGCGCGCTGTGCACCGGATCGCGGTCGTTGGCGTAGATCACGTGGCAGGCGGTGCAGCCGCTGCCGCGGTAGTCGCCGGGCTGGTCGTTGGTGCCGAAGAACGACAGGTGCGGGTCGTTGAGGCGCGTCTTGTGCACGTTCAGCGTCGGCAGGTCGACGCGATTCAGCGTGCCGAGGCCCCGGTCCGACGACTTGTTGTTCGGACGGCCCGGGTCCTCGAACTTGTCCGGCAGGCCCGGGATCGGCGAATTGAGGCCGTTCAGGCCCAGCGCCGCGGTGCCGAGCCGGCTGCCCTTCTCGAAGATGCGGAAGATGTTGCTCGGCTGCGTGACCTCCCAGTGCGGCAGCGGCAGCGCCACCGGCGACCAGCTGTGCTTCGCCATCTCCTCGGGGGTCGGCGCGCGATCGGGCTGGCCCGGCTCGCGGATCACGTGATTGATCTTCTGCGGCGTGCCGTCGGGGCCGTACGACTCGCCGAGGATCGACCGCTTGGTGCTGACGATGCCGTTGGCGTAGGTCGCGGTGCCCCAGAAGTGCTGCGCGGTCGTCATCAGCGACTTCATGACCCGCAAGGTCTCGTCGGCGTGGCACGGCCCGCAGGTCTGGTTGGCGACCCGGAGGTCACCCGGGTTGACGAAGCGCACCCAGGCCTGGTGCTCGGTCATCGTCAGCATGTACGGGCGCTCGGGGTTGGCCGAGTCGGTGGCCCCCTTGCTGTTCGGGTCGGTGCTCGAGGTCTTGCCCCACGCCTTCGGGAATTTCGGGCCGGGATGCGCCGCCAGCGCCGTGGTCGCCGTCGCGTCACCGCCGTGGCAGAACACGCACGAAGCGACCCGGCCACCCGGGTGCGGATCGGAGCAGCCGACGTGGCAGCCGACGCACGAACCGTCCTCGACGTAGACACCCGCACCGTCCTTGGCGCCGGCCGCGGCGGTGATCGCCGCCGCCGCCGCGGCATCCGGACGCTCGTACGGCTGCCAGTTCGAGGTCGAGCGGCAACCGAACAGCTGGAAGCCGGCCAGCGCCACCGCCGCGATGGCGAACGGGCGCAGCGACCGCCAGCGCTCGGCCGGTCGGGCAGCACGCCATGGGGACGAGGACGGACGATCCGAGGGCGAAGTGTGTATGGCCATGCGCAGGCTTCCGTACCGACGCGGCGATGCTACCGATGGCTCGTCCGGGTCGCCACGACGGAAGCGAGGCCCCGATCGCGACCCGCACCGGATCGCTGGAACATTTTTGCACCTGCCGGTCGCGACCGGCGCGCGCCGTTCGTCTTGACGGGGACGGCAGCATCCCGCCGCCGCACGAGAACCCGACCCATGCCCAAGTACATGTTGATCCTGCGCGGTGACGTCACCGCCGACTTTTCCGCCTACACCCCCGACGACTTCGCCGCGATCCTCGGTGAATACGAAGCCTGGAGCCAGCAGCTGACCGCCGAGGGGCGGATGGACGCCGGCAACAAGCTGACCGACCAGGGTGGCATGGTGATCCACCCGCGGCCGGGGCAACGGGTCGAGATCACCGACGGGCCGTTCGTCGAGGCCAAGGAAGTCGTCGGCGGCTACTACATCATCAAGGCCGACAGCTACCAGCACGCCGCCAAGCTGTGCCATGGACACCCGAACCTGCGGTTCGGCAGCATCGAGATCCGCGAGGTCGACTTCATGGGCGGCCCCGAGGACTGAACCGTTGCCGACCACCCCACCACCACCGCCCGCCCCGCCGCTGCCGCCCGACCTGCTGGCCGAGCTGTTCCGTCACCGCCATGCGGCGATGGTGGCCGGGCTGTGCCGGATCCTCGGCCCCCAGCGCCTCGAGCTGGTCGAGGACGTGGTGCAGGAGGCCATGCTGCGCGCACTGCGGGTATGGCCGGTCGAAGGCGTGCCCGAGCAACCCGAGGCCTGGCTGTTCCGGGTCGCGCGCAACGCCGCGCTCGACGCGCTGCGCCGGGCCCGGATCGGCGCCCGCGTCGAGGCCGAACTGCAGCAGTGGGCGGCGACCGAGGCCGGGCCGCCCGCGGCGCCGGCGACGATCGCCGACGACACCCTGCGCATGCTGTTCCTGTGCAGCCATCCTGACGTGCCGACCGAGGCACGGGTGCCGCTGCTGCTGAAGCACGTGTGCGGCTTCGGCGTGCCGGCGATCGCGCGCGCGCTGCTGCAGCAGGAGGCGACGATCGCGCAGCGCCTGACCCGGGCGAAGGCGAAGCTGCAGCAGGGCGCGCAGTTCGAGCTGCCGCCGGCCGAGCAGCTGCCGGCGCGGCTCGACCTGGTGCTGGCGGCGATCTACCTGCTGTTCAACGAAGGTCACCGCGCCCACGCCGGCAGCACCCTGCTGCGCCCCGAACTGATCGACGAGGCGGCGCGGCTGTGCGCGTTGCTGCTGCAGCAGCCCGCCCTGCGCAGACCGCGCGTGCACGCGCTGCTGGCACTGATCCTGCTGCTCGGCGCGCGTTCGCCGGCGCGCACCACGGCCGACGGCGAACTGATCCCGCTGGCACGACAGGATCGCTCGCGCTGGGACCGGGCCTGGCTGCAATACGGGTTCCACCACTTCCGCGCCGGCATCGGCGGCGAGGTGCTGTCACCGTTCCACGTCGAGGCCGCGATCGCCTCGGTCCATGCCGCGGCGCCCGACTATGCGTCGACCGACTGGCCGCGCATCCTGCGCCACTACGATCAACTGCAGGCGCTGCAGCCGTCGCCGATCGTGCGACTCAACCGCGCGATCGCGGTCGGCAAGGTGCAGGGTGCGGCGGCCGGGCTGGTCGCGCTCGCCGGCCTCGATCGCGATCGCGCCATGCGCGACTACGGCCTGCTGCACGCGGTCACCGCCCAGCTGCACTGGGAACTCGGCGACCACGCCGCGGCCGGCGCTTGCCTGCGGCAGGCGCTGCAGCACCCGTGCAGTGAGCCGGAGCGGCGGCTGCTCGAGCGCCGGCTCGCGGCGTGCGAACGCGGCGAGCCGGTCGGCCCCTGGTGATCGCCGCGCGATCGCTAGACTCGGCGCGATGCCCCGTCCCGTTGCCATCGCCGTGCGCCGTACCGTGCCGCGCCTCTGCCTCGAGCTGTTCGTCGTCGTGCTCGGCATCACGATCTCGTTCGGGTTCCAGGACTGGCGGCAGCAACGCGACGACCGGCAGCAGGAGACGCGGCTGCTGCGGGGCATCGTCGACGAACTGCGCGCCGATCGCACCCAGCTGCAGCGGCGCCTCGAAATGGTGGACCGCGGCCTCGCTGCCGTGCAGCGACTGCAACGCGACGGGGCCACGATGTCGACCGAGGAGCTGGATCGGGCGATGGACCAGGTGCTGAGCTACGTAGCGTTCGCGCCGTCGCGAGCCAGCTACGTCGAGCTGCAGCAGATGGCCGGCTCGCGGCTAGTGCGCGACAAGCGACTGCTGCACGAGGTCATCACGCTGTACGAACGCGCGTATCCGATGGCGGTCGAATGGGACGACATCAACCGCCACTTCGTGCTCGACCGGCTGTTCCCGTTCCTCGATCGGCACGGACCGAGCTTCGTGTCGGAGACCGGTCCTGGCTACGCCACCGGCTATCACCAGGCCTATCGCGCGCTCGCCGGCGAGACCGAGTTCCGCAACCTGCTGCGCACTGCGCTGCTGTTCAAGGAAGGGCAGCGCGCGACCTACACGGCGCTGCTGGACGCCGTCGGCAAGGTGTTGACGGCGCTCGGCGACGCGGGCTGACCGCGTCGGCGGGGTGCGGATTCACTCCGGCAGGTCGCTCGGCTTCTGCGCGTAGCCCCAGAGCTCGCGATACTTCGGCTGCACGTAGGGGTGCAGACCGTCGCCGAAGTGCTCGCCGAGCCGGTTGCAGCGGATCAACTGCAGGACATCGGCGAAGTCCTGCATCCGGTCCGGCGCCGACAGACCACTCGCCAGCTTCAGCTCGATCAGCGCCCGCAGTGACAAGTACTTGTGCCCGGCATGCTCGATCGCGACCGCGGCCGGATCCGGAAAGACCACCCCGTGCGGCTCCCCGCTGCCCGGAATGCCGCCGGTCAGCAGGAAGTCGATCGGCACCTTGCGCTCGGCATCGCGCACGCCGCGGCTGCCAGGGAACTTCTCGACCCAGCCGAGCCCGACCGCGCTGGCCTTGAAGCGCGCATGGCCCTCCGGCGTCACCAGCACGTCGACATCGGTCGTGGTGCGCTGATGGCCGTGCGCATTGACCGCCATGCCGCCGCAGATCGCATACGGGATCTGCAGCTCGTCGAGCTTCTGCGTGACCCGCTCGAGAGCCAGATGCACGTCCGAAGTGCCCATGAAGAACCTCCCCATCTGTTCGAAGCGCGCCGCGAACGAGGAGTCCAACATGGCCCCCTGATCATGGCACTGCCTACCTGGTGTGCAACCAGGGGCCGGTTCCGGGTCCCGAACCGGAGCATTCCGCCGATCCGGCCGATCAGCGCGCCTTGCCCGCCGCCTTCGGTTGTGGCGCGAACAGGCGCAGCGCCACCCCCATCGGGGCCGGCCCGAGGTCCTCGCTGCGCTGGTTGAACGTGCCCGCCCCGCGGCGGTCGCCGAGCGCGATCAACTCGAAGCGCACGAACTTCTTCTGCTGCGGATCCCACTCCGCCTCGCCGCGCAGCCGCGCCGCGAACGCCCGATCGCCGTCCTGCATGCGCGCCTCGCCCTGGTACTCGAGCCGCCAGACCTTGTCGGCCTTCACCCGCCGCATCGTCAGCGTCGCCGTCCGCACGTGCGCAGCCTCCCACCACGGCTGCTGACCGCGCACGTTGTCGACCAGCACCTCGCGGCACAGGCGCCGCACGACGTCGTCGGCCACCGGCTGCGGCGCGGCGGCATCGGTGACGAACGCCCGCGGGTCGTCGAAGCCGATCCAGTTCTGGTTCCACGCCCATTCGACGAACCCGCGCCAGCCGAGGCTGTCGCCGAGCTCGCGCCGCCAGCGACTCGGCGCCTTCGCCGAGGCCCCCTGGCCGCGCGGCAGGTCGCGCAGCGACGCGCGCAGGATCAGCGCCTTGCCGGCGACCTCCGGCGGCGCCGCTTCGACCACGGCGGGCACCGGACGGTTCGCATACTTCTTCTGCTTGCGCAGCTTGTCCCACGCCGCCAGCGCCCGCTGCAGGCGCGCTTCGATGTCGCGCGGCTCGCCGTTCGCCGCGGCCTTGCCCTCGAGGTACTCGCCGTCGGGCCCGATCATGTAGATGCCCTGCTTGGTGCCCGGATGGTTCCAGAACCCGGCCGGCATCGACTCGCCGTAGCGCTTGAAGAAGCGGTGCTCGGCGTTGTCGGCGACGCGCGCGAGGTTGCCCGGATCCTCCGGGTAGAGCATGTAGACCTCGTCGGCGACGACGACGAACTGTTCGGCGAGCTTCTGTACTTCCCGGTCTGACCAGACCAGTTGGCGTCCGCGGACGCCGTTGTTTCAAGTGCAGCCGAGCGGATGCCCGTTCATCGCCCAGAACAGGATCGGGCGCCCGAGCTCCTTCGCCTCCTGCACCGCCGGCCAGAACTTCGACCGCCACGCGATCGCGCGGTAGGCGGTCTCGGTGGCATCCGGCTCGAGGAACTCGAGCCAGCGGGCGTGGTTCTCGGCGGTCGGTGCCGGCGCCTGGATCGGCTCCGGTTGCTGCGCCAGCGCGGCGGCAGGGAACGACAACAGGGCGAGCAGGAGCAGTTTCGACATTGGCGGCGGGTGGGCAGTGTAGCTGGCCGCGAGCCGGCCTACCGCGATTCGGTGACGAGTTCCCATTCGTCGCCCGGCTCGAGCCGCAGCGTCGCGTTGCAGCCCGACGCCTCTGCCAGCAGCACGAGTCCGGGCACGGTGTAGAAGCGCAGCTCGAACCGCCCCTCGGCATCGGTCTCGACCGCCGCCGCCAGGCCACTGTGGAACCGCATCGCGTGCGCCTGCAACAGCGCACCGGTGGGCGTGCCGTCGACCGGCGCGCCACGGCCCTGGCTGCCACCGACGCGGATGCCGACCCCCACCACCGGCTTGCCGTTCGCATTGCGCACGACGCCACGACGTGCGACCAGAGGCTGCAGCGCGAGCGAGACCGGGGCCGGCTCACTGCCGGCGGCCACCGTCAACACCTGCGCCGCCATGCCACGACCATCGGTCGCGAACACGAACCACTCGCCGGGTTCGAGCTGGACTCGCAGCCGCCCGGCCCGATCCGTCGACAGCACGATGCCGTCGACATCCGCCGCCGGATCGGCCGGCAACAGCACACAGCGGGCGGCGGCCGGCGGGCCGGCCCCGGCATCGAGCACCTGCATGGTCAGCACGGGCCAACGCGCGAGGTCGAAATCGAGTTCGCCGGCCGGGCCCCGGCGGCGCGGGATCGGCAACACAGGCAACCTTGCCACTTCGGCGCCGAACGCCAACTGCATCCCACCGACCGGTCCAGGCAGCGGATCGAACTCGAACCAGCCATCCGCCGCGGTCCTGGTCGTGACGTGATGCGGGAACCAACTGCGGAACAGGCCACCCATGGCATCGGTCTCGAGCACGACCTGCACGCGCGCCAGCACACCGATCCCACCGAGCGGTTGCTCGCCGCGGCGCAGGCGACCACGCATCGGCGCGGCGCTCGGCAGGCGGAACGTCAGTTCCTCGGGCCACTCGCCCGAAGCACGTGGATCATCAGCCAGGAACTCGTTGTCCTGGATCCACATTCCGTTGCGTCGGCCGACTCGCGCGCTGCCGTAGCCCTTGGCGTGCGCCACCATCACACCCGTCACTTCGTGCGACGACAGCTCGGTCCAACCTTCGGCATCGGTCGGGGGTGACGAAATCGAGACCGTCGACTCACGCGGCGAATGGAACGGAGCCGTTGGCGCACCGGGATGGATCGCACTCACGTGGCTGATCGTCGCGCCCGCCACCGGCCTGCCGTCCGCATCGACGACACGGCAACGACGGCGCGTGACGGGCGGGACATAGCCATACGCGCCGAAGCTGCTCAAGGAGCCGACCCGGACCCGCCCCGCGGCATCGACGATGCTGGCGATCGGCGACTCGATCGGCAACGGTGGCAGCGACACGCTGCCGTCGGCGCCGATCGGCAAGCGATACAGCGGTCCGATGCGCGCCGCCGGCCGCAGCAGCAACGTGAACGGTCCGCCGCCGCCGAGTTCGCCGATGCCTTCGATGGCGAACCGTTCGGGCGCTGGCGACGCGTGCAGCTTCAGCGGCACGACGCTGCCCGCCAGCACGTCGTTCACCGCCAGCGAAGCGCGGGCCGGTCGCTCGCCGTCGGGCGCGAGCGTGGCCCAGATGCTGTAGCAGCGATCGGAACGCAACGCTGCGCGAAAGCGCCCGTCCTCGCCCGTGGTCACCTGCACCACTTCGACCGCATCGAACGAGTCCTCGATCCAAGGTGGCGCGCTGCAACACCACACCTCGGCAGCGGCGACCGGCTTGCCGTCGGCGTCGACGACCGTGCCTGCGGTCGTCACCGGCTGTTGTGCCATCGCCGGCGGCGTCGCCACCAACAGCCACGGCAGAGCCAGCGCCATGAGCCGGCACCGGGAATCCATGACGAGAACAGAACGAGAGGCGATACCACTCATCGAAGCTCGCAGGGTGGAGACCATCACGCGGTGGCGCCGCCGCGGCCGGGGCGGAACGGCAGCAAGGGGGCGCTCCGCTTGCTGCTCGCGAGGCGCTGCTTCGCACCGTCCCTCTGCTGGCGAACTACCTGCTGGTGACCTTCCGGCGTCCGACCCTTCGAAGCAGTTGGCATTGGTTGCGCAGTATCATGATCCTCGATTTCGGGATGCACACGGGAAGCTGGAGATTCCGCGGCTGCACAAGCCCATTCCGATGTGCGGCGCCGGTGGCAGCAGCAGCTCGCGGGTCGGGGCCTCTCGATTGCACGCGCAGCAGGCGCGGCTCGACAGCTGCCGCGCAACGCGATAGTCCTGCGCCGATGAACCCTCTCGCGCCGGCGCGAATCCTCTGGCTGCTGGCCGCATCCGCACTGACCGCACAGCAACCTGCCCCGGAACCCGCACCCGCCGCGACCACCCCCGTCGACCCGAACGCGGCCCTGGTCGAGCAGGCGCGCACCAAGCTCGCCGCCATCGGCTACCAGGTGCCGGCCGAACTCGGCATGCAGAGTCGCAAGGCGAAGGAAGTGATCGCCGACCTCGATGCGCAGCAGGATCTGCTGTTCCCGCCGCACGCGTTCCTGCTGCAACACGCGTTGATGAACGGGCTCGGCCAGAAGGCCGGCCGCGACGCCAAGCAGCTGCGCGAGCGTGCGGTCGCCGGCATGGCGCGTGGTCTGTCCGCCTACTACGACCCGATCCGCCGCACCTTCGTGCTGCTGCCGTCGCGCACCCGCCAGACCGCCGAGGCGCTCGCCGGTTCGCTGTTGCCGCTGATCACGCACGAGCTCGTGCATGCGTGCCAGGACACGCGGGAAGGCGGCATCCAGGCCCTGTTCGGCGCCGCGCGGGCGTCGCTCGACGAAGCGATGGCGCGGCGCTGCGTGCTCGAGGGTGAGGCCGAGGTCGCCGCGGTGGCCGCACTGCGCGGCAACGAGGCGGTGGCGACGCTGATCGGCAACACGTTCGCGAGCCAGCTCGAGGGCCTGTTCGCCGGCGAACTCACCGGCCTGCTCTACGGCACCGGCCGCGACGTGATGGCGCGCCGTTTCGCGGCCGGCGGCTTCGCCGCGGTGCAGGAGCTCTGGAAGGCTCCGCCGACGTCGACCGAGCAGCTGCTGCACCCCGACAAGCTCGGCGAGGACCTGCCACAGGCGATCGAGCTGCCGGAGTTCGCCGGTTGGCGCCCGCTCGCGAGCACCGTGGTCGGCGAACTGCTGAGCTATCACATGCTGCGGCAGAGTGGCGCCGACCTGCACACGGCCGCGATCGCGACCGCCGGCTGGGACGGCGACCGGTTGCTGGTGATGCGCCGGACGGATGCCAAGCCCGACGACGACGAGAACGGTGCGCCGGTGGCGGTATGGCGCAGCGTGTTCGATCGCAGCGAGGACGCCGCCCAGTTCGCGGCGGCGCTGCGCAGCAGCAAGCGCGGCCGACTCGAGATCCACGAGCGCGTCGTCGACTGGATCGGCAATGCCGATCCGGACGTCGCCGACCCGCTGCTGGCGAAGCTCGCCGAGACGCTGCCGCCGGTGGCCGCCGGCGGCGGCGACGCGACGTCGACCGCGGCGGTCGAAGCGGTGCTGCTCGAGCAACAGCGCAACAACGGCATCGTCGACGGGCGCTGGCGCCTCGGGCGCGCCGGCCTGTCGATCCCGGTGCCGGACGGCTGGCAGCTGCAAGAGGTGCAGGGCATGACGATGCTGACGATGCCGAGCACGCAGCGACAGGGCTTCCTCGTCAACGTCAACGTGCAGATCCAGCCACGCGGCGCCACAGCCGATCTCGATGCGCAGCTGGCGGCCGCGCGCCAGGAGTTCGACCGGCTGACCAAGATGACCGTCGTGCAGCTCGAGCTCGGCACCCAGGGCGAGATGCCGGTGCTGCGCACCGAGTATCACGGCGTCATCCCGGGCCTGCCGGCGATGCACGGTCTGCAGCTGCATTACCTGCGCGGCGACCAGATCGTGATCGTCACCGCCACCACCGGTGAGAAGCAGTGGGACCAGCACGAGGCCGTGGTGCGGCAGCTGATGGCGGATCTGCAGATCGCGCCGTGAGCGAGGCGGCCGTGGTGCAGCCAGACCGGACGGATCGGCTGGACGGATCGGCCGGACATCCCGACGATGCCTCGGTGCAACGCAACAACGGGTTCGGGAGCATCGGTCGGCATCCATGGCGCGCCCTGCTGACGGCAGGAGCTCTGTTCGCGCAGACGCCGGCCCCGATCACGACCACCGGCTCGGTGCACGGCCGGGTGGTCGGCCCGCACGGCGAACCGATGGTCAACGCCGCTCTGTGGCTCACCGAGGATCCGGATGGCGACCGCGTCGTGCAGCGCGCAAGGAGCGACGGCGAGGGTGTGTTCTTGTTCCACCGCGTGCCGCGACATCGTCGCTGGTTCGTGTTCGCCGAGTGTCCCGGCTGGACCACGCCACGCGCCGAGTTCGAGCTGTCGCCGGCCACGCCGATGCCCACGCTCCAGCTCCGCGCCAACGATGCGGTGACGTTGCGCGGCCGCGCGCTCGACTCCAACCGGCAGCCGGTCGATGGCGCCTCGGTGGTCGCGGTGCGCGACCTGCAGCGCCCGAGTGCCGCGATCCGTCCACCGCGGGCCAGCACCGGTGCCGACGGCCGCTTCGAACTGCGCGGCGTGCCACTCGGCGCCTGTGTCGTGCGCGCCGCGGCGCCGGGTTTCCGGGTGCGTGAGTTCTGGCTGCTCGTGAACGGCGATGCCGAGATCGAGCTGCCGCCGTTGCCGGATCGCGGCGAGATGGAACTGCAGGTGCGCGTCGCCGACCTGCCTGCCGAACGCTCGCAATGGCCCACGGTGTCGTTGCGGGCCTTGCGCGGCGAATCGCCGATCGTCATGCCGAGCTGTCTCGAACAACCGCTTGCACTCGAGGCATCCGGCGAGTTGTGCGTGCGTGGACTGCCGCGGGCGCGTTGGTTCGTGCAGCTGCATGCCGATGGTGCGCCGCGGCGCGGCGGCGTGCTGACCGGTGTCGCGCCACGATTCGAGGCAGGGTTGTCGATGCGCCCACCTGAGCCGGTCCTGATCCACGGCACGCTGGTCAACCTCGATGGCCAGGCGATCGCCGGCGCCGTGCTGTTCGCGACCGCGGAACACGGGCCGGCTGCCACCCGTTGGCAACGCGACCCCATGGTCACCAGCACGACCACCGACACCGAGGGGGAGTTCACGATCGGCGTGGCGGCGGCCGATCCGCACCTCAGCCGTTTGTGGCTGGCCGAGGAGTCGCTGGTGCTGACTCCACGATCCAGCCACGGGCTGCGCCTGCAGGATCGTGGTAGCTTCGTGGCGCAACTGAGGGCCGGAGTGCAACTGGTCGCCGTCCCGGCGAGCTCGCTGCGGGCACGCGTGCTCGAATCGCACGGGCAACCCGTGCGGTTCGCGCGAGCCGAGCTGTTGGAGCTGGCCGAGTCGACCACCGGCTTCTGGCACTCGGTCGCACATGCCGCCACCGATGCGGACGGCGAGCTGCGCTTCGATCGACTCGCCGATACGGAGCATCCGGTGCGCATCGCGGTCCATGGGACCGAGAGCGGCGGAGTGTCCGAGCCGATCGAGCTCGTGCCCGGCAAAGAAGGCGTCGTCACCGTGCCGATGCAACCCACCGGCTTCGTGCGCGGCTCCGTGGTCGGCGGCAAGGCACAGCCGTACGCCGGCATCACGGTCCAACTATGGCGGACCCGCATCGGCAAGGATCATTGCCAGCTGGAACCGCTCTTCGCGGAGACGGACCGGGCCGGGAAGTTCACGTTCCTCGGGGTGCCCGCGGGGGAGTACCAGCTGCGGATCGAAGAGATGCAGCTGGCCAAGCTCGTGAAGGCCGACCCCGCACCGTTCGTGGTGACGTCGGGAACGGAGCAGCGGCTGCCGCCGATCGTCATCCGATGATGC
>JALORC010000055.1 GCA_025459175.1 Planctomycetota bacterium | reverse complement strand
CCGCTCGGGATCGCCGCCCTCGGGCTGCCGGTGCCGCCGGGCACGGCCCTGCTCGGCGCCGAGTTCTCCGTGCAGGCCTTCACACCGGACGCCACGGTGCAGCCGCTCGGCATCGCCGCGGCGCCCGGGTTGGCGTTTCGCATCTTCTGATCCAGACTTCGACTGCTGACCCGGTGAGGTATCCCATGCGACTCCCTGCCTTCTCGTTGACTGCCCTGGTGCTGACGGCACCGCTCGCCGCCCAGCTTCCTGCCGACGTCGCGGTGGTGCTCGAGCCGGCGGTCCCCGGACAGCCGAACTACCGGCTGGTCGATCTGGCCGGACGCGGCACGACCCAGGTGCTCGGCCAGAGCGTTTCCTTCGGTACGCCACCGGTCAGCGTCGCCGTCGACCCGACCGTGCCGGACCACTTCTTCTTCATGGCGCTGGTCGGCTTTCCCGGCGTGTTCCGGAACAACGTCGGACTGCTCGGCCGCATCAACGGCGCGCAATGGGGCTTCTGGCTGCGCGTCGCCGGCGATCGGGTCGATGTCGGCACCAGTCGCATGGTCACGCTGCGCGCGGGTGTCGTCGAAGCGTTCGTCAAACAGCCGACCACACTGCCGAACCCGGCGATCCCGCTGTTCACGCTGCCCGGCGCCGTCGACGTGGCGGTCGCCGAACCGTCGGTCTACGTCGCGACCAACTCCGGGGCCGTGGTGGAGTTCAACATGGTGACCGGGGTGCAGCGAACCGTCGGCAACTACGCCGCGATCCGCTCGCTCGCCGTCTCGCCGTTCGGCAACGAGTTGTGCGTCGGGCTCGTGTCTGGCGATCTGCACCGCATCGATCCGGCGACCGGCAACATCACCGCGACCGTGAGCACCGGGCTCGGTGCGCTGGTCGCCGTCGGCTACACCCGGTTCGGCACGTTGGCCTGGGCCGACAACCAACAGCTGTGGAGCGAACTGCAGCCCACGGCGCCGGTGTGGACGAGCTCGACTTCGATCATCGACTTCGGCATCAGCACCGCCACCACGGCGACCGCGACGCCGTTCGGCGTCGGCTGCGGACTCGGCGCCGCGGCCACCTGGAGCGTGCCGGGGCGACCGACGCTCGGGGCCACGAACTTCGCGCTCGGCCTGCGCGACGCACCGCCCGTGGCGCTGACGTTGCTGGTCACCGGCTCGGATCGCGCCGTGTCGTCGGTGCTCGGTGTGCCGCTGCCGTTCGCGCTGGGCTCGCTCGGAGCTGCCGGCTGCAGTCTGCTGGTGGATCCGTTGGTGCTCACCGCCGGCGTCACCGACCTGTTCGGCGAACGCGACCAGCCGCTGCCGATACCGAACAGCTCCGCGCTGGCCGGGGTCGAACTGTGCGGCCAGTGGTTCGTCGCCGATGGTGCGGTCGGCAGCCTCGGCCTGGCCGCGACCGCGGGGCTCGCCGTCGTGATCCGCTGACCTGCGGCGACCATGGGATCCGATCGCATCCAACTGCTGCTCGAGGACCTCGGCTGGTTGCGCACGTTGGCGCGTCGACTGGCACGCGACCCCGACGTGGCCGACGACCTGGTGCAGGACGCGTGCGCGGCGGCGCTGCGACAGCAGCAGCCACCGAACAGCTGGCGAGCCTGGCTGACGACCGTGGTGCAGAACCTGATGGCGGCCCGGCGGCGCGATGACCGCCGCCGGCCTCGTCTGCACTCCTTGACCGAAGCGGACGTCGTGAGCCAGGGGCAGAATTCCGTGCAGCGGGCCGCGGACCAGCAGCGGCTCGCCGCCGCGGTCATGGAACTCGACGAGCCGTACCGTTCCACGGTGTTGCTCCGGTTCTTCGACGGCTTCCCGCCGCGGCAGATCGCGCGCGAACAAGGGGTGCCGGTGGCGACCGTGCACAGCCGCCTGCAGCGAGCCATGCAGCAGCTGCGCCGGCGACTCGACCGCGACTACGGCGACCGCGCCAACTGGCTGGCGGCGCTCGTTGCCGTCGGATGGCCGGGCAGTGCGACGACCACCCGTCGAGTGGCGAGCAGTGTGGTGGTGGCTGGCAGCGCGGTCGTGGTGCTGGTGCTCGGCGTGCTCTGGTGGCCGCGGGACTCCGCCCCCGCTCCGCACGCCATCGCGACCGGCGCCGCGACCTCGACCGCCACCCTGCCCGCCGCGGCAGCTACGCGGGTCGCTGCGACGCGGGAGGAGCCGACGACCGCGACCAGCGGTACCGGCGCGCCGACGTTGCCCCACCGACGGTCGGTCCGTGGCCGTGTGATCGATTGCGAGGGGCTTCCCGTCGGCGGCGTGCCGATCTCCGGTGCACCCGGCGAATCGCTGCCGACACTGCGCATGGAACAGCAGTTCCGTGGCTTCGCGACCAGCGACGGCACCGGCGTCTTCGTCGGCGAGTTGGCGTGCGAGCAGGCGCTCCTGCTCGCCGATCGAGCCGATCTCGCGACGGTCTGGATCAGCAACTGGTCGAGCCAGAGTGCCGTCGAGCCCATCGTGGTGGTGGCACCGCAGCTGCAGGTCGCGGGTGAGGTCGTGACCTCGGCCGGCGAGCGGGTCACCGATGGTCGGGTCTGGCTCGAGCTCCCGAACGATCTCCACGCGCGGGTCGGCGACCGTTTGGATCGCGCCTGTAACACGGTCTGGAGCGTGCCGCTCGACGAGCAGGGCCGGTTCGTGTTCCCGGGCCTGCCGGCGGTGCGCGGCGCCAGGCTGCGCTTCTCGACGCCCCTCGGCGACGGCGTCGCCGTGAGTCCGATGCTCGGCACGGACCGGTTGCGCCTCGAGCTGCCGGCCTCCGCCCCGGCCCGCGGACCACAAGGCACCGTGTTGCTGGCCAACGGCGCACCGGCCGCAGGTGCGCGGGTCTGCATGGGCAGCAACGCCGCCTACGCCGACAGCGCGGGCCGCTTCGCGTTCCCGGCGGACACACCGACCGGTCACCTGGTGGCGGCCCTGCCCCGGATCGGCTGGGGAGAACGGTACCAGGACGAGGTCGATGCCGGCGTCGCCGGCACGGTGCCGCTGGTGGTGTCACTCACCTCACGACCCGGCACCGCATCGGGTCGGGTCGTCGACGACACCGGCCAGCCCGTGCCCGGTGCCGAGGTCTGGTTGGTGGGACCGACACCGTTCGGCATGTTGGACCATGTCGCCGTGCATCTCGAGTACTTCCTGGCCGGCGGCCCGACTCGGATGAGTGTGCTCGCCAACGAAGGACATCCGGGCGACAAGCTCATGCACATCGATCACGCGACGTCGCTGTGGTTCTTCGTGGTCGCGGATGCGGAAGGCCGGTTCGAACTGACCGGCTTGCTGGATCGCAGTTACCGGCTGGCTGCATTCGACCGCGGCACCGGCTGCTTCGGTACGACGCTCGACGTGCGCGATGGATCGACCACCGAGCTCGTCATCCGACGCAACGAAGTGTTGGCGGAGGTCGCAGGACGCTTGATCGCCGCTGACGGCCAACCGATCGTCGGCGCCCAGGTGCGCCAGAAGATCGTGCCGTTCCATTGCAAAAGGGAATCGCCGCTGGGCGAGTTCGAATGGTACGTGCTCCGCAATGGCGGGCTGGCGCAAAGCGATGCCGACGGCTGCTTCCGACTGCGTCAGGTAGGCAGCCGCGGGACGTTCCTGATGGTCGAGGGCGACTCGGTCATGCCCACGGTCATCGATCTGGCACTGCTGCTCCGAGACCCCGCGGCGCCGGTTCTCGTGTACCGCCGCTGTCCGGTCGAAGTGGTGCTGGCCGACCCCGCCGAGGCCGATAGCTGCTGCTGCGAAGACCAGAACGGCACCCTGGTGCCGTTGCTGATGCCGCATGCGAACAGCACCCAGTTCAGCTTGGTCCTGCCACTGCACGGCGGCCGCAGCGGGCTGTTCTGTGTCGGCGAGGACGCGGTGCAGCTGAGGCTGTCGCGAGGCGCTGCCCCCGTGCGGCGGATCCCTCTGGTGCTGCGAAGCGATCGGCGATTGCTGGTGCAGTGACGGCTGCGCGGCTGGCTGCGTGTGGCGCGCCCAGCGGCGCCAAGGCGTCGAGCGCCGCTTGCCACGGGTCGCTCGGCCCGGCGAGGAACGCGTCGAGCAGGCGTTCGACCGGGTTCCGGGGCGTGACGTTCCTGCTGGCTCCCGTTCCGAATGCTAGACTGCCGGGGTGAGTGACGTCGGGCCCGATTCGCAGTTCCTGGTCGCCGCCGTGCATCGTGGCGATGCGGCGGCGCTCGATGCGTTGCTGCGCCGGCACCTGCCGGACCTGATGGTGTTCGTGCGGGCGAAGAGCGGGCCGCGGCTGCGCGCGCAGGAGTCGTGTTCGGATCTGGTGCAGACGGTGTGCCGGGAGGCGCTGCAGAGCGTCGAGCACTACGAATGGCGCGGCGAAGGCAGCTTCCGCCGCTGGCTGTTCACGGTGGCGATGAACAAGCTGCGCAACCGCGCCGACTTCCACGCCGCCGAACGTCGCGATGCAGCCCGTGTCATCGCCGGCACCGACGCGGTCGGCGAGACGCCGGGCGGCTTCGGGCCGAGTCAGCACGCGATCGCCGGGGAGGTCAGCGCGAAGTTCGAGGCCGGGCTCGATCGGCTCGACGAGGACCAGCGCGAGGTGATCCTGATGGCGCGTGTGATCGGCATGAGTCACGCCGAGATCGCGGCGGAACTCGGTATCAACGAGGGCGCGGTGCGCACGCGGTTGAGCCGTGCTCTGGCGCGGCTGGCGACGCTGATGGCCGCGGGTTGATGGCCGTCGGTGCAGGGACGCGGCGTGCGGCCGTGCCGCCGTTCACGGCAACACGACGACGCCCAGGAACCCGCCGAACTGCAGTGGCGCGGCGATCGTCGGCCCGAGGGCCTGCAGCGCGAGCGGAGCCCCGACCAGCGCCGGATCGGCCGGCACGGCGATCGTGGTGTCGAGTCGGCGCTCGTTGCCGACCACGCCGACCTGCAGCAAGAACGCGAGGCTCGGATCGAGCCGCAGCACCCCGAACGGCGTCGGCAGCGGGCCGACCGGTGCACTGAGTGCCGCCGCGATGGCGCCGAGCCCGGGTTCCATCCCGGCCGAGGCGCGCAGCGTGGTGGCGAGCGCCAGCGGCGCCGAGGTCCAGATCTGGGCGTCGGCGAACTCCTGCTGCAGCGACAGCAGTCGCGGTTCGGCCAGCGCGGTCGGACCGAGCGCCTGCTCGAGCGCCGACGGCGACAGTCCGAGTCCGTGGCGCAGAGCCGCGAACGCGACCGCCGCACTGCGCTGGAACACCGCCGTGGCGGTCTGGCCGCTGACGAACAGGCCGGCGAGGTTGGTGTGGCTCGCGTCCCCGTTCAGCAGATAGAGGAACTTGCAGCCCCGGTAGCCGGTCAGGGACTGGTAGTACGGCTGCGCATTGGTCGACGGCGGTGTCACCGTGTCGCCGGTGCCGGCGACGATGCCGAGTGGCGTCGTGACCAGGGCGCCGTTGTTGCCGCGCGGAGGCACCGGCGCGATCGCGGCGCCGGCGCGGTAGCCGGGATTCTGCGCCAGCACGTTGGCGACGTTGCCACCGCCCATCGAGTGGCCGGCGAGGGCGATGCGCTGCAGATCGAACGCGCCCTGCAGCGGGCCCGGCGCGGTGTTGGCGTTGCCGATCGCCGCGAACAGGGCGCGACCGTCGAGTTCCTGGCCGACGTTGTCGAACTGCGCCGTGTTGCTCAGCACCACGATGCACCCTTGTTGCGCCCACGTCGTGCCGAGCGGCTGGTAGCTGTTGCCGATCAGCGCGAAGCCGTGCAGGAACACGACCACCGGCCAGCCGCCGGCTTGTGGCAACAGTGGTGTGGAGCTGCCGGCCGTGGTCGCCGGGTAGAGCACGCGCGCGGTCAACGTCGCACTGCCCACACCGGTGGGATTGCTCCACGCGACGTCGCGGCTGCCGACCGGCAGCGGTGTCTGCGCGGGCAGGGTGATGGCGGTGGACAGCAGCAGGAGCAGGGCGGTGCGGCGCATGGTGGGGGAGGATCGGTTGCCAGCCCAGGGAGAACAAGCCCGTCGGTACGAGGGTGCGATCGCCCGCGGCAGGCTGGTCGCGGTTGTGCTTCGCGAATTGTCATGCCGGCGTGTGATTCCCGTGCGCATCCCGCTGCAGAAGGTGAGGGTCGTCCGCTGGTCCACCACCGGCGACCTCGCCCTTCATTGATCCCATGCGAACGAACCTCCTCTGGACTCTCGCCGTACTGCTGAGCGGACTGCCGGCCCAGGACCCGCCGACCCGCCCTGCCCTGGCCACGCCTCCGCCCGCCGAGGAAGCGGGGGTCCAGGCGGCCCCGGAACTGACGCCGGAACAGGCGAGCGCACTCGCGCATCGGGCAGGCAACCGGCCGCAGCAACGCGTGATGTTCGACCGTCCCAGTGCCGATGGCCCGCTGTGGGCGCTCGGCACCGCCTGGAAGGGCAGCTTCGACGGCACCGGCTTCACGACGATCCCGTTCTTCGGCAGCCATGCGCCGCGCAACTTCCCGCTGCGCCTCGAACTGGCGCAGGCCACCGTCGGTGGCAAGGCGCTGCTGCTGCCCGCCGGCCAGCCGGTCGAGTCGGCCGGCACCGTGCGCACCGCGCGCGGCGCGCTGACCGAAGTGGTCGAGACGCGGCTCGACAGCCTCGAGCAGTCGTTCGTGTTCGAGACGCTGCCGTCGCGCGGCGCGATCGCCGTCGACGTGCGCATCACCGGTGAGCTGCAACCGTCGCTGCTCGACAACGGCATCCGCTTCGGCAACGAGTTCGGCCATGTCGACTACACGAAGGCCGTCGCGATCGATGCGAAGGGGGAACGGCTGCCGCTCGCGATCACGTGGACCGGCGAAGCCGCCCACATGGAGATCCCGGCCAGCTTCGTCGAACGCGCGCAGCTGCCGATCGTGCTCGATCCGGTGCTGAACTACTGGTTCGGCATCGCGTCCGGCCAGACCCAGTACCAGCACGACTCCGACGTCGCGACGATCCAGGCCAGCGGCATCGGCGGCCGCACGCTGATCGTCTATCAGCGCGACTACAGTTTGGGCGACACCGACGTCTGGGGCGTGATGTTCGACAACGCGCTCAACCTCGTGCAGACCGACTTCATGATCGACTTCACCAGCGCCCACCACACGAAGATCGCGGTCGCCGGGAACAACGACTCGCAGAACTTCCTGCTCGTCAGCGAGATCACCGGGGCCACCACGTCCTACGTCGTCGGGCGCATCATCAACGCCAACGCGAGCCTCGGTGGCTTCTTCGACATCGAGCGCGACGGCGTCGTCGGCCTGCCCGGCAGGACGTTGCTGCCCGACGTCGGCAGCGACCCGTATCCCGGCCTCGGCTACTACTGCGTCGTGTTCATGAAGCGCCCGAGCACTTCCAGTGTCGCGACGTCCATCTACTACAAGCTGGTCGCGCCGAACGGCACGCTGGTCAACGCCACGCCGACGCTGGTCGACTCGTACTCGGTCGGCGTCGACAAGCCGTCGATCAGCAAGTCGTGCGGCCAGAGCAACGGCCTGCCGGCGTATTGGCTGATCTCCTGGCAGCGCACCGCGGTCTTCTCGCCGAACCACCAGGAGGCCGTCGGCCGCTTCGTCAGGTGGGATGGTGCGCTGATCGGCCCCAGCCTCTTCGTCATCGCCGCGACGCCCGCCGAGGAGAGCTCGCCCTCGGCCGGGTCGCCGATCGACGCAAACGGCACTCGCTACTGGCCGGTGGCGTACGAGTTCGCCGCCACGCTCGGCCAGCCGCGCGACGTGTTCTGCAAGCTGATGACGCAGTTTGGCGCCGAGCAGGCTGCGTTCTCCGTGAACACGCCGATTCCGGGTGCCGACGACAAGGATCCCGAGATCGACTCCGACGGCACCCGATTCGTCGTCACCCGCACGATCGGCCAGAACCTCCTTTTCGCGCGGGTGGAAGCCGTGACGGCCGCCTACCTGCCGGCGAGCAACACGTTCCGCATCGAGGAGCGCACCGACCTGCAGACCTCTCCCGTAACCAACTTCTCGCAAGCCAACATCTGCGCCGACTTCAGCGGTGGCAACACGATGTCGCCGCGCTACGTGATCTCGTTCACCGAGGAGGCGACCAACTCGTTCCGCTTGGCGAACTTCGGCGGTTACGCGACCGGCAGCGCGAACCTCTTCGTGCCGCAGGGCCTCGCCTGCGGCGGCCTGTCGATCAGCGCGTCTGGCACGCCGGCCATCGGCCAGGCGATCGACGTGACGGTCGGCAACGGCCCCGTCTCCACGGTGATCTTCGGTGTGCCCGGTTACATCCCGCTGAACGCGCTGGGATGCAACTGCGTGCTGGGTGTCGACCAGTACGTCTTCTTCGGCAACCCGATGAGCTGGACGGTGCCGAACAACCCGCAGTTCGTCGGCATCCCGCTGGCCGTGCAGGGCTTCTCGATCGTCGGGTCGCAATGCCTCGGCTTCGTCGACCTCAGCGACTCGCTGAACTTCGTCGTCCGCTGATCGCGGGCGGCGCGCGCGGGTCGGCGGCCCACGCCGTCCGCCGCCTCGTCGATGCGGGCCGCAACAGCTTGATCCCCGCGCACTGGCAGATCCAGAGGCCGCGAGCTGCAGCTGAATGCGAGGCCGGCTCTGCCGCTGGGGCCGCATGTTTGCTGCGCCGGCGAGAAAATCCTGATCCGCCGGTGCGCTGGCCCACGCTTCTCGGGTCATGCCATCCGACCAATGCAATGGTTCGCCCGCTGCTCGTGGGCTGCTGGAAGCGTCCGCCTGCGGTGCCATCCTGCTGGCGCTGACCGGTGGGGCCGCCGCCGCGGTGCGGCTCAGCGTCGACCTGGTGCAACTGCTGTTCAAGTTCGCGGTCGTCTTGCCGAGCTAGGCCGTCGCCGTGGCTTCGGCCGAAAGCCTGCGGTCGCGGGCATCGATCGCCAGCACCGTGCGGTGGATGCACGCCGCGGTGCGCGACAGCGCCTGCCGATCCAGCGTGGCGATCGTGTCGGTCCGTTGGTGGTAGTCGTCGTGTTCGCTGGTCGAGAAGAGCAGGAACCGGATCATCGCGATCGCCTGCGCCAGCCGTCGCGACGCCCGGACTGGTCGTCGGCCGTGCCATGGCCCGGCTCCGGAAGCTCGTGTTCCGAACTCGGAACATGCTCGCCCCCGCGGCGCAGCTTCGGCGGCTTGGGCGCACTGGCACGCCCGTTGCCATTGCGCGGGCTTCCCTGTCCGCCGCCCTTTCCATCCCGGTCCTCATGCTGCGCCACTTCGCCACCCGCGTTCTTGCCGCCGTCTCACTGCTGCTCGCGACCGCAACGGCACAGCAAAGCAGCCCGCCGACGGGCGAGCGCACCGGGGTCGCCGAACCCGACCCCGCCTACGAGGCGCTGCTGGCGCGCCTTGCGGATCGCCCGGCGGCCGTCGCCGACGCCATAGCACAGCTGCCTTCGCCGGCGGCGCGTGCGCGCCTTCAGGCGGCGACGGGGCCGTCGGAGCAGCGCGCGATGGCGATGTTGGCGGTGGCGCGCGCGTTCCCTGGCGATCCCGAGGCCGACCTCGCCCTGCTCGCGGCGGCAACCGCGTTGCTGCAGCACGAAGGGCGCGGCGATGCGGTGCCCGAGCTCGCCGCGTGGGTCGATGAGATCGGCGAGCGACCTTGGTTCCATGACCGCGCGCGTGGCGCACTGTTGCCGGTGCTCCTCGGCATCCGCGGCGAGATCGCGGCGCGGCGAGCGCGTGGTGGCGATGCGAAGGTGCTCGACGAGGCCATGGCCCTGCTCACGATCGCGAGTGTGTCGCGCACGAGCGAACCCGTCTGGTTGCGGCGCGAGGCGCGGTTCCCGGTGCCTGCCGACTTGCGTGAACCGATCGAACTCGCTTGGCATCCACGCGCCTTCGCTGCGTTCCAGGGCCTGGTCCGTGACAGCGACCGTCTGGATTGGCGTGAGCTGCTGGCGCTCGCCGAGCCCGTGCAGCGTGCTGGCCTCGAGCCGGGCAAAGTCGCGAAGGCCGAGGCCGTGCCGTACGGGCACTACCTGCTGGCCGTGCGTTCGCAGGCAACGCCGTGGTGGGGCGTGGTGCCGGTCGAGGTCAGCGACCTCGAGGCGTTCGCCATGATCGAGGATCATGCCCTCGTGCTCGCGACCTGGGCCGAGGGCCGCGCGATCGGAGCGCGCTACGAGCTGGCGACGCGCGACGCCCTCGAGCGCGGCGAACTCGACGGGAGCGCGAAGGTCCTGCCGCTCGAGCCGGCGGCGAACCACGCCGGCTGGCGGCACGAACTGCGGCTCGCGAGCGAGTTCGGGCCAGCGCGTCTGCAAGGCGAGGCTCCGGGTGCGATCCGGCGCGACACCGAGCAGCGCTGGCTCCTACACGCGATGGTCGATCGCCCCGTCGCCCAGCCAGGCGAGACGGTGCAGGGCCGCATCGTGCTGCGACGGTGTGCGCACGAGGGGGATGGCCGCATGCGCGTGCCTTTGACGAGCGCGGCGGGTGCGTGCGACGTGCGCGTGCGCATGAGCTTCGGCGACGCGGGCGAGGAAGTGCGTTCGGGCCGAACCGACGAGCGCGGGCTGTTCGCGTTCGCGATCGAAGTGCCCGAGGTCGCGACACCGAAGGGCCGTGTGAGCCTGAAGGTCGAGGTGCCCGATGTCGACGCCGAGGGCAAGGCACTCCAACTCGATGCGGGTGGGCTCTTCGCCATCGCCCACTTCGAACGTGCCGCCACCTCGCTGGCGACCGAGGGGCCCGAGCTGCTGCCCGAGTCGCGCGACGCCGTCGAGGTCGCGGCGGTCGTTCGCTACGCGAGCGGGGCGCCGGTCGATGGCCAGCTCGTGCACGCGGTGGTCGAGGGGCAGACGACGGCGCTGCGCACCGGGGCCGACGGACGCGCCTCGCTGCGCGTTCCGCTCGCCGAGTGGCAGGCGCAGCTGCTGCGCACGCGCGAGGGCTGGCGTTCGCCTGCGGACGACCTCGAGGTCGTGTTCCGCACGACCGGGCCCGACGGCACCGAACAGTCCGCGACGCACGTGGTGCGCAGGTTCGCGGTGCGGCAGGATCCGGTCGCGGATCGCCCGTGGCGCCATCGCCACGACGAGGCGCGCATCGACGTCGAACCTGCGGTCGTCGGTCGGACCTGTCGCGTCGTCGCGCACGGCAGGGCCGGGGCGCGCGCGTTGCTCGTGGTCGGCAGGAGTCGGCATGCTCGCGCCTTCTCGCTGCAGTTCGACGAGAACGGTCGCGCGGTGCAGGCGGTCGACGTGCTGCGCGTCGACTGGCCGCGGCTCGATGTCACACTGGCCGATCGCGAGACGATGGTCGAGGACTTCGCGTTCGTCACGCTCGCGCCGGCGGTCGAGGCCGTTGTCGAGGTGATGCCCACGACGACGCCGGGGAGCGATCTCGACTGCCGCGTACGGTCGCAGCGGCCCGGGTCCCTGGTCACGCTCGCGGTCGTCGACGAACGCGTGTACGCGATCGAGGAGGACCGGACCAGGGAGCCGACCGCGGAGCTGCGACCGGGCGTCGCCCACGCCGACTGGCAGCGCATGAGGCGCGCGAAGTTCGCCGATCCGGACGAGGTGCTCGCGTCGCTGCTGCGGAACGGGCGCGTACCAGAGCTGGGCGAGTGGAGTTTCGCCCCTGCGGTGCCCGGCTCGGGCGGGCCGGCGATGGGGGCCGGCGACGTCGCGCCGCCGGCGCGCGCCGACTTCCGTGCCGTCGCACACTTCGAAACGGCCGTCGCCGATGCGAATGGCGTGGCGAGCTTCCGCGTGCGCATGCCGTCCGACCTCACCACCTGGCGCCTCAGCGCCGTGGTCGTCGACAGCAACGGCGAAGGCGCGCTCGCGCGCGCGGCGACCTCGACGCGTGTGCCGTGGTCCGTCGAGCCGGTGGTGCCGCGCGGCGTGCGCGAGGGCGACACGTTCTCGCTGCCGCTCGTGGTCGCGCGCGAAGCCGACGCGAAGGGGGCTGCTGCGACCGGGGCGACCGCGGTCGAAGTCGTCGTGCGGACGGAGCCGAAGCAGATCGAGGTGACTCGTACCACGGTGTCTGCGTCCGTGGGCGCAGGCGCGGCGCGAATGGTCGCCGTGCCGATGCGTGCGATCGCGAGCGGCGAGGCGAAGCTTCTGCTCGAGCTGCGTTCGGACGCGGTGCTCGATCGTTCCGAGCGAACCGTCGCCATCGTGCGCGATGCGGTGTCGCACCCGATCGTCGTCGCGCAGCGCAGCCAGGGCACCGTGCGCGTGCCGATGCCCGAGGGGGCGTCCGTCGACGAGGAACTCGTCGTCGACGTGATGCTCGGCGACGCCGCGGTGTGGAGCCGGCTCGAACTCGACCTCGCCGTCTATCCGTACGGCTGCGCCGAGCAGACGCTGTCGAGGCTGCTGCCGTACTTCGCCGCCGTGCGGGCGAGTGCGCGCCGCGGCGAGGCCGTGCCGGCGATGGACGAGGCCTTCCGGCGGCGCCTGCGCGCGGGCCTCGCTCGCCTGCGGCAACTGCGGGCCGGGGCGTCGCACTTCGCGTTCTGGCCGGGTGGCGAGGCGGACGTCGAGATCAGCGTGCTGGTGAAGCACGGGCTCGCGGTGTTGCGCGAAGCAGGCGTCGACCTCGCGGCCGAACGGCTCGACGTCGCGGGTGGGTGCACGGTGCCGGCGCCGATGTCGAAGCGTGCCGACGAGACCGCGCAGCGCGCGTTCGCGCTCGCGGTCGAGCAGGCGGCGGCGGCGCTGCGCCTCGCACCCGAGGCAACGCGGGCGCGAGCGCTCGCTGCCGTGGCGCTGCCCGCGCTCGACGCCGAGCCGGCAATGCTGCAGTTGCCCGCACGGCTCGGCCTCTCCGCCGGCGCCATCGCGCGCCTCGGCCTCGCCCTGCTCGCGGCCGGCGAACGCGACGGAGCTCGCGCGTGCCTGCACCGGCTCGACCGCGGCGTGGCGGCGGGCGACGGGGTAGTGACTCGCGCGGGTGAGGACCCGCTCGCGGTGCAGGCCATGCAGCTCGAGCTGCGCCTGGCGCTCGACGACGATCCCGTCGCGCGCGATCGCGCGATCGCCGACCTCGTGCTCGCGTGCGCCGCGGGCCGCGGCTCGACCTACGCGCAAGCCTGCGCCTCGGCGGCGCTCGCGCTGGCCGTGCCACGCACCGCTCGGCGCGAGGCCCGCGTGCGGGTCGAGGTCCGGGGTGAGACGCGCGAACTGCACCTCGCCAGCGACCGTGCCGATGCCGGCCGCGCGCGCTTCGCTCGCGGTGGCGAGGTCGTCGTGCGCGGACCGGAGGGGGCGACGCTGCTCGTGCGTGTCACTGCCATGCGCTCGGCGCCCGGATCGAGCCACCCGGCGTGGCGGAGCCCGATCGCCGTCGAGCGCGCGTTGCACGTGCTGCCGGACGCGATCGATGCCGCGGCTCGCGAACACGCATTGCGGGCGCCACTCGACGCGAAGTTCCCGCTCGTCGATGGTCCGCTGCCCGCCGGTCGCCCCGTGCTGCTCGTGGTGCGCGCGACCTCGCCGCGGTCGATGCGCCATGTCGTCGTCGAGTGCCCGTTGCCGTGCGGCTTCGAGCTGCTCGGTGACTCGCGCGACGTCGAGCGTCTCGCGGCTCACGTCGCCTTCGTCGCCGACCTCGAGGCCCATCGCCCCTTCGAGCGGCGTCTGCTGCTCGTGCCGACCACCGTGGGCCGCTTCGCGTGGCCGCCGACGGTCGCCGCGCCGATGTACGCCGGCGGCCTCGACGGGGGCAGCGCGGGCTCGTTCGTCGAAGTAGTGGCACCTGCGAAGGGCACCGAGCCTGCGTTCGCCCTGTGGGCCGCGCCGCGCACGCCGACGCACGACGCGGCGGCCTCGGTCGACAACGAGCCGGACCCGCTCGCGGAACTCTTCACCTGCTGGCAGCTCGCGAACGACGGCAAGCCCGACGGCGAGGAACTCGAACGGCGCACGGCGCGTGCGCTCGGTTTCGATCCGGCGACGGCGAATCCGTGGGTCGCGGTCGTAGCCCTCGACGATTGGCTCGACGAGCGGCGGCACCTGCGCGCGTTCGAACTCGAGGCCGGCGCGTTCGAGGCCTGGCTCGTAGGGCTGCTGCTGGAAGCGTTCGCCTGTGCGATGCGCACACCGATCCCGACCGAGGTCGAGGACGCGGTCACGCAGATCGAAGCGGCGAACTACGCGCTCGCGCACGTCGCCGACGAGGGCGAGCGCGTGTGCCGCCGCCTCGCGCTGCTGCGGCGCGCGATGGCCGGTGCCCCCGACACGGTGGCGGCCGTGCTCGACGAGCTCCCGGAGGACCCACTGCAGCTCGTGGGCTGGCCCGGCGCGTTCGAGTTGCTGCACGCGGCGCTGGCGCACGAGGACGCCACCGTGCGCGAGGCCGCGTTCGACCGCATGATGCCCGAGCAGCAGGCGCTGCTGCCACTGGCGGTGATCCTGCGGGCGCGCCAGGGCGAGTGGGAGGCGGCGTTCGTGCGCGGTCTCGTCGCGAGCGAACGGCACGCGAGGGAGTTCGAGCTCGCGCTTCACGACGCCGACCTCGCGTTCGCGCACCGCGCCGAACTGTTCGGCCTCGTGCCTGCCGAGTGGTGGTTGCGCATGCCGCTCGCGGTGTTCGAGCGGCTCGCGGACGAGGCGGACGAGGACGAGCGCGCCGATGCGTGGAGCGTGACGCGTCTCGCGGACCTCGTGGCGCGCGGGGTGGCGTCGGACGGCGAGCTGATCGCGGCGTTCGCGAGCACCGACGATGCCTTCCGCGTCGTGCTCGCGCATGCGCTGCTGCGGCGCGGCGTGCACGAGGTCGGCGCGCCGCAGCGCGCGGGCGATGCGAGCTTCCCGGTCTGGGCCAAGGCGATCCGGCTCGGGGCCCAAGGCGTGGACGAGGCGATCGCGATGTTGCGCACGCTCTGCGACGACGAAGGCCGGCTCCCAACGGTCGGGGCGGAGGAGTTGGTCGCATGGTTCGTGCGCGCGCTCGTCGTCGAACGCGGCTCGCCGCAGCAGGTCGGCTCGATCGCGCCAATGCTCGGCCCGGAGGCGTGGGCGCGGGCATGGGCGCGCTTCGACGTCGACCAGCGCGTGCAGCTCGTCGACCGCTTCCAGACAGAGCTTGCCGATGCGTTCCAGCCGGCGACCGAGCGCGAGGCCGAGGCGATCTGGCGCTTCCTGCTTCGCAACAAGGACGTGGATCGTGCGATGGACAACCTCACGGCGACGACGGCCGGCGTGCGGTGCGCACGGCGACACGTCGAACAGGGCGACGGTGGCGCGCTGGCGGCTGCGGTTCGTGAGGCCTTTGCCTGGCAACTCGATCTCGACGAGAGCACGCTCGAGGCTCCCGTGGGCGACGAGGGGGACGCGCTGCTCGCGACGCTGCGGCGCTCCGGTCGCGCCGCGGAATTCACGGTGCGCGAACACGCCTGGCTCGATCGACTGCGCCGCCACCTCGGCGCGTCGGCGCCGTTGCGGTGAGCTGCGCGATCGCGATGGCCTCCTCCGGTGTCCCGTGGTCCATGCTGCCGGGCCGCCATGCCGGGGGCACACCTGGCGTCGTCGGCAACATGCAGCAGGAATCGCGGGTAGAGTCGGGATCGAGTCCCGGGAACCGCCTGCCGCGGCATACAGACATGATGACAATCAGACCGTTCGCCATGCTCTTCGATCTCGCCGCTGCCTCTCGACGGGATCGGCATGCTGGGCTGCCAGCTGTTCGTCGGCCTCGATGGGAGTGTCGCGACGGTCGCGGCCGGCGCCGTTGCCAACTGGTCGCTGCCGATCCCGGGCTCTGCTGCCCTGCTCGGCAGCGACAACTTCTTCCAGGCCGCGGTGGTGGCGCCGGGTGCCAACCCCGCGAGCCTGATCGCCACGAACGCGCTGCAGGCGCGCATCGGTGCGTTGTGAAGGCATCGATCCTTCGGTCGGTGCAGTTCGGTGGTGGCGTGGGAACGAGCCTGATCTCGATCGCATTCGGTTCTCCATCGCCAGCGCGAACCCGGCCTTCGACAGGCGGATTGCTGCCACCTGAGCGAGATCCTGATGCCGAACACCGGATCCCGACTCCTTGCGCTGGCAGATGCGCGGCGCCCCTGCTTCAATCCGCGCCGCTGCTGACATCGTTGCCATGAGTCATGGCTGTCGCATGAGAAGGTCTGCACCTGGAGTCGTTGCTGCCAATGGCATTGTCGAAGCCAGTCAAGCCGAAGGTGCGCCTCGTCCCCGAGGAGCCGGTCGCCGTCGTCGAGGATGATGCGCTGGGTTTCAACGCCTACGCGCAGACGCTGGCCGATGCCGCACGCGAGGCGGTCCAGCCGCTGACGATCGGCATCTTCGGCGAGTGGGGAACCGGTAAGTCGAGTTTGATGCGTATGGTGCGCAACGGCCTCCGCAAGCACCGGGAGATCGTGACCGTCGAGTGCAACGCCTGGCAGTTCCAGCACGAGGAGCAGCCACTGTTCCCGCTGATCGCGGCGGTAGTCCGCCATTTCGACGACTACCGCTCCGGCCAGACGCAGGCGCTTGATGCGATGCTCCATCACCTGGAGTCGGCTGCTGCGCGCGGCGGCAAACCGGTCGGCGAAGAGCAGTGGCCGATCACACAGGTGGGAGCGGCACCTGCCGACATGCCGGATCGCCTCGATGCTCTGCTGGCCCGGAGCCAATACTCGCGGGCGTTCCGCCTGCTCGCCGAGATCGAGGTGCCGCGGGGCTGGAAGTTTGTCGTGTTCGTCGACGACCTCGATCGTTGCTCGCCGCAGCGAGCCGTACGCCTCCTGGAGAGCATCAAATTGGTGCTCGATCAGCCGGGCTTCGTGTTCGTGATCGGCGTTTCGCGCGCCGTGCTCGAAGAGCACCTGACACATCTGTATCGCGAGGAGATGGGTGTCAAGAACTTCAACGGTGCAAGCTATCTCGAGAAGCTCGTACAGCTGCCGTTCCCGATTCCGTCGCACCGCGACCGCATCGGCGGCCTCGCGAGAAGGCTGGCGGAGCGAATCGACGAGCCCGACCTCGAGACGTTGCTCGAGCTGTTGGCGACGGTGTTCGACTACAATCCGCGGGCGCTGATCCGCGTGGTCAACAACCTGATCATCGATCGCTCGATCACCGAGAACCTGCGTGCCGACGGCAAGATGGATGAAGTACCGCTGGCCATGTTCGCGGTGAGCCGCGCGCTGCAGCACCGCTGGCCGGCTGTGCACCGTGTGCTCGAACTGTCGCGCCGCGAACTCGCCCTCGCGGTCGCGGGTTGGGAGCATGGCGTGATCCCGGATCCAGCCGCGTCGCCTGACCTTCAGTCGCCGTTGTCCGGCGACGAGACGTTCCTCGCCGGTGAACTGCGCAAGTCCGTCGAGCTGAAGAACCTATTGTTCTCCGACGCCGGAATCCGCTGGCTCAGAGACGAGAACGCCCGCGTCGCGGCCGCGCAGTTCGTTCGCCAGCACAAGCGCGAAATCGATCCCGCGACGAGTTCCCGGGCGGCACCGGTGTTCGATGCGTTCATCAGTTATCCGACGGAGTTCGCGCACATCGCGGAAGGGCTGCGGGGGTACCTCGAGGACAACAAGTTCCTGGTGTTCCTCGACCGCGTCAGCATCGGCGCTGGCGAGCAGTTGCAGAACTCGATGGAGGCATCTCTGCGCTCGGCGCGGGCACTGCTTTTCCTGTGCGGTCCGCGGACGCCGACGAGTTCGTTCCAACGCCAGGAGGCACTCGCGATGCTCGACCGACAAACCGACTCCGACCCACCGCTGATCATCCCGGTGCTCCTGCCTGGTGCTTCGGTCGAGCTGCTCTCGACCGTGCTGCCGGAGCTGGTCAAGTTCCAAGCCGTGGACCTGAACAAGGGTGACCCTCCGTACTCGGCTGCGTTCGCGACGATCGCGCGCGCCTTGCACCGGACCATCAAGCAAGCCGCGTCCTGACCATGGTGACGCTCGCGAACGTCGACTTCGACCTGCCCGACGGGTGGGCTGCTCTGTCCGCGGGGACCGGTTACACGGTGCAGCCGCCAACTTCGGGCCCACCCGTCGCGATCGAAGTCCGCATCGCACGGTTCCCTGTTGCCACCGCCAAGTCGATCCGACTGCTCGAGACCGTGCAGGCCACCGTCGCCAGCGTCTATCCAGCGTTCACGGTGAATTCGTTGCTCGAGCGCCCACTCGCGCGCGGTACATGTGTCGAGGTCGAGCTGAAGCCGCGTTCGGGCTCTGCACTTCACCCCGCGCAAGCCTTCGCGTTGTTGTTGCCCAGGCATCTCGTGCTGGTCGACTATCGCCGCCCCGAGACTGCAGCGCATCTCGATCCGGTAGTGCGGCGTTTCGTGCACTGCGCGCGGGAACTCGCGGTTTCGGACAAGGTGGCTGGCGAGTTCGCCGCGCTGCGGCGTGGCGAGACCAAGCTGGTGCGCCGCGCACTTGGCCAGTGGCAGGCTTTCCTGTGCCACAACAGCAAGGACAAGGATCGGGTGCGAGAGTTGCGTGACCGCCTGTTCGATGCCGGCATCTGCTGTTGGTTCGACGAGAACGAGATCGCGCCCGGGCAACGCTTCGTGTCTTCCTTGGAGGAGGGGCTGGCGCATGTCGACGCCATCCTCGTGGCGCGCGGCGCGCACGGCCTCGGCGACTGGCAGCAGCTCGAATACGGTGCTGCTCTGAATGAATATGTGCGCCGTCAGCGTTCGGGGGCACGCCAGCTGAAGATCATCCCGATCGCGCTTCCGGGTGCGCCCCCGCTGAGCGAATGGACCGGTTTCCTCGGCACCTTTCATGGTGTGGAGTTCGGCACGAAACTCACCACGAACCGTGTCCGCGATCTGGTGCGGCAGATCGTGCCCGGCCGCCCAATCGGCGCGGACTCTCGACGCTGATCTCCACGCTGGCCATCCAGGCGCTGCGCCCCCGATCCGAATAGGCGCGACTCAGCCGCGATCGTGGGAAGGGAACACGGACGCATGCCGCGGGCTGTGGGCATGGCGCGGCTCGGCGGCGACTGGGTGCACCAGCCGAACTGGCTGGCACACCGTACGGCCGTCGTTCGGCGTCAGATTCACGATTGCGCTCGCTCCGCTCAGGTGACCAGCGGCGTCGAGCAGTTCGAGCCGCACGTCGAACGTCCTCGAAGGTTCGCCCGGCGGCGGCCCCGGCAACGGGATCGCGATGCGACCGTGGGCATCGCTGGTCGTGCGCAGGCTACTGCCGTCCGCGAACGTGCAGCGCAGCAGCCGCTCGCAGCACGGCGAGCCGTCGGCGTGGAGCACGTCGCCGACCAGCAGCCGGGGGGCAGCATCCAGCACCACGACCTGATGCAGCGTGCGTCCGGCGGGCCGCTGTGCTGGCAGGCGCAACTCGGCGCGGCGGCCGGCGGAGCTCGCGCGCAGCGTCAGTTCGCCGTCGAGCGCGAGCTGCGGGAACCAGCTCCGTCCGGTGGCATCGCTGCTGACGACCGCGCGGCCACCCGGTCCGGTCAGTTCGACGCGGGCCCCGTCGATCGGCCGCCCGGCGGCATTGACGACATCGACCAGCAGGGCACCGGTCGCCTGCAGCACCAGCTGCAGCGTGGTCGATGCGGTGGCCTCGGTGCGCAGCACGCTGCCGATGCGGCCGCCGGCGGTCTCGACCACCAGGGTGCCCAGGCGGTGCGGCGCCAGCGGCAGGAAGCCATCCGCATCGGTATGGCCGAGAGGCAGCAGGCACGGGCGGCCGGTCAGGCGTTCGGTGCTGCAGAGCCCGACCGGCAGCAGGGGCTGTGGCCGGCCCGCGGCATCGACCACCTGCACACCGGCCGGTGCCGTGTCGCGCACTGGCGCCGTCTGCTCCGGCCAGCCCTGGCAGCGCGGTTCGCTGGCAAGTCGGTCACTGCCGACCGGCTCGGTCACTTGCAGCGCTGCTTCGACCAACTGCACGTCGTCATTCGGTTCGTGGCGCCGCGTTGGCGCCGCCTCGCTCGCACCGCGGATGGGTGTCGGCGCCGCGGCCGCCGCCGTGGCGATCCACTCGAGTGCGATCAACAGCGCCGCGATCAGCACCGCGAACAGCAGCAGAGCAACCGGGATCCTGCGCATGGCCGATTCGCGGGGCACGGGATCAGGGGACGAAGTTGCCGGTGATCGTGCCGTTGCCGATCACCAGCGACGTGAAGTTGCCGGTGAAGCTGCGTCCATCCGCCGCGAACGTGCCTTCGACCGCGAAGGGCAGCGTGCCGGTGACCGTGGGCGTCCACTGCGCGCCGGTGAGGTTGCCGGTCCACGTCGACGTGATCGGCGGGGTCGCCGTCGAGTCGACGAACTCGAACACCACCGCGGCGCCGTTCTGCGTCAGCTGGCCGTCGTTGAAGAACAGCGGGCTGCCGCCGATGTCGACGACGAACGACCAGGTGCCGGTGGTCAGCGCGAGCGCGTTGCCAGAGCCCTGGTTGCGCACCGCGGTCACGGCGAAGGTCGCGGTCTGGCCGGCGGCGCCCGCGACGGTCGCGGTGCCGGTGATGCGGTCGTTGGCGTCGATCGTCAGCGACAGCGTGCCGTCGGTGCGGACCAGCTGCACGCGCGGACCTGTGATCGTGCCGACGAAGTTGCCGGTCTCCGCGTTCAGCGTCGCGGTGGTGCCGGCGACGGTGATCACCAAGGTCTCGCGTTCGCGTTCGCCGACCGGGATGCCCGGGTCGGTGCTGGCGGTGACGAGCAGCTCGAAGTCCCAGGTGCCGGCGAAGGCGCCCAGGGGCTGGGGTTGTGGTTGGGCCGGGCTGCCGCCGCCGCCGCCGCCGGAGCAGGCGGTGAAGCAGGCGAGGGCGAACGCGGCGAGGCCGCACGAACGGAAGAGCTTGGGGAGGAGGTCGCGCATGGGGTGGGTTCACCCCGTCGAGAAGCGGGCGCGCGCCGGCGTTACCGCATTCCGTGAAATCCTGGCTGGGCGAGCGGTGGTATCGTCCGCGCCCGTCGTGGGCGCGGCTCGCGACCCAAGGAGGACCCGTGATCGGAAGACTCGTCGGTCTGTGCGTGGTGGAAGGTGTGGTCGTGCTCTGGTTGGCGACGCAGCTGTTCGGTGGCGCCGCGGAGTCGGCGCCAGCTGCCGAGGTCGCGCCTGCGACCATGCCCGGCCCGGTCGCGACCATGGCGGCTACCGCCGAGCCAGCATCGGAAGAGCCGAGAGAGCGCGCCGCGCCGCCGCCCGCCGCGGCGCGCAGCGAAGCGACTGCCACGTGGCGACCGGACGATCCGGTCGGCGTGTTGCTGACGGGCACCATCCGGCTGCGCGACGGCACGCCGGTGGATGCCAGCTTGAGTCTCGAACTCGACAAGAAGCGCCAGTACGCCAAGGCCGGGCAAGACGGCAGCTTCGCGATCGTCGGTCTGCAGCCCGGCGACTGGAACCTCGTGCTGCGCGATGACCGCATCGTCGAGACCAAGTCCGTGATCACGATCGGCGAGGACGCGGTGCAGCGCCGCGACTTCGTCTGCGATCCCTCGTTCCCGATGAAGGTGCGGATCGTCACGCCCGACGGGAAGGATGCGACGGCGGCATTGCGCACGGCACTGCCCGAGTTCGAGGACTTCGCGGTCGCCGGGCAGCGGGAGCCGTTCCCCGACCGTCTCGCGCCGACCGACTACGGCATGGTCTTCGTCGGCGATGCGCAGTGGCGCGGCGAGATGAACCCACGCGACGGCTTCGCGGGCACGCTGTCGTTGACCGGGCTGCCGGCGCACGTGGCGCTGCTGCATCGCCACCTCGTGCTGCAGCAGCAGGTCGTGCAGCCAGGCCAACCGCAGATCGAGTTCGTCGTCGATGTCGCCGAACTCACGAAGCTCGCCGGCTCCGTCACGTTGCGGGTGGTCGACGACCAGGGCGCGCCGGTGGTGGGTGCTCACGTCGGTCTGCACACGTCGAACCGCGGTGGCGGCGGCCGGCCGACCGACGAGACCGGGCGGATCACGCTCGACGGGCTGTCCCCGGGTTTGCTGCAGCTCGGGATCCAGGCCAAGGACCGCGAGTCGGTGTGGACGATGGTGCGGGTCGAGCCGGGCCAGCGCGCCGACCTCGGCGAGTTCCGGCTCGGTGCGGTCGTGCCGCTGCAGGGCACGGTGCTCGACGCCGACGGCAAGCCAGCCGGCGGCAACCTCGTGTGGACGGAGCTGAAGTGGCGCACGGCGCCGACGGAGTTCCGCAGCAATCTCACGACGGCCATCGATGCCGATGGCAAGTTCTCGCTGTGGGGCACCGGCAGCGGCCGCATCGCCGTGCAGGTGCGCACGCAGGACGGCCGGATCGCGACGGGCGTGTTCGACAACCCGCCGGCCGAACCCGTCGTGCTGCGTCTCGGCGAAGCCGCGTCGTGCAAGGTTACGCGCCCGGCTGATCCGACGCGCGCGTTCGTCGTGACGATGTTCGATGCGCGACGGCTGCCGATCCAGGCGATCTACTTGGAGGCCCGTACCACGACGACCACGATCTCCCTGCCGCCGGGCGAATACACGTTCGAGGTGCACGACGAGACCCAACGGCTCGTACAGAGCGGCGCGCTTTTGTTCGGTGCAACCCCGTGCTCGCTGGAGATCCGATGAACGCTTCGTCCCCACTGCGGCGCCCCTTGCAGGTGCTCGCCATCGCGCAGGCCATCGCGATCGTCGTGTTGTCCGGGCTCTGGTTGCGGGCGGATCCCTCGCCGCCGCCGGCCGACGGCCAGCTGCTGCGTTCGGCGGCGCCGAGCGCGCCGGGTGCCGTCGCCGCCCACGCGGCGGTCGACCGGTCCACGACGAGCGCACCGGCTGCTGATGCTGCTGCAGCTTCGGCATCGGCTTCGGCGCCGGCCGATGCCGGTGTTCGCGCCGTTCTCTACGGCACGGTTCGCCCCGCTGACGGTGCGGCTCCGGCGAGTGGTGTGCTGTGGCTCTACCGCGGTGGAAAGCACGTCGGCACCTCGTCCGGCGACCTGCCGACGTTCGCGTTCGCCGGCCTGGAGCCCGGCACCTATCGGCTGCGTTCGCGCGTCGACGATCAGTTGCCGATCGATCGGGAGGTGGAGGTGCGGGCGCCCACGACCCGCCTGGATCTCGAGCTGCCGGCGCGCTGGTTGCTGACCGTGAACGTGGTCACACCCGACGGCAAGCCGTGGAGTGAGGCGATGAGCAAGGCGGCGCCGGGGCTGATGCGCCGTGGTCTCGTGGCGCTCGCGTTCGACACGCCGCTCCCGGGCGACCTGCCGGCGTCCAACATGGCGGAGGTCGAAGGTGGCATCGGCAAGTTCCGGGTCGCCAACAGTCCGTTCGCACGCGGCGACCGGGCGTTGCCGAAACAGACGTTGGGGGTCCTGACCCTGCCGGCGGGCAAGCCGGTGCACGTGGCGGTGATCCTCCGCCAGACGGTGGTTGCCCAGCAGCCGGTCGAACCAGGGCAGCAGGAGCTCACGTTCACGCTGCCGCTGGACGCGTTGCTGAGCAAGCTGGCGCGCGTTCGCCTGCGCGTCGTCGATCCGAGCGGTGCGCCGATCGCCAAGGCGATGGTCGCGTGCAACGACTCGCAGACCGGCGGCGGCGGCAAGCCGACCGGCGACGACGGTCGCGTCGTGCTCGAGCAGCTGGTGCCGGGGCGCCTCGATCTGGAGATCCGTGCCAAGGATCACAGTGCCCCGCCGGTCGAGATCCTGGTGACGGCCGGCGCGGACCTCGACCTCGGCGACGTGACCGTGCAGATGCCGACGATGGTCGAGCTGCAGTTCGACAACTTCGGCGGCAAGGGCAGCGTTCGCTGCACGATGCTCGATCCGGTCCGCCCCGGCTGGATGGCCGACGACCTCTACTTCAGCGCCGACAACGGCGCCTCGCAGAAGTATCCGTTCTTCCCGTCTCGCTATGGGATGTTGGCAACCGGGCCGAACGGGGTCGCGATCGCCGTGCTCGATCTGCGCAGCCCACCCGCCGCGCCGATCCGCTTCGACCTGCGCCGCGGCGTCGATCTGCGCATCGAGTATGCGTTCGGTTCGAACCAGGCCGCCTACGAGGTGACCAGCGCCGATGGCGTGTTGGTGCGCCGGCGCGAGGTGACGGGGTCCGCGGGCGAGACCGCGGAGCTGCCACCGGGCAGTTACACGGTGCGCGTCACCGACCAGGCCGGGGTGACCACGAGCCGCGCCTTCACGCTGCCCGCCGCCGGGATGGAGCTGCGCTTGCCGTGAGCGCGGGATGCGGTGCCGGGCCTGACAGCGCGCCCCCCGGATTGCCTCCCGTTGCTAGCATTGCAGATTCACCAGCTGGATCGGGACTGCCGAAGTGGGGCGCGGCCGCACGCGACGGCGCCTGCCGACTCCAGCGTTGCCCGGCCGAGTTCACGCCAGCCATTGCTGGGGAGATCACCATGTACTGGATCACGAGGATCGCTTCGTCGTTGGCCCTGGGCACGCTGCTGCCGGCGCAAGCGCTGCTGCTGCCGTCGCCCATTGCGTTGACCGGCGGCGCGACCGTCTCCGGCGGCTGTCACATCGGGGACTACGACCTGGACGGCAGTGTCGACATCGCGATCGGCGGTGACCTCTACCGGAGCAACGGCGTCGGTGGTTACGCCGTCGCGACCGTGCGTCCGCCGGTGACCGCGCCGGGCGGCATCGTGGCGGGTCCCGTCGCCGTGCGCGACCTCGACCAGGACGGCGACCTCGACTTCGTCTACTTCGATGGTGTGTGGATCAACAACGGTGGCACCTATGTCGACGAGACCGCGACCCGGATCGGTGCGAGCCTGCCGACCGGCGCCAGTGTCACCTTGGTCTACGATGCCGACAGCGATGGGGACCTCGACCTGCTCGCGGTCCTCGTGGCCCAGGCCGGCCCTTCCTATCGGCTGCTCTACCTCGAGACCGCGCTCAACGACGGCACCGGCAACTTCCCGACTCGCAACACGCGCTACCTCGCGGGCGGATCCTCGGTCGGCATGAACGGCGTCGTCAGCGGCGATTTCGACGGCGACGGTCTGCAGGACCTGGCGTTCGCGGGCTCCTGGTTCGACATCGGCAACTCCGGCCGGTTCGGCAGCGTCCTGCTCGGTCCGGCGCAGGCCTTGTTGCCTGGCAGCCAGGTGCTCGCGCTCCGCACGCTGCGCGCGGTGGCGGACCTCGATGGCGACGGTGCGGACGAGATCCTCACCGTCGGCAACGGGGGCTCGATCGCCTATTACGATGGCGTCACCCCCGCGTCGATCAGCCCCGCCGCCGGGACGATTCATGCGACCGACTTCGACGGTGACGGCGACGTCGATTGCGTGTGCCGCGCGACCAACGGTTCGTTCACGCTCGCCTCGAACAGCGGCAACGGCACGTTCTCCCTCGTCCCGTTGCCGATCCCGAATGCGCCGGTGTACTACGAGGAGGTCGCGTTCGCGGATCTCGACCGCGATGGCGATGCCGATGTCGCCGTCACCAGCCCGCCGCGTGCGTTCCGGAACGCGCGCCAGCAGCTATCGGCGCCTACGTCGGTCGGCTTGCTCGGCAATCTGGTGTTCACCGTCAATGCCACGACGCCTGCCGGCCCGGTGACCGGTGTCTTCGTCACCGGCCTGTCCCTGCAGTCGGCCGATGTGCCACTCGGCGCCCTCGGCGCCCTGCTGATCGACCCCGCCGGCCTGGCGCTGCTGCCGCTCGGCAGCCTCGTGGGCGGGCAGGGCACGGTCGCGTTCCCCATTCCCGGAACACCGGCGATCGTCGGCCTGCAGGTCTTCGCGCAGGCGCTGATCGACGACAGCGGTGGCCGTCTGCATCTCTCCAATCGCACCCGGACCACGATCCAGTGATGCGTTGCTGCCGCGTGTCGATCCGCGCGGGGATCTTCGCGGCGGCGCGGCTCACCGCCTTCCGAACACCTTTCGCAGCGCGCGGCGCCACCACGGGGAGCGGCGACACGGGAACAACCAGCCGAGCGCCTGTTGCAGCGCCGGCGGCAACACGAGCGTCGCCGCGGCCAGGTTGCTGCGCAGCTGCGCCTCGCTGGACGCACCCTGGATCGCGGCCGTCAAGCCCGGCTGCTGCATCACCCAGGCCAGCGCCACGACCGCCGGTGCCAGAGCATGCTCGCGGCACAGCGCGACGAACGCGCGCACGGCGCGTTCGCTGTCGGCACCGCGATACTCGTCGAGCCACCGCGAGGTGGCACCGCGGCTGCCCGCCGGCACGCCGTCGAGATACTTGCCGGTCAGCACGCCGCCGGCCATCGGGCTGAACGCGACGACGGCCATGCCGAGCTGCCGGCAGCACGGGATCACCTCGAGTTCGGGCGTGCGCCGCAGCAGGCTGTACTGCGGCTGCTCGATGCGCGGTGGCGCCACGCCGAGTTCCGCGGCGAGGCGATGTGCGCGCTGCAGCGTCGCCGGCCGCCAGCAGCTCGTGCCCCAGGCGCGCACCTTGCCGGCGGCGACCAGGTCGCCCATCGCCTGCACCGTCTCGGCCAGCGACACGGTCGGGTCCTCGCGATGGCAGAAGTAGAGATCGAGGTGGCTGCGGCCGAGGTGCTGCAGCGAGCGGTCGATGCTGGCGTGGATGTGGCGCCGCGACAGGCCGCGATCGGCCGGGTCGGTGCTGGTCGGCCAGAACACCTTGCTGCTGACGACGAGCGTGGCGTCCCCGTGCTCGCGCAGGAAGCGGCCGACGACGCGTTCGGCGGCGCCATCGGCGTAGATGTCGGCGAGGTCGACGAAGTTGATGCCGCCGTCGACGGCGCTGCGCAGCATGCGCATCGACTCGGCGTCGGCGACGGCACCGCCGATCGTGAGCCAGCCACCGAGGGCGAGGACGGACAGCTGGAGGTCGGTGCCGGGAACTGGGCGCGTCTGCACGGGGACAGGGTAGCGGGCGCGAGCGAGCGCGGGAGTCGCGTTCTCCGGCGTCCTGGCCGATGACGTGGTGCTCGACCCCTCGCTCGCTTTCAGTCGTCGGCGCCGGGGGCACGGGCGCGCAGATGGCGGTACAGCGTGTTGCGGCTGATGCCCAGCCGACGCGCCGCGGCGCTGAGGTTGTGACCGGTGGCGGCGATCACCTCGTCGATCGTGCGCGCCGACAGCTGCCGCAGGTTGTCGCTGTCACGCGCCGCGGGGCGCTGCCCTTTGCCATCGCGCAGCTGTCGCCGCAGGTCGTCGGGCAGGTGCTCGAAGGTGATGGTGACGTCACCGGGCTCGAGCATCGCCGCGGCCGCGGTCAGCACGTTGCGCAGCTGGCGCAGATTGCCGGGCCACGCGAACGCGCGCAGCACCACCGCGAGTTCCGGCGCCAGCGACGGCGGCGCCTCCGGCCGCACCTGCGCCAACATCCGGTCGCAGACGTTGGCGAAGTCGATGCGATCGCGCAGGGCCGGCAGCGTCACCGACAGGCCGTTGAGCCGGTGGAACAGATCGGCGCGGAACGTGCCGTTCGCGACCGCCGCGTGCAGGTCACGATGGGTGGCCGCGATCAGGTGCACGTCGATCGGCTGCGATTCGCTGCTGCCGACCGGCCGCACTCGGCGTTCCTCGAGCACGCGCAGCAGGCGCGATTGCATCGACAGCGGCATGTCGCCGATCTCGTCGAGCAGCAGCGTGCCGCCGTTCGCCTCGCGGCAGCGGCCGCGCGCACCCTCGCGCCGCGCGCCGGTGAACGCGCCGCCGGCGTAGCCGAACAGTTCGGCCTCGATCAGCGACTCGGGCATCGCGGTGCAGTCGACCGCGACCAGCGGACCAGTGCGGCGCGGGCCGGCCTCGTGCAGTTCGCGCGCGAACACTTCCTTGCCGGTGCCGGACTCGCCGAGCAGCAGCAGCGGCAGCCCGGCGGCGAGCGCGCGCTGCGCGCGGCGGCGCGCGGCCGCGACCTGCGGATCCAGGTCGGCGGGCGTCGTGGCCGAGGCACTCGGTTGCGTCGACGTGGCGCGGATGCCGTGGCCGGTACCGGCGGGAAGTTCGAGCCGGGTCCAGAACGCGCGATGGTCGGCCAGCGCGAGTCGGCGGTGCCGCCCGGCACTGCGCATCACGTCGTCGACCGCGAGCCCGAGCACCGACGCGACCGTGCACGCACCGAGGTCGCGCGCGGCGAGGCGCAGCCAGCCGCGCGCCGCGGCATTGGCGCCGACGATCCAGCCGTCCTCGGTCAGTGCGAGCAGACCGGCGGCCATCGTGTCGAGGCCTTCGAGCGTCGGGTGCAGCAGCAGCCGCGCATGGCGGCCGTGCATCGCCGCGAACAGCCGTTCTTCGATCATGCGCGCGGCGGTGCGCACCAGCGCCAGCGTGTGTGGATGGCGTCCTGCCCGGTCGCCGGAGATGTCGATGACGCCGCGCAACGCACCGGTCGAGTCGATGATCGGCGCCGCTGTACAAGTGAGGAATCCGTTGGCGTCGAGGAAGTGCTCGCCGGCGTGCACGACCACCGCCGCGGCTTCGGCGAGCGCGGTGCCGATCGCGTTGGTGCCGCGCTGCGACTCGCTCCAGCACGCGCCCGGCATCAGCGCCACGCGTTCGGCCCTGGCGACGAACGACGGCTCGCCGATCGCGTGCAGCAGCAGCCCGTCGTGGTCGGCGAGCAGCACCAGGTCGCCGGAGTCGCGGATCTGCTCGTGCACGAAGGCGAGCACCGGCCGCGCCTGGGCCAGGAACTCCCCGTGCTGCTCGAGCGCGGCGCGCAGCGTCGCACCGTGGCGCACGCTGCCGTCGCGCGGTGCTGCGTCGGGGACGAGGCCGCCGTCGCGGCAGCGTTGCCACGAACGTTCGATGGTCGGCGCCAGCAGGCCCGCCGGCAGTGCTCCACCCGCGAGCAATTGGCGGCGGGCGGCGAGCAGGCGGCGGTCGGGTTCGGGAGCGGGCAGTTGCATGGCCGGATGCGGACTATCACCGCCGGCGGGCCGAACGGGAACCCGGTCGACTGTACCGTTCCGTGACAGTGTGCCGCCGCGGTACGCAGCGGCCTACGCACAGCAGCCCAGCTCGGCATCGTTCGCCTGCGTGCATCGCCGACCGTCGCCGCGGCCCGATGCCGTGGCACGACCTTCGCCAACGAGCCTCTGCGCGCTGCACGACGCGCGCTCCTGTCCCCGTCCTTCGTGCGCTTCCCCGGCCGCGAGCCCGACCATGCAATACGCCAATCCCAACACCCCCGGCGCCAAGATCCACTTCAAGCCACGCTACGACAACTTCATCGGCGGCAAGTTCGTGCCACCGGTGAAGGGGCAGTACTTCGACAACCCGACGCCGGTGACCGGCGCCACGTTCTGCCAGGTGGCGAGGTCCACTGCCGAGGACATCGAGCTGGCGCTCGACGCGGCGCACAAGGCGGCACCGGCGTGGGGGCGCACGCCGGTCGCCGAACGCGCGGCGCTGCTGAACAAGATCGCCGATCGCATGCAGAGCAACCTCGAGCTGCTCGCGGTCGCCGAGACGTGGGACAACGGCAAGCCGGTGCGCGAGACGCTGGCGGCCGACATCCCGCTGGCGATCGACCACTTCCGCTACTTCGCCGCCTGCATCCGCGCCCAGGAAGGGTCGCTCGCCGAACTCGACGGCGACACCGTCGCCTACCACTTCCACGAACCGCTCGGCGTGGTCGGGCAGATCATCCCGTGGAACTTCCCGATCCTGATGGCGGCGTGGAAGCTCGCGCCGGCGCTGGCGGCGGGCAACTGCGTGGTGCTGAAGCCGGCCGAGCAGACGCCGGTCGGCATCCTGCTGGTCGCCGAGTTGATCGCCGATCTGCTGCCGCCGGGCGTGCTGAACATCGTCAACGGCTTCGGCCTCGAGGCGGGCAAGCCGCTAGCGAGCAACTCGCGCATCGCCAAGATCGCGTTCACCGGCGAGACCACGACCGGTCGGCTGATCATGCAGTACGCCAGCCAGAACCTGATCCCGGTCACGCTCGAGCTCGGCGGCAAGAGTCCCAACCTGTTCTTCGCCGACGTGATGGATCGCGACGACGACTACTTCGACAAGGCGCTCGAGGGCTTCACGTTGTTCGCGCTCAACCAGGGCGAGGTCTGCACCTGCCCGAGCCGCGCGCTGGTGCAGGAGTCGATCGCCGACAAGTTCATGGCCCGGGCGGTCGAGCGCGTGAAGAAGATCAAGCTCGGGCACCCGCTCGACACCACGACGATGATGGGGGCGCAGGCCTCGACCGAGCAGCTGCAGAAGATCCTCAGCTACATCGACATCGGCAAGCAGGAGGGCGCCAAGGTGCTGACCGGCGGGTCGCGCGCGGCGCTGCAGGGAGAGCTCGGCCAGGGCTACTACATGCAGCCGACGGTGTTCCAGGGTCACAACAAGATGCGCGTGTTCCAGGAGGAGATCTTCGGCCCGGTGGTGTCGATGACGACCTTCAAGGACGAGGAGGAGGCGCTGCGCATCGCCAACGACACGCTCTACGGCCTCGGCGCCGGGCTGTGGACCCGCGACGGCAACCGGGCGTTCCGGTTCGGCCGCGGCATCAAGGCCGGCCGCGTGTGGACCAACTGCTATCACCTGTACCCGGCGCACGCCGCGTTCGGCGGTTACAAGCAGTCCGGCATCGGCCGCGAGAACCACAAGATGATGCTCGACCACTACCAGCAGACGAAGAACCTGCTGGTCAGCTACTCGCCGAAGGCGATGGGCTTCTTCTGAGTCGCGCGATGACCGAGGTCCAACGAGTGGCGGCGACCGCGGCGGCGCTCGAGCTGATCGCGGCGCTGCAGCAGCAGCATGGGCCGTTGATGTTCCACCAGTCCGGCGGCTGCTGCGACGGCAGTTCGCCGATGTGCTATCCGCGCGGCGAGTTCCTGGTCGGCGGCAGCGACGTCAAGCTCGGCCGGATCGGCGACACCGACTTCTGGATGAGCCGGGCGCAGTTCGAGTACTGGCAGCACACGCATCTGACCGTCGACGTGGTGCCCGGCCGCGGCGGCATGTTCTCGCTCGAGGGTTCGCGCGGGGTGCGGTTCCTGATCCGCTCGCGGTTGTTCACCGACGACGAGCTCGCGGTGCTGCGCGACCAGCCGCTCGAGCACGGCTGAGCGATGGCTCAGCGCGCGCCGAGCAGGTGCTCGACGGCGAGCTGGTTGAGCCGCACGTAGTGGCTGCCGCGCGCGCCGGCGGCATTCGCGTCGAAGCTCTCGAACGCGCTGCGGTCGCGCAGCAGGTCGGCGATGCTCTCGCCCTTGCCGAGCGTCGGCTCCGCGAGCTGGCCGATGCGCGCGGCAGCCATCGCCTGCTGCACCTCGGGGTCGGCGCGATACGCGGCGGCGCGGTCGCGCAGCAGCCGGTAGGTGCGCATGTTCGCGGCGGCCGACGCCCACACGCCGGTGATGTCCTCGGTGCGCGACGGCTTGTAGTCGAAGTGGCGCGGGCCGTCGTAGCCCGCGTTCTCGAGCAGGTCGACGAGGAAGAACGCATTCAGCAGGTCGCCGTGGCCGAACACCAGGTCCTGGTCGTACTTGATGCCGCGCTGGCCGTTGAGGTCGATGTGGAACAGCTTGCCGTGCCACAGCGCCTGCGCGATGCCGTGCACGAAGTTGAGGCCGGCCATCTGCTCGTGCCCGACCTCCGGGTTGAGGCCGACCATCTCCGGGTGCTGCAGCGTGCCGATGAACGCCAGCGCGTGGCCGATCGTCGGCAGCAGGATGTCGCCGCGCGGCTCGTTCGGCTTCGGCTCGAGCGCGAAGCGCAGCCGGTAACCGCGGTCCTTGCAGTAGCTGGTCAGCGTGTTCATCGCCTCGCGGAAGCGATCGAGAGCCACCCGCACGTCCTTGGCGCCGTCGTACTCCGCGCCCTCGCGGCCGCCCCAGAACACGTAGGTCGAGGCACCGAGCTCGGCGGCGAGGTCGAGGTTGCGCATCACCTTGCGCAGCGCGAAGCGGCGAATGTCGCGATCGTTGCTGGTGAACGCGCCGTCCTTGAACACCGGGTGCGTGAACAGGTTGGTGGTCGCCATCGGCACCTTCATGCCGGTGCGGGCGAGTGCGTCCTGGAAGCGGCGGATGTGCTGCTGCCGCGCCTTGTCGTCGCTGCCGAACGGGATCAGGTCGTCGTCGTGGAAGGTCACGCCGTAGGCGCCGAGCTCGGCGAGGCGGGTGACGATCTCGACCGGGTCGAGGGCCGGGCGGGTGGCGTCGCCGAACGGATCGCGCGCCTGCCAGCCGACGGTCCAGAGGCCGAAGGTGAACTTGTCGGTCGGGGTGGGGGACGATGGCGTGGGCTTCGGCACGGGGGGAACTCGTGGAGTTGGAGCGGCGGGACGATAACCATCGCCGCCGCGACGGTGGCGCGCTTGCACGGATTCGTCGCGCCGTGGCGAGAAAATACACAGCGGTCGCGACCGCGTCGGAGCGCCGCATGCGGGCGATCGCCCGCGGTTGCCGATAGCAGCCCGCATGCCGCCGACCGATGCCGACGACCTGTTGCCCCGCCTCGAGCAGCTGAACGAGATCGGCATCGCGCTGTCGAAGGAGCGGGACACGGGGCACCTGCTCGAACGGATCCTGCTCGCGGCCAAGCAGCTGTGCGGGGCGGACGCCGGCACCCTCTATCGGGTCGCCGAGGACCGCACCGTGCACTTCGAGATGATGCGCACCGATTCGCTCGGTATCGCACTGGGTGGGCCCGGTCGCGAGCCGGTGCCGTTCCCGCCGATCCCGCTGGTCACCGCCGACGGCCGCCCGAACGACACCCTGGTGGTGGCGCACGCGGTGCTGCACGACCGGACCGTCAACATCGCCGACGCCTACGACACCACGACGTTCGACTTCGCCGGCACACGGCGCTTCGACGCCGGCACCGGCTATCGGTCGAAGTCGTTCCTGACCGTGCCGATGAAGGACCACGAGGGCGAGATCCTCGGCGTGCTGCAGCTGATCAACGCCATCGACCGCGCCTCCGGCGAGGTGGTGCCGTTCTCGGCACGCGACCAGCGCCTCGCCGAGTCGCTGGCGTCGCAGGCGGCGATCGCACTGACCAACCGCAAGCTGATCGGTCAGCTCGAGGACCTGTTCGAGGCGTTCATCCAGTTGCTGAACATCGCCATCGACGAGAAGTCGCCGTACACCGGTGGCCACTGCCAGCGCGTGCCGGTGCTGACGATGATGCTGGCCGAGGCGGTGTCGCGCACGCAGCAAGGGGCGCTGGCCGGGTTCCGGCTCGACGCGCAGGGGCTGCGCGAGCTGAAGCTGGCCGGGCTGCTGCACGACTGCGGCAAGGTGACGACGCCGGTGCACGTCGTCGACAAGGCGACCAAGCTCGAGGGCATCGGCGACCGCATCCGGATCGTCGACCTGCGCTTCGACCTGCTGCTCCGCGACGTCGAGCACGCGCAGCTGCGCGGGACGATCGACACGGCCACCGCGGCGCGTCAGCGCCAGCAGCTGCTGCAGGACCGCGACTTCGTGCGGCGCTGCAACCGCGGCAGCGAGGCGATGAGCGATGCCGACGTCGCGCGCATCCAGGCGCTGGCGGCGAAGAGCTGGATCGACGGCGACGGCACCGAGCGCCCGCTGCTCGACGACGACGAAGTGCGCAACCTGACGGTGCGGCGCGGCACGCTGACGGCCGCCGATCGGCAGGTGATCGAGAACCACGCGGCGATGACGCACCGGATGCTGGCGGCATTGCCGTGGCCGAAGGCGCTGCGGGCGGTGCCGGAGATCGCCGCCAGCCACCACGAACGGCTCGACGGCAAGGGTTACCCGCGCGGGCTCGGTGCCGAGCGGCTGTCGATCCAGGCCCGCATCCTCGCGATCGCCGACGTGTTCGAGGCGCTGACCGCGAGGGATCGTCCGTACAAGCCCGGCAAGACGGTCTCCGAGTCGCTGGCGATCCTCGGCCGCATGGCCGCGGAGGGTGCGATCGATCCCGATGTGTTCGAGGTGTTCGTGCGCGAGGGCGTGTGGCGGACCTATGCCGAACGCCATCTGCAGCCCGAGCAGCTCGACATCCACTGCTGGGACGGCGTGCCGGCGGCGGCCGGCGTCAGCGTGCCGCGCTGTTGCTGAATCAGGGGCGTCACGGGCGTCGGGCCAGCATCACGATCGACTGCGCGTAGTCGACGCCGAGGAATCGGTGCAGCGCGTGGAACAGCCGCGCGTGCAGCAGCCGGCTGCGGCGGCTGCCGTAGTAGACGCGGGCGCCGTGCAGCACCTCGAAGCCGCCGTGGTGCAGCAGCGCCCCGAGGTCCTGGTAGGGCAGCGCCGCGACATGGGTCCATTCCTGCTGCACCCCGGGGCGGAACACGTTCGGCACGCTGACCAGCAGATGGCCGCCGGGTCGGACCCGCTGCCGGCACTGCGCGACCATTTCGATCGCCTGCCGCGGTTCGAGGTGTTCGAGCACCTCGAGCAGGAGCAGCAGGTCGAACTGGCGGTCGACCGCGGCGAAGTCGTGGTAGTCGTGGCGGTTGGTGCGGTCGAGGTCGAGGCTGCGGTAGTCGACGTCGGGCCACGTCGCGCGGGCGTTCGGTTCGTGCACGCGTTCGGTCGCGCCGACGTCGAGCAGCGAGCGCACCGGGCCGGCGTGCTGCCGCGCGAGCGCGAAGTGGTCGTGGACCAGTGGCAGGTGGAACACCGTCGGCCAGCGGTCGGTGAACCTGCCGCGCAGGCGGCCGAACTCGCTCCACGGGATGCCGGCCGGGGTGGTCTCGCGCGAGCGATCCGGGCCCATGCCATCGGTCGTTCTGGCTGCCGGGCCGGGCGTCGTCATGGCGCGCAGGGTATCGAGCCCCCGGCCCGGAGTCCGCAGTGCCGATGGCTCGGTCGCCACGCTCGGCTGCGCTGAAGCACCACTCAGCGCAGCACGTTGCCGCGGAAGCTCTGCAGCAGTCGCCGCGCCCGCGTCGGCGTCGCCTCGTCGACCTCGGCCTGGCGGTGCGGGCCGAGGAAGTCCGACCAGCCCGGCAACTCCGACAGGTCCTCGTTGCCGAGGTTGCGGAAGCCCATCGACCAGCCGTCGAACTCGCGCTGGCGCAGCGGTCGCCGCATCAGCTCCATGTAGCCGTGGTGACGCGGATCGCGCGCGATCTTCTCCACCAGCGCCTCGACCACCGCGGTCGGTCCCTCGATCACCTGCATGAAGTTGCCGCCGAAGTGCAGCAGCATGCCGGTGATGCCGCGCGCCTCGTTGCGGGCCCGGAACTGCGCCAGCGCGGTCAGCAGCTCGTCCTTGCTCCACGGCGCGGTCGCCGAGCTGACGTAGGCGACCTGCAGCAATGCGGCTGGTTCGCCGTGGGACGGTGCCGGCGGTGAGGCGGGACGTTCGATGCTCTGAGACATGCTGACCAGCGGCGTGCCATGCACGCCCAGGTTCGAATCGGAAACCGTCGGACCGGTCTTGAGGCCTTGTCGGCCGGACCCGAAACGCCGGTGCCAGCGGTCAGCGGGCCAGCGGCACCTCGCCGCGCGGCCCGACTGCCCACGGCGTCCACAGCAGCACGACCTCCTCGACCGCGGTGTCGGCCTTCTTCGGGGCCAGGTCCTTCGGCTCGACCGCGACCGCGCCGGGCTCGAACTGCGCCTGCACCCGCGCCGCCTCGTCGGTGAACGCGCGCTCGAGCTCCTGTTCCTGCGCCAGCAGCGCGTCGACGTCCTCCTTGGCGCGCCGCACGTCGCCGTGCTCGCTGCCGAGCTTGCTGGCGCCCTTGATCGCGCTGGTGACGCTGGTGGTCACCTTCTTGCGGCCGAACAGCGCGCCGAGGATCGACGTGCCGACGCTGATCACCGCGCCGAGGCCCGCACTGTTGCGCTGCGATTGCTGCTGGGCGACGACCTGCTCGGCATTGCGGCGCCGCTCCTGCAGCTTCTGCAGCTTCGGCTGGTAGCTCTGCTGCAGCTTCGCGACCGCGAGGTCGCGCTGTTCGCGCAGCTGCTGGCTCAGGCGGGCGCGGAAATCGCCCTCGGTCTCGCCGGCCTTGCCGGTCAGCTTGAGCTGCGGGCAGTGGAACAGCTGCAGGGTCGCCGAGCGGTAGAGCTCGCCCTCGAGCTGCTTCTTCCAGGTCGTGTAGGCCTTCGGCTGCGCGGCCGCGGTCGGCAGCGGCGCGAAGCCGGCGCGGGCATCGGGCGCGTCGTCGCAGTCGGGCAGCCGGTCGGTGTGCACGACGCCCTCGTCGTCCCAAGGATTGGCATCGAGCTGGGCCTGCAGCGGCGCCACCACGATCGCGTCGCGCCACAGGTCGATCTGTTCCTTGGCCGACTGGTAGTGCAGCACCGCCTTGCCGAGCAGCGCCGGCTTGTAGACCAGCTGCTCCCCGGCGCCGAGCGCAGCCCGCGCGGCCTGGAAGCGCTCGACGATGCCCGCCGGCAGCACCGGACGCGTCGCCGGCGCGCCCTGCCCGGCCGCACTGCCGGCAGCGGCGGCGGCGATCGCGGCGCGCGCATCGACCGGCTTCTTTTGCCCCGCCTTGCGCTCGCGCATCACCGCCTCGATCTGGCTGCGCGTCATCGGCCCACGCAGGTACGACAGCGCCCAGCGGGTGTGGAACAGCGCGGGGCCGTCGTCGTGCACGTTGTGCATCAGGAACGTGCGGCCCTGCATGCCCGACAGCACCCGTTCGACCTCGGCGCGGTCGAACTTCGCCCCGGTCTGCGCCGAGGCACCTTCGAGTCCGTCGAGCACGCGCAGCTTGTCGCGTTCGGTCTGCAGCCGGCCGAGGAACCAGGTGCCGATGTTCGACAGCGCCTTGTAGTCGAGGTCGACCGGGTTCTGCGTCGCCAGCATCACGCCGACGCCGAACGCGCGCGCCTGCTTCAGCAACGTCATCATCGGCAGCTTGCTCGGCGGATTGGCGGTCGGCGGCAGGTAGCCGAACACCTCGTCCATGTAGATCAGCGCGCGCAGCGAGCCGGTGCCGGGCTGCTGGCGCACCCAGGCCAGCACCTCGCCGAGCAGCAGCGTGACGAAGAACATGCGCTGGTCGTCGGGCAGGTGCGCGATCGAGATCACGCTGACGCGCGGCTTGCCGTCGGTGGTCCACAGCAGGCGCTGCACGTCGAGCGGTTCGCCTTCGCCCCAGGTCGAGAACGCCGGCGACGCGAGCAGGCCGTTCATCGCCATCGCCAGGCCGAAGCGATCCTTCTGCGAGAACACCGACTCGACGTCCATCACGCCGATGCGCTGGAACGGCGGCTCCTGCACGGCGCGGATCAGGTCCGGCAGTTCGAGGTCGCGGCCCTGCTGCCAGTGGTGGTCGAGCACGTTGCTGAGGAACACGTGTTCCCGGCTGCGCAGCGGATCGGTGTCGAGGCCGAGCAGCGACAGCAGGCTCGACGTCGTCGACTGCAGGCGCGCCGTGTAGGCGTCGCGATCCTGGCGCAGCGCCTCGGGCGGCGCGGTGAAGCCCTTCAGCACCGACAGACCGAGGCCCGACTGCGCACCCGGCGTGTAGATCGCGAAGTCGGCGGCGGCGCGCAGGCGGCGGATGCGTTCGCCGTCCTGTTGCCACTGGCCGAGTCCCTCGCGCCATTGCTTGGCGGTGGCGTCGGCGTGTTGCGCCGGGGTGCGGCCCTTGCGCGCGGCCTCGTCGGGGTCGATCCACGGCGCGAAGTCGCTGCCGAGCAGGTCGGGGAACGTCAGCAGCAGGTTGCCGAGGTCACCCTTCGGGTCGATCGCCAGCACCGGGATGCCGTCGATCGCGGCTTCCTCGATCAGCGACAGGCACAGGCCGGTCTTGCCGCTGCCGGTCATGCCGACGCACATGCCGTGCGTGGTCAGATCCTTGCTGTCGTAGAGGATCGGCTCGTCGAGGATCTGGCCGGTGGCCGCATCGAAGCGTTTACCGAGGTAGAAGGCGCCGAGCTTCTCGTAGTCCATGCGCGCGGCAACGTAGCTGATCGCGCGCTGCGGCCCCAGCGCGATGCGGATCGGGCCATCGTGGGCAAGCCTCTGGTGCCGGGCCGCCAGGCATCATTGGTGAATGACGGAGGCTTGCGGCTCGGAAGTGGGCGGTGGGAGGGGGTGCCCGAGCGGGGGGCCGGTATCCTGTCGCAGCTAGGATTGACCATGAAACTCCAGGTGCTCGGTTCCTTGTTCCTGTTGCTGGCACCCGCGGTCGGACAGGCGATATGGATCGTCGATCGGGCGGGTGGTCCGGGTGTGCACTTCACGGAGATCCAGCCGGCCGTCCTCGCCGCGGCGCCTGGCGACTTCATCCACGTCGCTGCCGCTCTCGGCTCCTATGCCGGCTTCACGGTCAGTCGTCCCGTGACGCTGATCGGCGGCTTCGGGCCGGTGAATGCCCAGACACACGTTGCCGGCAACGTGTCGATCACCGGCATCCAAGCCGGGGACGTGTGCATGATCGCAGGGCTGAGCGTGGGCTTCGCCGCTGGCAGTGGATTGACCGTCACTGCAAACGCAGGGCTCGTGCATCTGGAGGCAATCAGCTCCTGGTTTTGCGATGTGTCGTTCGTGGATTGCAGCAACGTGGTGTTGCGCCAGTGCAGTTTCGCGATTGGCTACAATTCTTCGACCTGTTCGATGCTCCGTTCCCAGGTCGCCGCCATCGACTGCAACTTCACATCGGACTATCCGTCGTACGCGTCGGCATTGGACGTCAGCCAGTCGATACTGAGCATGCAGCGGTTCTACGCCCGTGGTGCGAACGGGGGCTTCGGGGTGCCGACGCCTGGCGTCCGTGAATTCGGAAGCTCCCTGTTCTGCGGCCCGAACACGCGGTTGCAGGGTGGCCATGCGGTCCTCCCTTTCGGTGGGTCCTACTCTGCCTCCGGGCTGGTCACGAATGGCGGCTCGCTCGCCGGCGATCCGAGGGCCTACATCAGCGGGGGGCGCACGCCGATGCCGCAGTATCGCGTCGACGAGACGAACATCGAACGCGTCAGGGCCGGCCGAACCAGCTCGGTCGATGTGAATGGCCCGGACGCCGGTGTCGCGCTGGTCGCGCTGTCCGATGTCCTCCCGGCGCCAATCAGCCTCGGTCCGCTCGGCGACTTGTGGCTGGACCAGGCCTCTCTGCTCATCCTGGGGCTCGTCCCGCTCGATGCGATGGGGCGCGGGCAGACTACCTTTGCGGCTCCATCCCAGTCCGACCTGGGTCGCCGACACGTCGCGCAGTCCCTCGTGCTCGGCCCGAGTGGGGAAGTGAAGCTGACCCTGCCGTCGCCGTTCACCATCCTCCCATGATGGCCACTCGACGCTGAGTTGCGGCGGCCGCGATCTGCCATCGCGAGCCGACCGCGTCGAATCACTCGCTCTGCTTGGGCAGCGAGGCGAGGAACTGGTCGGCCTCCTCGATCGACTTCTGCATGTCGGCGATCAGCCCGGCGACGTCGGACTGGATCTTGGTCGCCTCGCTCTGCAGCGAGCTGATCGCGGCCGCGTTCAGGTTGTGCTTGAGGAACAGCACCTGGTCGTTGAACGCGCTCAGCACCGGCGCCATGCGCTGCTCGGCGCCCTTCATGGTCGTGATCAGGCCCTGATAACGGCGCTCGGTGTCGCCCTTCATCTTCTCGCTCTGCGCGCGCAGGTTGGGGTTCTGGATCTGCTCGATCTCCTGGCCCCACTCGCGGAACATGTCGTTGCTGACCTTCTCGACGCCGGCGATGCGATCCTTGACCGCGGTCGCGCGCGAACTGCACGACTCGTGCAGGCTCTTGAACTTCTTGTACTGGCCCTCGAGCTCACCGCCCTGGAAGCCGGTCAGGCCCTGGAACGCCTCGAACGTGGTCTGGATCTGCTGCTTCGCCTCGCCCTGCGCCTCGCGCGCCTCCTGCACCCGCTCGACCAGCAGGTCGCGCTTCTGGTAGCCGAACTTCTCCATCGTGGCGTAGTACATCGAGCTGCAGGCAGCGAGACCGGAGAACAGGACGAGGGCGCAGAGCTTCTTCATGGGGCGGATCGCGGAGCTGGTGGGCGGAACACGGTAGCGGCCGCCACCGCGGTCGTCACGGCCGCAGCCGGACCCGCTCGTCGGTTCCGTCGCCGTCGAGATCGCCGCGGTCGGTGCGCGTGGCGCGGCGGAGCTCGTCGATGTCGATCGCCGCGCTCGGCAGGTCGGGTACACCGTGGCGATCGAACTGACGCGCGATCGGGGTTTTCCCGGGTGGGGTGCTGACGAGCAATCGCCGCCCGTCGGTGGTCACCACGCAGCCGATGTCGCAGCCGGCGGCGACCGCGCCGGGGAACGGCCCGATCGTGCGCGCGAGCAGCGGTCCGGCCGTGAACGAATGCACCGTCATCGTGCCGTGGCCGCGGGCGTCGTGGCGCCAGGTCAGCACGTCCGCGCCGCCGTCGCCGTCGGCATCGAACACGGTGAACCCGCAGGTCGCGGCCGGCGCCACCCCGCGCAGCACCGCGGCGATGGTGCCGTCCGCGCGCTCGATGCCGAGGTCGCCGGGGCCGTCGCTGCCGCCGCCGTACAGCGACTGCAGCCCGGCGAGATCGTGGCGTTGCAGTGTGGTCGGGCGCGGCAGCCCGGTGCCCATGACCGCCGGCTCGACGTCGGCATGGCCGAGGCCGAGCACGTGCCCCAGTTCGTGCAGCGCGGTCGCGAACAGCGACACGCCGGGGCCGTCGTGCTCGTGCCAGCTGCGGCCGGCGTCGAAGTGCACGAAGGTCGGGCTCCGCAGCGGGCCGGTGTGGGCGACGTCGGCATCGGCGCCGAACGGCGCGCAGGCGCCATGGTGACCGCGGCGGAAGCCGAGCACGAGCTCGGCATCGGCGTCGGTCGTGGCCTGCAGGGTCACGATGCCGGTCGCGTTCCAGAGTCCGGCCGCGCGTTCGACGGCGCGGGCGAACGCGCTCGCATCGACGCCGGCCTCGGCAGCGGTGTTGGCTTCGAGCCGGTAGCGCAACCGCAGCGGGCCCGGCCAGCGGCCGCGCACCGCGAACACGGCCGGTGTGCCGTCGTTCGCGGCCGCGGCCGGCGGCTCGTCGCCGGCGGGCCGGCATGCACCGGCGAGCGCCAGCAGGGCGACGAGGCCGCGGGCGCGCACGCTACAGATCGCCGAGGAACCGCAGCAGCGCGTCGCGGTCGGCCTGCGGCCGCAGCTGGAAGTTGGTCCGCACCGCCACGGCCTCACCGTCGTGGGCGAGGATCGCCGCGGTCAGCGTCTCGGCGCGACCGTCGTGCATGTACGGCGCCGTGTCGCGGATGCCCCACAGCGGCGGCGTGCGGAACATGCCGGCGCCGGCGCCCGGTTCGGCCATGCCGCGGTACCCGGGCGCCATCACGTTGTGCAGCAGCAGGTCCGAGAACAGCGGCACCGGGCCGCCGAGTCCCTGCAGTGTCGGCACGTGGCACTTCGCACAGCCGATCTCGGTGAACACCTGTTGGCCCAGCGCGACCATCGGGTCGGTGGAGCCGGCCCGGGCCGGGGCCGGCAGCGACGCCATGAACGCGGTCAGGTTGCCGACCTGCACGGCGTTCAGTTCGGGGTCGGCGATGTCGTCGCCGTCGCTGGCGATCGCGAAGCCGCGGCCGTCGTCGGGCGTGGTCAGACCGAGTTCCTGCACCAAGGCGTCGTGGCTGAAGTCGTGCAGCGTCGGGATCTGGGCCTTCCAGCCGAAGCGCCCGATCTCGATCACGCCTTGCACGGTGAGGCGGCGGGCAACCCCGCGGATGCCGTCGCCGTCGAGGTCGTTCGGGTCCTCGTTGGCGACGATCGCCGCGGCCGGGATCGAGTCGATCAGGCCGATGCCGAGCAGCGACGGCGGCTGGCGCTGTTCGAAGCAGTCGGCCTGCATCGGCGCCTCCTCGCGGTAGGTGACGTGCGGCGGTCGCAGCTTCGACAGGCCCTGGCCGCCCGGCAGCTCGACGAACGGGCCGAGGCCGTTGTTGTCGCGGCCGAAGCGCGTGACGTTGAGTTCGAGGGCGCCGGCACCACCGAGCACCGGGTCGCTGTGGCAGGCGCGGCAGCTGTCGCCGTTCATCTCCGGCGTGCCGAGTCCGTCGGCGCGATGGAACGAACGATCGAACAGTTCGCGGCCGCGGGTCACCGCCGGGTCCTCCGCTGCCTGCAGCAGCAACACGACGGCGGCACCGGCGAGGCCGAGCGACAGCAACGGCAGGGATCCGAGAGCGAGGCTTGCCATCACAGCTTCTCCAGGAAGGCGAGCACGGCGGCGCGCTCGGCGGTGGTCAGGGCGGCATACGCATCGCGGCTCGACTGCCCTTCGCCGCCGTGCGCGCGGATCGCTTCGTCGAGCGTCGCGGCGCGGCCGTCGTGCAGGTGCGGGCCGAACTTCGACACGCCCCACAGGGGCATGGTGCGGAACTCGAAACCGGTGTGGGTCGGGCTGGAGGCGCTCAGCTGCGGGCGTCCGAAGTTCATCCGGTCGGCGAGCTCGGGCCCCATGTCGTGGATCAGCAGATCGGTGTAGGCGCGCACCGGGCCGCGCGACGACGGCAGCTCCGGGATGTGGCACTTGGCACAGCCGATCGCGGCGAAGGTCGCCTCGCCGGCGCGCGCCTCGTCGTCGAACGGCTGCGGCTGCGGCGGCGCCAGGAAGCGCGAGAACGCGATCAGGTCGCCGAGGTCCTGCGGCGAGATCTCCGGGTCCGGGATGCCGTCGGCGTCCTGGGTCGACGCGTTCGGAGTGCCCGAGCCCTGCGGCGCCATGCCGTGCGCGAGCGAGATCGTGCCGGCGACGCCGCGGAACGGATCGCTGGTGATGCCCATCTGGTTCATCAGCGGCGCGCGGGTGAAGAACTCGATGTTGTTCGACTGGGACTTCTGCCCGAAGCGCCCGATGCCCGCGGCGTCGCCGCCGTGGCGACCGCTGATGCCGTCGCCATCGGCGTCCTCCGGGTCGGCGTTGGCGAGGATCGTCGCGTTGCTGATGAACTCGAACAGGCCGACGCCGAACAGCGGCACCGAGTTGCGTTGCGCCGAGACGACCTCGGTGCCGGAGAACTCGGTCGGCAGTTCCTTGCGGCGGCCCTCGAACGTGAAGCGCAGCGAGTCCGGGCTGCCGAAGGCCGGGATCACCTGGCTCGGCAAGCCGGGCAGGTTGGCCTGGAAGGTCGGCTCGCCGATCGCGGCGACGTAGAAGTTGCGGTAGAGGTCGGCGGTGCCGCCCATCACCGGCTTGCTGTGGCACGACTCGCAGGAGGTCGCGTTGTAGAGCGGGCCCAGGCCCTCGCTCGGGCCGAACCGCTTCTTGAACAGGAGCTTGCCGCGTTCGAATGCGGCCAGCTCGTCGCTGGTCAGGCCGGGCAGTGGGTCACCGAGCTGCAGGGGAGCCGGCGGCG
>JALORC010000227.1 GCA_025459175.1 Planctomycetota bacterium | reverse complement strand
CGACAGGAAGGGCTCGATCAGCTGAGGACCGTAGTCGACCGGGAAATCCGGCCGCGTGCCGATGCCGAGGTCTTCGCTGTTCACCCGGTGACGGGCCGTCCAGAAGGCGGTGCCCAGCAGGCGGTCCCACACCGTCAGGAAGAACCCGAAGTTGACGTCGCCCGAGCGGCCGTACTTGACGTGATGGAAGCGGTGCACCGGCGCCCAAGCGAACAGGTGGCGCAGCGGGCCGATTCGGAGGTCGGCGTTGCTGTGCTGGAGCAGTAACTGGATCACGGCGGCGTAGCCCACCAACGCAACCACAGCCTGTGGTGCCCCGAGCAGAAGCAGCGGTGCGAAGGCGGCCGCGGCCTCGATGCCCTGATGCAGCGGATGCTTCATCAGGCCATTGAAGCCGTACATCCGGCGAAGGCTGTGGTGCACCGCATGCAGACGCCAGAGCCATCCAATCTGATGGCTTGCATAGTGTGCTGACGTGAAACCGACGTCCGCGATGACGATCGCGAGGGCCACTTGCCCCGCCAACGGCCACTCGTCGGGCCAGGCCCGCGGGAGGCCGAACCCGGCAACGGCGGACCCCACCGAGCTCCAAAGCGCGACGCCTGCAAGATTCAGCGACTCGTTGACGCCGGCATGCGCGAGGTCGCGCCGCGTGTCGGGCTGCCACCCGTTCCAGTCCACTTGGTACGGAATGATGCGTTCAACAACCAGCGACACGGCAACGCCGCAGAAAATCGGGACGATCAGCGCCCACAACGGCCAGGCTGGCGACTGCGCGATCCAGACCCCGAGTGCGAGGAATCCAAAGAAGAACAGCGGGGCATAGGTTGTGCGAAGCCACATGACACGATCCTCCGTCGACGTCCCCGAACGCTAAGCCGCCGCGATGGGTCCGTCTTGAAGAATTGGCGCATCGCGGTCGGGCTCGGCGGAACCCGGCCGCGTGCAGGGCACTTCAATGCGTGCCGTGGTGCGCGTCGTCGTGCCCGCTGTGCATGGCGTCGAACTCGGCCTTGCTGACCTTGCCGTCCTTGTCCTTGTCCATCATGTCGAGGTGAGCCGCCATCGGATGGTCTTTTGGCAGCTCGGTCTTCTCGAGCTGGCCGTCGCCGTTAGTGTCGAGCTTGGCGAAGTCCGGGGCCATCGCGGCGTGGTCCTGCGCGGCCGGGGCCGGATGGTTGGCGTGCGGGTTGTCGTTGGACAGCACCAAGGGGCTGGCGAGCAGCATTCCGAGGGCGAGCGTGGTGGTCAGCGTGCGTGACATGGGCATCTCCTGCTCCGTGGATATGGGAACCTGACCCGGTGTCGGAGCGCCACCGGGCTCGGCAATCAATACGCGGCGTTCCGCAAGCGGAGTGCATTCACGACGACGGAGAACGAGCTGAGGCTCATCGCCAGCGCCGCGACCATCGGGCTGAGCAGGGGGCCGCCGAACAGGTACAGCAGTCCGGCAGCCACGGGCACTCCGGCCGCGTTGTAGGCAAAGGCAAACACGAGGTTCTGTTTCATGTTCGCCACGGTCTCCTCCGAGATTCGACGGGCGATCGCGATGCCCTTCAGATCGCCCTTGACCAAGGTCACTTTGGCGCTCGACATCGCCACGTCTGTCCCCGTGCCCATCGCAATGCCCACGTCCGCCTTTGCCAATGCGGGCGCGTCATTAATGCCGTCGCCCGCCATCGCGACTTTCGCCCCTGTGGACTGCAGGCGCTCGACCAATGCCAGCTTGTCGGCCGGCGTAACCTCGCCGTGCACCTCATCGATGCCCAACGCACGGGCCACCGCTTTCGCCGTCGCGTGGCCGTCTCCGGTGGCCATCACGACGCGCATACCGGCGCGGCGCAGCGCAGCGATGGCTTCGGGGCTGGTCGATTTGATGGGGTCCTTCACCGCGAGCAATCCCGCCAGCTGCCCGTCAACGGCCAGATGCATGACGCTGGCACCGGCGCTGCGCAAGCTCTCGGCGGACGGCGCGAGGGCACCGAGCCGAACGGCGCCCCGCGCCATCAGCGCTTCGTTGCCGAGCATCAGGTGGAGGCCGTCCACCCGGCCGCGGACACCGATGCCGGAATCGGACGAGAAATCCTCGGCCGCGGTGAGCGGTAGGTTGCGACGCCGCGCCTCGTCGACGATGGCCGCCGCCAGCGGATGTTCGCTACCCAGATCGAGCGATGCCGCCCATCGCAAAATCTGGTCTTGGGTGAAACCTGGTGTCGGCAGTACCGCACTGAACGCCGGTCGCCCGGCCGTCAGCGTCCCGGTCTTGTCGACGACTAGCACACTGACACTGCGCAGCGTCTCGATGGCCTCGGCGTCCCGAAACAACACCCCGGAGCGTGCTGCGCGTCCGGTGGCCACCATGATCGACATCGGCGTGGCCAGTCCGAGGGCACACGGGCACGCGATGATGAGCACCGACACCGCGTTGAGCACGCCGTAGGTCCACGACGGTGCCGGGCCGAATAGACCCCAGCCGAGCAGGGTCAGCGCCGCGATGGCGAGGACGGCGAGGACGAACCAGTAGGCGACAACGTCGGCCATGCGCTGCAGGGGTGCCTTCGACCGCTGCGCCGCCGCCACCAATTGCACGATCTGGCTGAGCAGCGTGTCGCCCCCGACCTTGGTCACCTCGACCAATAGCGCTCCGTTCGCATTCTGCGTGGCGCCGATCAAGGCATCGCCCGGCGACTTCTCCACCGGCACCGGCTCGCCCGTCAGCATCGATTCGTCAACGTGCGACCTTCCTTCGAGCACCTTGCCGTCGGTAGGGACTTTCTCGCCGGGCCGGACGCGGACGCGATCGCCGACGTGCAAGTCGCTAATCGGGACGTCCTCATCCGCGCCGTCGGGCTTCAGACGACGCGCGGTCTTCGGGGCCAGGTCCAGCAGGGCCCGGATGGCTGCCGAGGTCTTCGACCGGGCGCTCAGTTCCAGTAGCTGCCCCAGCAGTGTCAGGGAAACGATCACTGCGGAGGCTTCGTAGTACACCCCGACGCGGCCGTGCTCGACGAAGCTAGCCGGAAATACTCCCGGTGCGAGCGTCGCCGCCAAGCTGTACAGGAACGCGGCCGCGACGCCGACGCTGATCAGGCTCCACATGTTGAGCTGACCTGTGCGGAACGAGACCCAGCCGCGGGCGAAGAACGGCCATCCCGCCCACAGCACCACCGGCGTCGTCAGCACCAACTCGATCCAGGTGCGCGCCGTAGGCGACCACCCGGGAACGCGGTGGCCGGCCATCGCGATGGCCAAGACCCCCACCGTGAGCGGCAGCGTCCACCAGAACCGGCGCATGAAGTCGGCCAGTTCGGGCGAGACCGCATCGTCATCCGCGCCCGGGAGCTCGGGTTCCAGCGCCATGCCGCATTTCGGGCAGTGCCCCGGGCCGAGCTGGCGTACCTCGGGGTGCATCGGGCAGGTGTACCAGGCCCCACCCCCGCTGCCGCTCTCGCCGACCGCGGCGGGCGACGGTGTGGGATTGGCAGCCTCGGCGTGCCGGTGGTGAGCGTGGGGGTCGTGCGCCATGGCGTTCTCCTCAGCGCGGACCGTGCTCGGCGAAGGGCGACACGGTGCCGTCCCGGTGCACGAGGAACACGGTGTAGGGCCGGACTTCGCCGGAAGGTACTTCCATCCCCGGGGATCCCATCGGCATGCCGGGCACGGTCAGCCCGAGCGCGTCCGGTCGCTCCTTGAGCAGGCGCTGCACGTCTTCGGCCGGCACGTGGCCCTCGACGAAGTAG
>JALORC010000151.1 GCA_025459175.1 Planctomycetota bacterium | reverse complement strand
GCGCCGCAGCGCGCCGCCGATCACACGTTTGCCACCGCAGCTCGGCGTGTCACCAGCTGCGCAACACACGCAACCGCCGCCGATACGCTGCGGCGAGAGTTCGGATCGCCGGCGCGCCGCCGATCACTGCAGGAACAGGATCTCGCGGTACTTCGGCAGCGGCCACTCGGCGTCGTCGACCATCGTCTCGAGGCCGTCGGCGATCTCGCGCAGTTTGCCCATCGCCGGCACCACCTTGTCGCGGTAGGTCTTCGCGTGCTCGCCGGGCGACCCGGCGTGCTGTTCGGCGTGCTCGAACTGTGCCGTCAGCTCCTCGATGCCGCCGACGAACGCCTCGATGCGGGCGGTGAAGTCGCGCAGCCGCTTCTCCTGCACCTTGACGTCGAGGCCGCAGGCCTTCGCCGCGCCGACGCTCTGGGCGACCGCGAGCTGCGAACGCTGCGCCGCCGGCAGGATCATCGTGCGCGCGATCGACAGCGCACTCTGGCCCTCGATCGCGATCGCCTTGCTGTAGGCCTCGAACAGGATGTTCATGCGCGACTCGACCTCCTTGCTCGACAGCACGCCGAAGCGCTCGAACAGGTCGACGTTCTTCCGGGTGCCGAAGTTGGCGATCGCGTCGACCGCGTTGCGGAAGTTCGGCAGGCCGCGCTTGTGCGCCTCCTGGTGCCACTCGGCCGAGTAGCCGTTGCCGTTGAACAGGATGCGCTGGTGCTTCTTGAACAGCTCGACGACGACGTCGTTGACCGCCGCCTCGAGCCCCTTCTGCGCCTTGGTCTTCTCGATCTCGCCGGCGATGTGGGCCAGCGCGTCGGCGATGATCGTGTTCAGCACCGCGTTCGGGCGGCCGCAGGCCTGGCTGCTGCCGACCGCGCGGAACTCGAACTTGTTGCCGGTGAACGCGAACGGCGAGGTGCGGTTGCGGTCGGTGGCGTCGCGCGGCAGCGGCGGCAGCACCGAGACCCCGAGCCGCATCGTGTCGCGCCGGCGCTCGCTGCCGCGGCCGGTGCCGGCGATCAGCGCGTCGACGACGTCGGTCAGCTGCTCGCCGAGGTAGATCGACAGGATCGCCGGCGGCGCCTCGTTGGCGCCCAGCCGATGGTCGTTGCCGGCGTGCGCGATCGTCGTGCGCAGCAGGTCGGCGTGGGTGTCGACGGCGCGCATCACCGCCGCCAGCATCACCATGAAGCGCATGTTCTGCTCGGGGCTGCGGCCCGGCTCGAGCAGGTTCTCACCGACGTCGGTCGACATCGACCAGTTGTTGTGCTTGCCGGAGCCGTTGATGCCGGCATACGGCTTCTCGTGCAGCAGGCACTGGAAGCCGTGCTTCTGCGCCACCTGCTTCATGACCTCCATGACCAGCATGTTGTGGTCGACGGCGACCGTGGTGCGCTCGAAGATCGGCGCCAGTTCGTACTGGCTCGGCGCGACCTCGTTGTGGCGCGTCTTCACCGGCACGCCGAGCTTCCACAGCTCGAGCTCGACCTCCTGCATGAACGCCAGCACGCGCGGCTGGATCGAGCCGAAGTAGTGGTCCTCGAGTTCCTGGCCCTTCGGCGGCTTGGCGCCGAACAGCGTGCGCCCGGTGGCGACCAGGTCGGGGCGCAGGAAGTACAGGTCGCGGTCGATCAGGAAGTACTCCTGCTCGACGCCGAGCGTCGGGTAGACGTACTGCACACGTTCGTCGCCGAGCAGGCGCAGCAGCCGCACCGCCTCGCGACTCAGCGCCTCGCTGCTGCGCAGCAGCGGCGTCTTCTCGTCGAGCGCCTCGCCGGTCCAGCTGCAGAACGCGGTCGGCACGCACAGCGTCGAGCCGTTGGTGGTCTCGCGCAGGAACGCCGGCGAGGTCGGGTCCCACGCCGTGTAGCCGCGCGCCTCGAACGTCGCGCGCAGACCGCCGCTCGGGAACGAGCTGGCGTCCGGCTCGCCCTTGATCAGCGCCTTGCCGCTGAACTCCATCAGCAGCTTGCCGCCCTCGAGCGACGCGAAGCTGTCGTGCTTCTCGGCGGTCGAACCGGTCATCGGCTGGAACCAGTGCGTGAAGTGCGTGGCGCCGCGTTCGACGGCCCACTCCTTCATCGCGTTGGCGACCTGGTCGGCCAGCGCGTGGTCCAGTTCCTGGCCGTGCTCCATGCACGACCGCAGCGCCTTGTACGCACTCTCCGGCAGCCGCGTCCGCATCTGTTCGAGGCCGAACACGTTGGCCCCGAACGTGGCGGGCAGGTGTTGCGGCAGGGTGCCGATGGCGACAGGGGACTTGCGGGCGATGAGCTGGATGGCGGCAGTACGAGCGGCGGACAAGCAGACCTCCGGAGGTGATGACCAGGACCGACTGCGACGCAGTGCGATCGAGCCACCCTATCGGCAGTTCCGCGCGATTGCACGCAGCCGAGGTCGTTGCGGCGCCGACCCGAGCCCGTAGCCTCTGTCCCGTGTTCCGCCCGTCGCCGTCTTCCTGGCTCGCGCTCGCCGCCTTGACCGCATGCCGCACGGCGCCGCCGACGCTCGACCTGCCACCGTTGCCGCTGCAGGTGACGTATTCCTCGACAGCTTCGTCGACATCGACGTCGACATCGACTTCGACATCGACATCGACATCGACCTCGGCGCCGACCGGCGCCGCCGCCCTGACGCTGCGCGTGACCATCGAACGCTTCGCGGTGCGGCCCGGGCTCACCGGACCGGCGGTCGACCTCGCCGCGACCGCGATCGCCGGCGACCGCGGGCGGCCGTTCCGCGGCGCCTCGTCGCTGCCGGCCGGCAGCCGCTGGCTCGCCGGCGAGTGGCTCACCGAGTGGCGGCTCGATGCGAGCGAACGGCAGAGTCGCGGCCTCGTCGACGCGCTGGTGGCCGCCGATCTGCACCCCATCGTCACCGCCGGGCCGGACCTGCCCGCACTCGAACTGTCGGCCACCGCCTTTGGCGCCGTGCAGGTGACGGTGATCGCCGCCGCCGCCCACGGCGGCCACGAACGGCTGTTGCTGCAACCGCCACTCGCAGTGGACGCCGGTGGCCTGCTGTTCGTGCCGGTGGCGCCGGAGTCCGGCTACGGCGGCGACGCGCTGCTGGTGACGCTGCACGGACCGGCCGCCGCGGCGCACGCCGAGGCGGTGCGCGCCGCGGCGGCCCCATCGCCGATCGTTGCCGCGCCACCGCCCGACTGGCGCCATGCCGAGAGCGCGATCGGTGAACACAACCGCCGCCCGGCGCTGCTGGCGCTGGCGCGCGAGCGCGGTTCGGCACTCTGCCTCGACCTGCTGCTGGTCGCCGACGAACCGGCGCTGATCGCGAGCACCGCCGCCCTGGCCCGACTGTTGGACGCCGACCGGGCCGCCGCGTGGCCGTTCGAACGCGCGGTGCTGCAATCGCTGCTGCCGCGGCTCGAACGCGACGAACTCAGCCCGGCGCTGCAGGCCGCACTGCGGCGCCAGCTCGGTGCGATCGCCAACGACGCCGGCACCCTGCGCCTGCTGCTGGCGGAGAGCGCGGACCGCGCGGCGTTCGCGCGCGGGCTGCGCGACGAGAACTACGCGGCGCTCGCCGATCGTTCGGTGGCGCAACGGGTCGAGGCGCACGACTGGTTGCAGCACCACGGCGGCAGCGTGCCCGGGTTCGACCCGCTCGCCGCCGCCGCCCAGCGCCGCCAGCTGCTGCGCACGCACACCGCGGCGATGGCTGCGGCCGCCGCGATCGCCGCCGAGCAGGCGCTGGAGGCCGGCCGATGAGCACCGCGGCTCCCACCCGCCGCCCGCGCCGTTGGCGGCGCTGGCTGTGGCGGCTCGCGCTCGGCGCCGTCGTGGCCCGCCTGCTGCTGGCGTTGTTCCTGCCGCAGCTGATCGCATTCGGCGCCGGCTTCGCCGGGTTGCGCGCGACGATGCGCAGCGCATCGTTGTCGCTGCTCGGCCTGTCGCTGCGCATCGAAGACCTCGAGCTGCGCAGCGCCGATCATGCCTCTGCGCCGCCGTTGCTGACCGCGCAGGACCTGGTCGCCGACCTGTCGCTGCGGCAACTGTTGCGCGGCGAACTGCTGCTGGTCGACGCCGCGCTCGGTGGTGCCACGATCACCGTGCAACGCACCGCCGCCGGCGAACTGCTGCTGCCGAAGGCGTGGACCGCGACCAACGCGAGCGTGACCGCCGCTCCGCCCGCCGAACCGGGCCCGATCTCGTTCGCGCTGCCGCTGCGGATCGGCTCGGCGCGCTTGCACGATGTCGAGCTGCGCTGGCAGGACCTCGGCCGCACGCCAGCAATCGACGAGCGCTGCACCATCGACGTCGATGCGCGCGAACTCGGCCATCCCGGACACCCGGGCCAGCTGACGGTGCGGCTGCACAGTCCGCGCTGGTTCGACGAACTGTGGCTGCAGGCGAACGCCATCACCGAAGTGCAGCGGCTGCAACTCGACTGGCGGGCCGCGGTGCGCGGCGTGCGGCCCGCTGGCCTGCCGCTCGATGCCGAGCTTTCGGCGTCGCTGGCGTTCGCGGACGCACTCGGCGCCGACCTGCGCGGCCAGCTCACTGGCGCCATCGCGCCGGCGTCGCCGCGCCAAGGGGTGTTCCGAGGCGAACTCGACCTCGACCTGCGCGGCGATGGCAACGACCTGCTGACGCTGCACGCCGAGGCCGGCCCCTCGACCACCACCGGCGCCGGGCCGCAGCTGCCGTTCCAGCTCGCGCTGCAGGCGCCCGGCCTCGTGCAGCAACTGACGCTGTCGGGCGGCGAACTGCAGCTCGGCCCGGCCCCCTCGGTGCGCGGCGAACTGCGTGGCACCGGCGTGACGCTGGCGCACCTGCGACCGCTGTTGGCGGCGCGCGGCCTCGAGCTGCCTGCCGACGGACTGCGCGCCCAGCTCGGCTTCGACGCTGAATTCGGCGAACGGCTGTCGCTGCAACTGCGCGACCTCGAGCTGGCCCACCGCGACGACCGGCTCGCGCTCGCCGCGCTGCACGTGCGCGAACTGCAGGCCAACGACACCGGACTGGCGATCGACAGCATCGAGCTGCAGCGGCCGCAGCTGGCGCTGCAGCGCACCGCGGCCGGCGGCTTCCACTGCGCGGGGATCACGTTCACGCCGGTCGCGGCGGCACCGGCGCCGACGCAGGATCCGACGCCGGCACCGGCCGCGACCCCGCGCCTGCCCCGCCTGCGGCTCGGCAGCCTCGCGCTGCTGGACGGCACGTTCGTGTTCACCGACCGGACCCGACCCGAGCCGGCGGTGCTGACGCTGTCCTCGTGCACGCTGCGCGGGGACGCCTGGACCATCGGCCAGGACGCACCGCCGGGCCGCTGCACCCTGCAGGCGCGGCTCGACGACGCGATCGAGCAGCTGCAGGTCGAGGCGACCATCGCTGCCAAGGCGCAGCAGCTGACGCTCGAACTGCAGGCGCAGGCCACGGCGATGACGCTGCAGAGCCTGCGACCGTGGCTGCAGCCGGCCGGGCTCGAACCGCGCCTCGCGAACGGCTCGCTGACGCTGGTCGCCGGCACCACGATCACCGAGATCCCGACCGGACTCGAGGTCGAGCTGCGGCTGGCGAACCTGCGCTACCGGGCCGGTGACGAACTGCGGCTCGGCGTGCGCGCGATCACCGGCACCGGCCTGCGGCTCGGCGCCGACCGGTTCGAGCTCGGCAGCTGGCGCGTCGACGAACCGTTCCTCGACGTACAGCGCACCGCCGACGGTGGCTTCGAACTGCTCGGGCTCGCGCTGCCGCCGGCAGCGCCGACCGAGCCGGATGCGCCCGCTCCCGACCGCACCGCACCGACCGAGCAGCCCGCGGCGGAACCCGCAGCCGAACCCGCGGCGGCCCTGGCGCACGGCCCGCTGCTGCTGCAGGGCGGCGTGGTGCAGTGGCGCGATGCCGACGCCGCCCCGCTGCAACTCGGCTTCGACGGCGAACTCGCCGCCCACGCCGCCACCGGCCCGCAGGCCTTCACCGCCGCGCTGCGTCTCGACGGCGCCGTCGATCGTGTGCAGCTGCGCGGCACCCTGCAGCAGGTGCCGTTGGCGCTCGCCGTCGAACTCGAGCTGCAGGGCCTGCGCGGCCAGGGCCTGCAGCGCTTCCTGCCGCCGCACGTGCGCTGCACGCTGGTCGACGGCGCGGCGCAGGCGAAGCTGCAGCTGCAGCGCGCGGCAGCGCCCGGCACCGGCGTGCAGCTGCAGCTCGATGCGGTGCAGCTGCGCGACCGCGACCAGGAGCTGGTCGGCTTCGACCAGCTGCGGCTCGACGCGCCGGCACTCGGCGCCGACCGCATCCACATCGCGGCGCTGGTCGGCACCGGACTGCGCGGCCAGGTGACGTTCGGCGACGACGGCCTGCACGTGCCCGGCTTCCTGCTGACCGCCCGCGCCCCGCGCGCTCCGGAACCGCCGCCGGCGGATCCGAACGCACCGCTGCCGCACCGACCGCCGGTGCGGATCCCGCTGCTGCAGGTCGACCTGGTCGACGTCACCACCGCGGCGCTGGTGCTGCGCGATCGCCGCGGCGGCGACGGCGAACCGCTGCAGCTGACCGGCCGCCTGTTCGCGTCGCCGTGGGCACCGGCCCTGGACCGCGACGATCCCGAGCCGGCGCGGCTGCAGCTGGTGGGCACTGCGCTGCCGCTGTGCCGGGAGCTGCGCAGCGAGCTGCAGCTGCACCTCTACGACCTGGCGCCGAGCTTCGAGCTGCAGTTCGCGGCCACCGGCATCGACTTCACCGCGGTGCCGAAGCTGGTGCCGGCCCTGGCCGCGGCCACCGGCACCACCGCGGCGGCGTCGCTGCGCGGCCAGCTGCACGGGCGTCTGGACCTCAAGCGCCGCGACCCGCGCGCCTTCGATCCGCAGCGCCCGTTCGCCGGCGAACTGCTGCTCGAGAACGTCGAGCTGCGCGACGACGAACACGACCGTTCGCTGGCCAGCCTCGGCAGCCTCGACGTGATCGCCCGCACGATCGACCCGCGCCGCGGCGACACGCTGCTGCGCGCGATCGACATCGACCGGCCGCAGCTGGTCGTCGACCGCACCGCCGACGGTGCGCTCGAGTTGTTCGGCCTGCGGCTGCCGGCACCGCCGCCGAACGCGGCCTCGGCCGCGGAGTCTGCCGCAGCGCCGGCCACCACCGACACCGCCGCCCCGCCGCCCACGCCCGCGATCGCCGCCGCCGACCGACCGGAGTTCGCGGTGGACCGGCTGGTGATGCAAGGGGCCGCGCTGCAGTTCACCGACCACACCACGGTCCCACCGACGCCGCTGCCGATCGCCGACGGCGACCTCGAACTGCTGCGCTTCTCGACCCGCGCCTTCACCGAGCCGCGGCCGCTGCGGCTGCGCGCCTCGCTGCGCGGCGGCGACGTGCCGCTCGAACGCCGCGTGCTGCGCAGTTCGATGCTCGCCGGGGTGATCGCCTCGACCGCCGCCGCGGTCGGCGGTGCCGACGACGTGCACCAGGTCGAGTCACGACCATCGCTCGACGAGATGACGCTGCGCGGCGACCTGGTGCTGTTCCCGCGGCCGAGCGGCGAAGTGGTCGCCGAGGTGCTCGGCCTCGAACTGCCGCTGCTGCGCGGATTCGCCAAGCAGGGCGGCGTCGAGATCGCCGACGGCCTGCTCGACCAGCGCACCACGGTCTTGCTGCGCGGCGCCGACGGCGCCACCGTCGACAGCCGCACGGTGTTCACGTGGTTGTCGCTGACGGAGCCGCCGGGCGGCCCGATCTCGACCTACCTGCGGCTGCCCGCACCACTCGACTCGGTGCTGTTCCTGCTGCGCAACGACGCCGACGAACACCGCATCCCGATGCAGCTCGAGATCCCGGGCCAGGGCCTGAGCGGCGGGGCGGTCGTGCAGGCCGCGGCCGAGGCCGTGATCAAGGTGCTGGCCGACGCGGTGGCCAGCGCCGCGCTGCGCACCACCGGCATGGTGACCGGCGCGATCGGCCTCAGCGGCGGCGCGGTGTCGACGGCGAGCGGCGCGCAGACGTTCGCGGCCGGCGACCCGCTGCCGGCGGCCGGCGACCTGCAGCCGGTCCTCGAGGCGCTGGCCGCCGACCCGACCCTCGACGTCGTGCTCAGCCACGAAGTCGGCGCCGCCGACCTGGTCCGCGCGCGCGCGCTGGCGACCCCGGAGCCGGCCCGGATCGCCGCCCGGGTCGAGGAGCTGCGACAGCAGCGGCAGCAACTGCTGACCGCGCGGCAACCGCTGGCGGCCGAACTGCAGGCCCTCTACGCCGGCGCCAAGCCGCCGGCGGCGCGGGCGCTGCAGGCGCAGCTGCTGGCCCACGACGACCGGCTCGGCGAGCTGGAACGCACGCTCGACCAAGCCCTGGCGATGCTGGCCAGCGACGACCCGCGGGCCCGCCAGCGGCGGACCCAGGCGGCGCTGCAGGCGATCGCCGCAGCCCGCCTCGATGCGGTCGCCCTCGAACTGCGCACGGCGCTTCCCGAACTGGCAGCCGATCGCATCGTGCGGCGCCCCGGCCGTGCGGTGCCGACCGCCGGACTCGATGGCGGCGGCCGCATCACCGCGGCCGTGCGGCGGCGCAACCTGCAGTGACGGCGCCAGGGCCTCGGCCCGTTGCCGAGGCCGGATCCGCATTTGTACGCACCCCCCCGGTGGCCGATTCGCCCTGTTGCGCGTTCAATGCGCGCTCCGCGGCCTGCCGCCGCCTGCCACGATCATGAACCCAACCTTCCGTGTCAGCGTGTTGTCGTTGGCCCTCGTCACCGCCGGCTTGTCGGCGCAGACCGCGGCCCCGAGCCAGCAACGGCCGGCCCGCACCGTCGAGTCGGTGCGACCGTTGGCCAAGGTGCAGCAGGACGCCGCCCGCCTCGACACCGCGCTGCAGCGCGGCCTGCAGAAGCGGGGGGAGCAGGCGCTGCCGGTCGTCGACGACGCGACCTTCGTGCGCCGCGCCTACCTCGGGGTGATCGGCCGCATCCCGACCCTGGCCGAGACCGAGACCTTCCTCGCCGACCAGGGCGCCGACAAACGCGCGACGCTGCTCGACCGGCTGCTCGACTCACCCGGCCGCACCAGCCACTTCGCGAACTTCTGGTTCGACCTGATGCGGCTGAAGTCGCGCCAGCAGAACCTCAGCGGCGAGCCGTTCGCGCACTGGCTGCGGCAGGCGATCCAGCAGGACCGCCCGTACGACGATGTCGTGCGCGACCTGCTGACCGCGAGTGGTCCCGCCCACGAACAGGGCAACGGCGCCACCGGCATGCTGCTGCGCGACCCGAACATGCCGCACGACGCGATGGCGAACGCGCTGCGGTTGTTCCTCGGCACGCGGATGGAGTGCGCGCAGTGCCACAACCACCCGTTCGACCACTGGACGCAGAAGGACTTCTACGGCATGGCGGCGTTCTTCGGCGGGCTGCGCTACCGCGACGAGAACGCGCTGCCGAACCTGGTCGGGCTGCGCTCCGAACTGGCCGCCGTCGACGACCGCGTGCGGCAGCAGGCGCTGCAGCTGGTGCGACGCATGAACCAGGGCCTCGACGGCAAGGGCACCGGCGTCGAGAAGCTGCCGGCCGACTACAAGTACGACGACGGCAAGCCCGGCAACCCGGTGCTCGCCGAGACGATCTTCGGCGCCGACACCAAGCTGAAGTACACCGACGCGAAGAAGAAGGAGGGCCAGCGGCAGACGGCGCGCGAACGCATGCGGGCCCGCGAGCAGGCGCCCGAGGTCGACAGCCGCGCCGCGGTCGCCGACTGGATGACGTCGCCGAAGAACCCGATGTTCGCGAAGGTGATGGCCAACCGGATGTGGGCGCGCACGTTCGGCGCCGGCCTGGTCGAGCCGATCGACGACTGGAAGAAGGACACCGAGGCGGTGCATCCGGAGCTGCTCGAGCAGATCGAGAAGCTGATGCTCGACGTCGACTTCGACCTGCGGCAGTTCGAGCGCGTGCTGGTGCACACGCAGCTGTTCCAGCGCGCGGTGCCGGAGACCGACACGCCGGCCGGCCAGCCGGTGACGTTCCGCGGCCCGATGCTGCGCCGCATGACCGCCGAGCAGATGTGGGACTCGCTGCTGACGCTGGTGTTCGCCGATGTCGACGACCGCCTGCGGCCGCTCGACGAACGCGCCAAGCCGGTCTACGACCAGTACGCCGAGGTCAAGGCCGCCGACGCCAAGGAGCTGCTGGCGATGGTGCAGGAACGCCGCGGCGCGGGCGCGCCGATGCGGATGCAGGAGCAGAAGCGGCAGGAAGAGGCGCGCGCCGCGATGCAGAAGGACAAGGACCTGCAGCAGCGTGCGCAGCCGCTGGTGCGCGAGCTGGTGCAGGCGCGCCGCGCCGGCAACCAGGCCCGCGTCGCCGAACTGGCGCAACAGCTCGAACAGATGGGACTGCCGCTCGGCCAGCGCGCCGCGCGCGGCCGCGAGGGCGACCTGGTGCGCGCCAGCGACCTGGCGCAGCCGGCCCCGCCCAACCACCTGCTGCGCCAGTTCGGCCAGTCGGACCGCGAGACCGTCGACGCCATGTCGTCGGTGGCGACCGTGCCGCAGGTGCTGACGCTGCTGAACGGCTTCCTCGACCAGCGTGTGCTCGAGGGCCAGTCGGCGCTGCGCGCCGCGCTCGAGACCGCGGCGGACGGCGCCCGCCGGGTCCGCATCGCGTTCCTCAGCACGCTCAATCGGGAGCCGTCCGAGGCCGAGACGCAGGAATGGCGCAAGGCGATCGCGATCCACGGCGAAGCCGTGATCAAGGACCTGGTGTGGGTGCTCTGCAACAGCAACGAATTCCGCTTCGTGCGGTGAGGTGACGACGATGAACATCAAGAACCTGATCCGTTCGGCCGACGCGCCGACCCGCCGCACGTTCCTCACCGGCATGGCGCAGTCGCTGCTCGGCGCCAGCACGCTGGCGAGCTTCGGCCCGCGCGCGCTGGCGCAGACGCTGCAGGACCCGCAGGGGCCGCAGACCGGCCCGCTGGTGCTCGGCCGCGCCACCGCCAAGCACGTGATCTACCTGTTCATGCGCGGCGGCATGAGCCACCTCGACACGCTCGATCCGAAGCCGGGCAAGGTCACGCAGGGCCCGGTCGAGGCGCTGCGCACGCGCGCCGACGGCGTGCTGCTCGGCCAGTACTTCCCGAAGCTCGCCGAGCAGGCCGACAAGGTCTGCATCGTCAGTTCGATGACCAGCAAGCAGGGCGCGCACCCGCAGGCGCAGTACCTGATGCGCACCAGCTACGAACTGCGCGGCACGATCCAGCACCCGAGCCTCGGCGCCTGGTGCCAGAACCTCGCCGGCCGCCACAACCCGATGCTGCCCGGCCACGTGATCCTCGGCGGCGGCCCGGACCTGCCGGGCGCCGGCTTCTTCCCGCCCGAGTTCCAGCCGCTGCCGATCGGCAGCGCCGAGGACGGGCTGCAGAACGCGAGCCTGCCGAAGGGCGTCGACGAGGAGCGCTTCCAGCGCCGGCTGCAGAAGCTCGGCGAGCTCGATCGCGCGTTCGCCGATCGCCACGGCCAGCGCTCGGTGCAGGCCTACAGCAAGGCGTATCTCGAAGCGGTCAAGCTGATGCGCAGCAGCGACCTGGTCGCGTTCGATCTCGACCTCGAACCGCAGTCGATGCACCAGGCCTACGGCCAGAACCAGTTCGGCGCCGGCTGCCTGCTGGCGCGGCGGCTGGTCGAGCACGGCGTGCGCTACGTCGAGGTGATGGCCGACGGCTTCGACACCCACGCCGACAACTTCGATCGCCTCGGCGACATCCTGCCGGCGATCGACCAGGGCCTGGCGGCGCTGCTGGCCGACCTCGATGCGCGCGGGCTGCTGCAGTCGACGATGGTGGTGCTGGCCAGCGAGTTCGGCCGCACGCCGGACATCGACCAGGACCAGGGCCGCAACCACTACCCGAAGGCGTTCAGCGCGCTGCTGGCCGGCGGCGGCGTGCGCGGCGGCCAGCGCTTCGGCGCCACCGATGCCGAGGGCCGCGAGGTGATCACCGAGCCGACCACGATCCAGGACCTCAACGCGACGATCGCCCACGCCTGCGGCATCCCGACCGATCACGTGATCACGTCGCCGTCCGGCCGCCCGTTCAAGGTCGCCGACAAGGGCATGGCCCTCACCGAGATCCTCGGCTGAGCGCCGCTATCCTTACCAACCGCATCCAAGACCCGCGGCACGCCCCGCCGCCCCCGCTACCCAACATGCGCAATCCGTTCCTCCCCGTTCTCGGTTTCTGCCTGCTCGCCGTTCCGACCCTGGCCCAGGACAAGGACAAGACGCCACCGAAGGACAAGGCGCCCGCCGCGAAGGGCGTCGACTTCGCGACCCAGATCTGGCCGATCCTCGAGAAGAGCTGTGTCGAGTGCCACGCCGCCGCGCACACCGGAGCCGACGGCAAGATGAAGAAGCCGAAGGGCGGTGTGGTGCTCGACCACAAGGACGGCATCCTCGCCGGCAAGAAGGGCAAGCCGCTGTTCGTCGCCAAGAAGCCCGACGAGTCGATGATCTACCAGTCGATCACGCTGCCCGCCGACGACGAGGACCGCATGCCGCCGGCGAAGAAGGGCGACCCGCTGCCGAAGGACCAGCAGGAACTGATCAAGAAGTGGATCGAGGACGGCGGCGAGTTCGGCACCTGGACCGGCAAGAAGGCCGAGGAGAAGCCGAAGGAAGGCGAGAAGGGCAAAGAGAAGCCCGCGACGCCGCCGGCCGACAAGCCGAAGGGCAAGACCGCGAGCGTCGACCCGATCCCCGAGCTGCAGAAGGGCATGAAGCCGCTCGCCGCGAACGTGCTGGAGGCGTTCGCCAGCGGCCCTTTCGCGTGAGCAGCGTCGGCGACGGCAGTCCGTTGCTGCGCGTGAGCTGCCTCGGCAGCAGCGACCAGGTCACCGACCAGTCGCTGGCGGCGCTGGCGCCGCTGGCCGGCCACATCGCCGAGCTCGATCTGGCGCGGACCATGGTCGGCGACGCCGGCTGCAAGACGATCGCGACGATGGGCAAGCTGGTGTCGCTCGATCTGCGGCAGAGTGCGGTCGGCAACGCCGGGGTGGCGCAGCTCGCCGCGTGCAAGGAGCTGCGGGTGCTGAACCTGTTCGGCACCAAGGTCGGCGACTACGGCATGGCGGCGCTGGAGAGCCTGAAGTCGCTCGAGCACCTCTATGTGTGGCAGACCGAGGTCAGCGCCGGTGCGGTCGTCAAGCTGCGCGAGAAGGTCGCCGGCGTGCGCGTCGTGATGGCGGCGGAGCTGCCGGACGCGATGCCGGAAGGGGCTGGCCAGCGGCGCCGCGCGCGCTGAGGTTCGGGGCGCGACGACCGAAGTCCGGGCCATGCGACCGTCGTGTCGTCGCGACCGAGCGGCGAAGGCACCCATGCCAGCGGCGGCGGCAGCACGCGCCGAGTCGCAGGCGCAGCAGCACGTCGCAGCGCCGCGACGGCACCCGGCCAGGGCTTCTTCCGCCGGCACCTGCCCGCGCCGTGCCGATGGCGCCATCGCACCGGCCGGCTGCGAATCCAGCGCCGAGGCCGATCCGGTTGGCAGCTGCGGCGCTCTTCCTGATCACGATGCAAGCCCTCGCCCACAGCAGCCAGCCGACGACGACGACGACC
>JALORC010000150.1 GCA_025459175.1 Planctomycetota bacterium | reverse complement strand
CGCAGCGGTCCACCGGGCTGGCTCGCCGGCAGCACCAGTTCGCCGTCGTTGCCGACGGTCACCGAGCCGTAGTCGTGGCGGACCTCACCGAGGTAGCCGCCGCCGAACATGCGTTTGGTGTCGATCGTGAACAGCGGTGTCGGCGGCTCGGCCTCGACCAGCGCGAACTCAGGCGCCAGTTCGGGCACCAGCGTGCCGAGTTCGGCGAGTGGTGCCAGCGCCTGGGGCTCGGCGTCACGCGGAACGCGCAGCTCGCCGTGGCGGCTCAGGTCGAGCGCGAGCTGGCGGGTGGGCGGCGCGATCTCGAGCGGCAGCACGCGTTGCCGCGTCAGCGCCCACTGCTCGAGCACGACCAGCAGATTCGAGCCCTCGATGCGCTGGTCCTCGCGCTGCAGGAACGCGCGCAGCACCCGGCCCTCGGTCGTGGCGTTCGTCTCGGGCACGAAGCGGAACGGCGCGCCGCGGTCGAGCTGCAGTTCGTGTCGGTCGGTGCGGTTGTCGACCACCTCTTCGGCCTGCACGGTGCCGCTGGCAAACAGCTTCGGCAGCAGTTCACTGGCCCACGGCTCGGCGAGCTCCTGGTGCGAGCCGGGCAGCTCCTGGTAGCGGCGCTCGTCGGTGAGGGCGTGCAGCTGGCGCAGCAGGCGCGCGGTCGCGGCATCGAAGTCGGCGAGCTGTTGGCCACCGCTCAGACGCTGCAGTTCGCGGCCGCCCGGTTTGCGCGGTACCAGCAGGTCGAACACGAGCTGGCCGGTGCTGCGGCTCTGGGCGACGTCGATGCGATACGTGACCGGCACCGGCGGGCGCTCGCGGCGCGACCGCGCGGCGGTGGCGTCGCGCAGCAGGGTCTGGAGCCGACGCTGCCAGTCCGCGGCCGGTGGTGTCGGTTGCGGCGGCGAGGCGGGCTTCGGCTTCGGCGTTGGCGCCGGCGACGGCGACGGCGACGGCGACGGCGACGGAGTCGGCCGGGACTTGGGAGCGGGCTTCGGTTGCGGCTTGGCCGTCGATTTCGGCGTCGTCTGCTTCGCGACGCTCGCCGGCGCACTCGCAGCGTTCGACCTGGCAGCAGGTTTCGCGGCCACCGGCGTCGTCGTCGGCGCCGGTGGTTCGACCGCGGTCTTCGGCGCCGCCTTCGCCCGTCGATGCGTCTCGAGCAGCAACAGCGCGAAGGCATGCTCGCAGCGGGTCTTTCGCTTGCAGCTGCAGACGGTGCCGAGAATGCCGTGCGGATGGAACGTCAGTTCCACCGTGAACATGTCCGCCGACGTGCGCACGGTGCCGGTCACCGTGCCGTCGCCGATCCGGGTGAACTTCAGCTCGGCGTCGTGCAGCAACTCGCTGCCGACGCGCTGGCTGCGCGGCGGAAAGCTGGCGATCTGCGCAGGCAGCGCGGCCGACGGATCAGGCGAGTTCGCCGTCATGTTCCTTTCGTAGCGTGCGATTCGACTGCAGGCCAGTTTCGCCGCCTCGACCGCCGCGGTGCGCGCGATCGCCGCTCACCGACCGCAGCACTTCTTCCACTTGTTGCCCGACCCGCACGGACACGGATCGTTGCGGCCGGGCTGCACCCTCCGCTGCGCCGGGGCCTCGCGCACCGGCGCCGGTGGCGTCAGCAGCTTCATGCGATGGCGACGCTCGGCGAGCTGATCGGCGAGGTCTGGCACGGCGCCGGCCAACTGCTGCCAGATCGCCCCGGCCGCGGCGGCATCCGGCAGCAGACCGTTCTCGACCTCGAGATCGGTCGGTGCCAGCGACGGCAGGCTGACCACGAACGTGCCGGCGAGCGAACTGCCGCTGCCGGTCTCGGTGCGATCGAGGTCGAACACCACGAAGCGCACGTCGGTGCACGGGCACCGCGGGTCGATGCAGTGCAGGTCCTCGAGCAGCCAGCGCCGGCCACCGCTGCGGACCTCGGGCAGTGCGGTGCCGGGATGGGCGCGTGGATACGAGAGCAGATCGCCGGGCTGCCAGTCGTCGAACAGTTCAGGGGATACAGAGGAATCGTTCGCCACGGCCGCAGCGTAGTCGCCGCCGCCGCCGACACCACGGTGGGTCGCGGTCCCGGCTCCGGCTACGCGGTGGCTTCGTCGGCGAGGTCCGTGGCGGGCTTGGCCCCTTCGGTCCAGACGGCGAGGAACAGCCGCCCCAGGTCGCCATTCTTGCCGACGGCGAAGTAGATCGCGCCGCCGTGCGCGATCCGGATCCAGTACTTCAGATCCCGGTCCCACATCGAGATGCCGGCCTGGTCGAGCTCGATCTGGTAGCCGAGGATCGGCAGCTCGAACGGCACCGACTTCACGTGCTCGTGCAGGAGCGAGTTCTGCGCTGCCACCGTGCCGACGCTGGTGACGCGCTTGTTGGTGTCGGCGTCCTGGATCTGCCGCTGCAGCTCCAGGTCCGCGGCCGAATCGACCTCTTGCAGCAACGGTGGCGCGCCGCTCGTCGGCGCCTTCTCGGCGCGCAGCAGCCGGTAGTGGATCGCGATGGTCGAGCTCATGACAGCTCCTTGGCGGTGAGGCACGGCGCGGAGAGCGTGGGGTCGTCGCGCAGCGCCAGGCCGACGAGATCGGTGAAGTGCCGGGCCAGCCGCGAGGGGTTCATGGCGGCGTGGGTGTGGTCGATCGTGGCGAGGATCACCGCGTTCGGGATGATCGGCTGCTTGGTCTCGGTCTGGTAGGCGGCCCAGGACCGGTCCGAACGGTTCCAGTAGCGGGCGGCGAAGAACTGCGCACCACCGACGAACGTGCGCAGCAGTGGGGCCCAGAACGCCGGCGCGAGGCGGCAATGCAGGAACAGCAGCGCGGCCTCGGCGAAGCAGAAGTAGTTGGCGCCGTCGGGCTGACCGTGCAGGGCGAGGTCATCGGGCGGCGCCTTGGGCTGGAGCGTCGGCATGCCGATCTCGCCGCCGACGAACGCCGCGAACGCGCGTTCGAACTTGCGGATCGGGAACACCTTGGTGCCCTTCGGCTGGAACGCGGCCAGCAGCGCGGTCCGGAACAGCTTCTCGACGGCGACGATCTGCTCGCGCAGCCCCGAAGGATCGCCGGCGGGCGGCACCGGCACCGGTTCGAACTCCCGTTGCTGCAGCGCATAGCCGGCGCGCTGCTTCACGCGGTGGATCAGGTACTGGGTGACGTCGAGCACCCGCTGGGCCGCCGTGTGGTCGCCGTCGTGGCGCAGTTGGGCCGGATCGGTGCGGCGGTCGAACTCGCACATCGCCAGCGCCATGTCGCGCCGCGGCGACGGTTGGCCGGGCTCGAAGGCCTCGATGCGGCGCTTGCGGCGGTCGAACAGGTCGAACGGGACGCGGTTGCTGCGCGCCGGCTTCCTGGTCGGTCGGGACTTCCGGTTCGGATCGGGTTCGGGGGCTTCGTTCATCGCGTGGAGCTCCTCGCGCAGCGAAAGCCGCGCAGGTGGGCGAAGTGACTGGGGCCGATGTCCGTGATCTGCGTGATGCCGAGGTCCGCCTTCGCGCGCGCCGCGACCGCGTCGAACGTGTGGCCGGCGATGATGCGGCGCTGGCTCGCGGCGATCAGTTCGCCGCCGTTGCCGATGTCGATGCCGTGCGAGCCGGTCCATTCCTCGACGTTGCCGAACAGCTCGAGCACTCCCTCCGGCGTCGCGCTGTCGGGGAAGGCGTCGACGGCCATCGCACTGGCAAGGTAGTGCTCGAACGCATCGTTACCGGTCGGTCGCTGCAGCCGCGGCTGGTTCACGTTGCCGCGCATGCCGTCGTTGCCCCACGGGAAGCGGCGCGGGTTCGGTCCTTTGCCGCGCGCGGCGAGCGCCCACTCGGCATAGGTCGGCAAGCGCTTGCCGGCCCATTCGGCGTAGGCGAGCGCGTCGTCCCAGGTGACGTTGACGACCGGCAGTGCATCGTGCTTCGGCTCCAGCCGCGCGAAGCCGGCCGGCGCCCGGTGCCCCGTCGCGGCCAGGAACTCCCGGTAGTCACCGACCGTGACTTCGCAGCGATCGATCCAGAACTCCTGCACCGTTACGGTGCGCCCGTTGAGTCCGTGCGGCGCGTCGTCCTCGGGCAGCGACAACTGACCGGTAGGAATGCGAACCATGCCGGCCACCGGGTCATCGATCGCCCGCAGCGCACAGGTGAGTTCCAGGGTGCGGCGCGGCTCGATGGTGCGCTCGAAGTCGCGGGCGCCGAAGTCGGCCGCGGTGACGACGAAGCGGTAGTGCCCGGGCGGCAGCACGAGGGGTTCGAGGTCGAGGCGCGGCAGCGACGGCTGCGATGGCGGCAGCGGCTGCGGCATGCCGGTCAGCGGGTGGATGCGTTGCACGGCCACCGCCGCCGCGATGGGGCTGCCATCGGTCGCGACGACCCGGATGCGGGCGGCGCCGGCGAACGGGTCGGTCGCGTGTGCCTTCGCGACCTCGGGATCCCCGGCGAAGATCGCTTCGGCGCGGTGCCACGCCAGCAGGCTCGCCAGCAGTGCTTCCTGATCGGTGGCGCCACTGCTGTTGGCCTCACTGTCGTTGACCGTACTGCCGGCGGCGGCGTTGGTCGCCGCGGCCGGACGGCTGCGCTCGAGCAACACATCGCGGTAGCCGAGCAGGCGCGTACGCAGCGCGAGCAGTTCGGCCGGGGCGTCGGCGTCGAGGGCTTGCAGCTCCCCCCAGAGCGCCTGCAAGCGTTCGGCCGGTTCGACCTCGAGATCGTGCGTCGCCTGCAGCGTCATCGCCTCCTGCTGCAGCCGCGTCCGCTGCGCTCGGGCCGCGGCTTCGGTCTGCAGCGCGGCACCGCCGAATGCCGCCGCGGCGACGAGCGCGGCCGCGGTCAGCTTGCCGCGCTGTCGGCGCAGCACCTGCCCGGTGCGCGCACGCAGCGTCGGCGGTTGCTGCACGATGGCTTCGTGACCGAGGAACCGGCGCAGGTCATCGCGCAGCGCGCCGGCGGTCGCGTAGCGGGCCTCCGGGCTCGGCGCCATCGCCGCCATGCAGATCGTCTCGAGATCGCGCGGCACTTCGCGCACCAGCTTGCGCACCGGCCGCGCCGGCGCCTGCCGCAGCTGGTCGATGACCTCGAACGACGTCTTGCCCTCGAACGGTCGGCGGCGCGTCAGCAGTTCGTAGAGCACCACGCCGAGCGAGTAGATGTCGGTGCGATGATCGATCGGCGCGCTGGTGACCCGGGCCTGTTCCGGGCTCATGTAGTGCCAGGTGCCGGCGATCGCGCCAGGCTCGGTCAACGAGCCGAAGCGCTCGTCGCGGGCGATGCCGAAGTCGGCGACCAGCACGTTGCCCTGGCGGGTCAGCAACAGGTTCGCCGGCTTGACGTCGCGGTGCACGATGCCGTGCTGGTGGGCGGTGTGCAGCGCATCGGCCGCGTCCGCGCACAGCTTCGCCACGGCCGCGAACCAGGCGCCGGTGCCGAACGACGGCAACAGCGGCAGCGGGTCGTTCGGCGCGCGCTGGCGCTGCAAGCGCAGCTCGACGTCGAGACCGTGGCCGTCGACCAGCTGCATCGCGAACCAATGCGTGTCGTGGACCCGGCCCTCGGCCAGCACCGGCACGATGTGCGGGTGCGCGAGCTTCGCCGCGGCGAGCGGTTCACGATGGAAGCGATCGACCAGCGAGTCCGGCGTGCCGGGACCGGCGGTCATCACCTTGACGGCGACCTCGCGGTTCAGCGATGGCTGCTGCGCTCGCCACACGGTGGCCGAGCCACCGCTGCCGATCGGGTGGATCAGCTCGAACTCGCCGAGCCGCCGCGGCATCGGAGCCGCATCGAGTTCGGGCATGGCGCCGTCCAGGAAGTCGCTCGGCGGCTCGGCCGCCAGCATGGCCCGCAGTTCGGCGAGCATGGCGGCATCGTCGCCGCAGGCGGCCAGCAGGATGCGTTCGCGGCGCTCCGGATCGGTCTCGGCGGTGGCGCGGTCGAACGCCTCGCGCAGGCGTCGGAAGCGCTCGCTCATGGCCGCAACCGTGGCAGCAGCCACGCCTTCGCGAGCGCCCAGTGCTTGTCGCCGGTGCGTTCGCCGATGCCGAGCAGCTGCGCCGCTTCGGTGTTGGTGTGACCGCAGAAGAAGCGCAGCGTCACGTAGTCGGCGAGCTCCGCATCCTCCTGGGCGAGCTGGCCGAGCACTTCGTTCACGCACAGCAGGTCGCCGCCGCAGCGCGCCTCCAGCTGGTCGACGACCAGGTCCAGTGGTTCGAGTTCGATGTCGCCGCCGCGCTTCCGGGTGGCGCGCATGCGCTTGTGCTCGATCAGGATCCGCCGCATCGTCATCGCCGCCGACCGCATGAAGTGCATGGCGTCGTTCCACGCGCGCGGTTGCCCGCCGAGGAACTTCATGTAGAGCTCGTTGACGAGGGCCGTCGGTTGCATCGTGTGCCCGATCTCGCGGCGGGCGATCGCGCCGGCGATGCGACGGAGCTCGGTGCCGAGCAACACGAACATGCGGGCGCCGTCGCGGATCGGGTCGGGCGGTGGCGTCGGCGCGGACGGCGTGGGATCCGAGTTCGGCTCCGGCATGGCAGGTGCGGGAGCGGGAACTCTAGCCATGGCGGGACCGGGCCGTGGCGGCTGGTCGTCGGGCCAGGGGGCTGCGGTGGCGGTGGGCATCGCCGGGAGCGAGGGCGGGCGGGCGAGGGCGGGAGAGCGGACGAAGCTGCGGAGCGGTGGAGAAAATGGGGGGAGGGCACCCGGGTGAGCGGGTCGCCCTCCCCGACTCCTGCCTCTTCCCCTTCTCGTTCCGCGGCGCATGTCCGTGGCACGTGAAATCGGAGAGGATTGTCGGAGTCCTGGTGCGCGTTCTCCGGAGGGAGAACGGGAACCGGTCACCAAAGGCGCACGGAAGGTCGAAAAAATGACCGCGGCGCAGCTGCCGGGCCGGTCGGCGCGTCCGCCATGCGGGCTCGCTTGCCGCTGGGAGCGCCCTTCGTTAGGTTGCTCTGATGAGCGCCACCTCGCTGCCGGCCACGCTCGGTGCCACCGAACGTCGCGCGCTCGCCGACTTCACGAGCTTCGTGCGCCGCCGCTTCGGCGCCCGGGTTCGCGACCTGCGCTTGTTCGGCTCGCGCGCCCGCGGCGAAGGCCACGAGGACTCGGACCTCGACGTGCTCGCGGTGATCGACGACCTCGACCGGCGCGAACGACGCGAGGTGTGGGAGTTCACCGGCGACATCATGACCGAGCACGATGTGATCGTCGGTGGACTCACGCTGTCGACCGCGGACTGGCTGGATCTGCGCGCCAGGGAGCGGCGCATCGTCACCGAGATCGATCGCGACGGAGTGCCGCTGTGAGCGATCCAGCCCGGCGTCGCAACATCGCCGAGTCGCTGGCCCGCGCTGCGCAGGCGTTGGCCGTGGCCGAGGCGGCGCTGGCCATCGGCGGCACGGCCGATGCCATTTCCCGCACTTACTACGCGGCGCTGCATTACCTGCGGGCGCTGCTGTTCGCGCGGGGGTTGGATCCGCGCACGCACCAGGGGGCGCAGCACCTGTTCAACCAGGAGTTCGTCCGAACCGGTCTGTATCCGGCGACGACCAACAAGCTGCTCGCCTCCCTGCAGCGAATGCGAGAGCAGGCGGACTACGACCCCGGCATGATCTTCGACGCCGAGGACACGCGCGAGCAGATCGCCGAGGTGCGAGAATTCGGGGCCCGCGCCGCGGCGATCCTGCGCGCCGAGCAGTTGCTCGAATCGTAGGCGCCGGGCGCGCGCCGCGATCCACCGCGATCAGCTGTTGCCGATCGCGATCTGCGCACCACCCGAGCTGCCCAGCTGCAGCGCGAACGGCAGCGAGAAGTCGAAGTCGAAGTACTGCGCCGACAGCACGGTGCCGATCAGCGAGTTGGTCGGCGGCAGCGGCAGCGCGTAGCTCGCGGTGCCGGTCGGGCCGTTGAACACCGTGCCGAGGAAGGTCGGGTTCGCGTAGAGCAGCAGGGCCGGCTGCGCACCGGGCACCGGCAGGCCGGGCAGCAGCGTGCCGGCGTCGAGCGCGAGCAGGCTGATGCCGAACGGCAGCATGCTGGTGCCGTCGATGGTCAGCGCGGCATTGCCGACCGTCGGCGTGCCGTTCACGTTGATCACCGGGGTGCCAGCGCTGGTCGGCGAGCCGGTGCCGGCGTAGAGCACGCTCGAGGCGACCGCGCCGTAGATCTCGAGGCGGTCGACATACATGCCGGCGAGGTTGGCGTTGGTCTGCACGCACTCGCGGTACTGCAGGTAGACCGCGCCGCTGCGGGCCGTGCAGGTGCCGGTGAAGCGCTGGCCGTCGTCGACGCCGTAGGTGCCGCCGAAGTTGGCGACGTAGTTGCCGTTGTCGACGCGCAGGCGCAGGCGCTGCCAGCCGTCGTTGCTGCCGGGCGTCGCCGTGATCGGGCCGGCGAGCACCGTGAAGGGCGTCGTGCCGCCGCCGTTCAGGTCGACGAGGTAGATGTTGGTCGCGGTCTGGCTGACGTAGGCCATCCAGGCGAGGCCGGTCGCGCCGGGCGCGGTGTTCAGTGTGCCGGTGCACAGGCTGGCCTGCGCGTAGTAGGTGCCGGGCACGTCGGTGGCCGTGGCGTACGAGTTGGTGGTGCCGGCGACGCCGAACGCCCACGACTCACCCTGGCCGGCGACGGTCAGCGCCGGGTTGCTGCCGGTCACGTAGACGTAGACCTCGGCGAGGAAGTTGTCGCCGAGCACGACCTGCGGCTGGACCACGTTGCCGCCGCCGGTCGGATCCTGGATGCGGGCGAGGTTGCCACCCTGCGGCGACGCCGGGTAGGTGCGAATGGTGCCGGTCGCAATGGTCACCGCGGCCGGATCGAAGATCTGCGCGCCGAGGAACGAGTGGCTGACGTTCGGCAGCAGCGTGCCGACTGCGCCGTCGCAGTTCTCGGCGAACGACAGCGGCAGGTTCTGCGTCGAGCCGTTCGCGGCGCCGGGCGTCCAGCCCATCATCACGAAGTCGGCGCTGTTGACGTTGCTGTCCTGGCCGTCGACGTAGCGCTGCGGGGTCAACAGGCCCTGCGGCAGGAAGCCGGCGGCGTCGAACAGGATGTACTGGCCCCACAGCCCGTGGCCTTCGAGCCACGTCGGCACGGCCGCCGTCCAGGCCTTGTAGCCCCAGACGACCGCGTCGATCACGGTGCCGGTGTTGTCGCGCAGCGTCACGCCGTCGGCGTCGGTGTTCTCGAGCACGAGGCCGGGAGTCGCGCCGGTGATGACGAAGTTGACGTTCGGCACCGCGGTGAGGCCGACGACGATGTATTGACCGGGATTGATGACCGTCGTCAGCGAGCCGGGCGCACCGGGGAACGTGAACACGCCGTTGGCGGCGCCGCCGGAGGTGCCTTCTTCGCCGTTCAGCGTCCAGCCCGAGATGTCGACCGGGGCCGCCGTGCGGTTGAAGAGCTCGACGAAGTCGAGGTTGTCGGTGCCCGAGTCGTCATTGCTGTATTCATTGATGACGACCGGTGCGGTGGAAGGACCGGGGCCCTGGGGGCAGAAGGCGAGAGCCGAAGCGAGAGTCAGCAGCATGGGATACGGATTCCGGATGGGTGGTTCGTGGCGCGGCAGGCCTGCGCCGGGGCGAGAAAGCTAGCCAGCGGCGCGCCGCGCCCAACCCCGGGGACGTGGATCTTGCACGCTTCCGTAGCGGCGAATGCGGGGTGGCAGCGGTCGCTGCGTCGATCCTGCCGATGCCAGCGGCGGCCGCTTCGTGATGGCGAGACCGGTTCGCGGTGGGCGGCGTGCTACGCTGCCGCGCGATGAACGCCGCGCGCCGCCTCGTCCTGTTGTTCGCGGGTTTGCTCGGCCTCGCGCCAGGGGCGTTGGCCCAGGCCGGCAAGAACCTGCTGTTCTACGGCAACAGCTATTCGCAGCGGAACGGCGGTGTCGGCGACCTGGTGCGGCTGCTGGCGATCGAAGCGGGCCTGCCGGCGCCGACCATCGTCAAGCGCTACGTCAGCAGCGCCGACCTGCAGTTCCACGCGACCGACAGCGCGCAGGTTGCCGCGATCACCACGACCTTGCCGGTGGGCCAGCGCTGGGACTACGTGGTGATGCAGGGGCAGTCGCTCGAGGCGACCGCGGCGATGGGCGATCCGGCGCAGTTCCGGGCCGCGGCGCTGCAGATCCTCGGCAACGTGCGCAATCACAGCCCGCAGGCGAAGGCAGTGCTGTACCAGACCTGGGCGCGCGCGGTCGGGCACTTCCTGTATCCGGGCACGTTCGCGACGCCGCGCGTGATGCACGACGAGATCCGCGCCAACTACCTGCTCGCGCGCGCCGACCTCAACGCCGCCTACGGTGCGGGTGCGGCCGGGAACGCAGCGGTCGGCGATGGGGTGGCGCTGCTCGGCTGGCAGCCGTCGTACTACGATCCGGACCTGTTCCACCCGCTGGCGCCGATGACGCTGCTGGCCGGCATGAGCCTGTTCACGTCGATCTACGGGCTGCGGGTGTGTCCGCTCGAGCCGAACTTCGCCGGCAACGGGGCGCTGGTCAGCTGGCTCAATGGTCTCGGCATCGTGAAGGCGGATTGGGATCGCATGGCGGGGCTCGCCGATCTGTGTGCAGCGCGCAGCGTGCGGCCGTTCGCCGGCTCGGGCGACTACTTGACGCTCGCGTCGGGGGTCGCGCCGGGCAACGTCAGCACGTGTGGCGAGCGCGACATCGGTCTCGGCTCGGTGTTGACGCTCGAGGTTCAGAGCCGCAACGGCGTCTACACCAATGCGCCGGTGCTGCTGCTCGTCAATCTGTTCGCCAACGGTGCGCCGCCGGTGCCGTCGCCTTTGTGGCCGGAGCTCCGCATCGACGTCGGCAGCATGCTGGTGCTGCTGCAGGCGCCGACGTTGCAGCAACCGCTCGGCTTCACGCTGCCGGTGCCGTTCCGCTTTCCCGGGGCGTCGGTGCTGGTGCAGGGCATAGCGTTCGCGCCGAGCAGTGCGACCGGCAATGCGCAGCTGACGACGACGGATGGGTGTGTGCTGGTGTTCCAGTAGCGCGCCGCTGTCGCTCAGCCGTCGGCCGAAGACTCGGCATCGAGGCCGAGTTCGCGGCGCAGCCGCTCGCGCGGCGTGCGCAGCCCCGGCATGCCGCCCGGGTCGGGCCACGAACGGATCAGCTCCAGCACGGTCTGCCGTCCGTCGGCGGTGCGCACGGCTTCCCGCGGGGTGCGGTTGCCGAGCGCGGGAATGCGTTCGTCGAGCCAGCGCATGGTCATCGCATCGATCTGCGCCTGCACCTGGGCCAGCGCTTCCGGCGGCAGCGGTGTACCGCGACCGGGCGGCCGGTTCGGGGCGCCATCGTCGTCCGGCTGTCGCTCGCGCTCGGCCACGAAGCGCACACCCGGGATCGCACCGAGCCACTTGCGGACGGCGTCGAGGCGCTGCCGTGAGTTGACCTGCACCAGCAGTTGGTCGACGACCCGTTCGAGGCTGGCCAGCAGCGTGTTGCCGGTGGTGGTCTCGCGCAGCCACACCCAGCGTTCGCACGGGCGCTGGTCGGCGTCGCCCTCGACCTCTTCGGCGTCGACGTCGGGGCGCTGTGCGAGCGCGAGCTCGAACCGTTGCCAGTTCTCGACCACGAACGTGCCGGTCAGGAAGCACAGCGGGTCTCCGTCGGTGTTGTGGATCGTCGGTGGGGCGCTCTCCTGCAGGTCCAGGTACCAGCTCCACAGCGCGCCGAGCATCGCTGGTCGCCGCTGCAGATCGGCGCTGGTGAACGCGCCGAAGGTGTCACGCAGGTCGTCCAGCACGTCATTGACGTGCGCCAACGGCACCAGCGGGCCGAGCGGCAGCACGAAGCGATAGCCGTCGGCGTTGCCGATCCGCGCCGGTAGGGCCTGGCCTTCGGTGGTCGATGCGGCGAGCGCGCCGTCGTCGACCTCTACCTCGAAATCGCCGAGGATGTCGCTGAGCACCAGCAGGGAGGATTGGCGTCTGGCGATGCGGAACAGGCCGGTATGCGCCTGGATGCGCGCGGTGAGCAGGCTGCGTTCGGCAGCCGGCAGGTGGCCGGCGAGCAGGCGTTCGGCGATCGTGGGCTGCTTGGCCTTGCCTCGATACTCGGTCACGTACCAGTCGCGATAGGCATCCACGTGCGGCAGCGCCCCGTCGGCGAACTCGACGCCGAAATCGTCCAGTTCGTCCATCAGATCGGGATCGCCGAAGAAGGCCTTCAGCGGCTTGCGCGTATACAGCTCGCGGCCTTCGGTGGCCGCATCGAGCCGCGCCAGCAGCGAACGATGATGTGCGGCCCAGGCCGCGGTGTCCGCCGCCGCCGGGATCTCGTCGTCGGCGAACGTGTCGTCGGCGGGCCCTGCCGGGTTCGGCATCGTCTGCAGGCGCGCGAGGAAGTAGGTGAACTTCTCGTGCTCGTCGACGACGTCGACCTCGATGCCGCGCTCGCGCAGCGGTGCAGCCATCGCCTCGCCGAGGCGCCGATGCACGAACGTCAGGTGGCGCGGCAGCCCGGCCGGCCCGTCCTTCGGCCGGGCCAGGATCGACGCCAGCGCCTGCATCGCCTCCTGCAGGTCGTCGGGGCTCTCGGGCACCACCACTTCGAGGCCGGCGATGCGGTCGCGTTCGGGATCGAGCACGCACAGCACCCACGGTCGGTTCGCCTCGTTGTTGATGCCGAACGGCGCCGGCGCGAAGCCGACCAGCCGTTGCGCGTCGATCGGCTCGAGTTCGGGCAGCGGCCACGGCAGTGATCCGGTCGCCGCGTCGGCGCCCCGCAGCGGCGGCACGTCGACGAAGCGCACGGTGACGTCGTGGACCTTGCTCTTCTCGCCGGTGATCACCAGCGTCAGCACCTTGCCGCCCACGTCGAGATCGATCCGGCGCGGGCGCAGCAGTTCGTCATCGGCGGCGCGCAGCATCGCCTCGAGAACCTGGGCCAGCAGGCGCAGTTCGTTGTTGGACGGCGGGTGGCCGTGACCGCCGACCGCGACGCTGATCACGATCGGGATCACGCGGTCGGTGAAGCCGGCGGCCTTGACCAGGTCGAGCTGCTCGTCGCGGACCGCGCCGATCGGATCGAAGCTGAGCAGCAGCATCGGCGCGACGAACGGTGGGCGTGGTTCGGTGATGACGTAGTGGACTTGCTCGAGGGCGCGTTCGCCGCGATACAGCGACAGGCCGAACGACTGGCCGCCGGCGCCGAGCACGATGCCGTAGATCGGCAGCGGTTCGCCGGGCAGCTCGAACGCGAACAGATACTGGTCGTTGAACTGTCGCCACGGCTCCCAGTCCTGGAAGCGTTTGGCGGCGGCGACCACGCGGCGGGCGAGCAGGGGTTGCAGCATCGGCGGCAGGATAGGCGGGAGTGTGGTCGGGAGTGCAGCGCGAGCTGCCGGCGCGATTCGACGCGGCAGAGCGTGGCGCCATTCTGGTCTCGAAAAGCGACGCTTGGCGGTGGGTTTCGCAAGCAGATTGGCGCCCAGGACGGTCGCCGGCCGCGGGCAGGGCGCGCGCTCCGCCACAGATGCTGGGCGCCGACAGACGATGCGATGGGCATGGACGTGGTTGCCGGAGTCGATGGTTGCCGTTCGGGTTGGGTGATCGTCGAGCGTGCGGTCGGCGGCGAGGTGTCGGTGCGGGTCGAACCGCAGA
>JALORC010000054.1 GCA_025459175.1 Planctomycetota bacterium | reverse complement strand
CATGTGCCCGAACGGTGTGCCACAGGCCCGGCCGTTCGTGTTCCAAGCGCTGACCCTGGCCCCGAACGGCACCTTCGGGGTCTCCGATCCGACGCCGGTGCTGTTCTGGTGGCAACCGAACGTGATTCCGTGACCACCGCACGCGGTGCCGCCGCCGTTGTCCGAATGGCGGCAACTCGAACTCGAGGTGCAGGGCGAGCCCGCGGTGCAAACCGTGCAGCTGGAGCCGCTGCCGACGGTGGCCTTGCAGGTGGTCGATGCCGAGGGGCGGGCTCGCTTGCCGTTGCTGCCAGCACGCGGCGTGCACTGTGACATGAGGGCGCAATACGCGGGTCGGGAGTCGGCGGAGTTCCGCCTGGAGGCCCGGGACGAACCGACCACGATCACACTCGGTCGCCGCGACTGAGCCATTCCCGTGCGCCATTGCTGCCGCGCGATCCTCCTCGGCGCGGTGGCGCTCGATCGCTGACGGCACCGGCGCGGACCTGGTGCATGCTGGGGTTGCCGAGGCGGCGCAGGTGCAGGCTCCGTCAGTTCGCGAGCAGCCGTTGGACGACGGCAGCCAACCGAGGGCGCAACGACGACGCGCTGGCTGTCGACCACGTCTCGTGCACGAGGCGCCGCCAGACGCGGAGCGCTCTGCGATTGCAGATCCTGCCGAGCACGAAGCCGTTCTCCACGTCCTCCGATGGAAGATCGATCTTCGCGGTGATCTCTTCGAGCCGCTGGGCGAGCGGCTCGAGACGCACGTCGTCGGCATCGATGCGGGCGGCGGTCACCAGCAGGGCCAGCGCCGCGAACATGGCCTCCTCGGCGTCGCGCTCGAGCGCACGCTCGAGCCACACCACCAACGTTCCCACCAGGTGTTGCATCGCCTCGCGGCCAAGCACCGCACAGCTCTCGACCAAGGCTCCGAACACTTCGCCATCACCATGCGGCCGGTGCAACTCGTCGAACAACAGCAGGGTGGTCGCGAACGCACGTTCGACCTGGTCGACGCGGAGCCCTTCCCGTGGCCAACGCGAAGACAGCGCGGAGCGCAGCTCGTAGCCCAATGGCAACGCCACGCAGCCGGTACGCCAGATCGCGATCAGCTCGTCGAGGATCTCGTCGCGCGTGACGCGGTCATGCTCGGCGGCGATCGCCGTCAACGCGGGCTCCGTGATGCGTTCGCGCAACCAATCGAACAAGGCCCCCGCATCGGCGGACCATCCGAGCGGCGACGGCCGAGCCGGGAACAGCTCGGCCGGGGCGAAACCACGTCCCTTCACCCAGGCCTCCTCGTCGCGTTCGCGGAGCCCCCGCTGCATCGCTACGGCCAGTCGGCGCCATTCCCCGGGCGTCGCGGCGAGCGCGCGCGCCTGCTGCCATGCCTCGCGCACCTCGGCCTCGAGCGCCGCGAACCGCGGCAAGACGTCGGCGATGTGCAGCCAGTCCTCGGTCGTGGCGGCGCGGCGGCGAGCCTTGGCGAAGCACTTCGGCGCGGCATCGGCCACCCGTTCGGGCAGGCCGAGCGCGAGCCAACACATGGCCACGAGCGTGCACCCATGCACGTCGGGAGCGCGAACGAGCGCCTCGTCGAGCAGCGCTGCGCAGCGCTCGGTCTCGCCGAACAGTTCCTGCCATTCCATCCCGACGGCCCAGAAACCGGCCCGGCCCTCCCACGAGTCATCGGTCGTGGCGGCCAGCACCGCACTCGCCCGGTCCAACGATCGCCGCGCCCCATCGTGGTCCCCCAGCAGCTGAAGATGGGCCTTGGCCAACCGCGTGAGGGCCACCGGTTCGACCGTGCGCTCCATACCGAGCTGCAGGCAGCGACGCACCTGACTCTCGTCGCCCCAGGCGCGGAACGCCTCGGCAAGACTGACCCAGTCGGCGTCCGCCTCACCACCACCGAGCCAACGGTCCGCGAGCGCGGTGAGCGTCGCAACTGCCGCATCGCGGCCGGCAAGCTGCGCCCGCAGCGTCGCGGCGTGGCCATGCTCTTGCACCCCGGCATCGTGCTGCTGCAGCGCCATGCCGACGCAACGCTCGGTCGCCACGGCATCGCCCGCCACGGCCCAGGCATCCGCCACGGCCAGCCAGTCGTCCGCGCCGGTAGCCGCCGCCTCCGCCGCGGCCAACAGCTCGTGACGCGACTGCTCCGCTCGGCCCTCGGCCAGCTGCAGCAAGTCGCTCGTGGTCGCCACCGGTTGCACGTTCGCACCATATCGCGGCAGCAAGGATGGCCAGGCGCCGTTCCACCCGGCTCCGACCTTCGCGACCGAAGGTCCCGACCCGTGGGTTAGACTCCAGGCGAGCCACGGCGCGCACCCTGCCAATGTCCCCTTCCGAACCGATCACGCTGTACCAACGCCTGCGCGCCGGCGAACCCGTGGTCGAGCGCCTGGTGGCCGAGAACCTCGATCGCCTGCAGGCGTTCGTGCGGGCCCACATGCCGGTGGAGCTGCGCAGCCGCGAGACCGACGGCGACCTGCTGCAGTCGATCTGTGTCGACCTGATCGGCAGCCGCGCCCACTTCGACTTCCGCGGCGACGCGCAGTTCCGCGCCTGGATGTTCACCGCGGCGCGCACCAAGATGATCGAGAAGCTGCGTTTCCACCGCCGTGCCATGCGCGACGAGAAGCGCGAGCAGGCCGCCGACACCCAACTGCAGGCCGGCCTCGTCGATCCGATCACACCGACGCCGAGCCGGGTGGCCGCCGCCGGCGAACGCGCGCAGCTGGTCGAGCAGGCGATCGCGGCGCTGCCGCCGGATCATCGGGAAGTGGTGACCCTGACGCACTTCGCCGGCCTGTCGCCGGCGGAAGTGGCGGAGCACCTCGGGCGTTCGCCCGACGCCGTGCGCATGCTGCTCGGCCGCGCGCTCGTCAAGCTGTCGGTGGAGCTGCGGCGCCTCGGCGTCGACGACGGCGCGCTGCCGTCGGCCTGAGGCGCTGGCCACAGCGGCTCAGTGCCCGGCGCCGGCGTGCGGCCAAAGCAGGATCTCCGCGGGCGCACCGAACGCGCCGCCGGCGGTGACCAGCAGGTTGCGGGCCGGGTCATAGGCGATCCCGGCGATGGCGAAGCCGCGGCCGCGCAGCGCGAGCAGTTCGCGGCAATCCGACCGCGCCAACACCCGCAGCTCGCCGTCGGCAACGAGCAGTCGATCCCCACCACCTGCATACAGGCGACTGAGCATCAGATTGCCGCGCTCGGCGAGTCGGTAGGTGTGCAGGACTGCCCCGGTTGCCGCCGCGACCAGTTCGATCGTGTCCGATCCTTTCGCGAACAACAGTCGGTCGGGCGCCGCGTCGGCGACGACCGAGGTGTACGGACCGGACCGCGACCACACGGTGGCGCCGGCGGTGAGGTCGACGGTGCGAATGCCGAGCCGCGTGCAGAGACTGACCAACGAGCCGCTGGCGTGCACCCACAGCGAGTTCGGCTCGCGCTCGCCGGAGTCCTCGCCACCGGGAACGCGCCGGCCTGGCTCGAGCGTGCCACCATCGACGACGACGAGCTCCCCCGTGTGCGTGGCGGCGACGAGCTGCTGACCTCCGTCGTTCGTGGCGAGGCGACGCAGGTGTTGGCCGGCGGCGATCGTCGCCTGCGAACGCTTCGTGCCATCGCGCGTGTCGAAGGCGAGCAGGTCGCCGAGCACACCGACGAACACGGTCCGCCCGTCGCTGGTGACGACCATGCCGCCGGCGCGGTGCGCCAACGGCACGCTCCAGAGCAGAGTGCGCCGTTCGCAGTCGAACGCGCAGAGTTCCTGCTCGGTCGCGACGAACAGCAGCGGCCGGGTCGGGTGCAGCGCCAGCTCGAGCGGGTTGCCCGAGGCCCCTTCCAGCGGCGTGCCGACGGCGGCCGGCAACGGCGGCCAGATGCGCAACGAGCCATCCCACGACGCCGACAGCCAGCGGCCGTCCGCCAGCTCATGCACCGAACGGCTCAATCCGGCGTGGCCGCAGAACACGCCGAGCGGCCGCAGGTCGTCCGTGCTCCACATCTGCAGCCGACCGTCGCTGTTGGTGGTCACTGCGGCCAGCGCCGACCGCGCCAGCGCGACGGCGTGGATGGTCAGGGAACCGGTCTCCTGGGTGGCGATGCCGCGGCCGTTGTCGAGGTCCCAGAGCCGCAGCGTGCCGCGGCCCGCACTGAGCAGGCGCCGATCGCCGGGCAGGAACCGGACGGCATTGACGACGTCGCCATGGGGCAGCGACGCCCGGAGCTCCCCGCTGAGGAGGTCGCGGAGGTGCACCTGGCCGTCGACCGTGCCGATCGCGACCAGGCGGCCGTCGTGGCTGATGTCGATGCCCCAGCTGTGTTCGGCCGCGAACCGCGTGACAGCACCGGTGACGAGGTCGAAGCGCATGACCCCGCTGCTGCCCGTCGCGAACACGACCTCGCCGGCGGGCGCATACACCAGTCCCCAGCCGAGCGGCGCGGCCGCCTGCAGCGTGCGCCGGACCTCGCCGGTGGCGGCGTCGCGCAGCAACAGGCGCCCGTCGCCGTAGCTGCAGGCGACGCTGCGCGCGTCCGGTGCCAGCGCCACCGCGACGATCTCCGACGCCGACGGCGCGTCGGTCGTCGGCAGCTGGCGATGGCCACCGGTGACGAGGTCGAACACGTGCAGGTCCTCGCGTTCGGCCATGCGGTCGAACACCCACACGGTGTCGCCGATGCACAGCGAACCGTTGAACACGGTGACACCGGTCGTGATCTGCTGCAGAGCACCGTCGGCCTGGACCGCCAGCAACGCATGCTCGACCCGGCGTCGCTTCGGGTCGGTGGTGGCCAACAGCGTGCGCAACGCGCCACTGCGGCCTGCATCCGCGGCCGCCTGGGCGGCGGCGAGCGTGGCCGCATACGCGTTGGCCTCGGCGGTCTCGCGCGCGGCCTCGGCCTGGTCGCGTTCGTCGGCGACCCGAACGGCGCTCCAGGCCAGCACGACGGTGGAGACGAGCACGGCCACCACGATGCTGGCGAACGCCGCGCAGGCGGCGCGATGCCGCCGCGCCAGCTTGCGCAGCACGTAGCCGAGCCGCGGCGGCTGCACCGCCAACGGTTCGTGCCGCAGGAAACGCCGCAGGTCGGCCGCCAGCGCGGCGGCCGAGTCGTAGCGCTGGTCGCGTTCTTTCTGCAGGCAGGTGGCGATGATCAGGTCGAGATCGCCGCGCAGCGCGCGACGCAGCTCGGCCGACTCGCTGCCGCGGGCAGCGGCCGCCGCGGGCGAGACGACGCTGCTGGCCGCCGGCGGCGTGCGGTCGTTGAGGATGCGAACCACCGAGGCGAAACCTTCGGCGCGCAGTTCCGGCGACGGGAACGGCAGGCTGCCGGCCAGCAGCTCGAACAGCACCACGCCGAGCGACCAGACGTCGGCGCGGGTGTCGATCGGCTGCCCGTTCGCCTGCTCCGGGCTCATGTACTCGGGCGTGCCGAGCAGGCGGCCGAGTTCGGTCGTGCTCGGTTCGGCCATCACGCGCTCGGGCTGCAGCACCTTGGCGAGCCCGAAGTCGATGACCTTGACGCGCGCGCGGTCCGCCTCGGCGACGACGAGCAGGTTGCCGGGCTTCAGGTCGCGATGCACGACGCCGCGCTGGTGGGCGCGTTCGATCGCGGTGCAGAGATCGAGGAACAGGTGGATCCGGTCGCGGATCGGCAGCCGACGTTCGTCGGCGTGCCGGATCAGCGTGCCACCGCCGATGTACTCCATCGCGAAGAACGGCTGGCCGCCCGGGGTGGTGCCGGCGTCGTAGATGTGGGCGATGCCGGGGTGGTCGAGCTGGGCCAGCACCTGCCGTTCGGCATCGAAGCGGCGCAGCACCTCGGCCGCCGCGCCCGCCGCCGACAGCACCTTCACCGCGACATGGCGCCGCACGGGCGCCGACTGCAGCGCCTTGTAGACGCGACCGAACGCACCGCGGCCGATCTCGTGTTCGATGGTGAAGGGCCCGAGCTGCGTGCCGGGCAGCAAGCCATCGGGCGACGGCACGGTCGTCGTGTGCAGCGTGCGTTGTGCCCCGAACACCTCCCCGGCGAGCTGGCGCAACGCCGGCGCGTGCGCCGGATGGGCCGCGCACAGTCGCTCGAGGTCCACCGTCGGCGACTGCGACTCGAGGCACGCGGTGTAGAGCGCCGCCTCCAGCCCGGCCGGCAGCTGGCCTTGCAACGCATCGTCGGACATCGGCGGCGGATGGTAGCCCCCGCGTCGGCAGCACGGGTTCTTCGTCGGCACCGGCTCCGGGCACTCGGCCACAACACGCACTATACTGCATACTCAAAGTGAGATCATGCGCTATCCTGCTTGACGATGCGGGCCCTAGGTCGCATCCTTCCGCGCCTCACCGAAGCCACTTCAGCCACCCCCACGCGCGGCATGACCGACTTCAACCGACACCCGAGCAGCTACCACCACTGGCAACTGCAGATCGACGGCGACCTCGCGCAGCTGCGCATGAACGTCGATCCGGCGCACCCCTACCAGCCCGGCTACGAGCTCAAGCTCAACAGCTACGACCTCGGCGTCGACATGGAGCTCGCCGATGTGGTGCAGCGACTGCGCTTCGAGCACCCGCAGGTGAAGGCGCTGGTGGTCGGCAGTGCGCAGGAGCGCGCGTTCTGCGCCGGCGCCAACATCTGGATGCTGGCCGAGAGCACGCACCCGTTCAAAGTGAACTTCTGCAAGTACACCAACGAGACGCGGCTCAGCCTCGAGGACCTCAGCCGGCACAGCGGCGTCAAGACGCTGTGTGCGGTCAACGCGGCGTGCGCCGGCGGCGGCTACGAACTGGCGCTCGCGTGTGACGAGATCCACCTCGTCGACGACAACAACTCGGCGGTGTCGCTGCCCGAAGTGCCGCTGCTCGGTGTGCTGCCGGGCACCGGCGGGCTGACGCGCATGGTCGACAAGCGCAAGGTGCGCCGCGACCGGGCCGACGTGTTCTGCACGATGGCCGAGGGCATGCGCGGCAAGAAGGCGGTGGCCTGGGGCATCGTCGACGCGACCTGGAAGAAGTCGCAGTTCGCCGAGAAGGTGATGAACCGCGCCAAGGAACTCGCCGCCAAGCAGCCGACCAAGGCCACCAAGGGCATCACGCTGGCGCCGATCCACGCCCAGCGCGACGGCAACAAGTACACCTACACCCACGTGCAGGTCGAGGTCGACCCGCAGGCTCGCAAGGCGATGCTGACCGTGCACGGGCCGAAGGGCGCGCAGCCGAAGGACGGCGCCGGCTACGAGGCCGCCGGCTGTTCGGCGTGGGCGCTGCAGTGCTGGCGCGAACTCGACGACGCGCTGCTGCAGCTGCGTTTCGACCACGAGGAAGTCGGCCTGATCGTGCTGCAGACGCGCGGCGACCGCGGCGCGCTGCTGCAGGTCGAGCAGGACCTGTTCGCCAACCGCTCGCACTGGCTCTGCAACGAGATCCTGCTGCAGATGGCGCGCACGCTGCGCCGCTTCGACCTGATGGCGCGCTCGATGTACGCGCTGGTCGACGGTGACTCCTGCTGCGCCGGCGCGTTCCTCGAGCTCTCGCTCGCCTGCGACCGCGTCTACGCGCTCGACGACGACAAGGTGCAGATGGCGATCGGCCCGCTCAGCAACGGCACCCTGCCGATGAGCCACGGCCTGTCGCGCCTGCTCAACCGCTTCCTCGCCACGCCGGCGCACGGCCAGCAGCTCGCCACCGAGATGCCGACCCTGACCGCCGGCGAGATCGACGAGCAGGGCCTGTGCACCTACCTGCTCGACCCGGTCGACTGGGCCGACGACGTGCGCGTGGCGCTCGAGGAGCGCGTGTCGCTGTCACCGGATGCGCTGACCGGCATGGAGGCGTCGCTGCGTTTCGGCGGTGCCGAGAACTGCGACAGCAAGATCTTCGGTCGTCTCAGTGCGTGGCAAAACTGGATCTTCACGCGTCCGAATGCCACCGGCGACGAAGGCGCATTGACCCGCTACGGCGCGCCCGAGAGCGCCAAGTTCGATTGGAGGAGGACCTGATCCATGAGCACCGTTGACCTCGAAGCGAAGATCCCCAACAACGTCGGTCTGCGCGAGAACAAGCGCCTGATGATGGCGCTCGAGAAGTGGCAACCGAAGTTCCTCGACTGGTGGAAGACCGTCGGCCCGAGCGACTTCAACCAGAACGAGATCTACCTGCGCACCGCGGTCGGTGTCGGCCAGGGCGGCTGGGCGCACTTCGACTACGTGAAGATGCCCGACTACCGCTGGGGCATCTTCCTCGCCGACACCCCGGGCGATCGCAAGATCCACTTCGGTGACAACCTCGGCCAGAGCGCGTGGAACGAAGTGCCCGGTGAGTTCCGCAACCGGCTGCGCCGGCTGATCGTGACCCAGGGCGACACCGAGCCGGCTTCGGTCGAGCAGCAGCGCCTGCTCGGCCACTGCTGCCCGTCGCTCTACGACCTGCGCTCGCTGTTCCAGGTCAACGTCGAGGAAGGCCGCCACCTGTGGGCGATGGTCTACCTGCTGCAGACCTACTTCGGCGGCGACGGCCGCGACGAAGCCGACGCGATGCTCGAGCGCCACAGCGGCGACCAGGACAACCCGCGCATCCTGCAGGCGTTCAACTACCCGGTGACCAACTGGCTGGACTTCTTCTGCTTCACGGCCTTCATGGACCGCGACGGCAAGTACCAGCTCGCGTCGCTCGCCGAGTCGAGCTTCGACCCGCTGGCGCGCACGACGCAGTTCATGCTGGCCGAGGAGGCCTACCACCTGCAGACCGGCGAGAACGGCGTCGGCCGCATCGTCAAGCGCACCGGCGAGCTGATGGCGCAGGGCCAGGACCCGCGCAAGGTGGGCGCGATCCCGCTCGAGATCATCCAGCGCTACGTGAACTTCTGGTTCACCGGCTCGATCGACCTGTTCGGCGGTGAGGACTCGACCAACGCGGCCGAGTCGTTCGCCAACGGTCTGAAGGGCCGCTACCGCGAGAGCGACGGCATCTACAAGGACCCGAAGGCGCTCAACGCCAACTACACGCTCGAGGTGCCCAACGAGGACGGCGTGATCGAGAAGAAGGACATCCCGCTGCGCCGCGCGATGAACGCGGTGCTGCTCGATGCCTACATCGCCGACTGCAAGCGCATCGTCGAGCGCTGGAACCGCGACCTCGAGAAGCTCGGCATCAAGGAGCGGATCAGCCTGCCGGACCGCAAGTTCCACCGCTACCAGGGCGTCTACGCCGGGTTCAAGTTCAGCCCGACCGGCGAACTGATCGACGAGGCGACCTGGACCCACAACCACACCAAGTGGCTGCCGACCCAGGCCGACCGCGACTACGTGAACTCGTGCATGGTGAAGGTCACCACGCCGGGCAAGTTCGCGAACTACATCGCGCCGCCGCAGAACGGTGTGAACGACAAGGCGATCGAGTTCGAGTACGTGAAGTTCCACTGATCGGGCGGCGAGCGGAGCTCGCCCTTCGATCAGGTTTTTGCTTTGTGGCCGGCGATATCACGGTGACGGCGATTGATGCAACCGTGGCCGGCCACGTGGCTGCTCTGCAGCCACGATGGTGGCGTGACCACGCAAACGACTCTCCGTCTCCTGGTTCTCCGTCTTCTGGCTGATTCTCTTCGCGGTGCCGTTCGCCTGTCGCAGCGGCGCTGACTCTCTCCGATGACCAACCGACTCTGCTACGTGTGTGAAGGCGGCGACTGCACCGAGAAGGGCAGCGGCGACGTGTTCGACAAGCTGCGCGACCTGATCAAGCAGTTCGACCCCAACCAGGAGCGCATCAAGATCCGGCGCTACCCGTGCTTCGGCGCCTGCGACCAGGGCATCAACGTGACGCTGTATCCCGACAAGATCTTCTACAGCAAGGTCACCGAGGCCGACCTGACGGAGATCGCGGCGCACATCGAGGGCAAGGGCGCGCCGGTGCAGCGGCTGACCGGCAAGTGCCAGCCGGACGTCGAGCAGATCATCTGGGACATGCTCGACAGTCCGTACTGAGGCTGGCCGATCCGCATAGGCTCCTAGAGCCGCGCCTCACTGACCACGAAACTCATAGCGAGGGGTCACAGCATACTCGAGAGTCGTCGGATCGAGGACGATCCACTGCGCAGCATACGCAGTGCCTCCCGACGATGTGAGTGCGGAACCGATGCTCACTTCGGCGTAGCCTCGATCCATCCCGGTCGAACCAGTGACGCGTACTGCCGTCATCGAACCGGGCACCAACAACTGACAGCCCGGCAAGCCGATGGCGTCTAGGCCGATCGGCAGGGGCACGCCGAAGTGGGTGGACTGGCCCGCGGCGCCCACGGCGCAGACCGCCAATGCGGCCGGTGGCGCTGCGCCGAGAACGATGCGACTGGGATCCTGGGCTGACGGCATTGCCAGTCCCACGCGTCGAACGCCGATCGTCGGCTCGACGGGGCCACTGCTGCACCCCCGGCCCACCACTGCAGTTCCGGCTGGAGACAACCGGATCGCGCGCAGGCGCGTCCAGATTCCGATCCCTGGCACGACCAACTCGTCCTTGACCGCTACCACCGGATACGGGTTGCCAGGCTGGACACCAAGATCAGCGTAGCTGTCCCCGAAACGAACTGTCGGATACGGGTTTCGGACGTGAACCAGGTCTTGCCCATCACGCGACGACAGCGTCCGCAGTCGTCCGTTCATCTGGCTCTGCCCCGGCACGTTCGGATAGCCGGGCGAAAGGTCGATGATGTCCGGGCGGCCATCGAGATCGACATCCCGCCCCGCCAGGAACAAGCCCGTCAGCAATCCGACGGGGTTGCGATACTCACGCAACAACGCACCGGTCGCTCCCGACCACGTCATCACCAAGCCACTGAACCCACCGTCGTTGCCGACGGCGTAGTCGGTGACGCCATCACCATCAATGTCCCCGGCGGGCGTGACGTCGCTGTTGAGGATGTCGTAGGGTTGGGGCCCGAAGTGAAAGTGGCGAACAGTGCCAGTCCTCCCCGAGACCAGCGCCGCGAATCCCCGATCGACCCCGGAGATCCCTTCGAGGCCGCCGACGACCACATCATCACACCCATCACTGTCAATGTCGCCGACAGATTCGACGTCGACGACGAACAATCCCAGTGAAGCTCCCTGGATGCGCCACAGGAGCGCGCCCGAATGCAGGCGCGCCTCCAGGTCGCCACTGCAGTTACCGATCACGAGATCTCCGAGCCCATCGCCATCACAGTCAAGCCCCCCCGCAAGACACCGCGTAGCCCCGGCGCATGGTGTCGGCTGATCGAGCTGGAACAGAAGCTGCTGGGTGCGCATGGACCACACTTCCCAATAGAAGTGTCCTGGGTAACCCCAGGCCATGGCCCAGTCGGGATGGCCGTCTCCATCCCAGTCGCCGACACACTTCATCTCGGTAGCGGGATCCTGCACGAACCCAGTCGTCTGCAACTCGACACCGTCCCGGCCGGACAGCACCTTCATTCTGCGGATCATCTGCGGGTGCGCGAAATCGATGCCAGAGACGAGGAGATCCGCGTAGCCATCTTGGTTGTAGTCACCAAACCAACGTGCCATCACGGCGTGGAGAAAAGCACCCGGAGTGCTCACCGTCCACAGCACGTCTTGTGATGCAGCTGATGTACACATCACCAACACAACGCTCACTCGAATCAACCACCGCATCACGTGATCCTCACCCAGGTAGCCTCCGAGGGAACGCCCGTCTTTTCTACGACGAAGAGCATGTAGTAGCCCCTGGGAAGGACCTTCTCTTCTGGCGTCTTGAACCACATCGAGGCCGTTCCAACCGGCACGGTGATGCCCTGTCCAGGAGTGGGGTCCAGCTCCATTTCGATGTAGCGAGCAGACATATCACTATGGTGCGTCATTGCTCCAGGAGCCATGAGCACAACTCGCTCTATGGATCCGAGGGCGCCGATATCGCACTGTAGCTCAATGCCAGACTGATCGTTATTCAACAGGTATGTGCCATCGGCTTCGATCGCAGCCTGCGGCAAGACCACATTGCAGGGACGCGACGGAGCTGCGATGTATGGGGGCTCAAATACATCGTAGTCGTGCGGACCTGGAGCGGAGGAGTCATGCCGGCCCTCACCACCACCAACAAAAACTCTGCCGTCCGGAAGCAGAACGCAACAGGCGTGGTAGTTTCGATATGTCGGTGCAGGCGCAAGTAGCTGCCACCCGACGCCCAGCCGAAACTGCGCAGTGTCGAGATACGAGCCAGACGCAGAGTTCCCCCCAATCACAACGATTGAACCATCAGGTAAAATGACCGCATTAGTGTGCGACCGTGGAGCTGGAGGAACCGGCGGCAACGTCAGCCACGGAGCCGGATTCGCTGTCGTCCCGGTCGTGGCCAGACAAACCTCGGCGGTATTGGTAGCTCCCGGGGCCCCGTCACCACAGAGGCGCACAACGACATCTCTCAGCGCACCATAACGAGCAAAGAAGACCGAAGATCCTCCATCCCGCATGTTGGGCCAATTCGTGCCCTGACCACCGCTGGTAGCATCCCAGCCATTCAAGCTCAATGGAGGAGACTCATGGTCGACCTTCGCTCCTTTGTAGGCAGGACCTGACAGAAACACCTTGCCGTCGCTGAGCAAGTGAAGACGCGGATAATCTCGCAGCCAATCAGCGTCTGTCGATGTGCTGGCAGTGCCCGATCCTACATAAATTGCTTGGCTCGAAGGCGATGGGAACGAGTCTCTCGGCAAGAACGGAAACGAACCGACGGGCGATACTCGAAAAGCTTCGTAGGTATTGAGCGGATCCGTGAGAGGGTTGGTCGGCGCAGCCAGTGGATCGCCGCCTCCGGCCACGATCACTGTCGGCGTTTGTTGAGTGCGAGACAATCCGTGGGTCACCGTCACGGTCGGGTAGTAGCGATCGAGCTGCAGCTGATCCGGGCTGAACCTCCAGCGTCCGAAGTCCGCGGATCCTGAGTAGAACGGGGTCGGCTGACCAGGAAACGGTGCAACAGCGGCGGACGGGTTGAACTCCAAGACGAACCTCGCGCCAGTCTCGTCCCATTGTTGGATTACAGGAAATCCCGGAGCCAAGTTGAATCGGTATCGAAACGTCGCTCCGCCTGCGACGATCAAATCCCCGCGATGGGACCACGCGTGTCCGGTGCAAAACAGATCAGCAACGTCAATTGGGTTCGTAGCATCCGGCAGAGTCACTCCTGGTGGCAATGTCACAGGCCCGATCGGCAAAAGGTAGTTTCGGAAACGTGGGGCAGGTGCGTTGACAGACGGGTTGACAATCGACCACGCCTGAAAAGCCCAGAAGTTGTTGGGGTCGAAGCCGTTGCCCGGTCGCAGAACAACAGCGTGACGGTTCCAGACCAGCACGTGCCCCCGGTACGGTCCTTTCGGGATGAGGCACATGTGAATCGCGTTGAAGCGACCCGCAACAAACTCCTCGCCAGCCCAGCCATACAAACCACCGGGCTCTCCGGCAGGCGGAACCACGGGCGGATTGGGCGGCGGCAACTGAGCGCCGCCCTTCATGAAGTTCGTGACGAACGCCGTCGGCGAGGTCCGGAAGGGGGCAAGGTAGTCAGTCGCATTGCCGCCATCGACCTCGTGATTGAAACCCGCAACCCAAGCTCCCCCCTGAGCGACAGCCCCACTACCCAACGTCGCCAGAGAGAGAGAGAGAGAGAGAGAGAGAGAGAGAGACTGCGCCGCGAGACACCTTCTCGTTCTTCAGCTTGACGGCTTCCATTGAGTCCTCCGAAGGCGCGGAATGCGCCGCGGTCGAGAGGGTAGCGCCCAGAGGCTGGGGCTGAAAGCCCCTCTCGATCGCGCAACCGCGCAGACCGCGCACCCAGCACCGAGCACCCGCTCGCCGGCGGAGCCATGCGGTGGCTGGAACCTCGTGCGCCTTGACACTCGCTCATAGCCAGGGCTCACCACCTCGATGACCATTGCGGGGAACGGCCAAGGCACGTTCGATGCGAGTCCGGGGCGGCACCTGCCGATGATTGGCGACGAACGGGCGATGACGACGGGGTAGCCTCAGGCCACCTGCCGCCGCCCCATCGGCCGCCATCCGCCCCACCCCATGACCAAGCCCAGCTTCGTCCTGCGCATCACGCGCGCCAAGCAGTCACCGACCGAGACCGAACACGACCAGCCGCGCCTGACCATCGGCCGCGAAGCCGGCGACCTGGTGATGCAGGACCCGGGCACCTCGAGCAAACACGCCGAGATCCTGTTCGCGGACGGCATCGTCAAGCTGCGGGACGTCGGCAGCACCAACGGCACCTGGCAAGGCAGCCGCAAGGTCACCGACGAGGTGATGGCGCCCGGCGTCGTCTACACGCTCGGCGGTTCGAGCCTCGAACTGGTCGAGGTGAAGGGCCTCGAGACGCCGATGGGCACGCTGGTGATGCCGAACCCGCGCGCCGCGGCCGGCACCGAGGTCAAGGCCGGCACCGCGGTGCAGAACCGCCCGGCGCCGATCCCGCCCCAGCCGGTGAGCACCGGCCACGGCGGCCCGACCGGATCGATGCCGGCAGCGCAGAAGCGCAACCTGATGGTCGGCATCGGCGCCATCGCGCTGATCGGCGTGCTCGCGTTCGTGTTCCGCGGCGGTGGCGCGAACGGCGGCGGCGGCGGCAATGACCCCGGCAGCAACGGCGGCGGCGGCAAGACCACGGCGACCGGCAAGCTGACCGCGACCCGCGAAGCGAACGTCAAGGCAGTCTGGTTCCGCGGCCCGATCGGCCCGCAGGCGAGCGGCGGCACCTCGCCGACCAACGTGCGCATCTCGCCCAACGACAAGGGCCGCGCCTCGGTCGGCACCACCGAGCAGTTCGCCGGCGGTGCGGGCAACCAGTGGAAGACCGCGACCTGGCTGGCCGCGTTCAGCTCGAGCCGCCTGTGCGGCCGCAACCTGACCGACCACGAGTTCCTGGTCGGCACCGGCGGCCACATCGACGGCCCGTCGGCCGGCATGCTGATGACCGCGACGATGGTCGCCCTGCTGCGCGGCAAGACGCCGCGCGCCGACACCACGATGACCGGCACCATCAACCCGGACGGCTCGGCCGGCCCGGTCGGCGGCATCGTGCAGAAGATGGACGGGGCCAAGAAGGACGGCATCAAGCGGTTCGGCTTCCCGATGGGCGGCCGCAACCACACCGACCTGCGCACCGGTCGCACCGTCGACCTGTTCGAGGTCGGCAAGGAGTTCGGGCTCGAGGTGCGCGAGATCCAGGACGTGTTCCAGGCCTACGAGTTCTTGACCGACGACAAGCTCGAACGGCCGACCCCGGTCGCCGAGAGCGAGATGGAGCTCGACAGCGAGACGCTGGCGCGACTGCGCGGCAAGAGCGAGAAGTGGCGCGCACGCATCGCGAGCGAGATCGCCAACATCGGCTCGTTCGCGCGCGGCCTCGGCGAACTAGGCAAGAACATCCAGCCGATCGCGGCCCGCGCCGACGAGGCCTACAAGCAGGCGCAGGGCTTCGAGAAGAGCGACTTCCTCGCCTCGGCCCTCGAGAGCTACGTGCAGGCCGCGGTGCTGGCCGGCATCACCAAGGACGCCGCGCGCTTCCTGCAGTCGGCACAGAAGCAGGACTTCGACGACATGGTGGCACAGGTGCGCGCCGCGGCGAGCGTGCGCGGCCAGCTGAGCGCGATGCTGTCGGAAGCCGAACTGCTCGCCAAGCGCAAGACCGGCGGCGGCCAGATCAACACGCTGCGCGCCTACCACTCGGCGGTCGTCGCCGAGGCGTTCCTGTCGATGGCCGACAACGCGGTCGCCAACGTCGACAAGCTGCTCGAAGCGCGCCAGAAGGGCACGCTGAAGGAAGCGGAGCAGGAGAAGCTGCCGGAGCTGATGTTCGGTGCGATCACCTACTTCAGCATCACCAAGACGATGATCGACGTGGCCGAGGACCAGAAGGACTTCGGCAACGAGGAGGGCCAGGGCGCGCCGATCGCGGCCGAGTCGATCGGCAACTTCGCGGCCGCCTACGGCTCGGCGGCCGGTGCGGTGCTGCAGTATCTCGAGTCGCTGACGCTCGAGGAGGCCGCGCGCGACGCCGGCGTCGACAAGGGCACGCTGCAGAACCGGCTCGCCGCCAACGACGAGAACTACCTGGTCGCGTTCCGCGCGGTGCAGCTCGCCGAGGGCATCACCGACCAGAAGACCGAGACCAACCTGCTGCGGCTGGCGGCCGGTTCGATGGCGTTCCTGAAGGGCGCGTCGCTGGTCAACAAGTACTACTCGCTCGGTGGCACCACCGACGAGAGCGGCACGCTGGTGTTGAGCAACCGCAAGGCGCTGTCGACGCAGCTCGACCTGGCGCGGCTGCTGGCCCGCGAGGCGGCGGCGAAGAGCAAGCAGGTCGCCGGCTACGTGCCGGTCGCGGCGCGGCTCGCGTACCAGCTCGGGTTGGCCAAGCGCGAGGGTGACGACGAGGAGAAGCTCGCGGCGCTCGAGTCGCTGTGGGAGAGCGCGTTCTGGTGCGAGCTCGCGGCGAGTTCGCCGGCCGCGAAGAAGTGAAGGCCGTGGGTGCCGCCAGCCGGCACCCGGTCCGACTCGTCGCTATCGTGCGGCGATGGTCCGACCAACGTTCCTCACAGCCCTGTTCTCGCTGTCGACCTGCCTCGGCCTCCGGGCCCAGGTCGCAGCCCCGCCCGAGCCCACCGCGCCCGCGACCGCACCGCTGCGCATCGGCGTGCTCGGCGCCAGCGTGTCCGACGGCTTCGGCTGCCGGCTCGCCGAGACGCGCGCCGACGGCGTCTACCAGGCCCAGTTCCGGATGGCGAACATGCTGCCGCTGGTCTGCGGCGACCGGCCGCTGCAGATCGAGGACCAGGCCAGCAGCGGCATGTTCATGAACCCGAAGCAGGTCGGCGGCGACGCCGCCGCCGCGGTCCTGAAGTCCGAGCCGCAGGGCGTCATCGCGCTCGACTACCTGTTCTGGTACTGCTACGGCTCGCACGGCAAGAAGGACCAGCCCGAGCAGACCGAGGCCACGCGCATGGCCACGTTCGAGCAGGGTCTCGCCGAGCTGGCGAAGTTCGAGGTGCCGGTGGTCGTCGGCGACATCCCGGACATGTCGCGCGCGGTCGGCAAGATGCTGCGCGCCTCGCAGATGCCGCCGCTCGAGTCGATCGCGGCCGCCAACGCGCGCCTCGTCGCGTGGGCCAAGGAGCACCCGAACGTGCGGGTCGTGCCGCTGTCGAAGATGATCCGGCAGCTGCACGACGAGAAGGTCGTCGAGGTCGCCGGCAAGCGCTTCGCGGCCACCGCCGAGCAGCCGCTGCTGCAGCAGGACGACCTGCACGCGACGCCGGCCGGGTTGGCGGCGATCGCGTGTGTGCTGGTCGACGAGCTGGCGCAGGCGAAACCCGAGTTCGGGCTGCCGCGCGGCGCGGACCCGGCGGCCGTCATCCAGCGCGCCAAGGCCAGCCTGGTCAAGAAGACGGCGCCGCCAGCGAAGGGCAAGCCGGCCGATGCGGGCAAGTGAGCCCCGGCCTCACTTGCCGCCGCGCAGCTCGTGCACGAGGCCGAACTCCTCGTAGACCACCGCCAGCGACTCGAGCATGCCGGCCGTGTGCACGCCGACGCAGCGATTGACGCGCTCGTCGAACCAGTAGTTGCCCGGCAGCGACTCGATGTTGCCGTCGAACACTAGACCGACCACCTTCGCCTCGCGATCGAGGATCGGGCTGCCCGAGTTGCCGCCGATGATGTCCGCCGTGCAGACGAAGTTGTACGGCGTGTCGAGGTTCAGCTTCGCCTTCTTGTCGGTCCAGCGCTTCGGCAGGTCGTACGGCGCCTTGTTGTCGAAGCTGGCGTTGCGCTCGAACAAGCCGTTCAGCGTCGTCTTCGGCGACACCATCGTGGTGCCGGCCTCGTAGCCCTTCACGGTGCCGAACGCGAGCCGCAACGTGAACGTCGCGTCCGGGTAGTTGGCGGCGCCGTAGACCGCGAACCGCGCGTCGTTGATGGTCTTCTTGGCGTCGGCGCAGACCTTCTCACCGACCTCCGTGAGCTGCGGCATCAGCTTCTGCAGATTCGGCCGATCGGCCTTGTGGCCCTCGCGGACCTTCGCCATCTCGGCGGCGATGAACTCGAACGCGGCCTTGACCTCGGGCTTGCCCGACTTGGCGATCAGCTCCTCGTCGCGCGCCTTGATCTTCGCCATCCAGTTGGCGTCGAGCAGGCCGTTGAGGTGACCCTCGTAGGCCTTCAGGCTGTTGCTGGCCGAGAAGAACTGGTCGCGCAGCTCGAAGGCCGCCTTCGGATCCTTCTCCATGCGCTTCTGCATCGACGCGATCCGGCCCTTCAGCAGCCGCACGATCGCCGGCACCGGCAGGTCGCGCTGCAGCTCCATCTCGGCGTGGGTCAGCGAGCGCTCGGTGCCACCCGGGTGACCGGACACGAACACCAGCTCGTCGGTCGCCGCGCCGTCCGCATCGAACTGGAAGAAGTACTTCGAGCTGTCGATCGGCTTGCCGTCCTCGTAGACGCGGAAGAACGCGCAGTCGAGGCAGTAGCGCGGGTAGGTGAAGTTGTCGTAGTCGCCGCCGTAGAACGCGACCTGCTTCTCCGGCGCGAACACCAGGCGCACGTCGTCGAACACGTGATAGACGTGCAGGCGGTACTGGTTGCCGTCGTACAGCGTGACCAGATCGGCCTTGTGGTTCTTCTTGTCGGCGACCGCGGCGGCGCACATCTCCTCGACCTTGCCGCGCCACTCGTTGCCGTTCTCGCCGGTGTCGGCCGCCTTCAGCGCCATCACCTCGGCGGTGACGTCCTTGATCTCGACCAGCTGGCGCAGAGTCAGGTCCTTGCCGGGCACCTCGCTGCCGTAGAGACGCGCGCTGAAACCGGGCTCGACCCAGTCCTTCTCCTGCGTCGACACCGCCTGGATCGTCGTCAGCGCGACATGGTGGTTGGTCATCACCAGACCGTTCGCCGACACGAACGAGCCCGAACCGCCGGTGTCGAAGCGCACGCTGCCGAGGCGCACGTGCTCGAGCCATTCCTTGGTCGGCTCGAAGCCGTACTTGTCCTTCAACACCTGCAGCGGCAGGCCATCGAACGGCCACATGCCCTCGTCGGGGCGGGCCATCGAGCTCGGGAACGTGGTGCCGAGCGCGAGCAGCGCGATGGCGAACGGAACGATCGGGGTCAGTTGCATTGGCTTCCTCGGGGATTCCCGGGGTCGGTTGCCGACCTCGGGGGGCGAACATGATATGGGGCCGACGGCTCGGAACCATGGCCGCGGAGCCGGTTGGCGCCGACGCCCGGTTCCACCGCGCGCCCGCGACTACTACGCACCAGGCAGGCGCGGCGGCGAGCTGCCGCCCGCGAACCCCCGGTGCCAACGGAACCGGCGACCGTCAAGCAGCCGGCCCGCCTGGCAAGACGGCGCCACCACCCGAGCCGAGGCAACGTCCGGCCGGTAACCGTGCCCGACGCAGGTTTCACGGAAACGACACGAAACCATGCGCTCGGCCTTCGCGGAGCCGGCTAGGTTGCCACCTCGCGATCGCGGCTCCCCCACCGCCCACCATGCAAGCCCCCGGCCCCACCACAGGCCCCGGAACCGTCGGCCACCACGCCGCCTGGATCCACCGCCTGGCCCAACCAGCACCAGCGGCGCGACCGTATCGGCGCTGGCTCGTGGCGGCCCTGCTGGTCTGGGTCGCCGCGGTGTCGCTGCTGATCCCGTTCGGCATCGGCGGTTCGTGGCGCGAGTGCGACACCCAGGCGATCGCACGCAACTTCCTCCGCGACGGTTTCGACCCGATGCGGCCGCGCGTCGACTGGCGCGGCGACACCGATGGCGCCGTCGAATGCGAGTTCCCGCTCTACCAGACCATGATCGCCAGCGTCATGGTGGTGACCGGCGAGGTGGAGTGGCCGGGTCGCCTGATCTCGATGCTGGCGATCGCGATGGCGGCGGTGTCGCTGTATCGCCTGCTGGAAGCGCGCAGCGGCGGCGCCGGGGCGCTGCTCGGCGCGCTGGTGTTCCTCGGCAGTGGCCAGGCGATGATGCTCGGGGCGCGGGTGATGCCGGACGCGTTGAGCACCGCGTTCGCGCTGGCCGGCATGGTCGCGTTCGTGCAGTACCTCGGCAGCGGCAAGGGGCGCACGCTGCTGCTGGCGACGGTGATGACGACGGTCGCGTGCCTGTGCAAGCCGACCGCGCTGCAGATGGGCCTGCTGCAGTTCGTGTGGACCGTGCTGCTGGCGCCGCGGCGCCTGCGCGACCTGCGCGTCTGGCTCGGCTGGGCCGCCGTGCTGGCGATCGTCGCGGCCTGGCTCGTGCACGGTGCGTCGCTGCACCACGAAACCGGGCTCACGTTCGGCGTCGCGTCGGGCGGCGAGACCAAGTTCCCGACCCTGCGCAGCCTGCGCAATCTCGACATCTGGGCCTCGCTCGGCCGCACCACGCTGCTGCTCGGGTTCGGTGGCATCGGTGCGGTGGCGCTGCTGCTGTTGCTGCTGCGGCGACGACTCGATCGCGCCGACCTCGCCCTGCTGGGCGTGGTCGCGATGGGCCTGGTCGGTACGCTGGCCTACAGCTTCCACCCCGGCGTGGGCCCGCAGTATCACGTGTTCGCCACCGTCGCCGGCGCCTTCATCGCCGGGCGCGCCTGGCCGGAACGGTCGCCGCGGCTGCTGTGGGTCGCGGCGCTGGCGGCGATCGTCGGCACCGCCACCGTGATGCTGGCGCGCGAACGCGCCTTCCGGCAGTCCTGCCTCGACGGCGCACCGGTGCAGACCAGCGCCGACATCGCCGCGATCTCGTCGCCGACCGACCTCACGGTCGTGCGCAGTCCGCGCACGCGCTACAACGACGCGTGGCGGCGGCGCAGCAACTACGAGGAACCGGTGCTGTTCTATCACGCACAGCGGCACGGCTGGGTGCTGCCGCGCGACGGCTTCGAACCGCTGGCGCTGGCCGACCTGCAGAAGCGCGGCGCCCGCATCGTCGTCGACCAGTTCCCGGCCGAGACGACACCGGAGGCCGCGGCCTGGCTCGAGGCCAACGCCGAACTGAAGGCCGACCGCGGCGGCCGCCGCGTCTACCGCCTGCGCGAAGCGCCCTGACCGCGGCGCGATGGAACGCGACCGGGTCGGCCCTACCATGCGCAGGTGACCCCGCACCTGCTGCTGCCCGAACGCCCCACCACCGACCCCGAGCCGCTCGCCGAGTATCGCGCCCGTGGCGGCTACACCGGCTTGCGCGAGGCGCAGCAGCAGGGGGCGGCCTGGCTGCGCGCCGAGGTGACGCAGAGCCAACTGCGCGGGCGCGGCGGTGCGTCGTTCCCGACCGCGCGCAAGTGGGAGCTCGCCGCCGCCGCCACCGCCGAACGCAAGTTCGTGGTCGGCAACGGCGGCGAACACGAGCCCGGCAGCGACAAGGACCGCCTGCTGGTGCAGCGGCACCCGCACGCGGTGCTCGAAGGACTGGCGCTGGCCGGCCTCGCGACCGGTGCGAGCCAGGGCTACCTGTACCTGATCGAGGACATGCACGGCCCGCGCGCGGCCGCCGAACAGGCGCTGCACGAGGCGCAGGCCGCGGGGCTGCTGCCGTTCCCGATCGCGATCCACCTCGGCCCGACCACCTACGTCGCCGGCGAGGAGACCGCGGCGCTGAACTCGATCGAGGGCAAGCCGGCGAAGCCGCGCAAGAAGCCGCCGTTCCCCGGCGAGGCCGGGTTGTTCGGCATGCCGACCACGGTCAACAACGTCGAGACGCTGGCGCACGTCGCGTGGATCGCGCGCCACGGCGGCGCCGCCTTCGCCGCGATCGGCACCGCCGAGAGCAAGGGCACGCTGTTGTTCACGCTGCCGGACTCGGTGCAGCGACCGGGCGTGCACGAGCTACCGTTCGGCGCCACCTACCGGCAGCTGATCGACGGCTGCGGCGGTGGCCTGCGCGGCGGCCGCACGCTGCGCGCGATCCTGCCGGCGATGTCGAGCGCGTTCCTGGACGCGGCGCACCTCGACGTGCCGATCGCCTACGAGACGCTGCGGCCGCTCGGCACCTCGCCGGGTTGCGGTGGCGTCAAGCTGGTGCTCGACGACACCGACGTGGTCGCGATGACGCTGCAGATCGCCGAGTTCTTCATGCGCGAACAGTGCGGCCAGTGCCCGCCGTGCCGGATGGAGACCAACCAGTTCGTGCACATGCTGAAGGCCGTGCAGCAGAAGAAGGGCCCCGGCTACGAGGACAAGATCCCGAAGCTGGCCGAGTTCTCGCGCAAGAAGGGCTTCTGCTCGTTGATCGAGATGGCAGCCGCGCCGGTGACCAGCGCGGTGAAACTGTTCGCCGCCGACTTCGCGGCCGCTGCCGGCCCCGCCCCGATGGAATCCTGACGTGACCGAACACTACTACTACGCCGCCTGCACGCTCGGCCTCGAACAGGTGCTCGCCGCGGAGCTGACCGCGCTCGGCGCCGGCCGCGTCGAGGCGCGCCGCGGTGGCTGTGCCTTCACCGGCGATCGTGCGATCGGCTATGCGGCATGTCTGTGGCTGCGCTCGGCGGTGCGCGTGCAGGAGGAGCTCGCGCGCGGCTTCGTGCGCAATCGCGAGGACCTCTACGCGCTGGTCGGCAGCGTCGACTGGTCGGCCAGCATCACCTACCTGCAGACGCTCGCCGTCGACGGCACGGTCAAGGACAGCTTCGCCAACGACACGCGGTTCCCGGTGCTGGTGGTCAAGGACGCCGTCTGCGACCAGTTCCGCGATCGCACCGGCAAGCGGCCGTCGGTCGACAAGGACCGCCCCGACCTGCGCATCAAGCTGGTGCTGCAGGGCCAGGAGGCGATCGTCTACCGCGAACTCGGCGGCGAGCCATTGCACAAGCGCGGCTATCGCGAGATCCAGCACAAGAGCCCACTCAACGAGGCGACCGCGGCCGGACTGTTGCTGCACGCGGACTGGGACCGGCAGAGCCCGCTGTGCGATCCGATGTGCGGCTCGGCGACGTTCCTGATCGAAGCAGCGTGGCTGGCGACGGACCGCGCGCCGGGGCTCGGCCGCAGCTTCGCGTTCGAACGCTGGCACGACGCCGACCAGGACGCCTGGCGCAAGCTCTACGACGACGCCGAGGCGCGCGCCCGGCGCGGGGCTTCGAAGCTGCCGAAGCTCGGCGGCAACGATCGCCATCCGGGCGCGATCGCGATCGCGCAGCAGGCGGTCGCCAAGGCCGACCTCACCGGCAAGATCGAACTGCGCCACGGCGATGCGCGCGACTACGTGCCACCGTTCGTGACCCGGATGGTGGTCAGCAATCCGCCGTACGGCGATCGCCTCGCGGCGGACCCCGAGGCGCTGAACGGCAGCTGGGACGCGCTGGGCCAGTTCCTGCACCGCGAGTGCCACGGCGCGATCGCGTGGATCCTGTGCGGCAACGCCGATCTGACGCGCAATCTGGGCCTGCGCGCGAGCATCAAGATGCCGGTCAAGAACGGGCCGATCGACTGTCGCTGGTTGCGCTACGAGATCGACGGCGGCTGAGCGCCAGCGGCCGGCAGTGCCGTAGCATCACGGTATGAAGGTTCTCCTCGTCGGTCTGGTGTGGCTCGCGACGTGCTTGCCGGCCCAAGCCGCGCCGAACGATGCCGAACTCGACGCCGCGCTGGCGCGCTACCGGGAACTGGGGCTGCCCGAACCACCGGCCGCAGCCCCGTTCGTGATCCTGCAGGGCACCGGCGTCAGCTATCTCAATGGCGTGCGGCAGGAGAACCCGCTGCACCCGGCCTTCCGGCTCGAGGCGACCGCCGACGGCGCCCAACCATACCTGCGCGGGACGCTGATCGACACCGACAACTACGTGCAGATCGATGTCGAACCGCTGAGCAAGCCGCCCGAGGTCGACAAGCTGGCGACAAACAGCTGGTTCGATGATTTCGAGCGCGACCAAGGCCTCGCCATCGGCCTGCAACTGTGGGCCCGCGGCGCCAAGAACCTCGCCCGGCAGCTGATCCTGCGCGGCGCGAACGGCAAGCTGCTCGCCGACCGGGTGGCACTACTCGCGGCCGATCACTGGTACGCGCAAGTCATCGAGTCGGAAGTGCCGCTGCCCGAGATCCAGCGTCGGCTGCAGGCAGCGGTAGCGCTGCTACCGGACTCGATGCCAGCCGGCAACAACCACCCGTTCCGGCAGATGCCGCCCTGGACCACGGTGCTGGAGCAACTCGAGCGCACCAACCGCCCGCCGACCACGCCGCCGGACCCGATGACCAAGCTGGTGCTCGACCTCGTGCACAGTCGGCATCACGCGGGCATGGGTCACAGCGATGCCCCGGACGCCCCGTTCGAAGCCGTGGTTCGGCAGGGCTTCGCCATCGTTCCGGCGCTGCTCGCCCATCTCGACGACGCCCGCATGACGCGGGCGCAGATGGGGGGCATGCACAAATTCCGCTCCTACATCCGCCCCCTCGGCGAGATCGCCGACGACGCGCTGCAGCAGATCGCCGGCGGCGCGATCCAGCTCCGAGGCTTGAACCCGCCGCGCGTCGATCGCGACGCCGCCGCGGCATGGTGGAAAGAAGCCCGCACCCGCCAGGAGGACGAGTATCTGGTCGAACGGTTCCTGTGCGCACCGAGCGACTTCGACCGACAGGGCCCGCTGCGCATCCTCGCTGCGAAGTTCCCCGAACGCCTCGAGCTGGCCGTCATCGAGCTGGTCGAGCAGCATCCGGATCGGGTCGCGCACCTGGTGGTCGACACGATCGCCGACGGCTCGATGCGCAAGCAGAAGAAGTCCGAACTGCTGCAGCGCATCGCGGCGGTGAAGGAGCAACGCCTGCATGCGCTGCGACGGCTCGCCGACGTCGACGAACCGCGCTTCTGCGTGCTGCTCCTCGAGGTGTTGCAGAACGCGCCGAGCAAGACGCCGTCCTCGGTATGGACGTCGCCCGACGCGGACTTCGGGCATCTGGTGATCCTCACCCCACAGCCGGAGGTGTGGCAGGAGTTCCTGCGCGCTGCGCGGCGCGCCGAGGTGGGACTGCGCATGGAATACATGGGCATGTTCACCTACCGCTACGTCGGCGACCGACAGCGCCGACAGCGCATCGCCTGCCTGGCCGCGTTCCTCGACGACGAAGAGTCCTATGACGTGGCGGCCAGCGGCCAGACCGGCCCGCACGCGGCGTTCACCTTCCGGCAGCTGACGATGCGCGACTTCGCGGCGAGCAAGCTCGCGGCACTGCTCGGGCTCGACCGTCACGGTGCGCCCGAATGGAACAGCGAGCAGTGGGCCGCGTTGCGCGCCGAGGTGCGGCTCGCCCTCGCGAAGTCCGGCATCGAGCCGATGCAGCTGCCGGCGACCGACGGCAAGTGACGAACTCGTCACGGCCCCCTCCATCGGCGTAGTTGTCGCCACGGACCGCCGCGCCCAAGATGCCGCGCATGCTGCGACCATCGCTCGTTCTCGCTCTGGCGGCGCTGTCCCTGTCCGGCTGCGGCGCTGCCCCGCCGGCCGTGAACCCGGCCCCGGCCGCGGCCCCGCTGACGAGCGTGAAGCCCGGCATCAACCAGGACTTCCTCGACCCGACGTTGGACGTCGGCAAGTACGAACAACGCTTCGAGGGCGAGAGCCGCGAAGTGTTCGCGCACCGCGCCCGCATCGCCGCGCTGCTGCAGCTGCAACCCGGCATGGCGGTCGCGGACGTCGGCGCCGGCACCGGGCTCTACACGATGCTGTTCGCGCCGAAGGTCGGCGAACAAGGCCGCGTCTACGGCGTCGACATCGCCCCGAAGTTCATCGAGCACATCCGCGCCACCGCCGCCGCGCGCAAGCTGCCGCAGGTGCAGGCCCAGCTCGGCGGCGAACGCAGCATCGAACTGCCGCCGGCCTGCGTCGACTTGGTGTTCATCTGCGACACCTACCACCACTTCGAGTACCCTCAGCCGACGCTGGCCTCGATCCACAGTGCGCTGCGAGCCGGTGGCGAGCTGGTGATCCTCGACTTCATCCGCGAGCCCGGCATCAGCCGCGAGTGGATCCTCGACCACGTGCGCGCCGGTGAGGCGGTGGTGCGGCAGGAGGTCGAGGCGGCGGGCTTCCGCTTCGTGCGACGCGAGGAGACGCCGTTCCTGCGCGAGAACTACGTGCTGCGGTTCCGGAAGACGTGACCGCGGGTGGGATCCGCGAACGCAGCGCCGTTGCGCTGGTGGTCGCCAACATGGTCGGCGTCGGTGTGTTCACGACCTCGGGCTTCGCGCTGCACGATCTCGGCGACCGACGCCTCGTGCTCGTGGCCTGGCTCCTCGGCGGTGCGATCGCGCTGTGCGGTGCACTGAGCTACGGCGCACTGGCACTGCGCTTCCCCGACTCCGGCGGCGAATACGAGTACCTGCGTCGCACGGTGCACCCGCTGGCCGGCACCGCGACCGGCATCGTGTCGCTGCTGGCCGGCTTCAGCGCGCCGCTGGCCGCCGCGGCACATCTGCTGCAGAGCTACGGCTGCCGCCTCCTTGATGTGCAGGCACCGGCGCTGCCATGGACCGGCACGGCCGCGATCCTGCTCGCCGCCGGCATGCACGGCGGTGCGGTGCGCGTCGGAGCGCGCCTGCAGGACCTCGTCGTCGGCGCCAAGCTGCTGCTCGCGGTCGCGTTCGTCGCACTGTCGCTGCGGCTGTTCGGCCGGCCACCGACCAACGGCGGCCGCGCGGTGGCGGCGCCGATGGCCGGGTTAGCCACCACGATGCCGTGGATCTACCTCGCTTATTCGGGCTGGAACGCCGCGGCCTACATCGCCGGTGAGGTCGAACAACCGCGGCGCTCGGTGCCGCGCGCGATGCTGTTCGGCTGCCTGCTGGTCACCGCGCTCTACCTGGCGCTGAACGCCGTGTTCCTGTGGTCTGCCGATGCCTCGGCGCTGACCGGCAAGCCGGAGATCGCCGCGATCGCCGCCGCAGCACTGCTCGGCCGCCCGGGCGAACTGCTCGTCACCGCGATCGTCGTGCTCGCCCTGCTGACGTCGATCACCGGCATGACGATGGCCGGGCCGCGCGTCTACGCACGCATGGCCGAGAACGGCGATCTGCCGCGTTGCTTCGGCGGCCACGACGGCCGACCGCCGCGCACCGCGATCGCGCTTCAGGCAGCGCTGGCGCTCGGCTTCCTGTGGGCCGCCGAACTGCAGCAGCTGATGAGCTACATCGGCTGGACGCTGAGCCTGTCGGCCGCCGCGACGGTGTGGGGACTGGTGCGGCTGCGGCGCCGCGAAGGTGCGGCCGCGGTGCCGTGCCCCGGCTGGCCGTTCGTGCCGCTGGTGTTCGTGGCCGCGATCCTGTGGTTCGCGGTCGGCGCCGTGCTGGCAGCCCCGCGCGACTGCCTGCTCGGCCTCGGCACGCTGCTGCTCGCGGTGTCGGTGGCGCGCTGGCGCCGACCGCACCGAGAAGTCACCGACTAGCCCTTGGGCTGCCGTTCCTTCTTCTGGCACGCGCGTCCGAGCCAGCTGCCGAGCCACGCCCAACCGAGCACCAGCGGCGCCGAACCCAGCGCCAGCGCGCGGTAACCGAACCCGCGCTCGACCAGCGCGTCGTTGAGGAACGCGCCCAGCAGGTCGCCGCTGCGCAGCACGACGGTGTCGATGAAGGCCTTCGACTTGTACTTCGCCTCGCGATCGAGCGGCGTGAACAGCACCTCGCGCCCCGGCTTGTCGAACGCGAACTGCATCATGCGCCGCAACACCTCGAAACCGGCCATCACCCCGACCACCGGCAGCACCGCCGCCAGCGACAGGCCGAGCAGGCTGACCAGCGGCATGATGCACAACACGGCGGCGATGCCGAGCCGCAACAACGCCGTGCGCGTGACCCAGATCTGGATCACCAGCGAACCGAGGTTCTGCAGCAGGTTGACCAGGGAGAACAGCTCGCGGCGGGCGCCACCCTCCGGCAGCTGCTCCTCGACCAGGCCGTTCATCACGTAGTAGAACGAGGTGGCGACCAGCGCCGAGCACAACACGAAGGCGGCGATGCCCAGCAGATAGCGCGACCCGACCAGCTGCTTGAGGCCCTCGAACACGCCGGCGGACGCGATCCGCGGCGCCTGCTGCACGGCGCCGCCGACCATGTGTTCGCAGGCCCGCAGCGAGCGCCGGTAGGCGAGCACGCCGAGCTCGAGCACCAGCGCGGCCGCGACGATGACGCCGGTCAGCGGCAGCCGCGACGAGCACCACGCCAGTGCCGAGGCGGTGATCGCGCCGATGGTGCCACCGACCGAGACCAGGCCGAACAGACGTTTGCCCTGCTGCGTCGTGAAGTAGTCGACCGCGTGCACCCACACCAGCACGACCCCGCACACCGAGAACGCGGTGACCCACGAGTAGAAGAACGCGCCGACCAGGCACTCCGGGCGATCCCAGCCGAACACGCCTTGCCGCAGCGGCGGCAGGCACGCGATGGTGATACCGAGCACGACGAAGCTGGCGGCGAAGCCGTGCAGCACGCGGGCGATGAAGCGGCTCGGTGGCAGCCGGTTCGCCAGCAGCATGTACGGCGTGTTCAGCAGCGAGATCAGCACGAATGTCAGCGAGAACAGGTTCAGCAGGTTGCCCTTGCCGAACACCGAGCCGACCTCGTCCCGCAGCGGGCGCAGCAGGTAGTAGGAGCACAACACGCAGAAGAAGAACACCGCCGTCCAGCCGGTAGCCGCCCGTTCCGCGGCGGTGGCATCACGCAGGCGCAGCAGTCGCAGCAGGAAGTCGCGCACGGCGCTGGATACGGGGCGGGAGTCGGGAGGGTGGGAACCGTGGATACTCGCCTCGTTGCGAGCTCGCTCGCGGGCCACAGTGGCGGTGCACGATCCGTTCTCTATCGTGCTCGCCCCGATGCCCGGCCCCAAGCGATTCCTGCCCCACCTGCTGCTGATCGCCCTGATCGTGATCTGGAGCGCCAGCTTCGTGGTCAGCAAGGTGGCGCAGCGACAGCTCGAGCCGTTCGCGCTGGTCGCGGTCCGGTTCTGGCTGGCTGCCCTGTGCGTGCTGCCGTTCCTGCGCGGCGATGCGGCAGCGCAGCTGCGCACGGCGCTCGGTCCCGGGCTCGCCGCGGGCACGGCGCTCGGCTGCGGCTACCTGCTGCAGATGAAGGGGCTGACCGAGACCTCCGCATCGATGAGCGGGCTGCTGGCGGGACTGATCGTGCCGCTGGTGGCGCTCGGCGGCTTCGTGTTCCTGCGGGCTCGGCTCGGCGCGCTCGGCATCGGCGGGTTGCTGCTGGCGATCGCCGGCATGGTCGCGATCTGCTGGCCGCGGGGCGATACCGGCAGCGGCCCGCAGGACAGCCTGCGCGGCATCCTGCTGCAGGTCGCGTCCTCGGCCAGCTACGCCGCCCACGTACTGCTGCTGTCGCGCTTCGGCCGGCAGATGCCGGCGGCGGCGTTCACGTTGCTGCAGCTGGTGCTGGTCGCGGTGGCCGGCACGGTGGCGACGCTGCTGACCGGCGACTTCGCGGTCGCCGCCAATGGCGCGATCGACTGGAACGGCGAACTGCTCGGCGCCCTCGCCTACCTCGGCATCCTGTCGACCGCGGTCGCGATCGGCGTGCAGGGCATGGTGCAGCCGCGGATCCCACCGACCCACGTGGCGCTGCTGTTCACGCTGCAGCCACTGTTCGCGGCGGTGTTCGGCTGGGCGCTGCAGGGCGACCGACTCGACGGCGGCCAGCTGATCGGCGGCGCGATGATCGTGCTCGGCGTCGTGGTCACCAGCCGCGATCGCTGACGGCACTCTGCGGCGGCGTCAGAGGCCTGCTGTTTCACACAACGGTGAAGTACCACCATTGGATGAAGGTCGCCCCGGTGGTTGCCTGCCGCTCGGACAGCCTCGCGTTGGATCACGCCGTGTCGAGCTGCAGCCAGAACGCGGCCCCCATCGGCACCGCGAGCAGCAACAGCGAACCGACCGCCCACACCACCGGCCTCGCGGCGGCGCCGGCGCGCAGCGCCAGCAGCACCAGGGGTGCGAGCAAGGCGAGGCCGACCACCGGCCACGACAGCGACGCCAGGTGCACGCCGGACAACACGAACAGCCCGTGCGCGATGCCGATCCAGGTGCCGTCACCGGCGCCGAGCGCGAACGGCTTCTTCCACAGCGCGGTGCCGGCGGCGGCGCCGAGCGCGGCAGCGACCGCGCCGCACATCTGCGCCAGCAGCCCGCTGCTCGCGAGCGTCAGCAGCACCGAGTCCGCCGACAGCAGCGTCGAGAACACCACCGCGGGCGCGATGCCGGCCGGTCCGATCGCGATGCTGCGGCGGCAGGTCAGCGTCACCAGGGCGACCGCCAGACCACCGCCGCCGATGTGCAGCCACACCTCGCTGACCGGCCACCGGGCGGCCTGCTTGCCGAGCATCAGCCACACCGAGGTGGCCGCCGCCGCCACTGCGAGCGCAGCGGCCACTTTGCTCGGCAGCAGCCGCAGGTGTTCGAGCGTGCCGAGCAGCGCGGCCGCGACCACGCCCCACAACAACCACTGCGTGCCGTTCGGCGACCACCACAACACGTGCGGCAGCTCCGGCCAGCCCTTCAGCAGGCCGAACGCCACGTAGAGACCGATCGCCATCGCCAGCGGCAGCAAGCGCGCGCCGGCGAGGGAGACCAGCAGCAACGCGGCGCCGAGCGGCGGCAGCGTGCCCTTCAGCACGACATCGAGCGGGGGCAGGTCCACCAGATCACTTCTTCGGCTGGATCAGCTCGAGATCGATCATCAGCGTGACCTCGTCACCGAGCGCGTTCTTGTCGATGCCGTAGGTCATGCCGAAGTCGCTGCGCTTGACGGTGAACGTGGTGCCGAAGCCCACGCGCTTGCCGTAGAACTCGCCCTCGCCGGTCTTCTCGACCACGATCGTCGTCGCCTTGCTCTTGCCGGCCATCGCCAGCTCGCCGGTCACCTCGAACGCGTCGCCCTTCTTCTGCACCTTGGTGCTCTTGAAGGTGATCTCGGGGTTCTCCTTGCTGTTGAAGAAGTCGGCGTTCTTCAGGTGGTCGTCGCGCTTCTTGTCGTTCGAGTCGACGCTGTCGACCGGGATCACCAGCGACACCGAGCCGGCCTCGGGCTTGCTCGGATCGAGCGACACGGTGCCGCTGATGGCGTCGAAGGTGCCCTTGAAGAACGCGGCGTTGGCGTGCTTGACCTTGAACACCACGCTGCTGTGGCCGCTGTCGACGACCCAGTCGTGATCACCGAGCACGGTGGTCGCGGCCGGGCGATCGGTCGACAAGGAGAGGATGGCGAACGTGACGGGGAGGAGGAGGAGGCTCTTCATGCTGGTTCTTCCGTGCGTGTGCGCACGACGCAAAACACGGCGCCGGGTATGGCATGCGCGAAGCACCGAGACAAGCGTGTCAGCGACGAATCAGCACCGACAGGCCGCGCTCGGCCACCGCATCGACGACGTCGTTCGGCAGCGGATGTCGCGCGAACGTACCGGCCAGCGCCGCCGACAACGACGCCGACGCCGCCAGCGGTTCGCCGAGCACGAGCCATGCCACCTCGGGAGACGCCGCGGCGGCGAGCACCGCTTCGCTCGATGCCAACCGCACCGGTCGCTGGCCGGCCGCCCAGGCGACCCGCGGTCGATCGCTGACCAGCCGTTCGCCATCCTGCAGCCGGCTCGCCAGATGGCGACCGAGCCAACGTTCGATCGCGGCCGATGGCGCCTCCTGGCCGTGCCAGGCCACGTAGCACGCCGGGGCCACCACGACGCACAGCAGCAGGTCGCGGCCCAGCGACGGCAGGCGGGCCGCACCGATCGCGACCGCGAACGCCAGCAGCGGCTCTGACAGTCCGGCGGCCGCGAGCCAGCGGTCGGGCAGCGGCGCGTCGTTGCGCCACGCACCGACCAGCATGCCGAGCCCCGGCAGCAGGCACAGCACCGCAGCGCCACGCGCCCCGGTCCCCCAACGGCCGAGCGCCGACGCGACCAGCAACGCGACCAGATTGCCGTCGGTGCCGAGACCGGCCGCGAGGCAGAGCCCCGGCGCCACCATGCACAGCGCCGCCGCCGCGACGCCGGCCCCGGCGCGGCGCCGTTCGGCCGCCACCGCGAGCGGCCACGCCGCGAGCCCACCGAGCACCGCGGCACCGACCTGCGCCGCGAGCCAGGCCGAACTGCCGCACGCGACGGCCGGCGCCAGCAGCAGCGCCCAGAACGGGGCCCACCACTGCGTGCCGAGCGCGGCGAGGTCGCCGCCGGCGCAACGGGTCGCGAGCCACAGATCGTGGCACGCCTCGCTGCCGGGCAGCGGTGTGCGCGCAGCCAGCAACCAGCGCCAGCAGATCGCCGCGACGACGAACCACAGCACCACGCGCCGGTCGCGCACCGACAGCACGTTCATGGCAGCTCTCCGACCGCGTGTACGTCGCCGTCGCGGCCGTAGTCGCCGAGCCGGTACACCAGGTCGCGGTAGTTGCGGATGTCGAGCACCGCCAGCGACTGCACCGCGCGCAGGGCGCGCAGATCGCGCCGCACCGCCGGGCCGTGCTGGAACGCCGCGCGCAGGATCGCGATCGCGGCCGCTGCCGGCGACTGCCCCGCAGGCAACGCGCCCCAGGCCATCAGCACGCTGCGGGCCCCGTGCAGCTGACGCCACCAGGCGCCGTGCAGCGCGTCGATCTCGACCCGACTCAGTCCTCGCCCGTGCCGCTCGCACCAGCGATCGACCGGGTGCACGACGAAGCGGCCGCGCAGCCACAGCCACGCTCGCTGCCAGCGCCGCAGCCGCACGCCGTCGCGCACCAGCTGCGGCAACTGTTCGCTGCGCCAACGTTCGGCGAACAGCAGCGTGCGCACGTGGCCCTGGTCGGCGATCCAGGCGCAGGTCGCGGCCAGTTCGCCGGCGGCGCGCAGCTCGTCGTCGACCGATTCCCCCAGCGGCGGCAGCCACGCCATCGCTGCGTGCAGTGCCTCGACGCGCTGGCGCACCGCCGCGGCCGCATCGCGCAGCGGCACCGCCTCACGTTCGCGCAGGTGCAGGAACCGCAGGTCGCGTTCGAGCTCCGGCTCGGCTGCGAACGGCTCCGCCGTGCTCCAGCCCGACGGCGCTCCGGCGTAGCACGGATCGAGCTCGAGCCGCAACCGGACCGCCTCCAGCAGACCCGGCGCCTTCATGCGGTGGATCTTGCGCAACGCCACCGCGAACGGCGCCTCGCCCGGCTCGCGCCGCTGCAGCGCCGACTCCGGATCCAGCACTTCGCGCACGATCGCGCGCACGCGTCCGACCAGCCAGCCGATGCTGCGCACGAACCGCCACAGCAGCAGCAATGGTGCCAGCAGCACGCGGCCGCGCGACAGCCGGCGCTGGTAGAAGCGCAGCGGATTGAACGACCGCTCCTGCTTCGGCAGATGGTGCACCGGGCGCGCGCCGAAGATCTCGCGCGCCATGGTGCGGCGGTCGCTCTGCACGACCGCGAGCACGTCGTCCCCGAACAACGCGGCGATGTGCTGGTCGCGTTCCGGGTCGCCGCCGACGAAGTCGAGCGCGGTGAACTCGGTGGTCGGATACGCCTGCATGCTGGTCGACTGCACGCGTTCGGCCGGCGAGCGCGCGCCGCGTGGATCGCGCCGCCGCAGCAGCCAATCGCTCATCGCCGCCATCGCCACCGGGTTGGCGTGTGCGCGTTCGGCCAGCGGGATGCAGTAGCGGTTGTAGCCGGCGATCCGCTTGGCGGCCTCGACCGCGATGCTCTCGGTGATGAACGAGAACCACAGGTACGGACCGCTGAACACCGAGCCCTCGTCGAGCTTCAGCTTGCGCAGGCGCTTGCGCTGCTTGTGGTCCCAGCCGAGGAAGTGCCGCCGCAGGCTGTCGAGCGACGTGTTGGCGAGCAGCTGCTCGGTGGTCTGCACGTCGCTCTCGTGCAGCGGGGCGCCGTCGAGATAGTGCAGGTACAGCAGCGCGACGCGATTGGCCTCGAGCCGCACCGCTTCGGGCATTTCGGCGTCACCGGCCGGCACGCCGGTGCGCACGCTGGCGAGCTGCGCCCGCAGCGCCCGTTCACAGTGCGTGGCCGCGGCACCGTCGCCGAACACCCGCAACGACAGGAAGCGCAGGTCATCGCCTTCGTAGCGACGCTTCTGCTGCTCGAGCTGCGACAGGAAGTGCGCTTCGCTGGTGAGTCGGTAGGTCTCGGCGGCCTGACCGGCGAGGCGCTTGAGCCAGTGGCCGAGCGTCAGGAACACCAGGCAGACGCCACCGAGCAGCACCAGCGGCAACCCGACGAACTTGGTCAGCGGGTTGTCGACCCAGAACAGCCGCAGCACCGAGAACAGGCCGCCGAACAGCAGCAATCGCACCGCCGGCCGCTGGCTCGCCTTCACCATCGCCGACGCGACGCGGTCGAGGATCTGCGGGCCGGTGACGATGCCGTGCAGGTCGGCGTAGAACAGCATGCGGCCGTGCCAGGACTCGAGCCACTCGGCGATGCGCCGGCCGAACTGCACGACACGTTCCTCGGCACTGCCCGGCAGCGGACAGACGGCGACGCGCGCGATCAGCGGCAACCAGCGCACCGGCGCCGCCGACAACACGCGGATCACGCGGTCCAGCGACGCGATGTCGGCCGGCCGCAGCCAGCGGCCGAGGTCCTGCGGCCGCAGCGCCCACAGGAACTCGATCGCGGCGCCGATCGGCACGTCGCGCGGCCCTGCCGACGGCGGCCGCTGCACGGCGCGATCGGGCGGCAGCGCCAGGGCCGTCGCCTGCAGTCGGCCCGCTCGTTCGAGCAGCACCACGTCGCGAGTCGCGGCCGGCAGCAGCGCCACCAGTTCGTGTTCGCGCCGCAGCGCCGCGAACAGCAGGTCGCGCAGGTCTTCCTCGGCCACCGGCCGCACCACCTCGGCGGCACCGGGCACGAACACGAACTCGCGATTGAGGATCTGCGCGAAGCGCGCGGTCAACCCGTCGAGGCCACGCACCAGGAACAGCACCAATCGGAACGAGCGCAGCAGCGGCCGCAGCGCCTGTACGTAGCGAGCCGCCCAGGTCACGCGCAGCAACCGCAACACCCGCAGCGCCACCGCCGAATCGGCGACGTCCGACACGTCGACACCGGGCATCAGGAACAGCACCGACGGGATCGCCGGCAACAGGTCGGTGACGGCGTTGCGCACGAACCACGAGCCGCGCGCCGGATGCAGCCAGAGCTCGAACAGGAAATCGGCGATGAAGAACAGGCATGCGATCGCATCGATCCAGTGCAGCGCCTCCAGCTGACCGGGCGTCAGTTCCAGCACCGACTCGATGACCAGCGTCGCGAGCACCACCAGCAGCAGCACGAAGTTGGTGGTCTCGAGCAACGAAACGCCATCGGCGCCAATGCGCGTCTCGAGCCGGCGCGCCAGTTCGCGATCGTCGCCGGCCCGCAGCAGGCGCCGACCGAAGCGCTTGCACGCCGCCGAGCCGGTGCGCGCGGCGATGCCGGTGACGACGCGCCCGGTGCGGCGCAGCAACTGCACCTGCTGGTCGATGCCGACGTCGTCGATCGCGGTCGACAGCAGCGCGAAGCGTTCGGCGACCTCCTGGTCGATACCCGCATCGGCGCCGAGCTGCGGCAGCCCCTGGTCGATCGCCGCCTGGCAGGCCTGCACCAGTTCCGACTCGCCGTTCGCCGCCGCTTCGGCCTGCGCCTCGGCGAGGTCGAGCAGCACCACCGCGCGCACCGGTGCCGCGGCGAGGCCGCGGATGCGCAGCGCGAGCCAATCGCGGCGCACCGCCGGCAGCACGCGGTCGAGCCCGGCGGCGGTGGCCTGCTGGCTGCCGAGCCACTGCAGTTCCTTGGCGATCAGCTCGTGCGCAACCGGACTCGCCGCCGCCAGCGCAGTCCGCTCGGCGAGCAGCGCCGCCGCCGCCGCGGCCGGATCCGGCGCCGCTTCGTGCAACAGCGTGCGCAGGGACTGCAGGGACGGCGAGCTCGGGTTCATGCGGCGCAGGCGCGCCGCGCGATCATAGGAACGGCCGCGAGGTGTTCACGACCCAACTCGGCTCCCTCGCGGCACCAGGGACCTGCTCGGCAGGCGATCGGCCAGCCGGCATGCCCCCGTAGCGCTCCCGCCAAACCGCGCAATCCGTCACACCGTCGCCGGGGACATGGCAGCCAGAGCTCGACGCCGTAGACTTCGGCAATGCCCACGGCTCACATCCCCTATGATCCGCGACTGCTGGTGACCAGCGGCCGCTCGGCGGCGGAGATCGAGCGAGAGTTTCGACTGGTGCTGGCGGCGAAGCTCTACGAACTCGGGCGCGTATCACTCGGTGAGGCAGCGGAACTGGCCGGACGCAGCAAGGCCGATTTCATGTTCGAGCTGGCGCCTCTGGGAGTTTCCGTCCTGAACTACGGCATCGACGACCTGGATCACGAGATCCATGGCGCGTGAGCCACTGCTCATTGCGGATGCGGGGCGAGAGTCCGGCCTGACCGCCCTCGCGGCCGGAGCACCCGCGGTCAGAACGATCCGAGCGTCAGCAGCACGCCATTGCTGCTAGCCAGCTGGGTCAAGCCCCCGCTCGCCAACTCACCGACCAGCATCTGCGTCCGCACCTGCACCCCGAGCAGGGTCGGGCTGCTCGGCAGCATCAGCGCACCGGCGATCTTGCCCTGGACCGGCAGGCGCAACGTCCAGATCTCCGGCGCCAGCAGCAGCGAACAACCCGGCGCGGCGATCGGCAAAAGGACATCGAGCGGCACCAGAGCGTCGACGAGCCCGTACATCTCGAGCCCGACTGCCGTGGCGCTCGACGGCGAGCACGAGGTGCGAGCCGTGGCCCCGAGCCACGGCAGCGACGTGACCCAGAGCTGCAGCGGACCGGCGGCGCCGGCGCAACCGGCCCCGTAGCTGGTTGCCATCGCCGGGAAGTTGCTGGTCAGCCAACCGAAGTGCGCCGACGGCGCGTTGCCGGCGAGACCGAACCCGCCGCCGACCAGGATGCTGCCGTCGGCCACGATCGCCAGGCTCGTCACGAAGCCGTCCACCCCGCCGTCGACCGCTTGCCAGCCGGTGCCGTTCCACCGGGCGAGGTTGTCGACGGCGACGCCGCCCGCCACGAAGAAGACACCACCGGCGATCAGTTCGCCGGTCGGCAGCGGCAGCAGCGCGGCGACATACCCGCCGGTCTGGCCGATGCCGGAGCCGAATGGCGACCAACTGCTGCCGTTCCAGCGGGCGATGCGCGACAGCGGCACCGTGCCCGAACCATCGCGGTCGAACTCGCCCCCCGCGACCAGATCACCACCAGGCAACTCGGCCAGACTGATCACCCGGCCGTTGAAGCCGCTGCCGAGTGGTGACCACGCCGTGCCGTCCCAGCGCGCGATGCGACTCACCGGCGTGGCGCCGGCGAACTGGAAGTCGCCACCGGCGATGAGGTCGCCGTTCGCGCGGCGCAGCAGCGTGTGAACCGCACCGGTCAGTCCGGTGCCGGGTATCGACCACTGGCTCCCATCCCAGCGCAACACGCCGTTCCCGCCGGTCTCGATGTTGCCCACGAACGGCACCCCAGCCGCATCCACGGTGAGCGCATAGCCCTCGGGAAGCGACCCGCCGAGTGGTTGCCAGCTGCCGGCCACGAGCCGCAGCACGCCATACTGCGTGCGCATCCACAGAGTGCCACTCGGATCGAATGCCCCGCGGAATGCAGAGGTGGGCAGCGCTGGCAGCAAGGCTGACCAGCCAGCTCCGTTCCACTGCGCGAGCCCGGGCGCGGGCTGCGCCTGCCCCGGGCCCGGCACCGCCCGGAAGCCGCCAAGGGCCACCAACTCGCCGTTGCCGCCGGCGATCAGGTCATACACCGGCCCGTCGAAACCGCTGCCGATGCCTTGCCAGCTGGTGCCATCCCAACGAACGGCTCCCCGGCGCGCGCTCTGGCCCTGATCGCCGATCATGCCGACTGCATGCACGTCGCCACCGGGTTGCAGGGTGAGAGATCGCACGAAGCCGACACTCGGCGCGAACTGCGACCATTGGCTGCCGTCCCAGCGCAGCACACTCGCAAAGGCTGAGGCGGCGAGCAGGTCGCCGCTCGGCAGCACGCGGAGGGCGGTCGCGAAGGTGACCGGACCGGTGCCGAGCAACGACCAACTGCTGCCGTTCCAGCGTTGCACACCGAGCCCACCGGTGGCGACCGCGACGTCGCCGTTCGGCAGCACGGCGAGGTCGAGCGCGACGCCACCGAAGCCGAACCCGGGCACGAACACTTGCCAGCCAGCGCCGTTCCATTCCGCCACTTGCCCCGGGAAGGAGCCGACGACGATCACGTTGCCGTTCGGGCGATGGTCGATGCTGGAGACGACCGTGTTGGGACTGGTCCCGTATCCGTGCCACTGGGTGCCGTCCCAGCGAGCCACGCCGCTGGCTGGGACGGTGCCGGCGATGGCGAAGTTGCCGCCGACGACGAGGTCGCCGTTGGGCAGCGCGTCGAGAGCCGTGACTTCGATGCCGGTCGCGGTCGGCGAGGCGCCACCGACGCCACCGCCGACGCTCGACCAGCTGGTGCCGTTCCAGATGGCGATGTTCCGGATCGTCCCGCTGCTGAATCGCCCGCCCACGGCCAGACTGCCGTTCGGCAGCACGGCCAACGCGTTGACCGCCCCGAGGATCGGCACGCCGATCGGCAGATCTGGCAGGCGGCCCCAGCTCTTCGTTTGCGGATCCCACCACACCACGCATTGGGCGTCCGCGCTGTCCAGACGGAACTGTCCGCCGATCACCAGGACTGCGCTACGTGGCCCGGCACCATCCGGATCCCACCAGACCGAGTCCTGCAGAATGCCGCCGGGGCCGGCCGCCGCTGCCCCAGGTTGCCAGCCGAGCTGGGCCTGGGCGGTCAACTGGCAGAGGAGCGTGGCGCCGAGCAGCAGGGTCCGCATCGTGCCGCCCATAGTCGATGCCGAGCAACCAGTAACGGGCCGTGCGGTATTGCTCGCGACCGCAGTCCTGCTCACCAGGGCCGACCGAAGTCGACCAGGCCCGGCGGCTCCTCACCGAGATACTCCAGCAATACCGAACGGTGGATGCCGGCGCGGGCGAAGTCGACCTCGGCCGCGAACCGGACGATCATGCCGGTGGCCTCGTCGACCAGCAGCTCGGACTTGCCGAGCCGCGCCTTCGCCAGCGGCCGCTTGCGGCTGGCCTCGATGCGCAACACCGACCGGCCGGCAGCGTCCTGTTCGCGCCCGACCACACGCAGTTCGCAGTCCTGCGGCAACCGCCGCACCAGATCGTGCACGTCGAGATAGCCGAGATCGAGCGCGTCGCCGAGCGTCTGCTGCAACCGCTCGCGTTCGGCCAACGGCACCGCGCGGCGGAACAGCCCGTTGCCGCCGGTGACCCAGGTCTCCACGCCGTCGCAACCGAGCCGGAACTCACCGAACTGCAGCGCGCCGAGTGACGTCTTGCCGTCGACGCGGAAGCGACCGCCCGGTCGGGTCACCAGCGCGAAGTCCTGGCGCAGCGGGCCCTTGACCTTCGCATCGGTGGTCTCGAGCTGCAGCCGGAACCGCCGCGCGACGTCGCGATCGAGTTCGCTGACGACGCGCTGCATCGCCGCTTCCGCGGTCGGCAAGGACGCCGGCAGCGACAACCACAACCCGGCGCAGGCCAACAGCGCCGCCGCCATGGCCACCAGGGCCCAGCGCCGGGCGCCCGGTCGCGCCTCCGCATCGATGCGGGCGAGCAGCGCTTCGATGCGACCTTCGCGCGCCGCCGCATCGCCGGTGTGCAGCGCCCGCAGCAGGCCGTGCATCGTGCGCTGGTCGGCGAGCCAGGCCTTGGCTTCGTCGGGGACCTCGGCGGCCGACGGTGCATCGGCGAGTGTGTCGTCGAGCTCGCGCCACGCATCCGGCACCAGTTCGCGGCCGCGGCCGGACGGCGGGCCGGACCTTTCGTCGGGAGCGTTCATGCGACCTCCTGCGGCAGCTTGTGGCCGAGGCACCGCGACAGCAACGCCCGGCCGCGCTGCAGGTGCTTCTTGACCGCCTCGAAGCCGATGCCGAGCCGATCGGCGATCTCCTTGCAGTGCAGGCCGTGTTCGTAGTGCAGCTTGATCGACTCGCGCTGCGGCCCGCTCAACACCGCGAGGCAGTCGCGCAGCGCGTCGAGCTTCTCGTCGAAGGTGTCGCCGTGGAGCCGGGCGAAGTCGCGGAAGCCGTCGTCGATGTGGGTCAGCACGGTCTCGTCACAGTAGTGCACGCGGGACCGGCCGAGCTTGCGGCGGTGATTGAGGATCAGCTTGGCGGCGATGCCGCGCACCCACGGGCCGAACGGCAGCTTCCGGTCGTAGCGGTCGAGGATCTTCCAGGCCACCAGGAAGGTCTCCTGCAGCACGTCCTCGGCGGCGACGTTGTCGCGCAGCGACGACAGCAGGAAGGCGCGCACCGAGTCGATGTGATCGCGGGTCAGGATCTCGAACAGGTCGCGGGAGTCCACGGGGCGGGATTGTCCGCGTGGCCGGATGGAGGGACAGCGGCATTCGGACCAGTCGCGGCGCCGATGGCACGGCCCCGCCCCGACTCACTGCTGCAGCCGCCGCGCCGCCCGCACGCCCACCGAGCGGGTGCGCGCCGCCGCCGGAGCGAACGCGCGCGCCGCCGCCGTCGCGACCGCCGGGAGGTCTTCGAAGCTGCCGCCGCGCACCGGCCGCTGGGAGACCTCCGGCACCGGTCGCAAGCCGTCGCCGTCGCCGGCCGGCAGCAGGTAGGCCAACGAACTGAACGGTTCGCGGCACCACTCGGCGACATTGCCGATCGTGTCGTGCAGCCCGAAGGCATTCGGCCGCAGCGATCCGACCGGCGCGTGCACCGCATGCCCGTCGTCGAGCGCGGCCTCGAACGCGATCCCGGCGGCGCGCGCGCTCGCATCGGCGAGGTTCGCGTACCCCTGCAGCGAGCTCGGCGCGGCGCCGGTCGGCCACGTCGTCGTGCTGCCGGCGCGGCAGCCGTACTCCCACTGCGCCTCGGTCGGCAGCTGCAGGCCGTGTTGCTCGAGCACGGCAGCACAGTCGCCCCACGCCGCAGACTCGACCGGATGGCGCACGGTGACCGCCTTGCCGTCGCTGCGCACCGACCCGGCCGGCAGCGCACTCGGGGTGCGTTCGCCGGTCAGCACCAGCCACTGTGCCTGCGTCAGCTCGTGCTTGGCCAGCAGGAACGGCGCCAGCGTCACCTCGTGCAGCGGCGACTCCTGGATCCGCGCACCAGGGTCATAGGCGGGCCGTGCCGGGTCCTCCTTCTGTGCGCCGATCGCGGTGCGGCCCGGCGGCAGCAGCACGAAGATGATGCCGAAGCGATCGCCGAGCGGCAGTTCGCCGTCGCTGCCGCGCACCGCGAGCGCAGTCTCGTCGTTCGCCGACGGGCGGTGCCAGAACTCCTGCAGGCCCGAGGTCGGGTCGGCGCCGAGCGGCACCAGGTCGAACTGCGGCCGCAGCACGAAGCCGGCAAAGCGTGGGTCGGCGGCCACCGCGGCCGCGGCGCGCACCCACGGCTCGTGCAGTGCGACCGCGTCCTGTACGGCCTCGTGACGGATCCGCGCGGCGCTGCGCCGGGCGCGCGCCAGCATCGAGTCGTCGCCGGCCACGAACGACTCCAGCTCACCATGCACGCTGGCCAGCGTGTCGTGCAGGAACTGCTGCGCCGGATCGGCGAAGCGCCAGCTGCGGCGCACCTGCACGGCGGCCTCGAGCTTCGGCAGTTCGCTGCGGCGGCGCGTGCGGTCGTCCTCGAACCGCTTCTTCATGCTGGCGAACGCCTCCTGCTGCAGCAGCGGGGCGGCGAGCAACGTGTCTTGGTAGGCGATCGTCGCGTGGTGGTTGGCGAGTTCACGCGCCGCCGGATGGGAGGCTCGATCGTGCTCGGCGTCGGCCGCCCCGTACGGCAGCGCCTGCACTCGCAAGGCCGCCAGCGTTCGTTCGAGGCGCGGCAGCTCGGCCTGCAGCGGCTCGCCGTGCTCCTGCAACCAGCGATCGAACATCGGCAGCCGGTCGGGCCAGGTCGGGAACAGCGTCGCCGTGGCGGTGCGCGCCTGCTGCAGACGGCTCTGGATCGCCAGCAGCTCGAACCGGTCCAGGCTCTGCTGCGCCTGCGCCGCGTAGCGCAGCACACCGGCGATGCCGAGCACGACCGAGAGCGCGACCAGCGCCGTCGCGCTGACCAGCAGACGATGACGACGCACGAACTTGCGCAGCCGATAGCTGCTCGACGGCGGTCCGGCCGCCACCGGTTCGTTGCGGCGATGGCGACGCACGTCGTCGGCGAACTCGCGCACCGAGGCGTAGCGCTGCTCGCGTTCGCCCTGCAGCGCCTTGCGCAGGATCCAGTCGAGGTCGCCGCGGAGCGCCGCGGCCCACTGCTTCGCGCGCGCGCTGGCCAGCGGCGGCTCCCCGATCGTGCTGCCGTCCGGCCACGGCCGCGCGCCGGTCAGCAGCTCGTGGAGGATCACGCCGAGGGCGAACACGTCGCTGCGCGTGTCGACGTCGGCGACCTGGCCGCTCGCCTGTTCCGGACTCATGTAGCCCGGTGTGCCGAGCACGCGCCCGGACTCGGTGGGCAGGCTCGTGGCCATCGCGTCGCCAGGGGCAGCGTCGGGCTCGCCGGGCACGGAAAGCGCCTTGGCGAGGCCGAAGTCGATGATCTTCGGTTGCGCCCGGCCACCACCTTCCGCTGCGGGACCGGTGGCGACCAGCACGTTCGACGGCTTCAGGTCGCGGTGGATCAGGCCGCGTTGGTGCGCGTGCTGCACGCCGTCGCACAGCTGCAGGAACAGGTCCAATCGGGTGCCGAGGTCGGCCTGCGCCCGCTCGCAGTGCTGCGTGATGGCGACGCCGTCGACATACTCCATGACGAAGTACGGCCGGCCATCGGGCAGGGCCCCGGCGTCGTGCACCTGCGCGATCGCGGGATGGTTCATGCGGGCGAGCGCCTGCCGTTCGCTGGCGAAGCGCGCCAGCGTGTTGCGGTCGCCGGCGCCGGGACGCAGCACCTTGACGGCGACCGCACGACGCACCGGGGCGAGCTGCTCGCAGAGGTAGACGACGCCGAACGCGCCGCTGCCGAGGCGCCGCACGACCCGGCTGCCCCCGATCGTCGCCGGATCGGGTTCGGGCACGAACTGCGGCGGCAGCGCCCGTTCGGCGGCCAGCATGGAAGCGGCGCGGCGGCGCAACGCACTCGCCGCCGCGGGGTGGGCGGCGCACAGCGCGGCGAGCGCGGTTTCGGCGCTGGCCGCGGAAACGCCGAGCACGGCGTCGCAGAGCGCGTCCATCAGCGCGTCGTCGAGTTCGGAGGCCGGATCGTCGGTCATGTGGGGATCAGCGGTGGCGTGCCGGCAGCGGTGAGCCGGGAACTGCTCCAAACGCGATCAGCTGGCGGCACACCGACTGCACGACGTCGTCGCTCGGGCCGGCGTTCATCGCAGTGGCTTAGCGATCGGGCGTGCGCCGGCAAGGGCCCCTGCCGGCGGCTGACCATGCCATCGGCCTCGAACCGATCCACATGCCGCTACCATCCCAGGCCTCTCGCACCCGGGCTCACGATCGGCTAGCAGAAGGCCCGCCCATGCGCACCGCGGCCTACGTCTACACCGGCTGGCACCCGATCGCCGAACGCGACGCCGCGTTCCACCCGGGCTTCACCGAGTGGGA
>JALORC010000149.1 GCA_025459175.1 Planctomycetota bacterium | reverse complement strand
GTCTTCGGCAACGGCAAGAAGCACGCCGCCGAAGGCCGCGAGGTCAGCGTGCCGCAGGCGATCGACACGTTCACCTCGGCGCCGTGGTTCCAAGGCTTCTGCGAACGCATCAGGGTCAAGGGCATCGAGGCGATCGTGCGACCGGTAACCGATGCGCGCACCTGGTTGCTCACCGAGGGCTGGTTGCGGCACGGGCGGCTGAGCGTGCACGAGCTGCCCGTCACCGCGTGACGCCACCAGCGAACCGACCCACTGCCATGGCGGCACAGCGGCCAGCGACGGCGCGGCAATCCGAGCCTTCGATCGCACTGCGCCCGCATCCCCGTAGACTCACCGCCGTGCCGAACGACTCCAGCGTCCAGGACTGCCTCCACTTCGGCCGCTGCGGCGGCTGCAGCTTGCTCGACCGCCCGATCGCCGAACAGCTCGCGCACAAGCAGGCGACCGCGCGCGAACTGCTGGCGCCGTTCCTCGAGGGCCAGGACCCGATCGTCACCCAACCCCCGCGCCCACCGCGCCACGACCGCACCACGATCCTCTACCCGGCCCAGCTGCACCGCCGCGAACTGCAGCTCGGCATCTACCGCACCGGCAGCCACGAGATCGAGCCGATCCGCGACTGCCGCATCCAGCACAAGGCGCTGACGACGCTCGGCGTGCGCACAGGCGACCTGCTGCGCGAGCTCAACCTGCCGGTCTACCTCGAATCGACCGGCAAGGGCCTCGTGCGCGCGCTGCGGGCCCGGGTGATGCCGGGCAGCAACGAGCTGATCGTCGGCCTGATCGTGACCCGCGCGCAGTTCAGCGAACGCGAACAGCTCGCGCGCGGCCTGCAGCAGATCGCCGGCGACCTGCGCGACGAACAGGGCAAGCCGCTGACGCTGGTCGGCACCGTGCTCAACGCCAATCCGACGCCGGGCAACGTGCTGCTCGGCCCGGAGACCGTGGCGATGCGCGGCCAGACGTTCCAGACCGATGCGGTCGCGGGGCTGAAGCTGCGGGTCTCGTTCAACAGCTTCTACCAACTCAACCGCCACGCCGAGGCGATCCTGTTCCGCCCGGCGCTGGCGCTGCTCGGTGACGTCACCGGTCTGCGCGTCGTCGACGGCTACGGCGGCGTCGGCACGTTCGCACTGCGGCTGCTGCGCGCGGGGTCTTCGCACGTGACGCTGATCGAGAGTTCGCCGAGCAGCACCGCGGATGCGCGCGTCAACTTCACCCAGAACGGCTTCGGCGAGCGCGCCGCGGTGCGCGCAGAAGCGTTCGGCGCCAGTCCGCTGCCGGCGTGCGACCTGCTGGTCGCCGATCCACCGCGCGCCGGGCTGATGGAACGCGGTGCTGCCGCGATCCTCGCCGCCGCCCCACCGCGCGTGCTGCTGGTGTCGTGTTCGCTGACGTCGCTGGCACGCGACCTGCAGGCGCTGCACGGGACCTACCGCGTGCGCACGGTGCAGCTGTGCGACCTGTTCCCGCACACCGAGCACGTCGAGGCTCTGACGCTGCTCGAACGCCGCTGACAGCGGTGCGGTCCATCGGCCCCGCTACTGCCCGCGCGGCTTGCACGCAGGCCTCGGATTTGTCGAGCAGCGGGCGACAGCCTAGACCTGGCGGTGGAGGCTTCAAGGAGGCACGCCCGATGACGGAACCGGCACCGACCACCCCAGCAATCCGGCGCGCCGCTGAACGCGGAGCTCGCTCCGCAACTGGCAATCGCCAGATTCGAAGTGACGCCGTTCAGGCAACGATGGACCGTTGGGCCGATGCCAGCATGGCCACGAAGGCCATTCGCGACGGCGAGCGTTGGGCCTACCGGGTGGCGGCCAACGCTGCGCGCTCGATAGCAAGGCGTGAGGCAGCGTCGATCGCCACCGTCGCAATGGTCGAGTCGGCCTTCGAGGCGCCGGACGGCCTGCATGCCCCTTGCGACAACGGAAAAGTTGCCGAGGCATCTCACCGGGTCCTGCGCGCCATGCTGGCTCGTCGAAGAAATCTGCTACGAGGTCGACAGCTCGAAGTCACCCTCAAGATGACAGAGCGCGGAATGACGTTTCACCGTGCGGCCAAAGAACTTGGGATGACACGCTACAATGTGAAGAGGTCGTTTCGATCAGCTCTGCGGCGGCTAGCGAAACCCCGCAGTGTGAGCCACCCAACTCTCTCCTGCGAAGCTAGTCCCCGCCGAGAGCCCAACATGAAACGAAGACAACTGGCAAGTCCGCCCCTCCTCGCGATCCTGCTCTGCGCAAGCACCACCGCCCCGCTGGACGCTCCTTGCGAAACACTCGCCCCTTGGACCACAGGGGATTGCAACGATCAGCCCGCATGGACTCCCGAGCACGTGGCTTTCGTGACCGGAATTCAAGACCCGGTGCCTGTAAGTCCGTGCCAGTGCGAGGTCGTCAACAAGGCAACTCCCATACCAGCGAGCGACTGCAAGTGCGAGACGCCCGGCTCTGGACAGACGATTCCCATCTCTGCAACGGAAGAGGTTTTTCCCGACGGCCTTCCGGACCACGGAGTGTGTAACGAGAACGGGTGCAATGGCAACAATAAGTGCACTTACAAGCCGATGTCGGTCACCATCACCATTGCGGCATGCGCCCGAACATGCACAGGTCACGACGACACCGACCCAGGCGTTGACTGGGAGTGGAGCCACGACCAATCGTTCTGGACCACTGCGACTTCATACGGAACTCATCCGTTCAACTGGGGCCAGCCATTCACAATGACGGCTCCGTCAGTTAGCGCCGCAAACGACTGTGGCAGCGGCCCCAAGAAGTCCACTTTGACCTTCAAGAAGAAGAACAAGCAAACAGCATTCACCCTCGAGTTCGAGTTCGGCTGCGGCACCTGCAAAGCCAGCAGATCGTAGCATGGTCGATCGGATGACGAGTCCTGGCCCGGTCAGACCCACTGGCCATCTACCTATTCTGCTCGCCCTGTTGGCTGGAATTCTGGCTCTCGGGCTGACCCTCTGGATGCCTCCACAGGCGCCGCCTCAGCCGAGGATCGCTGCGGACGAGCATTCGGTGTCTGACGCGCAGGGAAGCTCTTCTACGGAGGGGCGCCGAGTGGAAGCGCAGTCGAGCCCATCCTCGAGGTCGCCAGCCTCATCGACAGAAGGGAAGGCTACCGGGCCTGTCCGGGGCCAGCTGGATCCTTCTTCTCCGACGGTCCAAAGCCTCTTGGTAACCATGCAAATCGAGCACGATTCATACCGTGCCGCGATGACAAGCGCCGAGCGCGAAGCGGGCAACTCACCGGCAGACTATCTTAGATACCTTGAAGCGCTTTGCCACTACCAGATGCGTGTCGAGGCCCTGGTCTCGCTGAAGTCGGGTGAGGCTGTATTGGTCACTTCCAGACCGGGCACGGCACTCTTTGGCGATCGCCCATATCTTCTGTGTTTTACAGGTGATACAATAGATGGGTTCCGTGCAAGCGCGGCCGTACCCATGGCTCTGGACAGTCCGGTTGCATCCATGCAAAGGGAGATCATCGCAGAACGCAACCGAATCACCTCCGACTACATCACTGTTCACAATCTGAAGCCCATTGAAGAGCGGCTCAGTGCCAGCGCATCATGGAAGTCGGGAAAGGGGCTTCCTGGTCTCGCCAAGTTCATCACAGACATCGTTGGGCATCGCCTGGCCTGGACTGATGACTATTTCTTGGAGCTTCAGCACTGAGCGCTGCGCGGACTGGGTCAGTGCCAGCGTCGAGCAGCGGAGGTGACGCCTTTCCAAGTCTAGACCCTGGCGAGATCGCCCATTGCCGTGGGCGGGTCCGATTGCTGCGCCTGAACGGTGCAGATGCCTGAATCAGAGAGTCTGAATGTGCGCGATCGCCGCTGACCACCGCTACTTCAGCAACTGCTCGAGATCACTGCGCTGCAGCTCCTGCAACAGCGCCCCGTCCCCACCGAGGATCGCGTCGCTGAGCGCCTTCTTCTTCGCCTGCAGCTCCAGCACCTGCTCCTCGACCGTCCCCTTGCACACCAGCCGGTACGCATGCACCGTGCGCTGCTGCCCCATCCGGTGCGCCCGATCGATCGCCTGCATCTCGGCGGCCGGGTTCCACCAGGGATCCAGCAAGAACACATAGCTGGCCTGCACCAGGTTGATGCCGACCCCACCCGCCTTCAGCGAGATCAGGAACACCGCGCACGCCGGATCCTCCTGGAACCGCTTCACCCGCGCCGGGCGATTGGGTGTGCTGCCGTCGAGCCGTTCGAACACGATCCCACGCTGCTGCAGCTCGGGCTCGATGCGGTCGAGGAAGGTCGTGAACTGCGAGAACACGATCGCCTTGTGCCCCTCCTGCGCCAGCTCCTCGAGCATCGGCAGCAGCGTGTCGAGCTTGGTGCTCTGCGCGTCGACCAGACTCGGATCGATCAGCGCCTCGTGACAGGCCGCCTGCCGCAGCCGCAGCAGCGCCTGCAGCACCGCGAACCGCTGCGGCCCCTCGAGCTTGGTGTCGCCGGCCAGCAGCCGTTCGCGGTAGTGGCGCGCCAGCTCGTCGTAGCGCGCGCGTTGCTGCGGCTCCATCTCGCACCACAGCGTCTGCTCGACCTTCGGCGGCAGATCGGTCAGCACCTGCGCCTTGGTGCGCCGCAGCATCACCGGCCGCAGCGCGCGCTGCACCTGCTGCCGCTGCTCGGGTGCGGCCCCGCCCTTGCCGAACAGCGCCTTGAACGAGCCGATCCGGCCGAGCATGCCGGGATTCAGGAACTCGAACAGCGACCACAGCTCGGTCAGCTGGTTCTCGACCGGCGTGCCGGTCAGCGCCAACCGGTGCTCGCTCTGCAGCAACCGCACCGCCTTGCTGTTCTGGCTGTCGGCGGTCTTGATCGCGTTCGCCTCGTCGAGCACCACGTAGTGGAAGCGCTGCCCGAGCTCGCAGAAGCGCGCGACGTCGACGCGCAGCGTGCCGTAGGTGGTCAGCAGCAGATCGACGTCGCGCAGCGAGTCGGCACCGCGCCCGCGCCACCGTTCGGTGCGACTCCAGTCGATGACCCGCAGCCCCGGCGCGAAGCGCGCAGCCTCCGCCTGCCAGTTGCCGATCAGGCTGCGCGGGGCGACCAGCAGGCTCGGCAGCCGCCCGGCGGGCCGATGCAGGTGTTCGGTCGCCAGCAGCGACAGCACCTGCACCGTCTTGCCGAGCCCCATGTCGTCGGCGAGGCACCCACCGAGCCCGAAGTCGCGCAGGAACAGCAGCCAGCCGAGCCCCTGCTTCTGGTACGGCCGCAGCGTGCCGCGGAAGCCCGCCGGTTCGACGCCGGGTTCGGCACGCGTGAACGAAGCCAGCCGCTGCCGCAGCTGCGCGAACTGCCGATCGCAGGCGACCGGCTCGTCCCCGCGCACCGCCAGCAGCGCATCGAGCAACAGCGCGCGCGCCTTCGGCACCCGCACGCCCGCCGCCGGATCATCGCCGGCTGCCACCGCCCCACCTTCGCCGAGCCCGCGCAGCCCGTCGAGCCGCTGCCGCCACTCGGTCGGCAACACCGCGCAGGTGCCGTCGTCGAGTTCGATCACGCCACCGCGTTCCTTCGCCCGCAGCAACTGCGGCAGCGGCACCGTCGCCCCTTCGAGCTTGACCTCGCCGCGCACCTCGAACCAGTCGAGCCCCGACTGCACGCTCGCGGTCGCCTGCTCGAACGGCCGCAGCCGCCGCCCCTCGATCTGCACCCCGAAGCCGGCCTCGGCCAGCGCGGTGACCAGCGTCGGCAACTGCTCGCGTTCGGCGGTGTACGCGGTCTCGAACGCCTGCACGCCGACCGCCAGCAGCCGCTCTGATTGCGCCGCTTCGGCCGCCGCATCGCGCCGCCGCAGCGCGCCCTCGTCGCCGACCACCGGCGACGGATCGGCGGCGTCGACCGTGACGCCGTCGTAGTCGAACTGCAGCAGCACGCGCAGCGGCTGCTTCTGGTCCTCGGGCACCGCCAGCACCACGAGGCCGCGCGGCTTGGAACTCGGCAGCTCGGCCAACAGCGGCTGCAGGCAACTGCTGTGTTCGGCCTTGCCGGCGAGCGTCTTCAACAGCTCCGGCAGACCACCGGCGGCGACCACCATCGGCCCGCCGCGCGCCAGTCGCTGCACCAGTTCGAACGCGCCGCCGCACTCGAGCCGCACCAGCCGGTCGCCGCGCAGCGCCACCGCGGCCGCAGCCACCGGCCCGGTGTCGACCAGCGACAGCTTCTCCTCGCCGCGCCGGAACGCGCCGTGCACGACCGAAGAGCCCCCCTGCCCGGCGCGACCGCGGGCCAGCTCGAACGCGAACGGCGGCTCGAGGTCGAACGCGAGCGGCTGCAGGCCGGTCGCGGTGCGCAGCGCGGTGCGCCCGGTCTGCTGCAGCAGCGCCAGCACGGTGGTGAGCTGCGGCCCGCCGAGCGGCCACGGCGTCTGCAGATCGGCATCGGTGGTGGCGCTGCGCACCGCCGTCGCCTGCCAGCGATCGCGCTGGCGCAGCAGCAGCAACTGCTGGTCGAGCTTCGGCAATCGCGGCAACCACGCCGCCGGCAGCTGCTGGTCGCGGCCGAGCCCCGGCGACTTGCCGTCGGGCCAGACCAGCCGCACCACCACCGCGACGGCCGCCGCCCCAGGGCCGTTGGCGACCAGTTCGTAGCGCAGTTCCGGCAGCACCGGCTCGGGCTCCGGCGCCGGCGGTGGTGCCGCGGGCGCCGGCGCCGCAGCAAGCCGGTTCACGGCGGCGAGCGCGCCGGGCGCCGCGGTGGCTCCCGGCGCGTTCGCCGGCTTGCTGACCGGCTTCGCCGCGGCCGCGTCGAGCGCCAGCAGGCCGGCCCACAGGTGCTCGCAGGCGCCCTTCTGTTCGTCGGCGCCGCAGTCGCACGACAACCGCGTCGTCTCCGGCTCGAGCCACGAGCTCACCTCGCCGCGCGTCGAACCGGCGTCGTCGCGCACGATCACCTCGGCGCGATCGACCTCGAGCCGCCGCAGCACCACACTGCCCGCCCGCCACAGCTCGGCGCCGCGCGCGCGCACCCGCGGCAGCACGTTGTCGGCATGTTCGAGCAACCAGGGGGCGACCATCGGCGGCACACGCTACGAACGGCGCCCCGCCGCGCAATCACTTGCTGCCGAGCTTCTTCGCCACCCGACCGCGGAACGTGGTCATGATCGCCTTCGCCAGTTCGCACGAACCGGCGATCCACTCGCAGTTCATCAACGCGCGCGGGCTGGTCTGGGCGCGGATCGCGGCGAGGTACGGCTCGACGCGCGCGAACAGCAGCAGCCCTTCGCCGTTGCTCTCGAGCAGGAACTCGGTGTGCACGACGCCGTGCTTGGCCAGGCCGTAGACCATCTCCCAGTAGGTCGAGCTCTGCCGGTAGGCGCGGTTCAACGGATGGTCGGGCTGCAGGATCGCCAGCGCCTCGGCTTCGTGGCGCGGCCAGAAGTCCTTGTTGATCGCGTCGCGCGACTCGCGCATCACCGGCTCGCGGCGCAGGTCGTAGACCTTCAGGATCAGTTCGGCGTCGTGGTGGTCAGGGGCGTGCTTGCTCATGGTGACGAGCAGAGCGGTCGCACCGCGGCGAAGGAAGTGCCAGCTGCCGGTCGCTGACCGGGCGCCGCGGAATGCGCTATCCTCCGCGCCGCCTGCCCGGCGCGCCGCGCTGCCACCACCGCATGCTCCACCACGGACCCTGGTTCCTCCTGCGCGCTGTGCTGCTCGCCACCGCGGCGCTCGCCGCCGCACCCGCCCAGCAGGCCGAGCCGCCGCGCGACCCCGCCGCCGCGTTCTTCGCCGGCGCGCCGATCGTGGCGGTGCAGATCCTGCTGTCCGACGCCGCGCGGGCGAGCCTGAAGCACGACGCGCGCGCCTACGTCGAGGCCGATCTGCGGCTCGACGGCAAGCCGTTCGCGAAGGTCGGTGTCAAGCTGAAGGGCGCCGCCGGCAGCTTCCGCGAACTCGACGACCGCCCGGGCTTCACCGTGCACCTCGCCAAGTTCGGCGGCAAGGAACGCTTCCACGGCCTGCGCCGGTTCCACCTGAACAACGGCGCCCAGGACGACAGCCGGCTGTGCGAATGGGTCGGCCACGAAGTGTTCACCGCCGCCGGGCTGCCGGCCCCGCGCGTCGCGCACGCGCGCGTGCGGCTCGGCGACCAGGAGCTCGGGCTCTACGTGTTCCGCGAGTCGTTCGACGGCGGCTTCCTGCGCCGTGTGTTCGACACCGAGCAGGGCTGGCTCTACGACGGCGGCTTCTGCCAGGACGTCGACGCCGAGCTCGAACAGGACGCCGGCGAGGCGAAGCCGGATCTCGGCCCGCTGCAAGCGCTCGCCGAACTGTGCCGCGGCATCGACACCGGCCGCGCCGCCAAGCTGGCGGCCGCGATCGACGTTGCACACTTCGTCGACTTCATGGCGCTGGAGGCGATGCTCGGCCACTGGGACGGCTACTGCGGCAACGCCAACAACTACCGCCTGTGGCTGCCGAGCCGCGGCAAGGCGGTGTTCCTGCCGCACGGCATGGACCAGCTGTTCGGCGACAGCGAGGCGTCGGTGCTCGACCATCCGACCGCGCTGGTCGCCAGCGCCATGCAGCAGCAGCCCGTCTATCGCAAGCGCTACCGCGAGCGGCTGCGGGTGCACCTGCCGCTGTTCGCGCCGGACCGCCTGCAGCCGAAGCTGGCCGCGATCGGCAGCAAGCTCGAGGCCGCGCTGCGCGCCACCGATCCCGGTCCGGCCGATTCGCTCGCCGCCGCGGTGCGCGACCTGCAGGAACGCATCGCCGCGCGCTACACGAGCCTGCACGCGCAGGTGGCCGCCCCCGAGCCGAAGCCGCTGCCGCTGCCGTTCGGTTCGCCGCTGGCGCTGAAGAAGTGGCACCCGGCCGCCGAGACCGAGGGCATCGAGCTCGAGCCGGAGCGGCTGCAGGGCCTCGCGGTGCTGCGCGCGAAGATCGGTGCCCGCAGCGACGAGGCGCGGCGCGGGGCGTTCCGCACCACGGTGCTGCTCGGGCCGGGCCGCTACGAACTGCGCGGCAACGTGCGCTGCAGCGACGTGGTGGCGCCGCCGAAGGACGACGACGGCAACGAACACGGCGGCGTGCGGCTGTGCGCCGGCGATGCGCGCAGCGAACGGCGGCTCGGCAGCACCGGCTGGGAGGCGATGGTGTGCGCGTTCGAGGTCGGCGAGTTCCAACGCACGATCGAGCTCGCCTGCGAACTGCACGGCATGACCGGTACGGCGTGGTTCCGGCTCGACACGCTGCAGCTGGTGCGGGTCGGGCGCTGACTCACGGCCGCAGCCGCAGGCGCACGTCGCTGCGCCCGACCACCAGATCGTGCTCGCGCCACGCGCTGCCGCGCTCGATGACGATCCGGTAGTCGCCGGGTGGCAACCAACCCGACCACTGGCTGCCGCGGCCCGCCTCCGGCGCCCGCACGCGGCGCGGGCCCGCGAACAGCGACAGCTTCGCCGTGGTGTCCTCGCGGCCGCTCGTACTCGCGGCCACCAGCTCGACGCGGGCGCGCCGCACCACGTCGACGGTCAGCACCTCGCGCGCCTGCGGTGCCAGCTGCAGGCGCAGCCCGACCGGCACGTCGACGCCGAGGAACGTGACCTCGCCGTCCTGTTCCGGATCGTCGACCACCAGCTCGACCGGGCCCGGCGGCACGCCGAGGAACCCCTGCTTCGCTCCGGCCGGCGCATCCTTGACGCCGCTCAGGTCCTCGGCCTCGAGCAGCCCGTTGGCGGTCGACAACCGCGGCAGCGCCGCCAGCGGCAGTCTGGGCCGATCGCCGCCCTGGGTGCGCAGCGCGAGGAACACGGTGGCCCCCGCCGCCGCCGCGAACGTCAGCGTCACGCTCCCGGTGTCGGCACCGATCACGAACGACTGCGGCGCCGTGCGCGGCAGCTGCGTGCCGACCATCACCGCCTGCCAGCGCCCTGGCGGCACGTGTTCGAGGACCACCTTGCCCTCGGCGCCGGCCCCGCGCAGCGACACCGGCTCGCCACCGAGGTCCGGCGTGCCGGTCAGAATCAGCGCCACCTGCTGGCGATGCGGTCCGTGCGCTTCCTCGACCACCGCCTCGACGTGCGCGCCGTACAACGGGAACTCGTACTGCACCGAGCCACGATCGTTCGGCACGAACAGTTCGTGGCGGCCGAGCAGCAGCTCCGGGCCCGGTTCGTGGCCCGGCCGCACCGCTTCGAGCCGATGCCGGCCCGGCGGCAGCAGCGCGGTGAGCCAACCATCGGCATCGGCGAACACCATCTCGTCGCCGATCCGGACCTGGAGCGGCACACGCTTGCCGCCGCGCAGCAGGCAGCCGGTGGTCAGCACCTTGCCGCGCGGCAGCTGCAGCGACACCGCCGCCACCGCGTCGGCGGTCACCAGCACGTCATGGTGCAGGTCGGCGGCGCCGAGATGCAGCGTGTAGCGGCCCGGTTCGAGGCCGCCGCGCGCGAACGCGCCATCGGCGTCGGTGACCAGGTGCCAGGTGGGCGGTGGCAGGATCACCCGCTCGAGGCCGCGGCTGAAGCTGTGCTCGTTGGGCTTGGCCGAGGCCGATTGCAGCGTCAGCACGAGCCGCGGCGCCGGCCGGCCGAAGCCGTCCAGCAGGGTCCCGGCGAGGCCGCCGGTGCCCGAACTCGGCACCGGCTGCCGCAGGTCCCCGGCGACGGCAACGGCACCGCTGGCGACCGCGGCCGGCGCCGCGGCCTCGGTCGGGTTCGCCGGCGACGCCAGCGGCACGGGCACCGGCGCGATGACCAGCTGGCGCCAGAGCAGCGCGATCGCCGCGGACGCGACCAGCGTCGCCACGACCGCGACCCCGACCGCGGTGGCACGCCGCCGCGCGTCAGCCATCGCCGCCCGGCTCGAGCTCGATGCTGCCGAACGACGACGCGCCCGGCGACGACCAGCGGAACACATGCGCCGAGTGCCCGGTCGCCGTCAGCAGCGCCTTCTTGATGCGCAGCGCCTCGTACCAGATCTTGCCGCGCTCGCCGAGCAACAACACCGAGCCACCGCCGCCGCGCCCGGTCGCCTTGGCGCCGAGCACCGCACCGCCGGCGGCGCGCCGCTGCCGCGCGGCATCGACGATCAGATCGGTCGACGGCTCATTGCAACCGCGCTGCGCATAGCGCGCGTGCGCCGCGAACAGCAGGTCGCCGAGTTCCTGGCGATGCAGCGCGGTCGGCTGCTCGCTCCACAGCTGCAGGAAGCGCGCCGCGTCGGCGTCGTCGAGACCGTCGGGGGGCGCTGCCCGCGGCCCGCGCGCCGGCACGCCGGAATCGAGGCCGATGAACTCGAGGTCCATCGGCACCACCAGGCTCTGCTCGACGGCGCCGAGTTCGCCGCGCAGCACCAGCAGCTCGCCGGCCTCGGCGCTGACCAGCGCGCGCGCGTCGACCGGGCGCACCGGGGCGGTCGCCGCCTCGGCCTCGACCAGCGCCGCCAGCCGCGCCAGTTCGGCCGGCGCGAGCTCGCGGCCATGCTGCTGCGCGAACGCCCGCAGCGCCACCACCGCGACCGCGGTCGACGAACCGACGCCGCGGCCCTCCGGGATGTCGCTGTGCAGCAGCAGCTCGGCGCCGCGGGCCGGGCGCAGGCCGAGTTCGCGCGCCAGCACCACCAGCGCCCCGAGCAGGTAGCTGGCCCAGTGGTCGCGCGGATCGCCGCCGAACAGCGCCCGGCACTCGGCGTAGTCGATCGGCGCGCCCGGCAGGCCGAGGTCGGCGAGCGACATCGACAGCATCTGCGTGCGCGAGCCGTCGCGGCTCGGCGACCACAGCCGGACTAGGTCGTCGTCGCGTTCCTGCAGCGCGATGCAGGCCGCTTCGGCGATCGGCAGCTGCAGCACCAACGAGCCGGGCCCCGGCGCGCGGCCGCCGAGCACGTCGAGTCGGCCGGGCGCGCGCACGATCCGGATCCGCCGGTCGGGGCGGAAGAACGACGGCACCGCTTCCTCGATCAGCCGGAACAGCACCAGCACGCCGAGCCCTTCGGCGGGGTCCATGGACGGTCGGAAGAACTTCACGGCGCTGACCTCGTCACGATCGCCGCAGCATACGGCAGGCGCCGCCGGCATCGGCAACCTGGACTCCTGACCCCGTCTCCGTATTCTCCCGGACCCGCCATGCGAACCGCCGTAGCCGCGTCGTTGTTCTTGCTGTTCGCCACTTCCTGCAGCAGCGCCCCGGTGCGCGTGCTGTCGGTCAACCCGCCGGAAGCCTCCGTCTATCTGAACGGCGAACGCATCGGCAAGGGCGACAGCCGGCCGCAGGTGTTCGACTTCAGCCAGCACGGCCGCATCTACATCCAGGCGACCCACCCCGACTACCTGCCCGAGATCGAGTGGTTCACCCCGGCCAAGATCGAACAGATGATGGCCACCAACACCGACGTCAAGATCACCTTGCGGGGGCGCTGATGTCCCGGCCAGCAACCACGACCATGAAGCTCCACCTGACCGCCGTGCCACTGCTGCTGCTGTGCTCCTGCGGCAGCATCCCGACCCAGCGCTTCGAGTTCGACGTCATCGACACCGGCGAACGGCCGCGGCCGTGCCTGATCGTCGTCAACGACGACTGGATCGGCGCCGCCGACAAGAACCAGTTCGTCAACGTCGACACCGACGACACGCTGACGATCGAGGTGCCGTTCCCGTCGGCCGAGGTCGAGATCACGATCGCGCCGGTGCTGGTCGAGGGCGGCAAGGTCGCGCGCGCGCCGCGGTCGCGCAAGGAAGCGCGCGACTACTCGGGCTTCATGGACGAGACGCGGAGGCTGATGCTGCGCGATCCGAGCCGGCAGTTGTTCATCCTGCCGCGCAAGAGCGGCAACAGCTGAGGCCGCAGCGCGGCCAAGCTCAGCGGGGCCAGCCTCAGCGGGGCCAGTCGAGGCCGGGGAAGTCGCGGATCCGCAGCGCGGTGCGGAAGCCGAACCCGCGCCGCGCATCGACCTTGTCGACGGTCAGCAGCACGCCGCCCGCCTGTTCGCGCACGCTGGTGTCGCTGTTGTCGTTGTAACGGCCGCCGGCGAGCGCCGCGGTCAGAGCGGCCGGGTCGGCCGCCAACCACTCGGCGACGTTGCCGGCCAGATGGTGGATGCGCACGCCGTCCTGCTTGCGCCACGACCGTCCGCCCTGATCGACGACCGCCAGCTGCTGGTTGCTCGGGTTGCGTTGCTCCGGGTCGTTGCTCCAACCGCGCCCCCACGGGAACTCGAACCGATCGCCGTCGCCGAACGCCGCCAGCGCCCACTCGGCAGCGGTCGGCAGCACCTGGCCGCGGAACGCCGCATACGCCGCCGCGTCGTGCCACGACACGTTGTCGATCGGCGTGCGGTCGGGGTTGCGGCTGGTGTCGCGGTCGAGCAGTTCCTGCAGCTGCTCGGCGCTGAAGGCGAGGCCACCGCAGCGTTCGGCGACCTTCGCCAACCGCGCGCCGCGATCGTCGATGCCGGCGACCAGCTGCCGCAGCTCGTCGACGAAGCGCGCGAACTCGGCGCGGCTGCACTCGGTCGCCGACAGGTAGAACGCCGGCACCGGCTGCGGCGCCGCCTTGGTACGACCGCCGGCGATCGGCACCAGGCCCGTGGTCGCGGCGCGCAACGTCACCAGCGCCGCCGACCAGCGCTGCACCCGTTGGCCAGCCGCGGCGGCGAACTCGCCGAGGCCACGCTGCTTGCCGGCCGCGACCGCCAGCTGCGCCTCGGCGCCGTCGAGATCGCCGGCATCGAGGCGCACGAACGCGGCGCGGCACGCCGCCGCCAGTTCGCCGGCGAGCAGCAGCTCGGCGCGCCCTTCGTCGCCGACCACACCACCGGCCAACAGCG
>JALORC010000226.1 GCA_025459175.1 Planctomycetota bacterium | reverse complement strand
GACCGTGTCGCCGGCGCGCACGTCGCGTTCCTGCAGCAGCGCCCAGTTGTGCAGCGACGCGTTGCGCACCGTGACGCCGGCGAGGTCGACGGGCTCGAGGTGGGCCACCGGCGTCACCGCGCCGGTGCGCCCGACCTGGGCGCCGATCGCCAGCACGCGGGTCAGCGCCAGCCGCGGCGCGAACTTGTAGGCCAGCGCCCAGCGCGGTGTGCGCGAGGTGCGGCCGAGCTGCAGCTGCAGGTCGAATCGATCGACCTTGGCGACCACCCCGTCGAGCTCGTACGGCAGCGCATCGCGTTCGGCCTCGAGGCGGTCGCGGAACGCCAGCACGGCCTCGGTGTCGGCCGCGACCGCGAACGGCTCGGCCAGCGCGAAGCCCCACGCCAGCAGCTGCGCGCGCAGATCCTGGTGCGAGGTGAACTCGCGGCCCTCGACGTGACCGATCGCGAACGCGAAGAAGTCGAGCGGCCGCCGCTTGACGACGCGCGGGTCCTGCAGCTTCAGCGTGCCGGCGACGGTGTTGCGCGCGTTGCGGAACTGCCCCTCGCCGCTGGTCTCCTCGTGCTCCTGCAGCGCGGCGAAGCCCTGCTTGCTCATGATGACCTCGCCGCGGATCTCGATGCGCGCCGGGAACGGTCCCGGGCCCTGCAGCCGCAGCGGCAGGTTGCGGATCGTGCGCAGGTTGGCGGTCAGGTCCTCACCGGCGGTGCCGTCGCCGCGCGACAGACCGCGCACCAGTTCGCCGTGTTCGTAGAGCAGGTTGGCCGAGGCGCCGTCGAGCTTGGGTTCGCAGCACCACTGCAGCTGCTGGTCGTCCGGCAGCGCCAGCAGCTTGCGCGCCCTGGCCGCGAAGTCGCGCACCTCGTCGGCCGCCATCAGCGACTCGATGCTGCCCATCGGCGACAGGTGCGCCGCGGTCGCGAACGAGCTGCCCTTCGGCAGCGGCGCGCCGACGCGCCGGGTCGGGGAGTCGGCGGTGACCAGATCGGGATGCGCCTGCTCGAGCTTGCGCAGCTGGCCGAACAGCGTGTCGTATTCGGTGTCGCTGACGTCGCTGTGGCCGCGGTTGTAGTACTGGTCGTCGGCGAGGCGGATGCGCGCCCGCAGCTTCTCGAGGTCGTCCTGAACGCTCACGGCACGGTCCTAGTCGGACGTGCCGAGGCGGTCAAGGCGCGGGCGCGCCGTCGTTCAGCCGACGGCGACCGGTTGGATACGGAACCGGTGCTCGATGCTGCTGCGCACGTCCTGCAGGAACTCGTAGGTCGCGTCCGGGTGGCGACACGCGCGCGTGAAGCGCCGGCGGACCTGCTCCTCGAGCGCCGTCAGCACCTGTTCCTTGGTGACGACGTTCTCGTGGATCGCCAGCTGGCCGAACAGCTCGGTCGAGCCGGCGTCGACCTTGGCCAGCACGCGGTCGACGTCGACGCGGCTGCACGCCTCGGTCTCGATCAGCAGCTCGCCGAGGCGTTCCTCGCGCGGGCAGTGATCGCTCGAGGTGAAGCTGACGCAGCCGTTCTCGAGCTCGAACAGGATCTCCTCGCCCGGCAGCGTGACTTTCATCGTGCCGACCTTGCGCAGGCGGCCGAGGAACTGGAACACCGACAGCAGCGGCATGCTCTGGCTGTTGCCCTTGATGCCTTCGGGCTTGGCGCCCTCGCGGCGGGCGCCAGGGCGGGACGGGTGGCTCGGCGCCGGGGCGGCTTTCGGCAGCGGCCCGGTGGCCGCGCGCGGGCGGTTGCTCGGCGCTGCCACGACCCGCGTTTCGTTGCGGGGTGGTGCGGCGGGCGTTGGTGTTGCCGGTGGTGTCGCTGGTGCCGGCGGTGGCGTCGTCCCCTGGGTGCCCGGGCGTTGGCGAGCCTGCGACTGGCTCGGTTCCGGGGACTTCGCCGGCGGCGGGACCGGCGGGGTCGGCACCGGCTGCTCCGCGAGCACCTCCTGCTCCGGGGGCCGCATGTCGACGCGCAGGCTGCCGGACGCCGGTCGGGCCCGCTTGTCCGTGCTGGTGGTCGCGGGCGGCTGGTTCGACGGTGCCTGGGTCGCCTGTGGTTGGGTCGCCGGTGGCTGAGTCGACGTTGGCGTGGTCCCAGCCGCGGTCGCAGGCTGCTGCGTTGCTACCGGCGTCGGTGTCGTGAAGTCCAACAGCCCGTCGTCGTCCTCGGTCTCGGTCGTGGGCGTCGTGGCGCCGGCCGCCGGTGCGCTCCGTTGCAGGAGCTCCTGGATGCCATCGGCGAGCTGGCGCATGCCCCGCTCGACCCGCTCGAGCGACGCTCGGCTCCGGCCCAGATCGATGTTCCGGATCGACACCTGCTCGAGCGTCTGGGCGAGCACCGAGGCGAGGGACACGAAGTCCCCGCAGTATCCTTCGATCAACGAACTGGCTGCAGACGCCGGAAACTGCATGCGACCATGATCGGCATCCGGAGCCGTCGCGGTTCAGTTGCGGTTGCCGGTTCGCAGGAAAGGTGCAAGGCGGGCCACCGCAGCGAGCTCCGTCAGCGGTCTGGGCGCCACCGGCGCGCTCGCGGGCGGATCACTTCTTGGCCGGCTTCGGCTTCTTGCTCTTGATGCCGGCTTCCTTCTCCGCCATCGCGATCCAGGCCGCCGGACCGCCCTTCTCGTAGCCGCCGCGGCCGAGTTCCTTGCCGTTGCCGTCGAGGAACACGATCGTCGGGTAGCCCTCGATCTTGAACTCCTTGCCGAGCTTCTCGTTCTGCGCCTTCAGGGCGTCGGGCAGCTTCTTGTTGCGAGGGAAGTCGACTTCGAGCAGCACGGCGTTGGCCTGGGCCCAGTCCTTGAACTCCTGCTGGTCGAACACCTCGTTCTTCAGCTTGATGCACCAGCCACACCAGTCGCTGCCGGTGAAGTCGGCGATCACGACCTTCTTCTCCTTCTTGGCCTTCTTCAGCGCGGCCGCGTAGTCGGTCATCCAGTCGCCGTGCTCACCGCCCGCGTCGGCGGCCGGCTTGGCCGCCATCTGCTCCTCGGCAGCCTTGATCCAGGCGGCCGGGCCGCCGGCCTTGTAGCCGAGCTTGCCGACCTGCTTGCCCTCGGCATCGAGCACCAGCACGGTCGGGTAACCGGTGACGCCGTGCTCCTTGGCGAGCTTGCTGTTCTGCTCCTTCAGCTCGGCCGGCAGCTCGGTCTGGCGCGGGAAGTCGATCTCGAGCAACACGGCCTTGGTCCCGGCCCAGGTCGCGAACTCCGGCTTGCTGAACACCTCGCTCTTCAGCTTGATGCACCAGCCGCACCAGTCGCTGCCGGTGAAGTTGGCGAGGATCAGTCGGTTGTCCTTCTTCGCGGCGGCCTTCGCGGCCTCGAAGTCGGTCAGCCAGGTGGCGGCTTCCTGGGCAAAGGCGGGGGACAGCAGGGCCAGGGTGGCGGCGATAGCTAGACGCATGGTTGGTTTCCGGATCGGGGGTGGCAGAACGCCGAGGATACGAGGTCGGCCGGGGCAGGTTCCAACGTGGCCGAACCCACCGCGATCCTGGTCGCGGTGACGGTGCGCCGGCGGGCGAGCCGGTTCAGAACGGGATGTCGCCGGGCTCGACCGGTTCGTTGGCGTCCGGGCGGCCGGGTCGCCGCGCCGGCACCGGCGTGCTGGCGACGCCGTCGTCCCGGTCGCGCAACGCCCGGAAGCCGTCGTACGGCACCTCATTGCGACGCACCACCTCGCCCGACGGTGTCTGGTACTCGGCCGGCCGGATCTCGACCAGCGCGGCGCGGCCCTCGAGGTCGGCCGGCTCGATCTGCACCTTGCCGGACGCCGGCAGCCCGAGTGCCTGCAGCACCATGCGCGCGCGGGCGCGGCCGCGGGTGCTGAACACCAGGCTGTCCCAG
>JALORC010000225.1 GCA_025459175.1 Planctomycetota bacterium | reverse complement strand
GAGTCCTGCAGGGCCTACCACTCCGCGCGGAGCGCGGAGTGGGTAGTCCCTGCGGGAGTCGGGGATGTCGCGCTGCGGCGCTGGCGCGCCGCACCGCTCCACCGGCGAGTCCGAGGTTGCCACGGGTCATCGCTACCTGCCACCGATCTACTGATCCATCCCACCTCGCGGGCGCATCTACACCAGCCCAGCCCGGATCTGCACCAGCTCACCCCGGATCTACACCACCTCCGCTCGGCATCTACACCACCTCCTCACCCCTTACCCCGACCGCCCCACGACCCTCCCGACCTCGGCAAGCACCGCCTCGTCGGCGTCGCTCGGCCAGTCCCCGCACACCCCGGTGTCGTAGTAGACCGCCACGACGAGCGGCGCGCGGCCCGGCGGTTCGATCCAGACCACGTCGTTGCACTTGATGCTGACGTCATCACCGCCGCCGGTGCCGGTCTTGTCGCCCGCGACCCAATCGCTCGGCAGCCCCTTGCGCACGCGCTCGGCACCGGTCTCGGTCGCCAGCATCCATGTGCGCAGGGTCGTTCGCGCGGCTGGTGCGAGCACACCGCCGAACAGACGCGCGACCAGCTGCGCCATGGCCCTCGGCGACGTGGTGTCGCGCGCGTCGCCGGTGCGCACGTCGTTCATCTCCGGCTCGTAGCGATCGAGGCGCGTGACCTCGTCGCCGTTCCTGCGGCAGAACGAAGTGAACGCCGCCGGCCCGCCGAGATCGCGCAGCAGGATGTTGGCGGCCACGCCGTCACTGGTGGTCTGTGCGGCTTCGGCCAGCTCGACCAGCGTCAGCTCAGCGGTGGCAGCGCCACGCCGGGCCGCGGCGTCCACTGCAGCTCGCGTCACCGGTGCGTGCTTCAGCAAGTCAGCGGGGCCGACGGGCAAGCGCCTGTCGAGCGCGCTGCCACCGGAAGCAGCCCGATCGAACACCATCGCGGCGAGCGTGAGCTTGAACGTCGAGCACAGCGCGAAGCGTTCGTCGAGGCGATGGCCACGAACGGTGCCGTCGCGGGTGTCGAGCACGGCGACGCCGAGTCGGCCGCCGGACTCGAGCGCTGCGAGCGCCTGCTCGAGGTCGGTGCCGCGAACTCCGTTCTCGACGCTGCGGCAGCTCGCCAGTGCGGTGCCGGCGACGGACAGCAGGAAGGTGCGGCGGTCGAGGTGCGAGTCGCTCATCGCACGCGACGCTATGGCGATCGGGTGCAGCTGTCGAGCGCGCGATCGAGCCCGTGTGGCGCGTCGGGGTGTCGCGTCGAGCGAGGCAGGCCGCTACCGGTGCGGTCGAGGCGCATGGACGCGACTGCCGGTGCGGCTCTATGGTGCGAGCGGCGCGGACGCCCCGCGAGCCAACCCACGGAGATCGCGCATGAACCTGTTCCACGAGTTTCGACAGTCCGGGCAGATCCAGCGGGCGCAGGACGACGCCGCGGCGGCCAAGAGTCGCGCCGCCCAGGTCGGATCGCGGGTCGAGGATCTAGAGCGACGCGCTGACCGCCTCGCGCTCGCTTGCCAGGCGCTCTGGGAGATCCTGCGCACCAACCTCGGCATGTCCGACGAGCAGATCCGCGAGAAGATGGGCGAGATCGATCTGCGAGACGGGGTTGCCGACGGTCGCATCACCGCCCAGGTCGCGAACTGCACGCAATGCGGCCGCGTGGTCCGGACCTCGCGAGAGAACTGTCTGTACTGCGGCCACAAGGTGCCGGACCAGCAGATCGTGCGGTAGCGGCGATCCGGACGGACCGCGGGCCGCCGCGCCCAGGCTGGTGGTTCGTCGCTGGTCGGTCACCACGCGGCGGCGTGTCGACGGATGCCTGCATGCACCTGATTCAGGCGAGCCGATGGTGAACCCCTGGATTGTGTGTTCGCTCGCGTCGGCGCCTCCGCTCTCATGCCCACGATGTTCTGTGACCAGGAGCTCGCCGCGCGCATCGAAGCGGCCGAAGTCGATCTGCTCGCCGCCGCCACCATGCACGTGCGGTGGCGCGTCCCCGACGTCTTCATGACGCGGATCGGCGGCGGCCTGGTCGCGTGCACGGAGGCCGGCTCGCCGCTGAACAAGGTCGCAGGGCTGGGCTTCGCGCCGTTCGACGAGCAGGCCTGGCAGGCGATCGAGAGCGAGCACGACCGCCGCGAGCTCCCGCTCCAGGTCGAACTGAGCACGCTCGGCGATCCGGCGGTGGCGACGCTGCTGTGCGAACGTGGCCATCGACTGGTGGGGGTCGAGAACGTGCTCGGTCGCGCTCTGTCGGGGTCCGACCGGGTGCTGACAGCGCCGGCAGGCATCACGATCGAGCCGTGCCGCGATCTGCCACGCTGGCTCGATGTCATGGTCACCGGCTTCGCCACGCCGGACACGCAGGGAGTGGCCTCGCACGAGGCGTTCGACCGCGGCGTGCTGGAGCGGGTCATCGGCGACTTCGCGGCGGCCGACGGGGTGCTGTTGTTCCTCGCGCGCTGCGCCGGCGAGCCGGCGGGGGCCGGCGCGATGCGGGTGCACGGCGGTGTCGCACAGCTGTGCGGAGCCGCGACCTTGCCGGCGTTCCGGCGCCGCGGCGTGCAGACCGCGTTGCTGCAGCAACGTCTCGTGGTCGCCGCCGAGCGCGGTGCCGGACTGTGTGTGATGACGACGCAGCCCGGCTCGAAGTCGATGCAGAACGCCTACCGGCAGGGGTTCGTGTTGCTGTATGCGCGCAACGTCCTGGTGCGCTCGCCGTCGGTGCTGGCGCGCACGACGACCTGAAGTCCGTCGCTGTCGCCGCTCACTCGATCGGCGCCAGCAGCTGCGTCCGCCACTTCGCCGGGTCCGGCACCATGCCCGGATCGGTCCAGTAGATCTCCCACGGACCGCCGCGCGCCTTCTGCTTGCTCTCTGCGATGTGCGCCTGCAGCGCCTCGTGCGAGCCGCTCAGCTTGTCGTACGGCCCCACGTGCCAGCAGGTGACGATCTTGCCGCCCGGCAGCTTGCTGTTCTGGATGCGGCCCTTGGCCTCGATCGGCACTTGCACCGGGAAGCCGGCCTCGAGGTCGATCTCCTCACCCCACGCGTGATAGCGCGAGAACGGCGGGCCCGACATGCGTGCGCCGGTCGCGGTCAGGTGCGCCATCACCTCGGGCAGCAGTTCGCCCAGCGTCTTGCTGATGTCCTGTGGCTTGCACTTCACACGGATGGTGGCGACCGGTTGTTCGTCGCGTTCGACGATCTGATAGACCGGCTTGCCGTCCTTGGTGAACGCCGGCTGCTCGGCGGCCGGCTTCAGTGCCAGCACCTGTGCCGGCGGCGTGAACGACTTGTCGTCGATCGCGGTGCCGATCGCGACCTCGTTGGCGGTGAACACCACTTTGGCGGGCCCCATCGTCACCGTGCGTTGCATCGGCACCAGCGCCTTGCCGTGCGGGCGCCATTCGGCGAAGGCGATCGTGGCCTCCATCATGTCTTCCATGCCGAACGCCGCGTCGGCCGACTCCGGCGTCGGCAGCAGCATCTCGGCGGCGACCAGCGTGCCGTCGGTGGCGACCAGGAACGTGTCGGGCTTGCCCTCGGCGGCGACGAGGCGCAGCACATGCAGCTGCCGACCGTCGATCGTGCGCGTGCCGTCGAGCGTGATCTCGCGGTAGATCGGGCGTGGATCGTCGCCGCGCACCAGGGCGCAGTAGCGCCGCACGTGGGCGGCATGTGCACCGCGGCGCAGCTTGGCGCCCATCGACGGATCCAGTTCCCACACCACGTCGCGTTGGATGCCGCGCTCCAGCTTGCCCATCGGTCCCATGTCGCTGGTGTGGCGCGCATCGCCGGAGGCGGCGAACAGGTCCTGGAACGAGCCCTTCGCGACC
>JALORC010000148.1 GCA_025459175.1 Planctomycetota bacterium | reverse complement strand
CGGCAACTGACCGAGCGCCGACTACCGGCGCCGACTACGGCAACACGGTCACGGTCAGCGCATGACTGCCCTGCAGACCGAGCGCGGTGCAGCCACCGGGACTCAGCCACACGCTCTGCAGCCCGAACTGCGCGCCGACCAGCGTCGGCGACAGCGGCGCGGCGATGCTGGCGCGACCGTTCGCGTCGGCGACCAGCCCCGCGACGACATCGAGTTGCGGGCCGAGGAACGCGAGCAGATCGGCGATCGGCACCCCGCCCGGCGCCGGATCGCCGAGCAGCAGCGCGCCCGGCATCGACGGCGGCACCTGGCTCGCGCGCAGCGCGAAGTCGACGTTGCTGCCGCGCGCCGAGGAGCTGCCGTTCAGCCACGCACCGGCGGCGCAGGGCGGCGAACCCTGCCCGAGGCACGAAACGCCGGGCGGCAGCACCGCGTCGTCGATGACCTGCCACATGCGCTGCACGTACGGCCACGTGATCGGGTTGTCGAAGTCGACGACGAACACGCCGCTGCCGTCATGCGCACGATCGACCCAGCCCGCGAAGCCGAACGCGCCGACCGCGCTCGCCACCAGCGTGCGGCCGAGGCTGTCGCGGCGATCGAGCCAGATGCCGATCCCGTACGGCGCCTGCTGCGGATGCGGCGTCGAGCCGATCGGCACCGACGAGGTCTGGTCGGTGAGCATCGTGTCGACGCTGGCCGCCGACAGCACCTGCACGCCGTTCCACTGGCCGCGCTGGCGCAGCATCGTCATGAAGTTCGCAAAGTCGCGCAGGTTGCTGCGCGCGCCACCGGCGATGCGCGGATTGGTCGCGCTGCCGATGCCGAGGTAGTCGGTCGCCGTCAGCTGGCACGGCACCGCGATCCGCTGCGCGAACAGCTGCGCCCAGCTCTGGCCGCTGGCGACCTCGCACACCGCACCGGCGACGTGCATCGACACCCCGCCGTAGACGAAGCGATTGCCGGGCACGGCCTGCAGCGGCACCGAGGCGAGGTTGAACGCGGCCTGGCGCAGCGTGGTGGTGTCGTCGCCGACCAGCGGATGCGCCGCCAGCATGCCCGCGGTGTGCGAGAAGCACATGCGCAGCGTGATCTGCGCCCGCAGGCCGGTGTTCCACTCCGGCAGCCACTGGCCGACCCGGTCGTCGAGCGAGAGCACGCCGCTGTCGACCAGCGACATCAGCACCGCCGCCGACAGCGTCTTGGTCGCCGACGCGATCGGCACCACCTGCCCGAGCGTGAAGCTGCCGAACGCCTGTTCGTAGCGCTGCTGGCCGAACTGCTCGTAGCGCACGCACGAACTGCCGTCGGCGGGATAGGTGCTCAGCAGCTCCTGCGCGATGCTGGTGATGCCCTGCAGGTCGTGGCAAGGTCCTTGCGCGACCGCGGCCCCGAGCACGCAGCTCGTCCAGAACAGGGACCATGCACGCGGCGAGAGTCGGTTCGACCAGGAACGGTTCGGCATGGCGTCGGATTGCCGGTGCCAGGCGCGGCGGGGACAGCCGCGCCGATCAGTACTTGCTGCGCCAGGCATCCCACAGCGCCGCATGCCACGGCACCCACGCCCGGTGCCACGCCTCGCTGTGTTCGATCTGCATGTAGCGATCGACGTAGGCGAAGAACGGCGGGTGGTTCCACGCTTCCTGCAGGCCGAGGATGCGGGCCGCCAGCGCCTGCCCGACCCAGCCGTTGGCAGTGCAGCAGCGACGGTAGTCGTTGCCGTCCCAACGCGAGTCGTCGCGATCGGGGCTGTCGACGTGACTGAAGCCCCATTCGGGCAAGCCGTCGTGCTCGCGTCCGTACTTGCCGTGACCTTCGTTGAACACGCCCGGCGCGGTCTCGCGCACCACGAACGTCTGGCCGTCCTCGGCGAACCACGCCCCGGGGCTGCCGGGGCCGCGCGCCGACACGAACTCGGTGCCGATCGCGAGCATCGTGTCGTCGTGCAGCAGCAGGCCCGCCAGCAGGATCGGGAACTTGCGGCCGCTGCCGTGGCCGCCGATGCCCTGCCAGCGACAGCCGCTGCGCAGCGCCCCGTGCAGGTCGATGCCGATCTGCACCATGCGGATCGCCAGCTCGCGCTTCTGCTCGCTCGGCCGATCGAGCAGCAGCTGCAACGCCCCGCTGCTGACCAGCGCGGTGCGATCGCGGCCGTAGTCGGGCATGTTGTCGCGCGGATGCGAATAGCGCACCGGCCACTCCGGGAAGTGGTCGAGCCACAGCCGCGCGAAGCCGGGCGCGATCTCGGCGATCGGCGGCACCTCGACCGGCGCGCGCAGGCGCGGCAACCGGCTCAGGTCGAGGTCGGCGGCGCGGTGCGGCATGCGCTTGTCGCCGCGCACGTACGGCGGCCGGAACGCATCCGGTGCCGGCACCTCGGCGACGCAGGTCAGCACCGCCGCGGTCTGCAGGTTCGGCGGTTCCTTGGCCGGCTTGCCGCGCAGACTCTGCACCGACACCAGGCTCTGGCCCGCGGCCAGCAGCAGCGGCTGTTCCGCCGACACCGACCGTCCGACGTTGCGCGCGCCGTCGTACCGTTCGCGCTGTTCGTCGCCGAACAGCGCGCTGTCGTAGCCCTGCTTCATGGTCGCAGGATCGGGATCGATCATCGAGCCGTGCAGCACCCGGCCGTCGACCTCCTCGCAGGCCGGCGTGATGCCGCGGATCCGCACCGGCCCGAGCACCCACGGATCGCCGTTGGCATAGGTGCCGGCGCGGTATGGCCGATCGAACTGCCAGGTGATGCCGTGGCGTTCGACCTGCCGCACCAGCAGCGGCTGCGCCGCCGGATCGCCGAGCGGGATCGCGGGCTGCTGCGCCGAGGCCCCGGTGCGAGCCGGCGGCGGCGCCTGGGTCGGCACTCCCATTCCTCGCGCCTTTGGCGGCAGCGAGCACAGCACCAGGAACAGGATGGCCGCGGGCTTGGAGAAGCGCACCGGACCACGGTAGCCCAGGGCCGCATTCGCTCCAACACGGCCGCGACCCTATGCTGCCGCCGCGTTCGGCACGTGCCGATCGCCCTCGTTCTCTCGAAGCCAGCCGCCATGCACCCGACCCGCGCTGCCGTACTCAACGCCTTCGCCCAGCACCGCTGCTCCGCGATCCTGCGCACCGCCGATCGCGACGTCGTGCGCCCCGCCCTCGAGGCCGCGATCGCCGGTGGCTTCCGCATCGTCGAAGTGACGATGACAACGCCCGATTGCCTCGAGCACATCGCCGCGCTCGGCGAACGCCACGGGCTGCTGGTCGGCGCCGGCACGGTGCTGACGGTCGACCAGGCCAAGGAAGCGATGGCGGCCGGCGCGCGCTTCCTGGTGTCGCCGGTCACCGACCCGCAGGTGATCACGTTCTGCCGCCAGCACGAGCTGGTCTCGATCCCGGGCACCTTCACGCCGACCGAGATGATGACGGCCCATCGCGCCGGCGCCGACATCGTCAAGCTGTTCCCCGGCCCGGCCAACGGCCCCGAATTCGTGCGCGCGGTGCGCGGCCCGCTGCCGTTCCTGCGCATCTTCCCGACCAGCGGCGTCACCGAGGAGAACCTCGACAGCTGGTTCCACGCCGGCGCGTTCGGGGTCGGCTTCGTCGCCTCGCTGTTCGATGCCGACGACCTGAAGCTGCGGCGTTTCGACGCGATCACGGCGCGCGCCGCGCGGCTGCTGGCCAAGGTCAAGGCGCACGGCCCGAAGACGGTGTGAACGCGGCTCAGGTGCTACGCAGCAACCGCAGGCCACGGGCCAGCAGCGCCACCGCGCCGAACACCACGACGGCGACCTGACCCGGCGGCAGATCGGCGCGATGCGCGACCGCGAACGCCAGCGCCTGGCCGAGCGCGCCGATGGTCGGCGCCAGCAGCACCACCGAGCGCAGCGAGCTCGCCAGTTCGCGCGCCGCCAGCACCGGCAACACGGTCGCGCCGAACGTGAACATCAGCCCGGTGGCGAGGATCGCGTGCGTGAACACCAGCCCGAGCAGGGCGCCCACCAGCACATCGTGGCCGAACACCGCCCCACCGTGCGCCGCCGCGGTGCGCGGTTCGAGCGCCCACGCCAACAACTGCCGCGGCCGCGCCGACAGCCAGCCGCCGACCACCAGCACCGCGGCCGACGCCAGCCACGGATCGTCGGGCCCGGCCGCCAGCAGCGACGACAAGAACAAGCGCTGCAGCTCCTGCAGCCCGTGCGGCGCCTCGGCGAGCACCAGCATCGCGCCGGCCCCACCGACCAGGAACACCCACGCGCTGCGCGCTTCCAGCGTCGACTGGCGCGCCGACAGCGCGCGCAGCGCCAGCACCGCAGTCAGCATCGCCGCCAGCGCGCCGCTGGCGAACCACCACCAGCGCCCGCCGCCGGCCACACCGCCGTGCACGTGCACCGCGGTGAACGCGGACCCGCCCGCCATCGCCGCGGCGATGCCGGCGTTGGCAGCCTGCCCGATCGCCGCGGCGAGGAACAGCTGTTGGCGCAACACCAGCAGCACGCCGAACCACGGCAGCACGATCGCCAGCAGCAAGCCGGTGACGAGCGCGTCCCCGAACAGGTCCCAAGCCGGCCACCAGCTCGATTGTGGAGCCAGAGCGCCGTTCACCGGCGCCACCCCACCGGCACCGCGGCCACGGGTTCCCCAGCCACGGCGGCGACCAGCGCCGGATCGGCGAGCAGCGGGCCAGCCGGCCCCGCGTGCACCACACCGTCGAAGACGATCGCCGCATGGCTCGCGAACCGGCGCGCCAGCTCGAGGTCGTGCGCGACCATCACGACGGTGAGGCCCTGTTCGCGCCGCCAGCGGTCGAGATCCGCGGCGAGCCCGATCGCCGCGGCGCGATCGAGGTTGGCGCCCGGTTCGTCGAGCACCAGCAATTGCGGCGCGCGCACCAACGCGCGCGCCACGTGCACGCGACGCCGCTGGCCCAGCGACAGACGCCGCAGATCGCGTGCAGCGAGCGCTTCGACGCCCATCGCCGCCAGCGCCGCGGCGATCCTCGCCGCGGCCTCGACCCGCCCGATCGCGGCGTCGAGCGCACAGCCGACCCACTCGCGCACGGTCACCGGCAGCGCCAGTTCGCTGCGCGGTTCCTGCGGCACGAAGCCGAGCTGGCGGCGGTCGCCCCCACACGGCGCCGACACCTCGCCGGCGAGTGGCCGCAACAGTCCGAGCAGCGTCGCCACCAGCGTCGACTTGCCGGCCCCGTTGGGGCCGAGCACATACCACGCGTCGCCGCGAGCGACCTGCAACGTGACCCCGCGCAGCACCGGGCGTCCGTGGCCGCAGACGAGGTCGCGGCAGCCGAGCAGGGCCGGCCCGGCCGGTGCAGATTCGACGCTCACCGGCGCGTTCTACTTCGCCGGTGCGAGTGCCGCCACCAACGTGCGCACGTTGTGGTCGACGAACGCGACGTAGTCGTCGGTGTCGGGACGCGCGCCGGGCTGGTGCGCCATCGGCGCGATCACCGCCCCCGTGGCCTTCTGCACCGACTGCGCGTACTGGATCGGGAAGTACGTCGACGCGAGCACGGTGCGGACGCCATCACCCTGCATGCGCTCGATCAGCTGCGCGAGGTGGCTGGTGCTCGGCGTCATGCCCGGCCGCGGCTCGATGTAGCCGAACACGGTGAGGCCGAAGCGCTCCGTGAAGTAGGGCCACAGATCGTGATCGACGACCACCTTGCTGCCGCGCAGCGGCAACATCGCGCCGAACCACCCACCGAGCTTGCCGAGGTCGCCCTGGTCCTGCAGCGCGGCCGCCAGCGTGCCCTTGCCGAACGCGATCGCGAGCTGCTCGGCATCGTGCTCGTAGAGCGCCGCCAGCTCGTTGCCGACCATCGCCTCGGCCAGCCGCTGTCGGAACGCCTGGAAGTTCTGCGCGAACACCGCCTTGTCGGCCGGCCACAGCGCGGTCAAGCGATCGCGCAGCAGCGACGCCACCTGCAGCCCGCACAGCGGATCGAGCAGGTAGTGCGGGTTGCCGTTCAGGTGCAGATCGCCGGCCGAACGATCGATGCTCGCGGTCGGCACGTTCAACGCGCGCACCACGCGGCTCGCATCGAGATGGCCGATCTGGCCCGGCTGCGCTGCCGGATTGCGGCTGTTGTTGATCAGCACCGGCAGCCAACCGCTCTCGAGATCGCGGCCGGTCTCGACCAGCAGCTCGGCCTTCTGCATCGCGTACAACATCGCCGGCCGCGGATCGAGGTAGTGCGGATCCTGCGGCCCGGGCAGGAACGTCGTCACCGTGCAGCGGTCGCCGCCGATCGTGCGGCACAACGCGGCGAGGTCGGGTGTGGTCGCGACCACGGCGTGACGCGCCGGCGCCGCCGCTGCCTGGGCACCGAGCGCCAACGACAGGCCGAACGCGGCCGAGACATGGAACAAGGAACGCAGCATGGTTCGGCTCAGTAGGTGTGGGGTTGGTGCGGTCCGATCAGGATCTCGAAGCCGAGCCAGACCGAGTGCGCCTGGTCGTCCAGATGGTCGCTGTCGTCGTAGTTGTACTGCAGGCGCACGCGCGAGAACTCCGACGTCTGGTACGACAGCATCGGCGACAGCCGCAGCCGGTCGGCGCGGAACGGATCCTGCGCCCGATCGAAGCCACCACCGCCGACGTAGCTGCCGCCGCTGCCCGCCGCGTACTCGGCGCGCAGCCCGAACGCCCAGCCGACGTCGAAGCCGTAGACGCCGTAGAGGTAGCCACCCCAGTCGTCGAGCGTCTCGCCGGGCACCGTGAACGGGGCCAGAGGATCGCTCTCGTCGAGCTGCTCGGCGGCGTCGAACGCGCGCGCCATCACTTCGCCCTGCAGCTTGAAGAACGGGTAGCCGCGGCGGTTGTCGACCGGCCGCCAGCGATACATGAAGTCGGCGCCGTAGATCACGGTGTCGGCACCGGCCCCGGTCGCGTTGGGCCCGAACAGCGCCGACACCCCACCGCCGAGCGTGTGCGCCGGCGAGAAGTCGGTCGCGGTGGCGATGCGGCCGTGCCACAGCAGATCGCCCGCCGATCGCATCTCGCGCGCCTCCTCCGACAGCGTGCGGCCGCCGATCGGCCGTTCCTCGTAGACCTCGTCGTTGGCGAGGAAGCTCTGCAACGTCTCGCCGTTGGCGTTCTGCGCGCCGAAGAAGAACTCGAGATAGGTCGGGGTCGGCGCCAGCCACGACAAGCGCGCCCCCGGCGAACGCAGGCCGTCGGCGCCGAAGAAGCGCGTCATCACCACCGGCTGGTCCTGGAAGTCCCACGCGTGCGGGTGCACCTGGTTCAACCGGCCGAACTCGGTCAGGTAGTGACCCGCCTTCAGCTGCAGGTTGGCCGGCAGCTGCTGGGTCAGCAGCCACGCCTCCTCGACCTCGACGATGGTCTCGCCTTCGTCGGGATCGAGCGACGTCACCAGCACGAACTGGCCGCGGAAGTACGGATCGACCGCGCCGTTCATCTGGATCTCGGCCTGCTGCAGCGTGAAGCCGCGCTTGCGCGGGTCGTGCTGGCCACCCTGCAGCTGCAGCAGCGACGCATCGCGCTCGCTCGAGCCACCGACCGCGAACATGAGGTCCATGCTGATCGCGAGCTGCGTCAGCGGCCCGGTCAGGCTGCCGCCCTGGCCCGGCGTCTGGGCCACCGGCACCGAACCGAGGTTCTGGTCCGGTTCGACCGGGCGCTGGGCGGCGCGTTCGAGCGCGGCGCGGCGCGGGTTCGGTTGCTGTGGCGGTGGATCCTGGGCCGGCAGCGCCGCGGTGAGCAGCGGCAGCGCGACCAGGGAACGGCAGAGGCTGGGATGGCGGCGCATGAGCGAAGTGGAGACCGCGCCGGGTGCCGCTCGGCAGGGTGGAGTTCCCAGGATTTGTGGCGATGGCGGCGCTTGAGCCGGTCGCGGACTGGCTCTACCCTGCCGCGCCGTGATCCGCCCCGCCCGCCGACCGCACGCTCTGCTCGCCACGCTGCTGGCGCTGCTGGCGATCGGGCTGCGGCTGCTGCTGCCGGCGCTGCACTCGCATGCCGAGTCGGTCGCCGCGGCGCCGGCCACCTCGACCAGCCAGGCGCTGCTCGGCGGTTGCGGCTGCGACACGTTCGCGAGCGCGGCCGAACGGATCGACGTCGACGCCGCCGAACTGGTGCAGCACGACGCCGCGCCGGTCGCGTTCGACCACGCCTGCTTCGCCTGCGACTTCGAACTCGCCCATCCGCCGCTGCTGCCGGTGCCGGCCACGATGCCGGCCACCGCGGCGATCTGGCTGCGCGCCCCACCGACCGTTTGCCGCGCCCCCACCTCGGCCCGGCGCTGGGCCCGGCCGCCGAGCCGCGCGCCGCCGCGAACGACCGCGTGCGCGTGAGGCCGTGCCCGGCTGGCGATCGCCCTGAGCGGCGCGGACCAGCGGAGCCGGCCTCGTCCCGTGGGTCCGTTCTGCTGTCCGGTCCGTCGCCATGTCCGCATCGTTCCCGTCCGTCACGGCTCCGCCGTGCGACCACCTCACCATCACTGAAGATCTGCGCGCCGACCTCGCGCGCGCCCACCTCGCCGCGCGGTCGATGCTCGGCTGTGACCACCTCGCCGCCGACGCGGTGCAGGAAGCGCTGGTCGCCCTGTGGCGCCAACCCGAGCCGCCGCCCGAACGCCGCGCCTGGCTGGTGCGGGCGGTCGTGCTGCGCGCGCGCCACCTGCGCCGCACGCTGGCCCGGCGCCAGCATCACGAGCACGGTGCCGCCGCGCACTGCGCGCTGCACCAGGGCTGTGACAACCCGCTGCACCACGCGTTCGCGCACGAACTCGGCGAACGGCTCGATGCCGCGCTGGCGCGACTGCCGGCCGAGCAGCGCACCGCGTTCGAGCTCTACGTGCAGACCGGCCTCGACTACCGCGGCATCGCCGACCGCCTCGAGCTGCCCATCGGCACCGTGCGATCGCGGTTGCACCGCGCCCGCGAGGCGCTGCAGGCGGCCCTCGGCGACGTCGCGGAAGGCCAGGAACCCGGCGGCTCGCAGCCGCGGACCACGAGCCGGTGACAGCGTCTCTGTCGCCGCCGCGGGCAATGGTCTACTGTGCCGGACCGTGTTGTTGTCCCTCAGTTTCCTCGCCCTGGCGCTCGGCCCACTGCTGGTCTGGCTGGCCCGCACCAACGCCTCGGCGACCGTCGCCCTCGACAGCTTCTGCCTGCTGACCGTCAGCGGCTTCGCGCTGTTGCACCTGTTGCCGGAGAGTGCACACCAGGCCGGCTGGCTGGTATTGCCGCTGGCGCTGCTCGGCTTCCTGTTGCCGGCGGTCGCCGAACGCACGATCCATCACGGCCATCCCGGCATGCGCCGCACGGTGCTGCTGCTGGCGCTGCTCGGCATCGCCGCGCACGCGACGCTCGATGGGCTGCTGCTGGCCGGGGACTTCGCGGTGCAGGACGACGGCCACAAGCACACCCACGAACTGACCGCGTGGGCGATCATCCTGCACCGGATCCCGGAGGGCATCGGCATCTGGTGGATCGTGCCGCGCACGCTCGGCGTGATGCCGGCGATCGTGATCTCGGTGGTCAGCATCAGCGCGACGCTGTTCGGCTACTTCCTCGGCGGCGAAGTGCTGACCGACACCTCGCAGCGCGGCCTCGCGATGCTGCAGTCGCTGCTGGTCGGTTCGCTGCTGCACGTGGTGCTGCACGCGCACATCCCGGCCCCGCGCGAACAGGGGCGCTTCCGCATCGCCTCGGTGCTCGGTGGTGCAGTCGGCGTCGTCGTGCTGTGGATGGTGATCCGCGATCACTTCCCCGACAGCGGGCACGGTGGCCCGGCGCAGGTGTTCCTGCAGCTGGCGATCGAATCGGCCCCGGCACTGCTGCTGGCCTACCTGCTCGTCGGGCTGTGCCACGCGTTCCTGCCGACCAACTGGCTGCAGCGCATGACGCGCGGCTCGCCGTTCACGCAGGCGCTGCGCGGGGTCGCGGTCGGGCTGCCGCTGCCGGTGTGTTCGTGCGGCGTGGTGCCGATCTACCGCGAACTGATCCGGCAGGGCACGGCGATCGCGGCGGCGATCGCGTTCCTGGTGGCGACGCCCGAACTCGAGCTGGCGGCGGTGATGCTGACCTGGCAGCTGATGGGCGGCGAGATCGCGCTGGTGCGCGTCGGCATGGCGGCGGTGCTCGCACTCGGGGTCGGCATGCTGGTCGGGTCGTTGCAGCGGCGCGCGACGGTTGCGCCGGCGAACGTCGGCGACGGCGAACTGCCGCAGGCACCGACCGGTGATCTGCGCACGCGGTTGCGCACGGCGCTGCGGTTCGGCTTCGGGCCGGCGGTCGACAACACGGCGACGTGGATCCTGACCGGGCTGCTGCTGTCGGCGGTGCTGCTGCCGTACATCGACAAGGAATGGCTGCTGGCGCTGCCGAAGGGGCTCGATGTGCCGATCGCGGCGCTGATCGGGTTGCCGCTGTACGTGTGTGCGACCGGGAGCACGCCGCTCGGGGCGATGCTGCTGGTGCAGGGCATGTCACCCGGCGCGGTGCTGGCGCTGCTGCTGACCGGGCCGGCGACCAACGTGACGACGTTCGGGGTGCTGGCGCGGCTGCACGGGGCGCGCACGGCGTGGGTGTTCGCGCTGTCGATGTGGCTCGGGGCGGTGGGGCTCGGCTATCTGGCGAACTGGCTGCTGCCGGTGCCGGTGATCCCGGCGCTCGATGGTGCCGGCCACGGTCACGGTAGTTGGCAGTGGGTGTTGCTGGTTGCGCTGGCGGTGGTGTTCGTGTTCTCGCTGCTGCGGCAGGGCGTGCGGCCGTTCCTCGAGCGGTTGTTCGAGTCACCGGCGAACGTGGCGCCGGGGGACGCGATGAGTTGTTGCGGCGAGCCGGCGGATGCGCACGGGCACCATCATCATCACGGTCACGATCATGGGCACGGTCATGCCCATGGACACGGCGCTGGCCTCGACGCGTCGCCGACTGCCTTCGCGCCGGTCACGACCGCGGCGCTGGCGCCGCCGAAGCCAGCCACCGGCGACGACGGTGGCTGCTGCGGGCATCGGCACTGAGCGACTCCCGCCGTCCTCGGGTATCCACGCGGCGGACCCAACCGCGTTGGCGAATCAGTGCCCTGGTGGAGCGATCGCCACGACTTGCGGTTCCCCGGCGAGCGTCAGCGGATCGGTGGCCGAGCCCGTCACCGCGAACGGCACGCCGGGTGCCAGCAACAGCGTGATCGCGCGATCACGCCCCCCAGCATCCAAGCAGCGCGCATCCCTGGGACACTGGTCTAGAAGGTGCCGACGGTGAGCGAGAGCCCGTTGCTGCTGGTGAAGGCCGACAGGCCACTACCGCCGATTTCGACGACGACCATCTGCTGGTGCATGACGAAGCCGGCGAAGGCCATCGAGTCGGGCAGCGACAGCGCCGACGTGGCGGTGCTCCCGTTCGGCAGCATGGTCTGCAGCACGATCGGCTGCACGAACAGGGCGCAACCCGGCAGACCCTGCGGCAAGAGGGTGACCAGCGGCACGTTCGTGGTGCTCACGCCGGCGGCCAGTAGCCCGATGGAGTTCGCCGGGAAGCCGCTGGCGACGGTGCGGAAGGTCGCGCCGGTCCACGGCAGGCTCTCTGCCGCCAGGGTCACCGGCCCCGCACTGCCGGCGCAGCCCGTCCCGAGCGGGGTCACCGCTGCCGGACACGTCGTCGCGAGGCGCAGCAGTGAGAATGCGTAGCCCGAGCCGCGTTCGCGCACGACGGCGGCCAGCATGCTGCCGTCGGCGTTCCACTTGGCGTCGCGCAGCTCGGTATCCGGCATGGCGGTCAGGGGTGTCCAGGACCCGCCGGCGAAGCGGTGCAGTCGCGTGTTCCCGAACGATTGCTTGTGGGTGGCGAGCAGATCGCCGTCGGGCAACACGATCGCGTGCCACTGCTGCGACGTGAAGCCGCCGGCGAATGGCTGCCAGGCCGTGCCGTTCCAGCGAGCGAGGTTGCGCGAGTTGCTCGGTGGCACGAAGAATGAACCCGTCGCCAGGATGTCGCCGTTGGCCAGCAGCTCGAGCGACGCCACCAGATTGCTGCTGGTGGCGAAGCTCCCCAACGAGCTCCACGCGCTGCCGTTCCAGCGCGCGACCGACGCGACCGTCACCCCGCCGGCGTTCGTGAAGTTGCCGCCGACGATCACCTCGCCGTTCGGCAGCACCAGCAGGCACCTCACGAAGGCTGGACTGCCCTGCACGCCGCTGCCGAGCGCGTGCCAGGCGCTGCCGTCCCATCGTGCGATGTTGTTGGCGGCGACGCCGTTGACCGCCGTGAACTGGCCGGCGATCAGCAGGTCGCCGTTCGGCAGCCAGGCGAGGGCCATTACGGCAGGGTTCGCGCCCGACAACGTCGTCAGCATCGGGAGCCAGGCGGCACCGTCCCAACGCGCGAGGCCCGCGGCGGTCACGCCGCCGGCGGTGGTGAATCTGCCGCCGACTACGAGGTCCCCGCTGGCATCGAGCAGCGCGCATTCCGCCGCCCGGTCGAGGCCGCTGCCCAGCGCCGACCAGCCGCCACTGCCGCGCCGAGCACAGTAGGGGGCGGCGACACCGCCGATGCGTGTGAAGTAGCCGAGCACGAGGTCGTCACCATTCGGCATGGTCAGCACCTGGACCGCCTGACCGTCGATGCCGTTGCCCATGGCGCGCCAGGCGTTGCCCGTCCAGCGCATCAGGCGTTGGCCGGGTCCCCCGTTCCAGTCTGGGCCCATGTTCTTGCAGACCACCACGTCGCCGTTCGGCAGTTCGATCACCGAAGTGCCGAACTGCAAGACGGCCCAGCTCCCCGTGCCCATGTCCGACCACGCGGTGCCGTTCCACCTCGCGATGCCCTTTGCCGATTGCCCGCCGGCCGTCGAGAAGTTGCCAACCACGACCAGGTCGCCGTTCGCCGCCACCATGCTGCCATACACGGTGGCATTGCAGCCCGAGCCGAGCGACTGCCAGGCGGTGCCGTTCCAACGCGCCACGCACGCGCCCGCGGGGCCGCCCGAAGTCGAGAAGCTGCCCCCGGCGAAGAGGGTGCCGGTGCTCGTCGTCGACAGGGTGTAGACCGGGCCGTTGAAGCCCGCACCGAGCGGTGACCACGCGGAGCCGTTCCAGCGCGCGACGGACGCGGCCGCGGTGCCGCCGATCGAGGTGAACCAGCCGCCGGCGACGAGGTCGCCGTTGGGAAGAGTGCGTAACGCGAAGACGTTGTCGTTGGCGTCACCGCCGAGCCACGACCAGGCGGTGCCGTCCCAGCGGGCGAGGCGTCCGGGCAGCGTTCCGGACGGCAGGCCGTTGCCAGCCACGATCAGGTCCCCGTTGGGCAGGAACGTCAGTGCATTGACGTAGAAGCCCGCGAGGCCGGTGAGGATGCCGACGGGCTGCCACACGGCCCCGTCCCAACGCGCCAGGCCCCGCACCGTCGCACCGCCCGCGGTCTGGAAGGAGCCCCCGGCGTAGAGCTCGCCACTCGGCGACACTGCCAGCGCATTCACGAAGCCGTCGAGTCCACTGCCGAGCGGCGACCACTGCTCGGTCGCCGGCTCGTAGAGGACGACGTGATTGGCGTCGATGTCGCCGGCGATCCTGAACTTGCCACCGAGGACCAGTTGCTGGCCGGCCGGCCCCGGGCCGTCCGGATCCCACATCACGCTCGCCAGCGCCTGGTTGTCGATGCCACCGACACCGATCTCCACCTGCGAACCGATCTGGCACTGGGCTGCGGCCCAGGTGCTGAGCAGGGCACCGACGAGGGCGGTGCGGGGGAACAGTGACGGCAGGACTGCGGCGGTGGGCCGCACGGCGTGATGGCGCGTCGACACGGAGCTGCGAAGGGGGGGTGCGAAGTTCAAGCTGCGGTCCCGACCGCCCGGAACCCGATCCCGCCACTCTGCCGCCCCCACGCCCCTTGTCCAGAGGGTCGCCGCGGTCCGCGCGGCC
>JALORC010000224.1 GCA_025459175.1 Planctomycetota bacterium | reverse complement strand
GACGACCTCGATCAGGACCACCGCGCCGGGGTTCCAGCTCTGCACGACCCGCACCGCCTTGGCGCGCACCGGCGGATCGAAGTCGAGCTCGAGCCATTCAGCCCCGCTGTCGGCCTGCTTGCTGCACCACGCCTGCCCGTTGTCGCCCGCCTGCACCACACTCGGTGCCCCGACGGCGCGCTCGGCGCTGTAGTCGCCGACGGTCCGATACTCAGAACTGGCGCGCGCACCGCTCGCCCACTGCACCTGCGGGCCGACGTCGTGGCCGACCTGCTGGCCGCCCTGCTGGCCAACCGGGACCGGCGCCGGCGCGTTCGGCTGGCCCGCCGTCACCTTGCCCCCCGCCGCGGCCGCGCCACCACCGGTCGCGGCCGCCAGCGCCGCCTGCCAGTGCGGGGCGAAGTAGCGATCGGTCTCGGTCTCGACCGCGGCGAGCCGCGCCTGCAGTTCGGCCAACGCGACCGCGAGCCTAGGCTCGTCCGCCGGCAGCGGCGGCATCGCCGCCAGCACGGCCGCGGCCCGCGCCCGCTCGCCGCCGGCCAGCTCGACCTCCGCGAGCAGCAGGCTCGCGCGCGCCGACGGCGACTCGACTACCAAGGCGATCGCGAGCGGACGGATGCGCACCAGCACCGCCGCCGCTGCGGCGAAGCGGCGTTCGTCCCGCCGCAGGAACGAACGCACGCGCTGGACCTGCTGCCGCTGCAGCCGCACGTCGGCGAGGCCGAGCGCCACCGCCGTGGCTCGCTGCGCAACGCTGCCGAGCCGATCGGGCGCCAGCACGCGCACCAGCAACGGTTCGGTCGCGACGGTTGCACCACCGGGTAGTGCCAGGCGCGCGACGACGGCGTATTCGCCCGCGGCGAAGGTCGCCGTCGCGGTTCCCGGCAGACGCAGCCACCGCGGCCCGCTCTGCTGCCCGGCAACGAGGCTCTGCAGCTCGCTCGTGCCCGCCGGCGGCACCGGCTCGAACGGCCACGACACCGACTGGCCCGCGCCATCCTGCACCACCAGCGTCACCTCGGCGGGCAACTGCTCACCGGAGAAGTCAGGCACGCCGAACCGATCGCGCGCCGCGAACTGCTCGGTCGCCGCGAACGTCACCGCCAGCAGCAGCGGGTCGCCCGGCGCGATCTCACCGCCGGCCAGGGCGGCGAGACCCAGTTGCGGCGCGGGCGCGCCATGGATCGTGAAGGCGATCGACGCCGACTGCACGCTGCCGCGCCAACCCCGCCCGTCGGTGCTGTCGAGTTTCGCTTGCACGGTGTAGCGGCCGGGCGGCAACCGCAGCCGTCTCAGCTCGGCCTCGTCGAGCGAGGCGGCAAACGGCGCCGGGCTGCGGGCCCGCAGCCGCACCACGCCCCATTGCTGCGTGGTCGACCAGTTCGCGTTGATCGGCGCGCCGTCCGGCCCGCGCAACTCGATCGACAGTTGCCGGCCGAAGTAGGCACCAGGGTCGCCGAGCTCGAGCACGGTCGTGTCGTCGACGCCGCGCAAGCCGAGCGTGACGACGACGCCGAGCAACTCGTCGTTGCGCCGATCGGGTCGATCCGCACCGAGCAGCTCGAGATGCAGCCATGGCTGCTGGGCGAGCAGCGCCGCGTTGGCAACCCAACACGCGAACAACAAGCAGAGGCGAGTCATTTCCGGATGGTCCAGGTGGCCTTGAAGATGCCGGCGCCGCCCGGCTGCGGGAACACCTTGCGCTGGCTGCCGGTCCAGAGACCGGCTTCGATCGAGGCCTGATCGCTCGTGTCCGGCAGCGCTGCCAGCAGCGGTGTCAGCTGCGGCACCCGCCAAGGCATGAACTCGGGCACCTTCTCCAGACCACCGCGCGGACGCAGGGTCTCCAACTGCCGGTAGGTGGCCACCTGATGCAGCCGACTCACCCAGGCCTCGAACGGCAGCGTGCCGGACCACAGCCGTCGTTGTGGATCGAGCACGAGCGTGAAGCCACCGCCACCCAGCAGATCGGCACCTTTGGCGGTGCTCGTCTTCGTGGCGCCGCGTTCGCCGAACTCGCCGGGCCCCTTCTCGTCGTAGCTCTCGGTCTGGTCGACCTCCATTCTCGCCGTCAGCAGACCGCCGCTCGCCGTGCCGCTCGCGTTGCGGAACGCCAGCCGCGGCTGGCCGTCGACCACGGTCTCCCGGAGCAGCCCGACGAAACTGCCGGACACCGTGGCCCGGAAGTCGGTCTCCTGACGCCGCCGCACGACGATCACGTCGTTCTTGGTCACGTCGTCGTCGATGACCAACCGCAGCGAACAACGAAGCTCCACCATCACCTCACCACGGTCGAGCAAGCGCACAGCCCGTTCGTATCGCACCTGGCGATCACCCTCCTGCACGACGACGGCGAGCCGGCAACTGCGGCTCGGCGGCATCACCTTGGGCGCCGTGTAGGTGGCGCGGCCGCCGAGCGCGGTGCGATCGCTGCCGACCAGCGTGCCGTGCGTGGCGTTGCCGCCAGGGATGCCATCGACGGACCAGCGCACGATCCGCGCGCTGTTGCGGCGCGTCTGGCGCACCGCGTCGGATACTGCGCTGCGAGCGATGACCTCGGCGCGACGCTGCGACTCGCGCAGCTCACCCTGCGGACTTCGCTTGAAGGTCGGCCCGGCCGGTGCGGATGGAGCGAGGTCCGGCGCGCCCGCCGGCGGGTTGGGCGGCGGCGTGCCCACCGATGGGGTCCCGGCCGGCGGCGGCACCGCACCCGGCGTGGTGCCCGCCGGTGGAGCCGGCCGGCTCTCCCACGCCGGCGCCCGCAACCGGATCGTCAGCGTCTGCCCGAGGCTGACAAACCCATTGCCGACATCCAGATCGAACAGCGTGCCGACCGCGATCTTCGGTCGCAGGCGCGATTTCTGGTCGGTGAGCCGGATCTCCTTGCCGCCGTCGGCGCGCGCTGCGGACTGCACGTCGCGCCATTCGCCATTGCCATCTTCGATCGTCACCACCGGTTCCGGCGGCGGCGGAAGCGCCTCGTCTGGCGGCACGTTCGCCGGTGGCGCCGGGCTCGGTTGTGGCCGCGGCGGGAACCAGCGCACCGTCGCCGGACCCCGCGGACCGTCGAGCTCGAACTCGAACTGGCCATCGGGGCCGGCGAGGCTGGATACACGCGCCGGTTCCGGGCGCCGTTCGGGATTGGGCGCCCAATCCACCTCCAGCGAGCCATCGGCCACCACCAGGGTGCCGCCCTCGGCCCCGATCATGCCCTCGGCCACGACCGGCTGCGGGTCCTCGATCGCCAGCTCGGGCTCGACGGAGGTGCCGTTCGAAATCGGCGGTGGTTGTTGGCAGGCCACCAGCAAGGCCGGTGTGGCCTGGGCCACGATCCAGAGCGCGAGCAACAGTCGGAACGGAAGGATCGGTGGCATGGGGTTCGCGCGTGGCCGTGGCTCGATGCCGATGGCCGTCGGCACGGAGCAGACCACGGCGACAGCGGCAGTGATGCCAACATCCACACCGGCACGATCGTGTGCCTTCACGACGACCAACGACGCCGCTCCCGCAATCGCTATCATGCGCGGGTCGCGAACCCACACTCGTCCGCTGCCACCACCATGCCAACCATCCGCCTCGCCCAGGCCGTGCCGTTCCTCGCCCTCGGGCTCGCCCCGTTGCTCGCGCAGACCGACTGGACCCTGCTCACGCCGCCGAACTCGCCGCCGGCGTTCACAGCGCACACGATGACCTACTTCCCGCCGACCGACCGCACGGTCCTGTTCGGCGGCCTGGTCGGCGGGGTGCGCGTCGACCAGACCTGGCTGTTCGACAGCGGCACGTGGATCCAGGCGGCGCCGCTGACGGTGCCGCCGGCGCGCGTCGCACACGCGATGGCCTATGACCCGAACCGCGGTCGCATCGTGATGTTCGGTGGCATCCCGGCCGCCGGCGGCCTGATCGGCGACACCTGGGAGTGGGACGGCAACAACTGGTTCGCGATCACACCGGCCAACTCGCCATCGGCGCGCCGTTCGTTCCCGATGGCGTTCTACCCGCCGCGCGGCACCGTCGTGCTGTGGGGCGGCTTCACGACCACGGACCTCAACGACACCTGGGAATGGAACGGCATCGACTGGACCCAGATCACCACCACGACCCCGCGCCGCGCCAGTGACATGGCCTACGACCCCGTGAACGGCGAACTGGTGCTGTTCAGCGGTTACCTGCAGGGCAGCGACACCTGGACCTTCGACGGCGTCGACTGGACCCAGCAGAGCCCGCTGACCACGCCGCCGGCCCGCTACGACCACTCGATGGTCACCGACACGCTGCGCGGCCGCATCGTGATGTTCGGTGGTCCTGGCGCCGCCGACACCTGGGAATGGGACGGCACCGACTGGCTCAACCGCAGCACGGCGACGCTGCCGTCGGCGCGCAGCGACACCTATCTGGCGTTCGACAGCGTGCGCAACGAGGTGCTGATGTTCGGCAGCTCGGCGGTGCCGGAGACCTGGCGCTACGCCCCGACGGTCGCGGCCAACGTGACCTATGCCGGCGCCGGCTGCGCCGGCACGCTCGGTGTGCCGCCACAACT
>JALORC010000053.1 GCA_025459175.1 Planctomycetota bacterium | reverse complement strand
TCGACCACCGCATCAGCGCGCTTCCCCTCGTTGCGGCGATGGAAGCGCTGCCTGGACTGGTCAAGATCCACGTGCTCAGCCCACCGACGCTGCCGGCCCTGCGCCAAGAACTCGACCGCGCCCGCACCCAGAAGCAGCCCTACCACGTCGTGCACTTCGATGGCCACGGCGTCTATGACCCGAAAGTCGGTCTAGGCGGACTGTGCTTCGAGCTACCCGAGGACGCGGGCAGTCTCGCCAAGGTCGGCCAGCCCGCCAGGCTCGAACGGCGGCGGCACGTCACCGTGTTCACCGACGAACTCGGCCCGCTGCTGCGCGACCACCGCATCCCGCTCGTCTTCCTCGAAGCCTGCCAGACTGCGCATGCCGAGAAGGCGTCCGAGAGTGTCGCCTCCGAGTTGCTCAAGGTCGGCGTCGCTTCGGTCGTCGCCATGAGCCACAGCGTGTTGGTCGAGACCGCTCGCCGCTTCGTCGAGACCTTCTACCAGGCGCTCGCCGCGGGCAGGCGCGTCGGTGACGCGATGCTGGAGGGCCAACGCCGGCTCAAGGACGACACCTTCCGCGGCCGCATCTTCGGCGCCGGCGAACTGCGCCTCGAGGACTGGTTCGTGCCCGTGCTGTTCCAGGAGAAGGATGACCCGCAGCTGTTCCGGACCACGCCGTCGGCGACCACGGTCGAGGACTTCCAGGTCCGGCTCAAAGCCCGCCTCGGCGAGTTGCCGGCGCCACCAGCGACCGGTTTTGTGGGCCGCAGCCGCGAGTTGCTCGCGTTGCAGCGATTGCTCAGCGAGGAAGGCTACGCAGTAGTGCGCGGCCAGGGCGGCGAAGGCAAGACGGCTCTGGCTGCTGAGTTCGCCCGCTGGATGGTGCGTTCGCAGCAAATGCACCGCGCGGCGTTCGTCTCGGTAGAGCTGAACAGCAACGTCAATGCCGTGCTCGATGCCCTCGGCCGCCAGTTGGTTGGCGGGGACTATTCGGTGGCGGCGTTCGCCGATCAGGCGCAGGCGATCTTGCCCGTCGAGCGCGTACTGGCGGAGCAACCGACGTTGCTGGTCATCGACAACATGGAGAGCATCCTGTTGCCACCCTACGTCGACACGGCGGCAGCCTTGTCCGAAGATGCGAAGCTCGAATTGGACCGAATCCTCAGCCTCTGCAAGCGACTCAACGCCAAGGCTGACATCGTGTTCACCAGCCGCGAAGCGCTGCCGGCACCGTTCGATGGGGAACGTCACCGGCGTGAGCTGCACCAACTCGACCGCGACGATGCCGTCAAGCTCGTGGAACGAGCGCTCAACGCAGACGAGAGTATGGATGCGGTGAGCTCGACGGATGCGACTCTCGATGCCAGGCGCGAAGCCATCGAGGCACTGGTCGATGCAGTGCACTGCCATGCCCGCACGCTCGCTCTGTTGGCTCCTGATTTGCAGCTGCGTGGCGTGGACGCGATGCGCGCAGCTCTGGTGGAGCTGATGGCCACGATGGAACGGCAGTTCCCAGGCAGCCGAGAGAAGTCCCTGTACGCCAGCGTCGAACTCTCTCTGCGGCGCCTGTCTCCAGCGAATCGCGATCGGGTCAACGTGCTCGGGGTCTTCCAGGGTGGGGTCGATCTGGATGTGCTCCGCGTGATGATGGAGTGGGAAAGGGCGGACGTGGGCGCGCTGGCGGGCGAGTTGGTAGCGACAGGACTGGCGACGCCAAACCGCTACAACCATCTCACTCTCAATCCGGCCCTCTGCCCCTACTTGCGTGGGCGCATGGAAAAGACCGAATGCGCCGCGCTGACGGCCCGTTGGATCAAGGCGATGCGCGAGTATGTCTATTTCCTTGCGCAGCAGCGTAGCCAAAATGCCGAAGTCGCGGCGACGTTGACTGTGCTGGAGCTACCGAATCTCTTTGCACTGCTCGAGCTCGTGCAGCGCGCGGGGGATGCAGCGGCGATGATCGATCTGGCGACTTCGCTCTACTCCCTGCTGCAACCACTCGGCAAGGCACGGCTGCTGGAGCGTGTGTGGCAAGTGCGGGACGCCGCGGCCACGACACTGGGGGATGCCTGGAATCACGCCCAGTTCGAAGCGGCACGGACCCGTATTGAGCAACTGCTTCAGGAGCACCGGTTGCGCGAAGCGTTCGAGGGCGCGCAGAACTTGCTTCTGCGCGCCCGGGAGGAGGGCGGGCAGGCGTACACCGAAGCCAACTACGATCTTGCGATGGCTTTCAATCTTCTGGGTCAGGTGATGTGCAATGCCGGCAGGCAGGAACAGGCATTGCTGCATCTTGACGAGGCTCTCCAGCTCTTCGAAGCTGTGGCCAAAGATGGATACAACGATAGCGCGAAGCTGATGGCGGCCGTCTGCTTCGGGAGAAGGGGCCATTGCCTTCTGAGTCTAGGGCGACTCGACGAAGCGGCAACGGCCTATGAAGAGCGCATCCGTCGCGGCGAGCAACTCGGTGACAACCGGGGAGTTGCTGCGGGCAAAGCCCAGCTAGGGTCCGTCCGCATGCAGCAGCGCCGCTATCCCGAGGCGATCGCGGCGTTTGCCGATGCTCGCGAGAAGTTCACGCAGTTGGACGAACCGGGCAGCGTCGCCGCGAGCTGGCATCAGACGGGAACTGCGTATGGGATCGTAGGCCAGGCGGAAGCGGCGGAGGATGCCTACCGGAAGGCGCTCGCGATCATGGTCCGGATCGGAAATGTCGACGGACAGGCCGCCACCCTCGTGCAACTCGGGAACCTGTATGACGATGTCCTAGACCGCCCCGAAGAAGCAGCCGCCTTCTACCGACTATCCGCGGACGTAAGCGCCAAACGCGGCGACTTGGCGAAGGAAGGTATGTATAGAAGCAACCTCGCCGCCACCCTGGGAAAGCTACGCCGCACTGAAGAAGCGCGGGCGCAGATTCTCCGGGCGATCGAATGCGGAGCGCCGTTCGGCCACGCTTCTGGACCATGGAAGTCATGGGACGTCCTCGCCGCCATCGAGACGGACGCTGACAATCTCGCCGCCGCTGCCGAGGCGAAGCGCAAGGCCATCGCCTGCTACCTCGCTTACCGCCGCGACGGCGGTGAGAACCACCACTCTGACGGCCGCATCAGCCACGCCGTGACCCAAGCGCTGCTCGCCGGCGAGCAGACCCAAGCCGCATCCCTCCTTCAGCAACTCGCCGACAGCCCCGAAGCCAAGGGCTCCTTCCTCACCTTCATCCGCGCTCTGCAAGCCATCGTCACCGGCAGCCGCGACTGCACGCTCGCCGACGCCCCGGAGTTGAAATACACGATGGCCGCCGAACTCCTCTTCCTGCTGGAAACGCTGGCGAAGACTGGCACGTAAGCGCGCCGAATACGGCCCTCCCTCAACGCGGAGTCCGCCTCGCGCCAGCACGGCCCACGCACTCTCGCCGTCAGTTACCGCGCCCGCGCATTCGCCGACAGCCTGGATGTCGAGGTAGCGCATGCCTGTGCTTGCCAAAGCCGTCCTGAAGCGACCTCGCAGGCCACAACGTCGCCAGCCTGAGAGGCTCCCCTTGACCGGGTGGCGGAGTCGTGGCCAAGGTCACCTCCGTAGCGAATCCATGAGCATTCTGAACCCCACACCGCCAGATCGCATGGTCGACGCCGAAGGTCGCCCCGACTTCCAGTGGGACTGTGATCTCACGCTCGTGGACTTCCGCCGCATGCTCACCGAAGGGTACGACGACGATCGCGCCTATGGCTCGGCAAGTTGATGCGGCAGGCCAAACCGGACGACGTCTTCACCTTCGCGCGACCGGAGCAGATCGCCGCCCTCTGGCCGCTCCTGCAGCGCCATTTGGGGCGAACCCTCTCGATGTGGCGCTGGCTGCTGGAAACCTGGAAGTTGCTGCCGTGAAGCAGGAGCGACTGGCCGCGCGCAATCGCGCGACCAGCGCTGCGGTCACTTGCCGCCGGCGGGCTTCGGCTCGTCCTTCTTCGGCTCGTCCTTCTTCGGCTGCTCCCCGGCCTCGATCGCCGCGATCAGGTCCTTCTCGAGCTGCTTCTCCGCGCCCGGACCAAAACCGATGTGCACCGTGCGCACGACCCCGTCCTTGCCGACGATGACCGTGTGCGGGATGCCGTTGACGCCGAACTTCGTGCCCATCTTCTGGTCGGCGAGCGCGACCGCGAGCTTCAGCTCCTTCTTGGCGAGGAACTTCTCGATCGTCTCCGGCTTCTCGGCGAGGTTGACCGCGTAGAACACGACACCGCGTTCGGCGAGCTTCGTGGCGACCTCGTTGACCTTCGGCAAGCCCTGCACACACGGCCCGCACCAGGTCGCCCAGAAGTCGAGCAGCACGACCTTGCCCTTCAGCTCGGCGAGCTTGACCTCACCACCGCCGAGCAGCGGCAGCGTCACGTCGGGAACCGGCTGCCCGACCGACTTGTGCGGCGCCTCGGCCTCGCCGTGCTCCCCCGCCTCGGCCTCGCCGGCCTCGACGTCCATGTCCTCCATCTCGCCCATCTGCTCCTCGAACTTCGCCATCATCGCCGCCTGCAGGTCGTCGACCTTGGTCGACCCCGCCGGCTCGGTGATCGCGAACGCGTCCTTGCCGAGCTCCTTGCTGACCACCGTGAACTCGATGTCCATCGCCGGCTCGAGGTGCAGCGTGCGCGATTCGCCGTCCTCGCCCTCCGCCTCGTCCTCTTCGCCGCCGCCCATCATCGCCGCCATGTCGAGCTTCGGCGGCACCGGCTTGTGCCGAAGCACGAACGGCTCGTCGCCCTGCTGGATCCACAGCTCGCAGGCGATGCCCTCGTCGCGCACCGCGAGGTGATAGGCCTGCCGCTCACCGAGCTTGGTGGTGCCGAGCAGCTCGACCGTCTTCGCATCGAGCAGCGCGCGCTTGCTGCCGGCCGGCGCCAGCAGCGCCCGCAGGTTGCTGCCGCCGCTCGGCATCAGGTCGGACTTCGCGCCGAGCATCGTCAGCAGGTCCTTCGGCGCCGGCGTCAGGCTGTGCAGCTCGAACTGACCGATGGTCTGCAGCAGCTGCTTGCCGTCGCAGACCACGTCGACCATGCCCATGCCCTCGCAGCGCAGCGCGAAGCGGTTGGGCAGCGCCAGCTGGATGTCGAGTTCCCCGGTCGGCAGCTCCATGTCGCCGAAGTCGATCTGCGCCGCCAGCTCCTCCGGCAGCTCGGGCATGATCATCGTGCCCTTGCCCTGCAGCCGCAGCGCGGGCAAGGCCTGCAGGAAGCGCAGCGACGAACCGAGCAAGGCCTTCGCGTCGGGGGCGACCGGCGCCGCCGGGGCGGCCGGGGCCGCGGGTTCCTGGGCGGCGATGGGTTGGGCGACCGCCGCGGCCGCGACGGCGGCCATGGCGAGGAGAGCGAACGAACGGATCATCATGAAAGGGGTCCTTGGCAGGCTGGCGCGGCAGAACCGCTGGTGGGAATCGGAACTCCGACAATCTTGGGACGAACGCGAAAGCTTGGGAAGCACGACCTCCGCGCCAGCAGGAATCGCAGCGCCAACTATCGCCGGCGGAAACATGTCGTTAGCATCCGCCCGCGCCCTTCATGAGCCGGACGAACGCCGAGGCCCCGTCGAACTTCCCCCACTGGGTGGCGTTGGGCAGTCTCGCCTTCGTGCTGTGGTTGTTCTTCAGCAACCTGGTGCCGGCACTGCGCGATCGCGATCAGCTCGAGGCGGTCGAACGCGAACTGGTCGGCCTGCGGCGCAACTACGACGCCGCGATCCAGGAAGCCCGTCTGGGTCTCGGCCCGAACGCGCACTACGACCTGCAGGCGCTGCTGGTGGCGATCGACCAACAGGGCTACACGCCGTTCGAGCTGTGCCTCGCCTACCCGCAGCACGAACCCGAACGGCAGCCCGCCGACGAGCCCGCAGCGCCGGTCCCCACTCCTCCCGAATCGACCGAGGCCCGTTGAAGTTTCCGCGCCTCAGTTCCGTCCGAGCCCGCCTGGCGGTGCCGCGACGGTATCCCGTCCGCCGCCGTATCCCGGGCCGGGGCCGCGAACTATCCTCACTTCTCGATCGCGAACCCCGCCGCGGCCGAGCGACGTCCGTAACAGTTCCTTCTCGCGCGCCGGCGCGCTGACCGGCGCCTCCGAACCTCAGAACCCCATGAGCAACCAACCGAACCCGCAGGATCTCGAACAGGTCGACAAGCTCCGCAAGGCCTACGCCGCGATGAAGGCGGAGATCCAGAAGGTCATCGTCGGCCAGGATCACGTCGTCGACGAGCTGTTCATGGCGCTGTTCTGCCGCGGTCACTGCCTGCTGATCGGCGTGCCGGGTCTGGCCAAGACGCTGCTGATCTCGACGCTGGCCAAGGTGCTGAACCTCGGCTTCAACCGGATCCAGTTCACGCCCGACCTGATGCCGAGCGACATCACCGGCACCGAGGTGATCCAGGAGGACAAGGCGACCGGCCGCCGCGAGTTCAAGTTCCTCGCCGGCCCGATCTTCAGCAACGTGATCCTCGCCGACGAGATCAACCGCACGCCGCCGAAGACGCAGGCCGCGCTGCTCGAGGCGATGCAGGAGTACCAGGTCACCGTCGCCGGCCACCGCCACGAACTGAAGAAGCCGTTCTTCGTGCTGGCGACCCAGAACCCGATCGAGCAGGAAGGCACCTACCCGCTGCCGGAGGCCCAGCTCGACCGCTTCATGTTCATGGTCAAGGTCGACTACCCGTCGGCCGCCGAGGAGCGTGAGATCCTGCGCCGCACCACCGAGGACCGCGCCACCGACATCAAGCCGGTGCTCGGCGCCGAGGAGATCTTCGCGCTGCAGGCGATCGTGCGGAAGGTGCCGATCGCCGACGCGGTGCTCGACTACGCGCTGCGACTGACGCGCTCGACCCGCCTCACCACCGGCGAGGCGCCGGCCTGGGTCAAGGACTGGTTGCAGTGGGGTGCCGGCCCGCGCGCCAGCCAGAACCTGGTGCTCGGCGCCAAGGCGCACGCGCTGCTGCAGGGCCGTTTCTACGTCGCCGCCGAGGACATCCGCGCGGTCGCCAAGCCGGTGCTGCGCCACCGCCTGATCACCAGCTTCGCCGCCGAGGCCGACGGCGTCACCACCGACAAGGTCGTCGAGCGGTTGCTGCAGGAGATCCCGGCCAACGAGAGCCAGGCGCTCGCCGACGGCAAGCTGCCGAAGGTCATCGCGCAAGGCTGATCGCCGGCCCTGGCTGCAGCCCGCCGCCCCGGCGCCCCCGCCCGGTGCGGCTCCCCCGTCCCTCACCAGCACTGGTCATGACCGAGATCCCCACCGACTACCTCGACCCGCGGGTGCTGAACAAGGTCGCCCGCCTCGAGCTGCGCGCGCGCCTCGTCGTCGAGGGCTTCGTCACCGGCATGCACAAGTCGCCGTACCGCGGCTTCTCGGTCGAGTTCGCGAACCACCGCGAATACGTGCCGGGCGACGACCTGCGCCACCTCGACTGGAAGATCTTCGGCAAGGCCGATCGCTTCGTCATCAAGCAGTACGAGGAAGAGACCAACCTGCGCGCGCACCTGTTCCTCGACCAGAGCGAGTCGATGAACTACGGCCACGACGGCGGCATGGCCAAGTTCGACTACGGGGCCACCGCGTGCGCGTCGCTGGCGTTCCTGATCCAGCAGCAGGCCGACGCGGTCGGTCTGACGCTGTTCGACGAGAAGATCGAGAAGCAGGTGCCGCCGTCGAACACCCGCGCCAGCCTCGGCAACCTGTTCGGCGCGCTCGAGCAGGCCAAGACCAGGAAGCTGAAGACCAAGGTCGGCGCCGTGCTGCACGACCTCGCCAGCCAGCTGCGCCAGCGCGGCATGGTGATGATCTTCAGCGATCTGTTCGACCAGCCCGAGGAGGTGCTGAAGGGCCTGCGCGAGATCCGCAGCCGCGGCCACGACATCGTCGTGTTCCACCTGCTCGACCGCGACGAGGTCGAGTTCCCGTTCGAACGCATGACGCTGTTCGAGGGCATGGAGCAGATGCCCGAACTGCTGTGCGACCCGAAGTCGCTGCGCGACGCGTACCTGGCCGAGATCGAGGGCTTCGCCGAGGCGATCCGCAAGGGCTGCCTGGGCCAGCGCATCGACTACGTGCGCGTCGTCAACAGCATGCCGCTCGACGTGGTGCTGACCTCCTACCTCAGCGCACGCTCGGCGCGCGCCAAGCGCCGCAAGTGAGGACCTGAGCGCGTGCAGTTCTTCAATCCTGCGCTGCTCGCCGGCGCCCTGCTGTTCGCGGTGCCGCTGGTCATCCACCTGCTCAACCGCCAGCGCCACAAGCGCCGGCCGTGGGCGGCGATGGAGTTCCTGCTGCGCGCCTACCAGAAGCAGCGCAACCGGCTCCGCAACGAGAACCTGCTGCTGCTGCTGCTGCGGTGCCTGGTGCCGATCGTGCTGGCGCTGGCGATCGCGCGGCCGCTGTGGCAGCAGGTGCAGGGGCTGCTGGCCGGCCAGGGCATCGTGCACCACGTCGTCGTCGTCGACGGCAGCTACAGCATGGGCCTGCGCCGCGACGGCGCGCCGAGCCCGTTCGAGAAGGCGCGCGGGCTGCTCGGCCGGCTGCTCGAGCGCTGGGAGGGCAACCAGAACCGCAGCGACAAGGTCACGCTGGTGCTGGCCGGCGTGCGGCCGCGGTTCCTGGTCCGCGGCGACCTCGACCTGGCGTCGGTGCGGGCCCAGTGGCTGCTGCTGCAGAAGCCCGAAGATGCCGCGTCGGACCTGACCGAGGCGCTGCAGCAGATCGATCGTGCGCTCGCCGAACAACCCGATCCGGCGGTGCAGGTCTATGTGATGTCCGACCTGCAGGCGCGTTCGCTCGGCAAGGGCTTCGCCGAGCCCGCCAGGGCCGGCGCCGCGGCGCCGGCGGCGGATCCGACGGCCGGTGTCGGCGCCGGCGGCGATCCGACCGCGGCCGGTGCGGCCGGCGGCCCAGAGTTCACCGACACCGTGCGCGACATGGTCGAGCAGCTGCAGAAGCGCCCCGGCACGCATCTGCACTGGATCGACCTCGGCCCGCTGGGTGCCGCGCGCCAGGGCGGCACCGTCGACAACGTGCAGCTGACCGACCTGCGCATCAGCCAGCCGGCGGCCGTGCTGCGCACGCCGGTCGAGGTCATCGCGACGCTGCGCAACCGCGGCCAGACCGCGCAGAACGTCGAGGTCACGCTCGACGTCGACGGCAGCGAACCGGTCCGCAAGCTGGTCGCGGTGCCGGCCGGCAGCGAGGGCGAAGCCGAGTTCCAGCTGTCGTTCCGCGACGCCGGCCGCCATCGGCTGCGCGCGTCGCTGCCGAACGACGCGCTGGCCGCCGACGACGAACGCTTCGCGTCGCTCGAGGTCCGCGATCGCATCCGGGTGCTGCTGGTCGACGGCGAACAGGGCGGCGACCCGCTGCGCAGCTACCAGTACCTGTGGCAGTCGATGCTCGATCCGGACCCGACGGCGCTGCCGACCTTCGCGGTGGAGACCGTCGACACCGTCGCCCTGCTCGGCGGCCAGTGCACGCCGAAGAACCATGACGTGATCGTGCTGGCCGACGTCGAACGCCTGAACCAACGCAGCGCCGAGGCGCTGCGGGAGGCGCTGCAGCTGGGCCGCGGCCTGTTCGTCGCGGTCGGTGAACACGCCGACCACGAGAGCTACAACCGCTGGCTGTACGACGGTGACGGGCCGATGCCGTTCCGGCTGCTGCGCGCCCAGGGCGGCTCGCAGGGCACCTCGGCGGCGCGCGCGCCGAGCCTGCTGCTGCCGCAGCACCCGCTGTTCGCCGAGTTCGAGGAAGCGATCTACCGCGAAGTGCTGCAGGCGATCCCGGTCTGGCGTTGGCACGGTGTCGCCGCCGATTCGCTGCGCCCGGACGCCGAGCTGCTGGCGCGCCTGACCGACGCCGACCAGACCCCGCTGCTGGCGGCGCGCGCGTTCGGCCTCGGCAAGGCGGTGTTCCTGACCTCGCCGATCGCGTCCGAGTTCAAGCCCGATCGCTGGAACCGGCTCGACGACCCGATGGTCGCGTTCCCGCTGCTGCACGGCCTCGCCAAGTGGCTGGCGCTGCCGGCGGTCGATGCGTTCCACCAACCGGTCGGCGCCGAGCTCACCTGCACGGTGCCGGCGCGGCCGCTCGACATCGAAGTGCAGCGGCCCGATCGCGACGGCCGACCGAAGGCGCCGCTGGCCGAGGACCCGCTGCCGCTGCCCGGCGGCCGCTTCCGGCTGCCGCCGCTCGCCGACACCGCGTTCGCGGGCTTCTACACGTTCGACCTGGTGCTCGATCGCGACGCCGGCAAGGAAGCGCTGTCGCTGCCGTTCGCGGTCAACGTCGACCCGGAGGAAGGCGACCTGCGCTACCTCGCCCACGAGCAGGCGCGCACCGGGCTCGGGCTCGAGCGCATCCTCGACGGGCTGCCGGCGGCGGCCAATGCGCGCGACGACACCGACGCCAGCGAACTCGGCCCGTCGCTGCTGCTGCTGACCCTGCTGTTGGTGCTCGGCGAAGCCGCGCTGGCCCGTTACGTGTCCGTGCGCCGGAGCTGAACCGAACATGCGACTGCCTCAGGACACCCCCGCTGACGTCACCACCCGGGTCGAGGAGACCTTCCGCTTCCTCGGCGCCCCACCGCTGTGGCTGCTGGTGCTGGTGATCGTGCCGGGCTCGGTGCTGTTCGCGTGGTGGTCGTACACCGGCCTCACGCGCCTCGAGCGACCGACCCGCATCGTGCTGTCGGTGCTGCGCTGGCTCGCGATCGCGATCTGCTGCCTGCTGCTGTTCCAGCCGGCGTTCGAGATCACCACGTATCGCAACACCAAGAACCAGGTGCACGTGCTGGTCGACGACAGCGCCAGCATGAGCCGCAAGGACCGCTATCCGGCCCCGGCCCAACAGCAGGCGCTGCAGCAACTGATCGGCACCGGCGAGCTCGCCAGCACCACTCGCACCGAGCTGGTGCGCACCGTGCTGGAGCGGCCGGACGGCCTGCTCGCCGGCATCCAGCCGACCCACGACGTGCGCCTGTTCCGGCTGCAGCGCAAGCCGGCGCCGATCCGCGCCCTCGACGAACTCACCGCGCGCGGCAACCGCACCGCGCTCGGCGACGCACTCGACCTGCACCTCGGCACCGCCGCCGGCAGCAACCTCGACGCGGTGATCCTGGTCAGCGACGGCCGCAACAACGCCGGCCTCGATCCGGTCGAGGTCGCGCGCAGCTACGCGCTGCGCGGCATCACCATCCACACCATCGGTGTCGGCGACCCCGAGCCGCCGCGCAACGCGTGGCTGGTCGGCCCGCCCGGGCCGAAGGAGGCGCTGGCGCTCGAGCAGGTCGGCTTCGACGTGACGCTGCGCGCCGAGGGCCTGCGCGGCCAGCGCGCCCAGGTCGAACTGCAGGGCTCGCGCGACGGCGGCCCGTTCCGGCCGCTGGCGACCGCCACCGGCGAACTGCCCGACGACGGCGAGAGCACCAAGCTGCGCGTGTTCCACGCCTTCGAGGAGCCGGGCGACTGGACGCTGCGGTTCACGCTGGCGCCGTTGCCCGAGGAGAGCCAGGTCGACGACAACGAGGACACCCGCTTCCTGCGCGTCAACGACGAGAAGATCCGCGTGCTGTTCGTCGACGACCGCCCGCGCTGGGAATACCGCTACGTCAAGAACGGCCTCAAGCGCGTCGACCCGAGCATCGTCATGCAGGCGGTGATGTTCGACGCCAGCCCGCGCTTCGAGCAGGAGCACAGCAAGGACCTGCCGGCGCTGAAGGACGTGCCGCGCACCGAGAAGGAACTGTTCCAGTACCACGTCGTGCTGCTGGGCGACGTGCCGCCCGAACGCATCGCGCCGACCGAGGAAGGCCGGCGGCGCTGGCTCGAGCTGCTGGTCAAGTTCACCGAGTTCGGCGGCGGCGTGGGCTTCCTGTTCGGCGACGCGGCGATGCCCGAGCGCTATCGCGGCACCCCGCTCGAGGACCTGCTGCCGGTGGTGCTCGAGGACCGCGTCACGCTCGCCAACAACAAGCCGCGCCGCGATCGCGAGTTCCGCCCGATCCTCGAGAACCCGCTGCAGCCGCACGACATCCTGCTGTTGCAGCGCGACCCCGCCTTCAACCGCAAGCTGTGGGAGGACGGGCTGCCGGGCTTCTACGTCTACCACCCGGTGCAGCGCGCCAAGCCGGGCGCCACGGTGCTGCTGCGGCACCCGACCGACGAGAACAGCTACGGCAAGCGCCCGATCGCCGTGGTCGGGCCGTATCCGCGCGGCACCACGTTCTGGCTCGGCACCGACGAGACCTGGCGCTGGCGCGATCCGTACGCCGAGACCTACATGGACGCGTTCTGGCGCAACGTCGTGCGCTACCTCGCCCAGGGTCGCCTGCAGCGCCGCACCGACCTGCTCGAGCTCAGCGTCGACAAGGCGCAGCTGGAGACCGGCGACAAGGTCCGCGTGCAGCTGCGCATCCAGGACAGCGAGCTGCAACCGAACACGGCCACCGAGCAGCCGGTGTTCCTGCGCGACCAGAAGAACCAGGTCGACCGCCGCCAGCTGCGCGCGGTGCCCGGCGAGCCGGGCCTGTTCCAGGCCAGCTTCACGATGGCGGACCCGGGCGCCTACAGCTTCGTCGTGTTCGCGAACCAGAACCCGGCCGATGCCGTGATCGCGCGCGAGGACGTGCTGGTGCGGGTGCCCGATCGCGAACTGGCGGACTCGAGCCAGGATGCCGAGACCCTGCGCCGGATCGCCGCCGCGAGCCACGGCGCCGACACCTCGGGGCGCTATCTGTTCCTCGCCGACGCGGCCGAACTGGTCGCCGACTTCGCCAACCGCAAGTCGTACCAGAGCCGCGAGGACTCGCGCACCGTGCCGGCCTGGGACAGCCTGTGGTCGCTGCTCGGCCTGCTGACCGTGCTCGGCGCCGAATGGCTTCTCCGCAAGCGGGCCCGGCTCGTATAGGCGCGTCTCGGGCCCGGGGCCCGGCGAACCCCGGGCATTCCCCGAGCCCCCGCGGCCGGATTCCACCCCGGCGGCGCCAGTCGCTTCGGTCCCCGTTCCGATGCACAATCCCGTGATGCGAACCGTCCTGCTGGGCCTGCTGCTGCTGGTCGCCGCCACCCGCGCCGCTGCCCAGCGGCCGCCGGAGCGCACCCTGCCGCGCCCGATCGACTTCAGCGCCGGTCAGGACGACAACCTGTTCTCGGTGCTGCGCTCGCAGGACCACATCCACGAGTTCGAGACGGCGCTGGCCGAACTCGACGCCGGCGAACCCCGGGCCGCGATCGAGCGGCTGCACCAGCTGCTGCAGGTGGACCACGGCGGCGTGGTGCCGGTCGCGCCGGGTCGCTTCCTCGGGCTGCGCCTGGCGGTGGTGACGACGATGGCCAACCTGCCGCCGAGCGCCACCGAAGCCTACGAGGCGCTGGTGGCCCGCGAGCTCGGCAGCCTCGGCGACGGCTGGCTCGAGCAATCGCCGGCGCAGTTGCTGCTGCTCGCCGAACGGTTCCCGAGTGCCACCGTCGGCCGGCGCGCGCGGCTGCGGCTCGGCGACCTGGCGCTGGTCCAGGGCGATGCGCGCACCGCGGTCGGTCACTTCCGCGCCGCGCTCGATGCGAGTGCGATCGGCAGCAACGAGGAGCGCCGGATCGCCGAGCGCCTGCACATCGCCTCGGTGCTGCTCGATCCGACCACCGCCCGCGCCGAGCAGTCCGAGCGCCGGCTGTCCGCGCTCGGCAGCGACGCCCTGGCGGCGCTGCCGCCCGGCGGCGACCGCGAACTGTGGTCCGCCTACGGCGGCGGACAATCGGGCCGCACGCCGATGCCGGCCCCGGCCGGGCGACCGCAGCGCCACTGGACCGAGGACGTGCGCGCGCCGGAGTTCGGTGCCCGCCGCGAGATCGGCAGCCTGGCGATGCACGCGGTCGGCGATCTCGACACGGTGTTCGTCAACACCGGCCGCGAACTGCTGGCACTCGATCCGCTGCGCGGCGCGCGCAGCTGGGAGTCGCTGATGCCGCTGGCCAGCAACACCCGCGAATACGCCGACAGCACCAACCAGGACATGGTGCTGGCGCCGGCCTGCGGCGACGACCTCGTGGTCGCCGCCCTGCAGGTGCCCGAGAACTCGATGAACGTCGACTTCCAGGGCGGCTTCCGGATCATGAGCAAGATCCCGCAGCGGCGCCTGTTCGCGTTCGCGCGCAGCAGCCGCAAGCTGCTGTGGGCCCACTTCGACGAGATCGAGGGGCCGCGCACGCGTCGGTTCCGCGGCCACGATGCCTGCGCCAACCCGCTGGTCGCCGGCGACACCGTCTACCTGCCGATCCACGATCGCTCCGGCGCGATCGCGTTCTCGATCGCCGCCTACGACGCCCGCACCGGCCAACCGCGCTGGCGGCGGCTGGTCTGCAGCAGCCAGCAGGACGTCAACATGTTCGGCAACGCCCGCACCGAGTTCGCCAGCTCGCCGCTGTGCCTGCACGACGGGCTGCTGTTCGGCGCCAGCAACCTCGGCACCGCGTTCGCTCTCGAGGCGAGCACCGGCCGCATCCGCTGGATCGTCTCCTACGAGGTGACGCGGATGCCGCGCGCGATGCTGCACGGCCAGACCGAGCGACAGATCTACTTCGCCAACAACGCGCCGGTGGTCGCCGACGGCGTCGTCTGCTCGACCCCGCTCGATTCCCCGTTCGTGCTCGGCCTCGACACCGAATCGGGTCGCACGCTGTGGCGCCTGCCCACCGAAGCGACCGTCGACGGCATCGACAATCGGGTGGTCTGGCTCGCCGGTGCCCTCGACGACGAGTTCGTGTTGGCCGGGGCCGGCTGCATCGCGGTGAAGGCGCGCCCCGAGGCGGCCGCTGGCGAACTCGCCACGGTGCGGCAGCTGGCGCGCCCCGATCGGCTCGGCGAGCGGCGTCAGATGCAGTTCCCGGCCCGGCCGGCGGTGACCGCCGACCACGTGTGGATCCCGCGCCCGGACCAGATCCTCGTCATCGACCGCGCCGGCAACCTGCTCGGCGAGGCGCCGATCACGATCCCGCGCTACCAGCCGGGCAACCTGCTGCTGTGCGGCGGCATCGTCGTGTCGCTGCGCCAGCGCGCGTTCGAAGTGCTGTTCGACGGTGATGCGCTGCTGGCGCGCGTGCAGCAGTCGCTGACCGCCGACCCCGACGATCCGGCGGCGATCCTGCGCCTCGCCAGCCTGCGCCAGGCGCTGCTCGGCGCGGCCAACCTCGAGCAGGCGACGGCGGTGCTCGACCTCTACCGCCGCGGGCTGCAGGCGTGCGACCGCCGCGCGCTGCCGGCCCAGCACCCGGTCCGGCTGGCGCTGCAGGGCGAACTGTTCCAGCGCTCGCTGGCCGCGGCCCAGGCGCTCGCCGACGCCGCCGCCCCGGACGCGAGAGCCGCCTTCGCCGCCGCCCGCGACCTCGCGCCCGACACCGAACGTTGGATCGAGGTGCAGGCGCAGGTGCTCGCACTGTGCGCCGACGACCGCACCGCCCGCGCCGCCGAACTGCAGCGTCTGCTGGAACGCGGCGGCGACGCGCGCTTCCCGCTCGGCGAAGGCATCCCGGTGCCGGTCTACGTGCTGTGGCAGCGCGCGGTGCTGGCCGACCAGCCGGCCACGGCGGTGGCGCTGTGGCAGCAGCTGCTCGAACAGCACGGCGAGCAACCGCTCGCGTCCGACACCGCGGCGGCCGCGGCGATCGCCGCGATCGCGCGGCTGATCGAACGACACGGCCCGGACTGCTACGCCGCCACCGCCGCCCGCGCCGACGCCGCCCTGACCGCGGCCGGCGAGCAGCCCGACCTGCTGCAGGCGCTCGCGCGCACGTTCCCGAACAGTACCGCCGCCGCCACTGCCCGCTCGCGCCTGCTCGACAACGCCGTGCGCCAGGGCGATCTCGCGGCCACCTGTGCCGTGCTCGCCCAGGCGCAGGCCAACGGCGAGGTGCCGCCAGGGGTGCGGCGGCGGGTCATGGTCGCCGCCGTGAAGCGGCAGAATCTCGCGCTGGCGGCGGCGATGGGCACGCGGCTGCAGCCGTTCGCGGCCACCACCAGCGACTGGCCGGACGACGGCGGCGCCACGCTGGCCACCGCCGTGGCGAACCTGCCACCGTCGCCGACGCCGGCGACCGCCGCACTGTCGGTGCCGAGCCAGATCCTGGCGCGGGTGCTGCCGACGTCGCCGCGCGAGTTCCTGCGGCCGCTGCCGCTGCACCAGGCGCCAGGCTTCGTGCCGCTGCCGAGCACGCCGCTCTACGTGCTGGCCGCCGGCGAGCTGCGCGCGATCGACCTGGACGCCGACGCGGCGCAGAAGCCGGCGCTGTTCTCGCTGCCGGTCGAGTATGTCGAGCACATCGTGCTGTGCGGCGACACGCTGGTGGTGCCCGACACCAACCGGCTGTTCGGCGTCGACGCGAGGACCGGCGAGATGCGCTGGCAGCTGCCGAATCCCCGCAACCGGCTGTACGAGTTCCTCGGCATCGAGGACGGCGTGCTGCAGCTGTGGCGCATGCCGAGCACCGCGATCGGCGGCAACGAACTGCTGGGCGTCGAGCCGCTGTCGGGCACGCAGTTGTTCGCCTTGCCGTTCGACAGCGAGGAGCTGCAGCCGAAGTGTGTGCCCGGCGCGCTGCTGCACCTGCGCCTGGGCACCGACGGCAGCGGTGCCGTGCAGCGGCTCGACCCCACCACCGGGACCGCGGTCGCGAACTTCCCGCTGCCGGCGGGACTGCTCGGCGGGCCGCTCGCCGGCGCGGCCGGCAGCATCACCAGCCGCTTCTATCCGCAGTGGCTCGCCGGCACCGCCGAGCGCCTGTTCCTGCCGCTCGACAACCAGGACCGCCCGCAGCTGCTGGCCATCAACCGCCAGGGCGCACTGGCCTGGAAGTGGGACGGCACCCCCGGCCACCAGCTGCTGACCGCGGCGCACCGCGACGATCGGCTGGTGCTGATCGAGATGCCCGAGAACGGCCCGGCCCGCGCCGTGGTGCTGCAGGCCACGACCGGTGAAGTGCTGCAGGAAGTCGCGGTCGGCCACGATCCCACGGTGTTGAACTGGGAGCGCAGCTGGTGCGCGAACCCGGCCCCCGAGTTCCTGGCGATCGACAGCCACGCCGATGCGACCCGCCGGCAGCGCCAGCTGCTGTGCCTGGGCATCGCCGCGGACCGGCCGACGTTCGTCGTCGAACTCGGCGCCGACGCCGGCGAGATCGTGCCAGCCCCGCAGTTCGGCCCCGACTTCGTGGCGTTCGCCACCTTGCCGACGCGCGGCGGCGGCGGCCCGCGGCTGCACGTGCTCGGTCTCGCCGACCGTTCGGGCCGCCTGCCGGACGGCCGCAAGAGCATGCGCCTGGACCTCGCCGGCGCCGGCGAAGGGATGTCGACCGCCGCGTCCTACACTGTCATCGCCAGCGGCCAGGGCCTCCTGCTGCTCGGCACCCCCCCGGAGCCCAAATGAACCTGTTCCCAGGACTGTCCTTCCTGCTGCTCGCGTCCGCGCTGGCGCTGCCGTCGCCCGCCCAGGAAGTGCTGCGGCGCGGCGCCAGCAACGAACAGCTGATCGACGACCGCCTGCGCGAGTCGGTCGGCCGCGGCCTCGACTGGCTGGCGGCGCAACAGCACGCCGACGGCTACTGGGCCGAGCTGGTCGGCTACAAGCTCAACAACGGCTACGAGGTGCTCGACGAACGGCCGCTGCCGCACGTCGGCGTGACCTCGCTGGCGCTGATGAGCTATCTCGCCGGCGGCCACCTGCCCGATCGCGGCAAGTACGGGCAGGTGCTGCACAAGGGCCTCGACTTCGTGCTCAGCTGCGCCCAGGACGACGGCCAGATCGCCGCCCACGGCTCGCGCATGTACAGCCACGCGTTCGCGACGCTGTTCCTGGCCGAGGTCTACGGCATGGTCGAGCGCCCCGACGTCAAGCGGGTGCTGCAGCGCTCGGTCGACCTGATCGTCGACTCGCAGAACGCCGAGGGCGGCTGGCGCTACCGGCCGTTCGCGCGCGAGTCGGACATGTCGATCACGGTCTGCCAGGTGCTCGCGCTGCGCTCGGCGCGCAACGTCGGCATCCACGTGCCGATCACCACGATCCGCAACGCGCAGAACTACGTCTACCGCAGCGCGGTGCGCAGCAACGACCGCAACTACCGGTTCCGGGGCGGCTACGGCGACGACGGCGGCAGCTTCCGCTACCAGAACCGCGAACACACGCGCGCGACCTTCCCGCTGACCGCCGCCGGCGTCACCACGCTCTACGCCGCCGGCGAGTACGACAGCCCGATCATCCGCGACGCGCTCGACTTCCTCGATCGCCAGGTGGTGGCGTTCAGCGAGATCAACGCCGGCCACTACTTCTTCTACTACGGGCACTACTATGCGGTGCAGGCCTACTACATCACCGGCGACCCGAAGTGGACCAAGTACTTCCGTCACATCAAGACCACGCTGCTCGAGCAGCAGCGCCGCGACGGCAGCTGGCCGTGCCACACCGGCCCGGGCGATGCGTTCGGCACCGCCGTGGCGACCCTGATCCTGCAGATCCCGCTGCAGTACCTGCCGATCTTCCAGCGGTGAGCCGCCGCCCCGTCCCCCTGGTCACCGCCTGATCCCGTGAGCGAACCCGCCTCGACCGCCGATCCCGTCGTCACCACGCTGCGCCCACTGCTGGCGCGCCAGTTGGCGCGCCTGCGGGCCCGCTACCTGTGGCACGGCCTCGGCGCGGTGCTGGCGCTCGGCGGCGCCGCGGTCCTGCTGTTCTTCGGGCTCGACCGCTGGTTCGGCATGCCGCTGCCGATCCGCCTGTTCCACAGCGCCTTGCTGCTGCTGATCGGTGGCTACGCGACCGCCCGCTTCGTGCTCTACCCGCTGCGCGCGCGCTTCGCCGATCTGGACCTCGCGGTCTGGTTCGAGCGCACGTTCCCGCAGCTGCACCAGCGGCTGGTGTCGGCGATCCAGCTGCACGACCTGCCCGACGCCGCGCTGCGCAACCAGTCGCGGCCGATGATCGACAAGCTGCTCGCCGAGACCTCGGTCGAGGTGCAGCGGCTGCCGCTGCCGGCGCTGTTCGACGGTCGCGCGACCCGGCGCGCGCTGGGCGCCGCCGCGGTGGTGTGCGCGCTGCTGGCCGGTGGCGCCCTGTGGTCGCCGCCGACCGCGAAGGCGTTCGTGCTGCGGCACCTCGGCCTCGCCGCCAGCTATCCGCGCAACACCACGCTGCGGCTCGAACTGCCGCCCGACGGTCCGGAACTGCAACGCGTCGATCGCGGCGAAGTCACCGAACTGCTGCTGCCGGCCGGCGCCGACCTGCACGTGTCGGTGCTGGCCGAGGGCACGGTGCCCGAAGAGGTGTTCCTCGACCTCGAGCCGCTGCGCGCCGAGGCGAACGCCGACACCGACGGCCGCAGCGTGCTGATGGCGCGCCAGCGCGGCGATCGCTTCCGCCACGTGTTCCGCCGCCTCAGCGGCAGCTTCTCGTTCCACGCCCGCGGCGGCGACGACGAGTACGGCGACCGCACCGTGATGGTGCGCACGGTGCTGCCGCCGCAGGTGGCGGCGCTGGCCGCCGAAGTGGTGCCGCCGAGCTACACCGGCATCACGCGGCTGCAGCAGCAGGGCGCCGTCGAAGCGCTGGTCGGCAGCGCGGTGACGATGACCGTCACCACCACCGCGCCGGTGCGCAGCGGCGTGATGGTGTTCCTCGAGAGCGGGCGCCGGCTCGATCTGCAGCCGGTCGCGCTGCAGGACGACAGCGGCGTCGGCACCGGCTGGCGCACCCAGTTCGTGCTCGAGCAGAGCGATCGCTACCAGATCGAGCTGGTCGGCGACAACGGCCTGCGCAACCCCAACCCCGGCACCTACCCGCTGGTCGCACTGCAGGACTACGCGCCGGTCGGGCGCTGGCTGCTGCCGGAGGACGAGGCGCTGCTCCTGCTGCCCTCGGCGCTGCTGTGCGTGCGCATCCACGGCCGCGACGACTTCGGCCTGCAGGCGGTCGATCTGACCATCGAACGCGCCGGCAGCCCGGCAGCGACCCGCGCGCTGCTGCGAGCCACCGCCCCGGACGCGGTGTTGACCGAACTGCTCGAAGTGCGCGAGCTGCTCGGCGCCGCGGCGCCGGCCAACCAGCCGCCGACCACGCCGGCCACCCCACCCGGCACCGCCCCGCCCGCGCCCGCGGCGAGCGCCTCGGCCAGCGACGGCCTGGTGCTGAGCGCCCAGCTGCGCGACAACAAGGCGCCGACGGCGGGGCAGACCGACCTGCCGCGGCGCATCGTGCAGATCGTCGACGAACCGCAGCTGTCGGCGGCCGTGGGGCGCCTGTTCCGCGGCCTGCGCGAGGAGACCGCGCAGGCCAATGACATCCAGGACGACCGTCGGGCCCGGCTCGACGACCTGCTGGCCGCCGCGGCACCGACCGCGGCCGACCAGGCCGCGACGCTGACCGCCGTCGAGGTCGGCCAGGGTCGCATCACCAGCACCGCCGAACGTGTGCATCGCGGCCTGATGCGCGCGTTCGACCTGCACCTGTGGAACCGGCTCGACCCGAGCCAGCACGCCGCCGCGGTGGTCGAACGCTACCGCCGTCACAGCCAACAGCAGCAGGAGCCGATCGCGCTCGATCCGGCGTTCTACCGTGAGCTGCGCGCGGCCCGCGCCGACGGTTCGCTCGGGGCGATGGAACAGGCGCTCGATCCGATCCTGCAGATGATCGAGCTGGCCGACACGCTGGCCAATACGCACGGCCCCACCATCGGGCGGGAACTGGCCGAGGCGCAGGTCGCGCGCAACGACGCCGATCGCACCCGCTGGCTGCAGCAGGCCGGAGCCACCCAGCAGAAGATCGGCACCGCGCTGCAGCAGCTGCTGCTGCGGCTCGAGGAGTGGAACGACTACCAGGACCTGGTGCAGGAGGTGCGAACGCTGCGCGATCGGCAACGCTCGCTGCACGACCGCACCGAAGAAGCCAAAGGCAAGAAATGAACATCCGCTCGCTGCTGGTGGTGTCGCTGTTGGGGGCCACGGCGCTCGGCGCCCTGTCGCCCGCGCTCCCTGCGCAGACCGATCCGGAGTCGATCGAGCGCCTGCGTCGCGACCAGGACGAGATCCTGCGCAAGGCCGAGCGGCTGCAGGCGCTGATGCAGCGGCTGCTGCAGCGCTACGAGCGCGAACAGAAGCCCGAGCAGGTGCAGCTGCTGCGCTCCGGCCTCGCCCACCTCGACCAGTCCGGCATCCTGCGTGAGGTCGCCAGCATCCGCGACGACCTCGCCGCCACCGCGCTGACCCAGGCGCTGCGGCGCCAGCAGGCGGTCGTCGACCAGCTCGAGCAACTGCTGAACATCCTGCTCGAACGCAAGCCGGCCGGTGGCCTGGACCAGGAGCTGAAGGACGTCGCCGAACGGGCCCGCACCGCGCGGGAACTCGAGCAGCGCCAGCGCGAGCTGATCGCGGCGCGGCAGGCCGCCGTGCCCGACACGCCATCGCCGGCCGAGCAGCAGCTGCGCGAGAGCCTGAGCCAGCTGCGCGACGCCGAACGGAAGGAGGCCGAACGCAACGGCCGCCAAGCCGGCACCCGCCGCCCGTTCCTCGAGAGCGCGCTGCAGCAGGTCGAACAGCTGCTGCAGCAACAGCAGCAGCTCGAACGTGGCCTCGCCGACGAGCAGCAGGGCCGCACGCCGCAGAGCCGCAGCCGTGAGTTCGATCTCGGCGACCTGGCCCAGCGCAGCCGCGAACTGCAGGGCGACCTGCGCGACCAGGAGCGCCAGCAGGCGCTCGGCAAGGCCGCCGCGGAGTTGCAGCAACGCGCCGGCGCCGCCGACACCCAGGCGCTGCAGCAGGCGCGCGAGCGCTTCGAAGCGCTGCTGCAGGAAGCACCGAAGCAGAAGGGTGGCGCCGAGGGCAAGGCCCGCGACCCGCAGTGGCAGGCATTGCGCGAGCAGATGCGGCAGGCCCCCGCCGGTGCGACCGAGGCCGAGCGGCAGCAGCTCGCCGAGCTGGGCAAAGCCGGCGCCGAACTGGCCGGCCAGCGCGACACCCAAGCGCAGCGCAGCAATGCCGAGGCCGCCAAGGGCCTGCAGCAGCAGGCCTCGGCGTTGGCCGACAAGCTGCAGCAGGGCCAGCCGGAGTCCCCGCGCGAGGGTGATCCGGCGGCGGCCGTGCGCGAAGCCGCCGAGCGCCTTGCCGCCGCCGAACAGCAGGCCAAGGCCGGCGACAACCAGCGGGCGCAGGAAGAAGTCAGCAAGGCGGTCGGCGCGCTCGAACGCGCCCGCGCCGAGTTCCAGCGGCAGAATCCCGACGCCCAGCAGCAGGCCGGCAAGATGGCGGCCGAATCGACGTCGGCCGCTCAGGAGCTGCAGAATGCCCCCAGCAGCGAACAGGCCGAGCAGCAGGCGGCCGCCGCGCTGCAGCAGGCGAGCCAGGCGCTGCGCCAGGTGCAGGACGGCCTCGAGCAGGCGCGCACCGAACAGAAGCCGCCGGCTGCGGCGACCGGCGAACAGGCCCAGCAGGCGCGCCAGCAGCTGCAAGCGGCCAAGCAGACGCTCGAGCAGGCCCTGCAGACCGCCAGCCAGGGCGCGACCGAAGACATGCAGGCCGCGGCCGAGCGCCAGGCCCAGCTCAGCGAACAGGCCAAACAAGCCGCCGAGGCGATGCAGCAGGCCACCGAGCAAGGTGGCCTGACCCAGGCCCAGTCCGATGCAGCCAAGCAGGCGCTGCAGAAGGCCCGGGAGCGCATGCAGCAGGCCGCCCAGAAGCTGCAGCAGGGCCAGCAGGCGAGCGCGAGCGCGGACCAGCAGGCCGCGGCCGAGGCGCTGCAGCAGGCGATGGACGGCATGCAGCAGAACCGGCCGATGGGCCCGGAGCAGCAGCAACAGCTGCAGCAACAGGCGAAGGCCCAGGAGCAGCTCACCGAGGACATCGTCAAGCTCGCCGAGGAGCTCAAGCAGCGCGAGAACAAGGCCGCCGAACGCGCCGCGCAGAAGGCCGCCTCAGCGGCCAAGAAGGCGCAGCAGGCGATGGAGCAGGGCGATCGCGAGGAGACCGAGCAGCAGCAGGAGGAAGCGCGGCAGCAGCTCGAGCAGGCGGCCGAGGAACTCGAGGAGGAGAAGGATCGCTACCAGGACCTGCGCCAGGAGGAACTGCTGTTCCGGATGCGCGAGGAGCTGACCGCGTTCCAGGCCGCCCAGCAGCCGATCACGAAGCAGACGCTCGAGGCGCAGCAGGCGTCGAACGGGCCCGAAGGCCTGTCCCGCGCCGCGCGCCGCAAGGTCAACCAGCTCGGCGAGGAAGAGCAGCAGCTCGCCGGCAAGATCGAGGCGCTGAACAAGGCGCTCGACGAAGAGGGCAACCTGGTCTACCTCGCGGTGCTGAAGGCCAACCTCGACGACCTGCGCGAAGTGGTGCGGCGCCTCGGCGGCCGCAACCCCGACGTCGGGCCGTTCACGACGCTGCTGCAGCAGGACATCGAGAAGCGCACCGACGAACTGCTGGCAGCGCTCGAGCGCGAACGCAAGCGGCGCGAGCAGGAGCGCCAGGAGCAGCAGCAGCAGCAACAGCAGCAGCAGAAGGGCAAGAACCGCTTCAACCCGCAGCGGCAGAAGCTGGTCGGCCTGATCGCCGAGCTCGAGATGCTGAAGCAGCTCGGCACCGACACCCGTAAATCGACCGACAACCTGCGCCTGCTCGTCGAGGCGCGCGGCGACGAGTCGATCGCCGACGCCGAGGTCGAGCTGATCGAACGGCTCTCGCACCGCCACGGCGAGATCACCAAGCTGTTCCAGAAGATCAAGGCAGGCGTCGAGGAGACGATGCAGCAGATGGCGCAGAACGAAGAAGAGCCCGGGTCCACCGGACGCTGACAGGAGCCGAACATGCAACCGATCCGAACCATCCGACTCTCACTGCTCGCGGCGCTGGTGGCCGCGGTGGCCCCGGCCCAGGGCGGCGACCCGACCCGCGAGATCCAGGAGATCGCGCGCCGCGTCGACGAACAGCTGCAGGAGATCGACCGCCTGCTGCTCGAGTCCGGCAAGAAGGGCCAGGAACGCAGCAAGCCGAAGGAGTTGCTGCAGCAGGCGCGCGAGCGCAGCGAGGCGGCCGAAGAAGGCCTCGACAAGCTGATCGAGAAGCTGCAGCAGATGAAGAACCAGAGCAGCTCGCAGTCCGGCCAGGAAGGCGAGCAGTCCAGCGGCCAGCAACAGCAGCAGCAACAACAGCAATCGCAGTCGGGCCAGCAGCCGCAGGGCCAGGGCAACCGCCGCGAGAACCAGACGCCGGACTTCGTGCAGCAGCCTAAGGAGGGCGGGCAGGACCAGCAACCGAAGCCGGGCGGCGAGCAGCCGGGTGGGCAACAGCAGCAGCAACAGCCGCGGCCCGACGGCCAGCCCCAGGGCGGACAGGAGCAACCCACCGGCGGCGAGAACACCCGCGGCAACCGCCCCGAGCAGACCCCCGACGGCCCCGGCAACCCGGGCCAGGGCGAGGGCACTTGGGGCGAGCTGCAGCCGTACACGAACTTCCTGAAGAACCGCGGTTCGGCGCCCAAGGTGCCGGAGAAGTACCGGAAGTATTGGGAGGCCTACCTCAAGCAGAAGCAGACCGGGCGCGACGGCGGCACCGGCAGCAGCGGTGGCCAGGGCGGCAACAACCAGCCCGGCACAACCCAGCCCGGCAGCCCCCAGCCCGGCAGTGGCGGGCGCTGACCGCCGCCCCACCGACCGCCGAAGCGCTCAACGGAAGCCGTCGCCGGCCAGGATCGGCTCGCGTCGGGCGCCGACGTTCAGGCAGATCGCCAGCGCCAGCAGCATCGCCAGCGTCGAGCTGCCGCCGTAGCTGAGCAACGGCATCGGCACCCCGGTCGCCGGCACCAGCCAGCCGCACACGGCGACGTGCAGCAGCGACTGGAAGCCGATCCAGGTGGCGACGCCGACGCAGACCAGCCGCCCGAAGCGTTCGCGGGTGCGCATCGCGATCGCGAGCAGCCCGAACACGACCGCCGCCACGACCCCGAGCACCAACAGGCAGCCGAACCACCCGGTCTCCTCACCGACCACCGCGAACAGGTAGTCCTCGCTGCGGTACGGCAGGAAGTCGTACCGGTTCTGCGGGCCGGCGCCGATGCCGAAGCCACCGAGCCCGCCGGAGCCCATCGCGATCAGCGCCTGCCACGGCTGGAACCCGGGTCCACGCAGCACGTCGCGCACCGTCGGATCATCGAGGTTGCCCTCGTGCCAGCTCCAGTGCTGCCACCACACCGAGATGCGCTCGCGCTGGTAGTCGTGCAGCAGCTCGAACCACGCCAACGCCACCAGCACCGCGCCGCCGAGCACCACCAGCACGATGCTGCGCAGCGGCGCCCCGGCGCAGAAGCACATCGCCAGCAGCACCGGCCCGAACACCATCGAGCTGCCGAGATCCGGCTGACGCAGCACCAGCAGCGCGGGCACCGCCGCCACCAGCATCGGCACCAGCAAGCCGTCGCGGGTGCTGGCCCGGCTCGGGAACCGCAGCCGCGCCGCCAGCGCCAGCACCACCGCCAGCTTCGCGAACTCGCTCGGCTGGATCATGAACCCGGGCAGCATGTACCAGCGCCGCGCGCCGTTGATCTCGGGGGCGAAGAACGGCAGCCCCAGCAGCGCCAGCACCACCACCGCATAGAACAGCCAGGCACCGCGCAGCATGTGCACGTAGTGCGGCAGCAGCAGGAAGAAGCCGATGCCGAGCCCACAGACGACGAACAGCGCCTGCCGCCCCTGCTGCGCGTGGAACAGCGCGTCGTCGCTGGTGGCCGAGCCGATGAACAGGAGCCCGCTGAGGCACAGCGCGGCCACGCCGAGCAGCAGCCAGCCGTCGAGGCGCTGCAGCACCTCGAGCCGCCGCCCGGCCCCGCGCACGGTCCAGTCGCTCATCGCCCGTCCCCCGCCGGCAGATAGCGGCGCGCCAGTTCCGGGTCCGCTCGCACCAGTTCGAGGAAGTCGACGACCACCTGGCCGGCGGCATCACCGCCGTGCACGCGGTCGGCGACGAAGTAGACCACCGCGCAGAAGCACAGCTGCACGCCGTCGCTCGACGGCCCCGGCAGGAAGCCCGCGAACCAGGCGTTGTTGTCCCCGCGTTCGGAGACCTCGGCGGTGCCGGTCTTGCCGAGCACGGCGAGTTCCTGCAGCAGCGGCAGCCCGTCGGCGGTGCCGCGCGTGACGCAGTCGCGCAGCCCTTCGCGCACGACCTCGATCTCGGCGGTGACGTCGGCGAACGGCACCGCCGCGACCGGCTCCCCGGCCAGCATGCGCAACCGCGGCAGGGCCCCGGTCGCGAACACCGCGTAGGCGCGGGCGAGGTGCAGCGGCGAACTCTGGATGCCGTAGCCGATCGCGCGCCGCGGCAGCAGTTCGCCGGGCCGCGCCCGCCCCGCCGCATCGGTGCGCGGGGCATCGACGGTCGGGGCGGCCACCGCGAGGCCGCGCACGCTCGGCTGCCAGCGGTCGCCGAAGTCACCGCCGCCGTCCGCCGCCGGCGCCATCAGGCCGAACCGCCGCAGCGCGCGGGCCAGCCCGTCGTCGCCGAGCCCGACGCCGACCTGGAAGTAGAACAGGTTGCACGACGCCGCCAGCGCCTGCACCGGATCGCGGCCCGCGTCCCAGTGCGCGTGCCCGCACTCGATCGTGGTGCCGCCGTAGTGGAACACCTTGTTGCAGCCCTGCAGCGACGCCAGCGGCCGGTGCGGCCGGCCGAGTGCTTCGGCCTGCAGCTGTTCGATCAGCACCATCGGCTTCACCACCGACCCGATCGCGCCGTTGCCGACCCACACCACGCCGGGCACGTCGGCGGCCTTCGGACTGACGATCGGCGACCCGCCGTAGGCGAGGATGTCGCCGGTGCGGGCGTCGATGACCGCCAGCGCCGCCTCGACCTTCTTCTGCAGCGCCGGTTCGGCGTGCCCCTGGCGGAAGGTCGCGAACGCGCGTTCGCTCGCCTGTTCGGCGAAGCGCTGCAACTGCAGATCGAGCGTGACCCGCACGTCGCGGCCCGCCTCCACCTGCAGGTTGCCCCACAGCCGATGCTCGCGCCGCTTGCTGTCGGTCTCGATGAAGCGCATACCGAGGCGACCGCTGAGCGGCTCGTCGAACGCCGCCTCGAGGCCGCTGGTGCCGCGCCGTTCGCGCCGCCGCAGCTCGCGCAGGTAGCGGTCGGAGGCATCGTCCTGCCACGAGGCCCGCCCACCGTCGCCGTCGGCGATGCCCTCGGGCACGAAGTCGTCGAGCCACTCCGACGGCAGCTCGCTGCCGAAGTGCCGCAACAGCCAACCGGTGTCGGGCAGCGCCCGGTCCAGCAGCGCGACGTTGCCGAGCAGCGCCCGCAGCGCCGAACCCTCGGCGACCGCGGTCTCGCGCGCCACCGACGGTTCGACCTCGAAGCCGGCGTGGCGGTCGGCGGCGATCCGCAGCCGCGCGGCGATCGGGAACGGCACGTGCTCGGCGAACGTCGTGCGCACCGTCTCGAGCGCGCTGCCCTGCCGCGTCTCGCCGTTCTCCTCCCAGGTCACGTGCTCGTCGGCGAGGCTCGCCAACCGCATGCGTTCGAGGGTGCCCAGCAGCCCGGGCGGATCCTCGTCGACGATGCCGACGGCAGCCAACCGCTGCCGATGCTGCGCGCGCAGCTCCGCATCGAGCTCGCGCAGTTCGCGCACGCGCTGGTCGAACGTGTCCAGCAGCCACGCGCGCGGCAGCTCGAGCACGTCACCCACCCGCTGCCCGGGATTGCTGCGCGCGGCCTCGCGCACGGCCGCGAACACCTTGGCCCGGCTCAGCCCGGACAACTGCGCCAGCACGGTCGTCACCGTCGTCTGCAATTCGGCGGTGACCGGCTTCGGCAGCGCGCGCGGCCGCAGCAGCCCGGCCGGCATCGCCAGCAGATCGCGGACCGCGGCCTCGGGACCGAGGGCGCCGGTGCCGTAGTCGTAGCTGGTGCCGGCGCGCCCGGGCTGCTGGCCGGCCCAGACGATCGCCCCGTGCACCGCGGCGCCGACCGGGTGCCGCAACCGGAAGCGCTGGTAGTGCAGCGCCAGCTGCATCGTCGGCGCATCGCTGGCCAGCACCCGACCGTGCCGATCGAGCAATTGGCCGCGCTGGCTCGGCACGGCGCGGAACGACCAGCGGTTCTCGTGGCTGCGGCGCGCCCACACCTCGCGGTCCTGCACCATGACGAACCACAGGTGGCCCAGCACGCACAGGAAGCCGATCCCGAACACGCTGCCGAGGGCGCCGATCCGCGACGAGGTGCTGTTCATGCCGCCTCCTCGAACGCGCGGAACGGCGGCAGCCGGCGCACGACGAACAACAGCGGCGGCAACAGCAGGGCCGCCCACAGCACCGCACTGGCCTCCAGCCGCGCCGTCGCCGAGGCCTGGTCGAACAACCGGCCGCACAGCCCGGCGAGTTTCGGCACCGCGATCGCACACAGCGCCGCGGCGACCGCCTGCCACAGCCAGTGCTGGCCGAAGAACAGCGTGCGCAGCGGCAGCAACACCGCGACCGGCACGCCGAGCACCAGTACCTGCACCGGCAGCGTCGCCTCGTCGACGAGGCAGCGACCGAGCGCCAGCCCGAGCAGCAGCCACGGCAGCGCCCGCCGCTCGGCGAAGAACGACAGGTACAGGCAGGCGAGCACCGCCATGTCGAGCGGCGGCAACCCGGCGTCCTGCCACAGGCCGGCGACCAGGAAGGTCTGCGGCGCCAGCAGGAACCACAGGCACCAGCGCTTCATGGCGACGTCCCGCCGAGCACTTCGCACGGCCGCGGTCCGGTCTCGATCGGCGTCAACACCTGCAGCAGGTCGGGATCGTGCGGATGCGGCTCGGCGCGCCCGATCCACAGACCCGCCGGGCAGTGCAGGCCGTTGCTGCCGGTGAACAGGTAGCCGCTGCACAGCCGCTCCGCACCGGGGCGACCGCTGCAACGCAGCCAGGCGAGGTTGCGATCGGTGGCGACGATGCGCGCGTCGAGTTCGCGCGGTGGCAGCAGCGGATCGTCGGGCAGCAGCAGCAGACTCCAACGCTGCCGCGAGGCGACGAACGAGGTGACGAGCCCGGTGCCGAACGCGAGCCCACGCGCCGTGCCGAGGAACAGTCCGTCCTGCACCACCGCGGCCTGGTCCGGCACCGGCCCGTCGGCCACCACCAGATGGCGCCCATTGCGCGCCCCCGGCAGATCGTGCACGACCGCGGCCGTTCGCCCGAGCGTGAGCACGGCCGACGGCGCGGCAGCGGCCGCGGCGCTCGCCTCCGGTCGCCACAGCACCACGTGCGACAGCGCGCGATGCTCGATCACGGGCACCACGTAGACCCCGAGCGTCAACGACGGACCGGACTCCACCCCGGGATAGCCCCAGATCAGCGTCTGCCCCAGCAACAGCCCGGCCGGCGCATCGTCCGCCGACAACCCCGCGGTGCGAACGGCGAGGCCGCCGCGATCCAGGCTCGCGCCGCGGTACGGGTCGTCCCAGAGGTCGACCCGCAGCGCCGCCGGATCGACGGTGGCGGCGCCGCGCACGACGGTGCGAAGCACTTGGCCGTCACCGAGCTCGACGCTGGCGAACAGCGGGCGAGCCTGTGGATGGTTCAACAGCATCACACGCGCCGGCTCGTGCGGTTGGTCGAGCACCGCGGGACCTTGGCCAGGGCGCACCAGCATGCCGACCAACGACTCGCCCTTGGTCACCCACTGGCTGCAGTCGGCGACCTCGGCGTGGCTGTGGTCGAGGCGCAGCTCGCACGGCAGGCCGCCGCCGCCGCGCCGCGCCGTGGCCACCACCGCGCAGTGCACCGCGTCGTGGTGGTCCTGCAGCGGGTGCGTGCCACGTTCGTCCTCGCTGCGCACGCGGCGGTGCAGATCCTCGGTGAGTTCGCCGAGCGTGCGCAGCTCCGCCGGTGCCGACGCCATCGCCGGCACGGCGAACCATGACGCCCACAGGCGCGGCGGCAGGCATGCCGCACCGACCAGCCACCGTTCGACCGGCGCGAACACGGCGGGCAAGGTCAGCCAACAGAGGGCGCACAGCAACATGCCGTAGAGCCCGACGGGAAACGCTGGTGGTCTCTGTCGCACGACACGATCTCCGCGCTCGATCGGCGCCGGCCGAACATGCTACGCGGCCGCGGCTCGATCGCGGCCACCGAACCCCACGGCTCCGTCGCCGAGCCACGCCGCGAGCGAGCGGGCGACTGCGGCGCACCTCGGCCTCTCAGCCGAGGTCTTCGCCGCCCTCGAGGAACTGCGAGTAGAGCTCGAGGTTCTCGAGGAAGATGCCGGTGCCGCGGGCGACCGCTTCGAGCGGGCGATCGGCGACCCGCACGTCGAGCTCGGTCTCGCGCGAGATCAGCTCCGGCAGGCCGCGCAGCAGCGAGCCGCCGCCGCACAACGTGATGCCGGTGTCGACGAGGTCCGAAGCGAGCTCGGGCGGCGTGCGCTCGAGCACCGACTTGATCGCGCCGATGACCTTGCGCACCGGCTCGAGCAACGCCTCGCGCACGTCCATCGACGTGATGACGGCGCGGCGCGGCAGGTTGACCAGCGAGTCGCGACCGCGCACCTCGACCTGGATCTCCTCCTCGAGCGGCATGCAGCTGCCGGCGGCGATCTTCAGCCGTTCGGCGGTGATCTCGCCGATCAGCAGGTTGTACTTCTCGCGGATGTAGAGCGCGATCGCCTCGTTGAAGTCGTCACCGGCGACGCGCAGACACTCGGCCATCACGACGTTGGCGAGCGAGATCACCGCGACCTCGCTGGTGCCGCCGCCGATGTCGACGATCATCGAGCCGCGCGGCTCGTGCACCGGCAGGCCGGCGCCGATCGCCGCCGCGGTCGGCTCGTCGACGAGGAACACGCGGCGCGCGCCGGCGCGTTCGGCACTGCCGATCACGGCGCGCTGCTCGACCTTGGTGATGCCCCACGGCACGGCGATGACGAGGCGCGGTGGCACCAATCGCTTGCCGCCGCGCGCCTTGGTCATGAAGTAGCGCAGCATCTTCTCGGTGACCTCGAAGTCGGCGATCACGCCGCTCTTCATCGGCCGCACCGCCTGGAAGCCAGGCGGACAGCGGCCGAGGTACTCGAGCGCGGCATCACCGACCGCCATGCCATCGAGCAGCACCTCGCTGGTGCCCTTGCGCACGGCGACCACGGACGGCTCGTCGAGCACGATCCCCCGATCGCGCACGAAGACCAGCGTGTTGGCGGTGCCCAGATCGATCCCGAGATCGACGGAGAAGCCGCGCAACAGCCACTCGATCGGTTTGAACATGCAATGCCCTTCGGCGCCTCGACTTCTGGTGCGAGGACAACCATGACCAGCGAACCCGCCGTGGACCAAACGGCAGTTGCTGGCAGGGTAGCGACGATGGCTCCGGTCGCAACGGATTCTTCGTGGGATGCAGCGTTCCCGAACGAAAACGACCCGGCCCGGACAGCTTCCTGTCCGGGCCGGGTCGCGATCGTGGCCGCCGGTCCGCCGGCGGCATCTGCCGGACTGTTCGCTCAGCCCGTGTAGGTCTTGTTCGCGATCACGACCAGCGTGATGGCGATGGCGAGCAGCAGGAAGGTCGTGAACACGATGCCTTCATCGATGCCCATGCCCGGCTTGCTGACGATTTCGACGTCGCTGTCGGCAGCGACGGCGGCGGCGGCTGGTTTGCTCTTCTTGGCCATGTTGGTAGCTCCCGGTGATTGAGGGTTGAGAACGGGAGACGTTCAGGGCGTCTTGGTCGAGGCGCGATCGCCTTCCTTGATCTCGCCCTTCTGCAGGTAGATGTTGCAGAGCACGGCGTTGGCGCTGGCCTCGTACTTGGTCGCGATCGCCTCGCCCTTGTAGATGTCGCCGTCGTAGATCGCGAAGCCCCACTTGCCGCGCTGGATCTGCTCGTTGATGTCGACGTTGCCCGGGTTGTCGGTGATCTGGATCGTGCACAGGCGACCGCTCGCCGTGGTGACCAGGCCGGACAGGTTCGGCGCCGCCATCGACGGCTTGAAGCCATTCGCCTCGGCGACCGCGACCAGCAGCCGCAGCTCACTGCGCTCCTTGGTCAGGTCGGCGATCGCGAGTTCCTTGGCCTGGATGGTCTCCAGGTTGGTCGCGATGGTGTTCTTCAGCTCGCGGTTCTCGGTCTCGGCAGCGTCCTTGGCACGCACGGCCTCGTCCTTGACCTTCTGGTCGGCGGTCGCCATCGCGTAGGCCGACTTGGCCTGCTCGAACGCCGTCTTGACCTCGGCCGAGGTCGACGAGTTGGCGGCGACCAGCGTCTTGATGTCCCCTTCGAACTGGGCCAGCGTCTGGGTCAGGCGCTTGTTCTCGTCTTCCTGCTGCGCGAGACGGACCTCGAGCTGCTCCTTGAGCCGCTCGTTGGCGGTCTTCGCATTCTCGAAGTTGTTGCGCTCCGAGGTCAGCTCCGTGATCTGGCGGTTCTTCTCGCCGACTTCCTTGGCGCGGGCTTCCTGCTCCTGCTGGAGCTGGGTCTTGTAGTTGTGCTGCTGTTGCAGGTGCGTGCCGGACACGGCGACGAAACCACCAGCGAGCACGAGATTGAGGAGAATGAAGACGCGACCGATGGGACTCATGATGACCAGGTAACTCCTAACTTGCGTGTCGCGCCGGCCGGCGCTCGTCGAACCAGATCGGGAGATGTTGGATCGCGGAGCGTTCGGAGCGCAGTTGAGTGCCCTGAAGGATGAGGGCGATAGCCAGAGGGGATGGGAAGACGATCGATGCCTTGCGGCAACCCCGGGTGCCTTGGGTCAGGCATGCGAGGAACCGCGTCCCAGAGCGAGAGGGGCCTAGGGCCGCGGAATCCTAACTCCATGCAGAAGACCGTCAAGAACCAGTTCCGAGGTGGGCAGGGGTCGGACCGTGACCACCGTCGGGACGGGATGCCGTTCGAGCTACACGCAGTCTAGCCCACCGCACGAACGCGTGCAGCAGCAGCAGCCCGAGGCCGAGGCCGCAGCCGGGGCCGACGGCGGCTCGCAACCATGCCATCGACGGCAACGCGCCGGGCCCCGGCCACACGCTGGCGCGCAGAATTCGTGGGCCCGGCTGCGGCGCGGCGGCGATCGGCAGGTGCTCGGCGAGGCGACCGGAGCGGTCGACCACCGCGCTCCAGCCATCCTGGGTGCAGCGCACCAAGGGGGTCGCGGTCTCCAGCGCCCGCAGCACCGACATCGCCACCAGCTGTTCGAGTTCGCCGCCGCCGCGATACCAGGCTTCGTTCGACAGCACGCACAAGAACTGCGCGCCGGCCGCGACCTGCGCCGCCGCGGGGCCGGGGAACGCGTTGTCGAAGCACATCAGGGCCCCGAACGGCTGGTCCGCCGCGGTGCGCAACGGCGCCCGTTCGACGCCGGGCACCGCGTTGGGCGCCGCCCCCATCACCTCGGCCACCAGCTCGCGCACCCAGGCGCCGAGCCCGGTCGGCAACCAGCTGACGAACGGCAGATACTCGCCGCCGGCGACCAGCTGCCGTTTCTCCTGCAGGCCGAGCACGGCGCCGGTCGGCAGCGCCACCAGCAGCGCGATCGGCGTCACGCCATCCGGCTCGGCCCGCAGGTTGGCGCCGACCAGCAGCCGCGCCGAGCTGGCCGGCAGGTCGAAGCGCAACCGCGCATCGCCGGCCAGCGCCGAACGCGGCACGTCCTCCGGCACGCTGCTCTCGGGCCACAGCACGAGGTCGGGCGGCGGCTGGTCCACCAGCGCGGTCCGCGTCGGCGCCAGCAGGCGTTCCTGGAACAGCGTGCGATAACGCTGCTTCCAGTCGCCGCCGGCCGTGAACACGACGTGCGGATGGAACCCGGGTTCGATCGCAGCGATGCGCAGCGGCGCGGCCGTGGCCGGGATCGTCGCCAGCGCCGCGCGATGCACGCTGCGGCCCCACAGCGTGGTGGCGGCAACGAGGCTCCCGATCGCGAACAGCGCGAGCAGCGCCGGACGCAGCGCCGGCACCGCGCACCGCCAGCTGCGGCCGAGCTCGGCGATGGCGGCGGCCAGCGTCGCCAGCAGCACGTTCACCAACGCCTCGCCGCCGAGGCTGGCGGCGTGCAGCAGCTCCGGCCACTGCCACAGCGCGTGGCTCGGCTGGCCGTGCGGGAAGCTCAGTTGCGGCATGTTCGCGCGCCACCAGAACGAACCGGCCACCGCGAGCCCGAACGCCCACGGCCGCAGCGTTCGCGACAGCCCGGCCAGCGCCAGGTTGGCGAGCGCGTAGTAGACGCCGCCGAGCACCACCACGGCGAGGTAGGCCGGCACCATGAAGTGGCGCAGCGACGCCGCGAACAGCGCCATGTGCACACAGCCGAGCAGGTAGCCGGCGCGGCCCGGGTGCTGCGAACCGGTGGCGACCACGAACCACAGCAGCAGCGCCGGCAGCACCAGCCATTCGGCGCCCGGCAGCAGCGGCGGCAGGTTCGCTGCACCCAGCAGACCGCCGGCGAGCAATGCCAGCCCGAGGCGGGATCGGCCGGCCGCCGCGTTCGCTGTCGCCGTCGTCGTCGACGCCGCGGCAGCGGTCACGGCAGCAACACTCCGCCCGAGCGACCGGCGAGTTCGAGCCACGCGCCGGGTTGGCCTTCTTGTTGCCCACGCACCAGCGCGTAGACATCGGCACCGGCGAGCCCGAACGGATCGCCGCTCGGCTGCTGGCGCACGAGCTCGGCGACCAACGCCCCATCGGCGCCCGCCACCAACCGCGCCGGCACCGCCTGCAGTCGACTGTTCACCGACCACGGCGCCCCCGCCGCCGGTGCGCGCGCCTGCAGCCGCCCCGGGTCGGCACCGGCGAGCGCCCGCAGCAGCGGCGCCACCAGCAGGTCGAACACGGTGAACGACGAGGCCGGATTGCCGGGCAGGCCGAACACGTAGCGGCGCCGCCCGGCGATCTCGGCGAGGCCGAAGAACGTCGGCTTGCCGGGCTTCAGGTCGATGCCGTGGAACTGCACCGCGACGCCGAGTTCGGCCAGCGTGCCGTGCACGAGGTCGTGCGTGCCCTTGCTGATGCCACCGATCGTCACCAGCACATCGCAGTCGGCGAGGCCGCGGCCGAGCAGCGCGCGCAACGAACCGACCTCGTCGGCCGCGACCCCCAGGCGCAGCGGCTCGGCACCGCATTCCACCACCTGCGCCGCCAGCGCCCACGAGTTGCTCTCGCGCACCTGGTGCGGCAGCGGCACCTGCTCGACCGGCACCACTTCGTCGCCGGTGGCGACGATGGCGACCCGCAGCCGCGGCACGCACGGCACCTGCACGTGGCCGAGCACCGCCAACACGCCGATCTCGGCGGCGCCGATCCGGCGCCCGGCCGGCAGCACCACGGCGCCCGCCTGTACTTCGCTGCCGGCGCGACGGATGTTGGCCCCGCGCCGCAGCTCCGCCTGGATCGTGACCTGTCGGCCACCGAATCCCGACGTCTGCTCGACCGGCACCACGATCGATGCACCCGGCGGCACCACCGCACCGGTCATGATCTCGATCGCCTGCCCGGCAGGCAGCGCCCCCGCGAACGGATGTCCGGCCAGACTGCGACCGATCACCGGCAGCGACTGCCCGGGCACCGAGTCGGCGCTGCCGAGTGCGAGCGCGAAACCGTCCATCGCCGAACGGTCGGTCGCCGGCCACGGTCCGTCGGCGGCGATCGCAGTGGCGAGATGGCGGCCATGGGCGGCGCCGAGCGGGACCGCTTGCGAGCCGCCGGCAGGTCGCGCGGCGGCAAGCACCGCGGCACGGGCTTCGAACAGGCTGAGAGGCTTCGCCATCGGCGCCACGTTGCCCGACCGCGGCAGCGAGGGCAAGCGCGGCGCGGCCCGCGCGTCAGACCGGGCGCACCGCCACCAGCATGCGGCCGTCGTCGTTGCCGATCACGCAGCAGCAGCCGCCGGCGCCGATCGCGTCGATCATGCCGCCGGCCTGTTCGTCGCCGACCGGCTGCGGCAGCCCGAGCGACATCTGCACATCGCCGGCGGTCAGCAGCATGATCAGCTCGCCGGCCAGGATGTTCGCCAGTTCCGCGACGGTGGCCGGCCCGTGGTCGTCGACGTCGATGTCCTCGGGCTCGATGCCCATCATGCCCGACGCGACCTCGCGCACGAGGCCCGGGGTCGCCGACACCATGACCTGGTAGTTCTGCGTGCCGTGCACGTCGATGCAGGCGTGCGCGGCGGACTGCACCAGCACCTCGGCCGGCGATGCGGACACCGGCTCGGTCAACACGAACGCCATGCGCTCGAGGGCGACCGCACTGATGCCGGCGAAACTGTCCTGCGTGATGGCGTTCATCGCGACCTCAGTTGCTGGAGTCGAACAACGTGGCGACCAGGGCCCGCAGCTCCTCGGGCTCGAACGGCTTGCGCAGGTAGTGCGTGACCCCGAGCTGGGTCATGCGCTCGAGGCGCTTCTTGTTGCCCTCGGTGGTGACCAGGGCCACCTTGACCGCGGCCAGCGCCGGGTTCTTCGCCTTCTCCTCGACGAACTGGAAGCCATCCATCACCGGCATGTTGATGTCCAGCAGCACGATGTCCGCCGGCTCCCTGGCCAGCGCATCGAGCGCCTCGCGGCCGTTCTGCACTTCGCGCACACGGTCCGGCTGCGCCCCGGCCTGCAGCACCGCACGGCGCGCGGTGGCGCGCAACAGCGGCGAATCGTCGACGATCAGGATGCGGTGGTTCATGGTTCGATGTTCGGCTTGACCGCGACCTTCATGCCCGGGGCCCACAGCAGGCCGTCGCGGTCGCGGCTGCGGAGACGGACCTCGCCACGCGCGAGGTCCAGATGCATGGTGCGGGCGATGTTGCCCCCGGTGTCCTCGGCGGCGAGCGCCACCCCCATCTTCCACAGCACCTTGCGCAGGATGGTGCGGTTGCGCTTGCCGATCGCCATGCCGGCCGCGCCCTCGAGGATCTCGGCGCCGCCGGCGGCACAGAGCACCAGCCGGCTCTGCTGGCCGCCGAGCTCGACCACCTTGCGCAACAGCAGCGGGATGCCGGTGGTCGCGTACATGAACGGCTTGACGTCCTTCGGCACCGCCTGCTCGGCCGGCTGCGGCAGCATGTAGTGCAGCAACCCACCGACCTTGGTGACCGGATCCCAGGCGGAGAGACCGATGCACGAACCCAGCGCATAGGTGACGAGTTGGCCGCGTGCCTCGTTGGCCACGCCCAGGTCGGCGACGCCGACCACGACCCCGTTGCCGACGCCGAGTTCGACCACGCGGTCAGTTCCCCTGTCCGAGCGCCGTCGGATCGATGTCGGCGATGACCCGCTCGATGTCGAGCAGGATCAGCACGCGATCCTTGAGCTTCGCCAGGCCGGCGATGTAGTCGCCGCCGGCGTTGGCGCAGCGCGGCGTGATCTCGAAGTGCTCGACGCCGATCGACAGCACCTCGCTGACGGTGTCGACCAGGCAACCGACGCGGAACGAGCTGTCGGCGTCGCGCCCGACGTCGACGACGACGATGCAGGTCTCGTCGTTCGGTTCGGTGGGCTCCATCCCGAACCGCCGCCGCAGGTCGATCACCGGGATGATGCGACCGCGCAGGTTGATGACCCCGCGCACGAAGTCGGGGGTGCGTGGCAGCGGCGTCACGTCGACCATGCCGATGATCTCGCGGACCTTCAGGATGGCGATGCCGTATTCCTCCTTCGACAGTTGGAAGGACAGGAACTTGCCGGGAACGCAGCTCGGCGGCGTCTTGGTGGCGCCGGCGGCGGTGAGAGTACTGGTCATGATCGTGGTTCCTTGTGCTGGCAGCTCGCTCATCCGGCCATCGCCGACTCGACCAGGGTGCCGACGTCGAGGATCAGCGCCACCCGGCCGTCGGTCATGATCGCGCCGCCGGACAACCCGACGACCCGCTCGCGCGGCATGCCGAGCGACTTGATGACCACCTGTTGCTGACCGAGGATCTCGTCGACGAACAGGCAACAGCGTTGCCCGTCGACCTCGACCACGATCAGGATGCCCTGCTCGAGTTCGTCGAGGCCGCACGGCTGGCAGAAGATCTGTTTGAGGCGGTGCACCGGCAGCACCTTGCCGCGCACGCTGACGCACTCGCCGCGATCGACGAGGCGGTGCACGTCGGCCTTGGCCGGCCGGAAGCTCTGCTCGATGCTGAGCGTCGGCACCACGTAGCGGTGATTGCCGACCCGCACCACCATGCCGTCGATGATCGCCAGCGTCAGCGGCAGCCGCAGACGGAAGGTGGTGCCGACGCCGAGCGCGCTGTCGATCTCGATCTTGCCGCGCAGCGCCTCGATGTTGCGCCGCACGACGTCCATGCCGACACCGCGACCACTGAGGTCGGTGACCTTCTCGGCGGTCGAGAACCCGGGCAGGAAGATGATGTGGAAGACCTCCTGGTCCGCCATCTGCCGCGCCTCGGCATCGGCGGGCAGCAGCCCCTTCTCGATCGCCTTCTTGACGATGCGGGCCTTGTCGAGACCGCGGCCGTCGTCGCGGATCTCGATCACGATCGAACCGCCTTGGTGGTAGGCGCTCAGCGACAGGTGCCCCTCGCCTTCCTTGCCGGTGGCGCGACGGTCGTCGGGGCGTTCGATGCCGTGGTCGATCGCGTTGCGGATCATGTGCACCAGCGGGTCGGAGATCTGCTCGACGACGTTGCGATCGAGCTCGGTGTCCTCGCCGCTGATCACGAGCGCGACCTTCTTGCCGGCCTTCTGCGCCACGTCGCGCACGAGGCGCGCCATCTTCTGGAAGGTCGCCTTGACGGTGACCATGCGCAGCGACATCGCCGCCTCCTGCAGATCACGGGTGATCTTGCCGACCTGACCGATGTTGCGGGTCAGGGACTGGCTGTCGAGGCGCTGGATCGCCGGATCCTGCAGCACCATCGACTGCGCGATCACCAGTTCGCCGACCATGTCGACCAGCATGTCGAGGCGCGTCGTGCTGACCTTGATCGTGCGCTCGACGCGGGCGGCCTTGTGATCGCCGCCGTCGCCGGCCGGCTCCGCCGCGCCGGCCGTGCGCGATGCCGCGGCCTGGGTCGGTGCGCCCGGTTCGGCGGTCGGCGCCGGCGCCGACGCACTCGGTGCCGGCCTGGCGACCGGATCGGCGGCAGGCGAACTGGCGGCGGCGGCAGGAACCGTTCCGGCTGCCGCCGGCTGGTGGTCGACGGGTGCGCTCGATTCGACCCGGTTCGCCGCCGCCTGCAGACTCGCGACCAGGCGCGCCAGCTGGCGCTGCTGCGGGGCCGGCCGCCCCTCCAGCGAACCGAGCATCTGCTGGATCAGGTCGCCGGCGGCCAGCACCAGATCGATGTCCTCGGGGCGGAAGCGCAGTCGCTGCGATCGGGCGCGGTCCAGCAGCGTCTCCGACACGTGCGCCAGTTCGACCAGCGGGTTGAGATTCAGGAAGCCGGCGACGCCCTTGATGGTGTGGAAGGCGCGGAACGTCAGATTGATGTTCTCGAGGCTCTCCGGCTCGCTGGCGAGCGCGACCATCGCCGCCTCGGCCTCGGCCAGATGGCCCCGCGCCTCGGTGACGAACTCCGGCAAGCTGTCCGCGAAGTCACCGCCGACGTGCAGCTCGACCAGTGGCGCAGTGCCGTTGGCGGCCTCGCTGTCGGCCTGCGCCGCGGCGGCGAGATCGCGCAACTTCTGCAGCACCGGCTCGACGTCGCCGAACGGGGCGCGCACGTCGTGCGTCAGGCGATCGAGGAACTGCTTCAACAGGTCGATGCCCTGCAGCAGCACGTCGACCGGGAAGCCACCGCCCGACTCGACACACGCGTCGATGGTGGTCTCGGCCTGGTGGCAGAGCTGCTGCGGCCCGACCATGTTCAGCACCCCGAACTCGGCCTTCAGCGTGTGCATCGTGCGGCGCACGCCGGCGATCGTGTCGGCCGGCCGATCGCTAGCCTCGACGGCGAGCACCTCTTCCTCGAGCTCGGCCAGCGCCCCGATCGCCTGGGCGACGAACATGCCCACCGTCTCGGCGAAGTGCTGCTCGTCGTCGGCATCGGGCAGCAGCAGCGCCGGCGGCGGGGTCACGGTCGCCGGGTCGCGATGCTCGCGCGCCGCCTCGGCGCAGCGCTCGGCGAACTCGGCGATGGCGCCGAGGTGCGCCAGCACCAGCGCGGCATGGAGGTCATAACGACCGCCGCTGGCGCAGAGACCCGACAGTGCTTCGGCGGCCTCCCGACAGCGCCGTTGCAACGGCTCGCAGCCGTCCTGGGCTGCCTGCCGTTCCACCTGACGCAGTTGCTGCACCACAGTACTGGCCGCGGCGCGACCTTCCTGCTGCAGGCGCTGGATCGAACTTCCCAGGCTCTCGGTTCCGCTTGCAATCGTCATTGGGCTCCGGCGTGACGCAGCAGGCATCGGAGCCATCGGATCGGCTACTTGAGGAGGGACATCCCTAGCCGGAGGCCCCTCGCCCGGCCCCGCCGCGGGCTTGCAGCGCGGCGCCGCACAGCTTGTAGAGCATGCGCGCCGCGACGTTGGCGTCCCATTCGGTGGCCCCCGGCGCGACCTCGACCAGATCGAAGCCGACGATGCGCCGACCGCTGCGCGCGAGCGTCACCAGCAGATGCACCGCCTCGGCGAACTGCAGCCCGCCGGGCACCGGGGTGCCGGTGTTCGGGCACAGCGCCGGATCGAGGCCGTCGATGTCGAAGCTGACGTAGACGTCGGCCGGCAGTGCGGCGATCGCCTCCTGGCACAGGGCGTCGAAGGTCGCACCGGTGAACCGGCGCTGCTGCCACACGAGGTCGAAGTGGGTCACCACCCGCCCCCCGCTGCCGCGGATGCTGTCGAACTCCTGTTCGCAGAAGTCGCGGATGCCGACCTGCACCAGCCGCGCCACGCCGGGCACCTCGCGCAACACGTTGTCCATGATCGACGCGTGGCTCCATTGGAAGCCCTCGTAGGCGATGCGCAGGTCGGCGTGCGCGTCGAGGTGCAGGATGCCGAGGCCGGGGAACCGTTCGGCGCAGGCGGCGATGGCCCCGAACGGCACCGCGTGATCGCCGCCGATCACGCCGGGGATCTTGCCCGCGGCCAGCAACCGGGCGGTGGCGTCGTGCACCAGCTGGTTGACCCGCGCGCCGGCCCGGTCGACCGCCACCACCGCCGGGTCGGTGCGCCCGGCCCCGCCGCGCTCGATGACCCCGGCCGCCAGCGCCCGCGCGTCGCGGTGCAGCGCGGCGAGCTCGGCGGCCGGTGCCTGCAGGTGGATGCCGGCCTCGTAGACGCGGCCGAACTGCAGGTCGTAGAGATCGACCTGGCGGCTCGCGGCGAGGATCGCGTCCGGGCCGAGCTCGGCGCCACCGCCGTAGGAGACCGTGGCCGCGAACGGCACCGGCACCAGCACGACCGCGGCGGCCTTCTCGTCGTGGGGCAGGCCGAAGATGCCGCTGTCGGCGCCAGCGGCGCCGTTGGGGTCGAACTCGTTCATGCCGTTCCCCTACTGCGGGTGCGGGGCCGACTGCAAGCACGTTCGACGCGGGTTGCGCCGTCGGGTCTCACGGTCGGGTCTCACCGTCGGGTCGGACGTTCCGCGCGGTGCTGGCCGACCGGGTCGGCGCGGCGCGGAAAAAAAGGGCTCCCTGGCCGGGGGGTACGATTCGCTTCAGGAGGAGGGGAGAAGTCAGTCGGACGGGAGAGAATCCAGCCAGGGAGCCCCACCTCGTCTCGTTTGCGGGTCCATGCCACCCGCACCCTGATCTACTCCGACCACCGTCGAAAGTTACAGCACTCGTGCGAACCTTTTCGTCCCCGGCGGCGTCCCGCGGCAAGAGTGAAGCTCGGTGCCGTTGGCATCGGCGCGGCGCGGAACGGGCAAGTTGCCTCTTGAGTCGAGCCCGTCCATCTGCTTTCCTCTCCGCCCCTCGGTGCGGCAGGATAGCTCAGCTGGTTAGAGCGGCGGCTTCATAAGCCGTAGGTCGCCGGTTCAAGTCCGGCTCCTGCTACCACTTCGACGCGGTTCGCGATCAGCGCACGAAACCCGGACTCGGGTTGCTGACCTCGACCAACCCGGCGGCGGTGATGTCCGCAGCTTGGCACACGAACTGGAGGCCGCGCAGCGTCGGCACATTCGGCACCGTCTTCTGCAGCGTGAAGGCCCCGCCCCCCGGCACCACCACCGCGTCGACGGTGACACTCGACGCGTCGATCCAGATCGGATCCACCACCCCAGGAAGGGCCGAGCTCGGTGCACGCAAGCTGATCGCGACGGCACACCACACGCCGGGGGCGCCCACCCGCTCGATGGTCAGCACCCCACCCGGCGCCGCACTGTCGGCGAGCAGGCCGGGCATCGTCGGGCGCTGCAGCACGATCCCCGCCGCGACCGGCCCGGCCATGGTGATCTGCGGATCGACCCTGGCCGTGCCAGTGCCGGCGATCGACGGCAACTGCGGCGCTCCTCCCGTGCCGCCGAGCAGCACGTGCGACGGGAGTCCGACCGCCCGCAGGGTGCTCGCAGTCAACTGGACCGCCGGTGCGCCGGCCACCGAGAACGGCGAGAGGACCGCGCCATCTCCTCCCCGTGCACTCGAGTGGATCAGCTGGACATTGCTGTTGTTCGCCCACACAGCGGCGAGACCTGCGAAGCCTGCAGCCTTGATGAAGTAGCCATCCTCCCCGACCAAGCTGCAGCGCTCGAACACCACGACACTGCTGTAGATCAGGGCCGGGGCCGAGTAGCGCCCGCCCAGCAGCGTCCAGTTGCGCACGTCGACCTGCCGGGAGCCGGTGACCCACAGCACCGGCCCCAAGTCGATGGACGCGGTAGCTGCCACTCCATCCAAGGTCACGGCGCCTGCGGCGTTGGTGATCACCATGGAGAACGGACGCGAGCCGGACACGAGACTGCCCTTCAGGCCACTCACGGTCACCGGCTGGTTCAGCTGGGTGTTCCGGATCTCCAGGGATGGTGGCCCGAACGTCGAGTTCGAAACGGCCACCCCGGGGTCGGCGAGGATCGCCAGTCCTTTGCCGTCGATCAGGACCGGCGTGTAGGAGCCGGCGCGAACGACCAGCGTGCTGCCGTCGGGAACGGTGAGCACGGCGGCCTGGATGCTCGTGAAGTTGGTCCCGGGTCCGCTGCTGGCGTCGACGACGAAGATCTGGCCTTGCGCCAGCACGGCTGCGCAACAGACCGCCGACACGATGAAGTGGTGCATGATGATGCCGATCCTCGGGCGAATGCCTCGCTGCCGCCCGAACTCTCCGAGCCGGGCCGAGACTAGTCGACAGGCCGGGGCCATTCCATGCGTCGCGGCAGGCGGGCCCAGGGTCCGGATCGACACCGCGCTCGGGACCCGAGCGCTGGGATACCGGGGGTTCCGGTCAGAATGACGTCCCGGAGCTTGCGCCGCGCACCTCTGTAGCATATCCTTGCGGAATCAAGATGGCGACCGTGGTGAAAGCGCAGCGGAGCAAGAAGGCCAAGGGTGCAAGCGCCCAACTGCTGCCATTCCGCGCGCCGCACGGCGGCCGCCGCGCCGGTGCCGGCCGCAAGCCGAATGGCGATCGCGCAGGAGTGCCGCACGACGCCCGCCAGGCACTCGCCGCCCGCTTCCCGGTGCACGTGACAGTCAAGCTCCGCGAGCACTTGCCACCGCTCCGCCGCCGCGATGCCTACCAGGCGCTGCGCACGGCCTTCGCCGCCGGCTGCGACCGCAACGGCTTCCGACTCATCCACTACGCGGTGCTCAACGACCACCTGCACTTCGTCGTCGAGGCCACCGGCCGCACCGCACTCTCGCGCGGCGTGCAGGGCCTGCTGGTGCGCATCGCCCGCACCCTCAACCGGCTGTGGCAGCGCCGCGGCCGCGTGTTCGCCGACCGCTACCACGACCACATCCTGCGCTCGCCGCGCGAGGTGCGGAACGCGCTGCGCTACGTGCTGGGCAACGCACGCCACCATGCGGCCGAGGGCCGCATGGTCGCGGTGCCCCAGCCGATCGACACCTACACGTCGGCACCGTGGTTCGATGGCTTTCGCGAGACGATCGTCGTGCCTTTCGCGAGACGATCGTCGTGCGCGGCCTCGAAGCCGTCGTGCGCCCGGTCACCGAGGCGCACACGTGGCTGTTGACGATCGGCTGGCGCCGCCATGGCCTGCTGTCAGTGGCGGAACGCCCGGCCTGACGGACAACCTGACAACCTGACGGACAACCCGACGGACAGCCTGACGAACGGGCGGCTTGACCGGCGCACAGGTCGTCACCATCGCTCCCCCGGTCACCCGCACCGCTCAGCCGCGCACGAGCTTCAAGAACTCGGCGCGCGTGCGCTCGTCCTTGCGGAAGCTGCCGAGCAGGCACGACGTGATCGTGCTGCTGTTCTGCTTCTCGACACCGCGCATCATCATGCACAGGTGGGACGCCTCGATGACGACGCCCACGCCCTGCGGCTGCAGCACGTCCTGCAGCGCCTGCGCCACCTGCATCGTCAGCCGCTCCTGCACCTGCAGCCGCCGCGCATACAGGTCCACCACCCTGGCGATCTTCGACAGCCCGACGATCTTGCCGGACGGGATGTAGGCGACGTGCGCCTTGCCGAAGAACGGCGCCAGATGGTGCTCGCACAGCGAGTAGAGCTCGATGTTCTTCACCAGCACCATCTCGTCGGTCTCGGCCTCGAACAGCGCGTCGCCGATCACCTTCTTCGGGTCCTGGGCATAGCCAGCGGTGTAGAAGCGGAACGCCTTCTCGACCCGCTTCGGCGTGTCGCGCAGCCCCTCGCGCGCCGGGTCCGGATCGAGCTCGCGCAGCATCTGGGTCACGGCTGAGCGGAACGGCGTCGGATCGGAGGACGGCGGCACGGAACTCATCCGGTCCGTATAGCCCAACCACCGTGGCCGCGGCAACCCACGGCGACAGCGGATCCGGCGGTCAGGTCGTGATCGTCTCGCGCAGCACTTCCTCGACCGTGGTGGTGCCGTCGAACACCGCCTGCAGCCCGTTCTCGCGCAGCGTCACCAGACCGTTCTCGACCGCGGCGGCCTGCAGCGCCGTGGTGCTCGCTCCCTGCAGGATCATCTCGCGCAACCGATCGTCGATGTCGAGGATCTCGGTGATCGCCATGCGGCCCTTGTAGCCGGTGAAGTTGCAGCGCGCGCAGCCCTTGCCGTAGGCGAACTTCTTGCCGACCACCTGGCTCGCCACCAGCGCCAGCCGCCGCAGCACCTCGTCGGCCGGCTCGTAGAACGTCTTGCACTCGGTGCAGACCCGGCGCACCAGGCGCTGCGCCAGGATGCCCTGCACGGTCGCGGTCAGCAGGAACGGCTCGATGCCGATGTCGACCAGCCGCGTGACCGCCGACGCGGCGTCGTTGGTGTGCAGCGTCGAGAACACCAGGTGACCGGTCAGGCTCGCCTCGATCGCGGTCTGCGCCGTCTCCTTGTCGCGGATCTCGCCGACCAGGATCACGTCCGGGTCCTGGCGCAGGATCGTGCGCAGCACGCCCGCGTAGGTGACGCCGATGTCCTCGTTGACCGGCACCTGGATGATGCCCTCGAGGTCGTACTCGACCGGGTCCTCGACGGTGATGACCTTGGTGTCCTCCTTGTTGGCCTCGTTCAGCATCGCGTAGAGCGTCGTCGTCTTGCCGGAACCGGTCGGACCGGTGACCAGCACGATGCCGTGCGGCAGATCGACGAACTTGCGCAGGTGCGTGCGGACGGCGGGCAGCAGGCCGAGGTTGTCGAGGCTCAGCGACACGTTGCTGCGATCGAGGATGCGCATCACGGTCGACTCGCCGAACATCGTCGGCAGCGTCGACACGCGCAGGTCGACCGAGCGCCCACCGACGGTGAGTTCGATGCGACCGTCCTGCGGCAGCCGGGTCTCGGCGATGTCGAGATCGCTCATCACCTTGACGCGCGCGATCAGCGCCTCGGCGAGGTGCGGCGGCGGCGCCTCGAGCTCGAACAGCGAACCGTCGACGCGGTAGCGGATCTTGAAGTCGGTCTCGAACGGCTCCAGGTGGATGTCGGACGCCTTGTCGCGGATCGCCTGGTAGAGGATGTAGTTCAGCAGCTTGACCACCGGCGCGGCCTTCGCCATCGCCGCCTTGTCCTCGAGGTCGATCTTGCCACCCTGCTGCTGCAGTTCCTGCACCAGCTGGTGGATGCGCTGCTTGCCCTCGTCGGCCCCTTCCTTGTAGTAGCGGTCGAGCCCCTGCTGGATCAGCGCCGCCTCGGCCAGCACCCCCACGATCTCGCAACCGGACGTGAAGCCGAGGTCGCCGAGCATCGTCGCGGTGGCCGGATCGGCGATCGCGACCTTCAGCGTCTTGCCCTGCAGCGACACCGGCAGCACACCGAACGCGCGCGCCGTCGCCAGGTCGATCTTGGCGATCGCGTCCTGGCTCGGCGGCTGCGCCTGCAGGTCGTGGAACGGCAGCCCGGCCTGGCTGGCCAGCGCCTTGGCCAGGTCCGGCGCCTCGATGCACTTCATCGCCAGCAGGATCTCGCCGATGCGGCCGCCCTTGTCGCGCTGGATCGACAGCGCTTCCTGGACCATGCCTTCGTGGATCAGGCCGAGTTCCTTCAGGATCTGGCCGAGCAGTCGTCGTGGTGCCATCGGGTCACTCCGCGGCGCCGCCGCCCATGCGCACGACGAGGGCCTTGCGGTCGAACGAGCGCTCGAGCCGGCTGGTCTGCAGCACCGACGGGATCTTGAACGTCTCGCACTTGCGGATGTGGTTCTCGATCGCCGGGTTGTTCAGCATCACCTCGAACGCGGCGACCCGGCCGCCGCTGGCGGCCGGCAGCAGGATCTGCGACACCACCGCCACCAGCGACTGCGCCAGCTGCGCGCGGATCTGCTCCTGCGTCTCCTTCGGGTACTGGTCGATGATGCGATCGACGGTGCGCGCGGCGCCGGTCGTGTGCAGCGTGCCGAACACCAGGTGCCCGGTCTCGGCCGCGGTGATCGCCGCCGACGTGGTCTCGAGATCGCGCATCTCGCCGAGCAGGATCACGTCCGGGTCCTGGCGCAACGCGCGGCGCATCGCCTCGGCGAACGTCGGCACGTCGTTGCCGACCTCGCGCTGCGTGATCTGCGACTTCTTGTGGTTGTGGTAGTACTCGACCGGGTCCTCGATCGTGATGATGTGCACGTCGCGGTGCGTGTTGATCCAGTCGACCATCGTCGCCAGCGTCGTGGTCTTGCCGGAGCCGGTCGGCCCGGTCACCAGCACCAGGCCGCGGTGCAGGTTCAGCAGCTGGTGCACCGACTCCGGCAGGCCGATCTGCTCGAACGACAGCAGCTTCTGCGGGATCTGCCGCATCACCAGCCCGCGCACACCCTTCTGGGTCAGGATGCTGACGCGGAACCGGCAGCGGTCGAGGAACGCGTAGCCGAAGTCGGTGGTGCCACCGCGCAGCAGCTCGTCCCAGTTCTTCGCCGGCGCGATCTGCTTGCCCATCGCCTCGGTGTCGGCCGGCGTCAGCACGTGGTCGCCGATCTCGACCAGGCCGCCGCCGAGCCGGAACACCGGCCGGCGGCCGACCGACAGGTGGATGTCCGCAGCGCCGCGTTGGTGCGCGGCATCCATCAGAGCGACGATGTCCATGTTCACGATCTCGGGCTCGGGTTCAGACGGCGGCGACAACGCGCAGCAGTTCGGGAATGGTGGTGTGGCCCTGCATGACCTTGCGCACGCCGTCCTGCAACAGCGTCGACATACCGCCGGACTGCCACGCGTACTCGCGCAGCCGCACCATCGGTTCGCCGCGGAAGGTCATCTCGCGCAGCGTGTTGTCGAGCTGCAGCAGCTCGTAGATGCCGAGGCGCCCGCGGTAGCCGGAGTGACCGCAGGCCTCGCACCCACCGGCGCGGTAGAACGTCGCCTCACCGACCCGGCCGGGGTCGATGCCGATGCTGCGCAGCTCGGTCGGCGCCGGCTCGTACGGCTGGCGGCACTGCTTGCAGACCACGCGCAGCAGCCGCTGCGCCAGCACCGCCTGCACCGACGCCGCGACCAGGAACGGCTTGACGCCCATGTCGACGAGGCGCGTGATCGCCGACGCGGAGTCGTTGGTGTGCAGCGTCGAGAACACCAGGTGCCCGGTCAGCGCTGCCTGCACCGCGATCTCGGCGGTCTCCTTGTCGCGGATCTCGCCGACCAGGATCACGTTCGGCGCCTGGCGCAGCATCGCGCGCAGGATCCGCGCGAACGTCAGCCCGATGCGCGCCTTCACCTGGCACTGGTTGATGCCGCGGATGTTGAACTCGACCGGGTCCTCGGCGGTGATGATCTTGACGTCGGGGCGATTGAGTTCCTGCAGCGCCGCGTAGAGCGTCGTGGTCTTGCCGGAGCCGGTCGGGCCGGTCACCAGCACGATGCCGTTGGGGCGGGCGATGACGTTGCCGAAGCGCTCGCGGTCGTGACCTTCGAAGCCGAGCCCCTGCAGGCTCATCAGGCCGCGCTCCTTGTCGAGCAGACGCATCACGATCGTCTCGCCGTGGCTGCCGGGCAGCACCGAGGTGCGGATGTCGATGTCGCGGCCCGACGCGCGGAACGAGATGCGGCCGTCCTGCGGCTTGCGCTTCTCGGCGATGTCGAGGCCGGCCATGATCTTCAGCCGCGACGTCATCGGCGCCAGCAGCGTGGTCTCGAGCGACGCCACTTCCTTCAGCACGCCGTCGATGCGGTAGCGGATCCGCAGCCGCTGCTGGAACGGCTCGACGTGGATGTCGCTGGCGCGCTGCTCGAGCGCCTCCTCGATGGTCTTGCCGACCAGGCGGATGATCGGCGCATCGTCGCCATCGGCGGCGGCCCCGGCCCCACCGGCGCTGGCCCCGCGCGGCCCGGTCTCGGCGCCACCGCCGACCAGCTTGCGCAGCGCCTGCTTGTGCGCCTGCGGCGGCATCAGCGCGCACTGCACCTCGCAGCCGGCCAGGAAGCCGAGGTTGTCGGCGACGAAGGTCTTGACCGGGTCGTCGATGGCGACCCACAGCACGCCGTCCTTCAGCAGTACCGGCAGCGCCTCGTTCTGCTCGATCTGCTCCTTCGGCACCTTCTTCAGCGCCTCGGGCTGCGGCGCATACTTCGCCGGATCGACGAACTTCAGGCCGTGCGCCTTCGCCAGCACGCGCCAGACGGTCGCCTCGTCGGCGAGCGCCAGCGCGACGATCGTGCGCTCCAGCGAGGTGCCGCGGCTGCTGGCAGCAGCTTCGGCCTTGGCCAGGCGTTCGCGATCCAGGACGTTCGCCTCGACCAGGAGGCGCCGGAAGGTCTCTGAGCTCAACGGCGGAAGCGGAGGGGAGAGGGGCGCGCGCAGTTATGCGCGATCGGCCACGGCGAAGGAAGCCCCTGCCGAGGCTCGATGCTCCCCGGGCTTCAGATCTTCGCCGGTGCGCGGTGCTCGGCGTACTTGCGGTCGATGCCCTGGATGTGGGCGCCGAGCCAGAGCACCAGGAAGTCGAAGAACTCCGGCGGCAGGTAGCCGTCGCCCTTCTGGAACCGCTGGTAGTGCGCGGCGACCTTGCCGAGCATGTCGGCGTGGATCCGGGCATGCACCTTCAGCCCGGGGAACGCGATCGCCACCATGTGCTTCTCCTCGTCGGCGAAGTGCTGCTTGGTCAGCGTCATCAAGCGCACGAACGCGGCGTCGACCTTCGCCTTCGGCGCACCCTCGGCGTGCAGCGCGTGGATGGCGTTCATCGCCGCCACCAGCTCGCGGTGCTCGCGGTCCATCGCCGACACCCCGAGATCCAGGTCCTTCTTCCAGGTGAACAGATCCATGCATTTCCTCTCCGCGGCCCCCCGGGGAACCGACGCCGCTAGTGTAGTGCGTCGGAAATAGCGGTAATTATGCGAGAGTCTGCGCGTTGGGTAGCCTGTGAGGGCAAACCCATGCGAGTAGCCGTTCCGATCAAAC
>JALORC010000223.1 GCA_025459175.1 Planctomycetota bacterium | reverse complement strand
ATCCCGAAGGCGTTCACGCTCAACCCCGACAGCCCGGCCTTCCTGCTTGCTGGCTTCTTCGGCATGCACCTGTTCAACCGCTTCTTCACGGCCTTCGTGTGCGAGCGGGATCCGCGGCGCAGGGATTTGGCCCTGGGCGTGCTGCCGATGCTGGGCATCGGCTTGCACTCGTTCATCGACGGCTTCATCTACTCGATCGCGTTCACGGTGAGCGCGCTCACCGGCTTTCTCGCCACCGTGGGCATGGTGCTGCACGAGTTCCCCGAAGGCATCGTGACCTACCTGCTGCTCGCGAACAGCGGCTTTGCCGAACGCCGGGCGGCGCTGCTGGCCTTCGTGGCGGCGTCGGCGACGACGCCGGGCCTTCGTGGCGGCGTCGGCGACGACGCCGCTGGGCATGCTCGTTTCCTGGCCGATGGTCAGCGTGATCGACGAGCCCACGCTCGGGCTGCTGCTGTCGGTGTCCGCAGGTGCGCTGGTCTACGTCGGCGCGACCCACCTGCTGCCCAGGGCGGAACAGGAGCATCGGCGCTACAGCCTCGTCGCGTTGGCCGGTGGCGTGCTGGTGGCGGTCGTCATCGTCCTGTCGAAAGGCTGAGGGACGCGATCACGCGTCGTCACCGCCACGGCCGTGATGCCGTGCCGCGACCGCTCGCGGCCGGGTCCGGCTCGGCGTCGGGCGACTGCCCGGCGCCCCGGGCGTTTCGAGCGGGTGGCGATCTCAGTCGTGCGTCAGCGGCTTGTCCGTGAACAGGTAGTCGCGCATCTCCTTCTCGAAGGTGCCATCCGTCCGCCGGATCCACTCGAGCAGCATCGCGGCGTGTTCCTTCTCCTCGTCGCGGTTGTGCGCGAGGATGGCGCGCAGCGTGGGATCCTTGCAAGCGTCGACGCGCTGGTTGTACCAATCCACGGCCTCGAGTTCCTCCATCAGCGACACGATCGCTCGATGCATGTCGCGCGTGGCGTCGGTGAGCTCGATGGTGGGTTCGTGATAGCCCTCGTTGGACATGCAGACTCCCCTCAGATATCCAGGCGAAACACCATCGGGACTGTAGGGACGCTCGCAATCGACGGTCTTGCCTTCGCTCAAGTGGCCGACGGCGCCGGCAGTCGGTCGGCACCATCGGCGCAGCGTGTGCCGGGTCAGTTCGCGGCGGTCACTTCTTTCCGGATCGCAGCCGGATCGTCTCGCCGGCCACGCGGAAGGCACCCCGGCCCGCATGGTGCAGCGTGCGCGGCTCCTTCACCGAAGGGTCGACCCACGCGCGCAGTGCCTCGAGCACGAAGAAGCCGTAGGCCTCGACCATGCGCGTATCGGCCACGCGGCACTCGAGGTTCGCCCAGCACTCCTCGATGATCGGCGCGGCGACGATCTCGGCGGGCTTTGGTGTGAGCCCGGCGGCGCGAAACTTGTCGACGCGCCGGCCGCTGGAGTTCCCGACCCGCACGACCTGCCTGGCCAGCTCGACGGTCGGGATGTTGAGCACGCACTCGCCCAGCGCCAGCAGTTGGCCGAACGTGTGGTTGCGGTTGCTCACCACGCAGCCGATCAGGGGCGGCTCGAACTCGAGCATCGTGTGCCAGGACAGCGTCATCACGTTCGGGCGCGGCGGACCGGCGGTCGTGAGGAGAACGACCGGACCGGGTTCGAGCAGCGTGTAGGCCCGGGCCAGGGGCAGGCGCCGTTTGGTCATCGTGACGCTCCGGTTCGAAGGCTCAGGCTTCGTGCCTGCCCGCGCGCCGCTCGATCGCCGGCGGGACCTCGTCTGCCCGCAGGGTCGACGCGAGCGCCAGCAGCGCCGCGTGGTCCAGCGTCTCGCGCCTGAGAAGCTCCTGGGCGTCGGCGTCGACCGTATCGCGATGCTTGTCCAGGATCGCCGTGGCCTGCCCGAACGCCAGCAGCACGATGCCGCGCACCGCATCGTCGATGCGCTGCTGCGTCTGCGGTCCGATCGGGCAACCCCCCGGTGCAAGGCCGGGCAGGTCGAGGAAGCGGGGCTGCTGGACCTCGTAGGCGACGCAGCCGAGGTCCTCGACCATGCCGTACCGGGTGACCCTGTCGCGGGCGATATCGGTCACCTTGGCCGGATCGTCGGCCGCGCCGGTCGAGAGGTGCCCGAACACGAGCAGACCTTGGCGCGGCTCTTGCCGATGCTCATGAAGCTGCCCATCCCCATGCCCTGGCGCCTGGCGTTGCGCCGGATCAGGAAGAACCACAGGCCGAAGAACACCAGCGCCGGCGCGACCCACGAGAGCAGGTCGCGCACGAAGGTGCTCTCGACGACACGCGTCCACGGGACGCCGTAGCGGGACAGCCGCTCGGCCAGGTCGGGCTCCACCCGGTTGGCGACGATCACGGTCTTGCCGCCGGCCTCGGGGGACTTGAGCTTGCCGGTGATCGTGGTCTCGCCCACGGTGACCTCGCTGACCCGGCCCTCGGCGAGGGCCGTCTTGAACACGCCGGACGGGACCACCTCGACCGTGCGGCTGGCCTGCCACCAGTTCTGCAGCGCGACGAAGGCCATCATCGCGAGCAACCAGTAGCCAACGTTCCACTGGGTCTTCGGCGTGGGTTTCAGGTCGGGCATGCGGAGGTCTCCGACGCGTGGCGTGGCGAGGCGGGCGACTGCACTGGCGCATACTGCCAGACATGCTGGTGGAGACCCTGGGCGCGGCGCGCGACCTGCCGCGCCTGCACGAGATCGCAACCGTGCTGGCGCGGCACGGCCTGGGTGACCTGGTCCGCCGTGCTGGCCTGGCCGATGCGCTGGCGCGGGCCGGGCGGGTGGTGCACTGGGAACACGCCGACGAACTCGCGCGCCTGCCGCCGCCGGTGCAGGTGCGGCGTGCGCTCGAGGAGCTCGGACCGACCTTCGTCAAGCTCGGCCAGATCCTCGCCAGCCGCGTCGACCTGTTCGACGCGGAGTGGACCGCCGAGTTCGCCAAGCTGCAAAGCCGCGTGCCCCCGGTGCCGTTCGACCAGCTGCGGCCGCAGCTGGTGGAGGACCTGGGCGCGGATCCCGAGACGGTATTCGCCCGCTTTGACGACGAGCCGCTGGCGGCGGCCTCGGTCGCGCAGGCGCACCGCGCGCAGCTGAAGGACGGCACCGAGGTGGTGGTGAAGGTCCGGCGGCCGGGTGTGGACGAGGTGATCGAGGCCGACCTGCGCCTGCTCGAGCGCGCGGCCGCCTTTGCCGAGGAGGAGTGGCCGGTCCTTAAGCCGTACCGGCCGCGCCAGGTGGTGCGCGAGTTCGGCCGCAGCCTCCGCCGCGAACTCGACCTGGCGGCGGAGGGCCGCAACGCCGAGCGCATCGCCGCCAACCTCGCCGCCTTGCCCGAGGTGGTGATCCCGCGCGTGCACTGGACCTGGACCGGACCGCGCCTGAACGTGCAGGACTTCGTCGACGGCGTGCCCGGCGAGGACCTCGAGCGCATCGATCGCGAAGGCTTCGACCGGCGGCTCCTTGCCCAGCGCGGCGCGCGTGTGATCGTCAAGATGATCGTCGAGGACGGCTTCTTCCATGCCGATCCGCATGCCGGCAACGTGTTCTACCTGCCGGGCAACCGGATTGCCCTGATCGACTTCGGCATGGTCGGGCGGCTGTCGCCGCGACGGCGCGAGGAACTGCTGCGGCTGCTGCTCGCGCTGGTGGAGCGGCGGGCCGACGCCGTCGCCGACGTGCTTCTCGACTGGACCGGCGATGCCAACGGTGCGCGCCTGACCGTGCTCGAGGACGAGATCGAGGTGCTGGTCGACCGCTACCACGGCGCGCCGCTGGCGCAGATCGACCTGGGGCGCATGCTGCTCGACGTGACGGGCGTGCTGCGCTCGCACCACCTGGCGCTGCCGCCCGACCTGGCGCTGCTGATCAAGTGCTTCGTGTCGCTCGAGGGCATGGGGCGGGCGCTCGACCCGCAGTTCAACGTGGCACGCGAGGCGCTGCCCCTGCTGCGCCGGGTGCTTCGCGCGCGCTATGCGCCGCGCGAGCTCGGCCGGCGCGGCTGGCGCGCGCTGGTCGACTCGCTGGGCACGCTCGGCCGCCTGCCGTCCGACGTGGCGCAACTGGTGCGGCGCGCGCGGCACGGGCGGGTGCAGGTGCACATCGACATCGCCGAGCTCAAGGAGACCGGCGAGCGGGTCGACCGGGCGGCCAGCCGGCTGGCGATCGCGCTGGTGATCGCCGCGCTGATCATCGGCTCGTCGATCGTGATGACGGTGGGCGGCGGGCCGCAGCTGCTCGGGCTGCCGGCCTTCGGGCTGCTCGGCTTCGTCGC
>JALORC010000147.1 GCA_025459175.1 Planctomycetota bacterium | reverse complement strand
CTGGCAGTGGATCCAGCGCACGCCGACGCAGTCGCCGCCGCGCCGCTGGCAGCACAAGATGGACTACGACCCGGCGCGCGGCGTCGTCGTGATGACCGGTGGCTACGGCAACCCGCAGTGCGGCCAGTACTGCGCCAGCCACCTCAACGACGTCTGGGAGTACGACGGCGTCACCTGGACGCAGCGCGTGCCGAGCCCGTTGTCGCCGCCGGTCCGCGAAGGGGCGGGCTTTGCCTACGACAGCCAGCGCCAGCGCTTCGTGATGCAGGGTGGCAGCGGCAACAGCTTGTTCCCGGGCGACACCTGGTACTACACGGCCGCGAACGACCGCTTCGGGGAAGGCATGCAGGGTGGCAGCTCGCTGCGGCTGCGCTGCACGCAGTTCCCGGTCGCTGGGCAGACGACGGGCTTCGCGTTCGACAGCCCGTACGGTTTGGGCTGGCTCTCGGTGTTCGTCGGCCCGGCGCCGCAGGCCGGCCTGACGCTCGACGCGGGCCTGTTGTGCGGCAAGGGCACGTTCTACGGCCTGCCCGGGATCCTCGTCGACGCGATGGGGCTGCCGGGTAGCGCGTCGTTCCAGCTGCCCGCCAGCATGATCGGCCAGGGCCTCGTCGTGCAGGGCATCGCGCTCGACACCGGCATGTGCCTGCGGCTGACGGATCCGCTCGCGGTCACCATCCACGCGCCGTGACAGCCGGCGCGCTCGAGCCATGTTGGCACAGGCCTGCCCCAGCTCGCCGTCCGTCACAGGCGCACGGCGGCAAGCTGGAGGTCGAGCTGGTCCAGGTCCGAGAGATCTCGATGGCTCGGTCCACTGCTGACGGGCTTCGGAGACATCGCAACGCGGTCTGCCGGCGCACCGCAGGGACGGTCATCGGCGCAGGTGCGCCGCGTCCCGCCGACTGATCATCACAGTTTGGGCTGGATCCTCCCGGTCCCGGCTGAGGGTGTGAATACCCAGCGGCAGCGACCACGCGATGCTTTGCCCTCGTTGGTTGACGGCGGCCACTGCGACGAGGCGGCCGCCTGGCCGCGGGGTGATGCAGACGAACGGGTCGCGCAACCGCTCGATGTCGTGCACCGATGCCCGGACCGGCTGGTAGTCCAGGCCGTAACGAGTCAGGTGCGTGGCCACCCCTTCGACGGTATTGCAGGCCTCCGGGCCTGGTTCCAGCATGCTGGCCAGCGGGCAGTCGGCGCCCTGGAGCCGGGCGCACACGACGACTGCCAGGTGCGCACTGAAGATGTCGTGGGTTTCACGGTATGGCATCGCGGTCGGTTTCGCGGTGGCTTGCTCCACCCAATCCGGAAGGTTTGGCCATCGTGTGCGTTCGTGCGCGAGGCACTCGACCGTCGGCGCCATGGGTGGTGGCACGGCAGTTTCGGCGCGAAGCGCGGTGATGCTCCGTGTGATCTGCTGCTCGAGTCCATGGATCGGCACGTGCGAAGACCGGTCGGCCGTGATTCGGTGCGCGCCGTTCAGCCCAGCCAGGAAGCTCGCGGGGTCCGGGCCGCGGTCCGTGTAAGTGACCTGCCAGTGGTGGTAGATCGTGGAAGGTGGAGTGCCTGCGTCCTGTGCGCACTCGATGCTGCTCCCGATGCGATAGGTGGTGGGAAGCAGCAGGCCGTCCACTTCCTGGTGCGAATCGAAATGGCTGTCGGAAACTCGTTTGCCATCGCGGAATCGCGTGAGCCGCTGCACCCGGATGCCTTGGGGTTCCGCCCGGAACCTGATCTCGAACCGCTCACCCCCGGACGGATCCGCGAACCGGAGCAGGTGAGATGGTCCGATACCGGCCGGCTCGGTTGTGTCCGGAGGCATCGAGACGATGTGTAGTCGTCCCTCCTGCGCCGCCGCGCGTATCCAGCTGGCAACGGAGACTTCTCCCGCCCGGAGCAGTAACCAAGGTGGCATACCGAGCCCCGGATCGAAGTAGCGGCGCATCACCCACGCCTCGTTTTCCGTGCCAGCCCACTTGATGGTCCAGGCGCCATCGAAGTAGTGGCGCTCACGGTTCCCGGTTCGCTGCAGCCGGCGATCGAGGGTGTCGACATACCAGCGCGAACCCCGGATGACCCCGACGCAGATCGCCAGCGGTCCCAGTTCCTTGCCGTCGAGGAAGGGTTGCAGGTAGTCAAACCCTCTCGCCAGCTGGATGTTCGCGCCGGGTTCGGCGGTCAGCCGCAGTAGCGAGCACTCGAACCCGTAACTCGCCTCATCGGTGACCTTGTCGAGATAGGTGAGCAACCGGTCGAGGTCGTCCCGTTGCGCCCCTTCTGGTGGCGGCGCTTGAGCGACCATCAGGCCGCAGAGGGCGGCAACGGCTGGAACGAGTTCGGCAAACAAGGTCATGTTGGCGCCACAGGACATGGGCACACTGCGAGGCAATGGGGCACGGGCTCGTTCCTTCGAGCTGCCGCAGACCTCGTCGCTCACCTTACCCGACCTGTGCTGCTGCAGGCTGCCGGGGCCGCTCCGGATCGCATGGCCGCGAGCGCTCGCCCGCCATCGACGAATGGCGCCCCCGACCGCTCGCATCCTGGTAGCATCCAACACCGCTGCCGCTGGCAGATCCGGAAAAGAACATGAAGAACATCCTCCCGTTCGTCGGCGCGTTCTGCATCGTGGCGACGGCTGCGGCCCAACAGCCTCTGAGCTGGCAGATCCTGCCGCTAACCGGACTCGTGGTGTCGGCCGACAGCGCCCGCCATTCGTACGACCCGGTGCGCCAGCGCGACGTGTTCCTCACCGGATGGCCGTACGGCGAGACCTTCGAATGGAACGGCGCCTCGTGGTCGAATCGGGGCCCTGCCGCCTGCGGCACGCGTGAGTACCCGGGTCTCGCGTTCGCGCCGCAGACGCAGCACACCATCGTCTACGGCGGTTGGCGGTATCCGGTCATGCTGGGCGACACGTGGCGGTGGAACGGCGTGTTCTGGCAACAGCTGGCGCCGACCACGAATCCAGGTGCCCGTCGCCAGGTCGGCATGTTCCTCGACGCGCAGCGACAGTCGGTGGTGATGGTGGCGGGCACCGCGAACAACGGCATCTCGCCGTGGAGCCCGGCCTTGGATCGCAACGACACCTGGGAGTGGAATGGCAGCGATTGGGTGGCCCTGTCGCCGGCGACTTCGCCGACCGCCGGTCCGTGTCTCGCCACCTACGACACGCGGCGCAACCGCGGCGTGCTGTTTCCCAGGTTCGGCAACACGATGTGGGAATGGGACGGCTCCGACTGGCGTTCGATCACGCCGTCGCAGTCGCCGACCTGGAGTGCGTCGTCCGCTTTGACCTTCGACCCGACGCGTGGCACCGTGCTCTACGGGAACGGGTCGTGGGAATGGGACGGTACCGACTGGACCTCGTCGGGAAGTGTCGGGGGGGCTGGGTCCGTGCTGCCGATCTTCTTCGATCGCACGAGCCAGCGACTGCTGTCGGCCAGCACCCGGATGTGGGGCTCGCAGAACTTCGCTTCGCAGTCGGTTGCCACCGCGACCCGATACGGCCTCGGATGTGGATCGCCGCAGTTGCAGCTCGAGCCGCAGGGGGTGCCCTTGCTCGGTGAGCAGGTCAGCGTCCGCGTCACGCCGCAGCGAGTGACGATCGGCGGGGTGTCCACCTCGTGGGTGTCGGTCGGCTTCAGCGCCGCGGCTGGCTTCGCCTGGCCATTGCCCGCCTGCACCTGGCACACGACTTCGGAGTTCACCGGCTTCGGGGCATACTCCACCGGCGCGTGGGTGCTGGCGATCCCGTACGACCCGAGCCTGCTGAACTTCGATCTCTACCTGCAGGGGTTCACGTTCGCGCCCGGTGAGAACGCCGCGTCGCTGGTGCTGAGCAACGGCGTGCATTGGCGGATCGGCGACAGCCGGTAGCTGGCGACACCAGGCGCCGCATTGCGCGCCGCCGGCGGCGGGGCAAGATCGGGGCATGCATCCCACCGCGGCCCTCGCCTGGTTCCCGTTGCTCGGGCTGCTCGCTGTGGCCGCCTGCAAGAGCCGTGCGCCGGCGCCAGTCGCGCCGCTGCGCGGCCCGGTGCCGACCGCGATCGTGGTCTGGCCCGAACTGCTCGGTGGGCCGCTCGCGCTCGGCATCAGCGGTCTCGACGATGCGGTGCGCGCGCGTGGCTACCGGGTGCCGTCGGTGGCGGTCGTGCGCGAGTCGATGCGGGCTCTTGGCGCGGTGGGTGACGGGTTCCCCGAGGCAGACCTGCGAGCGAAGCTCGGCGCGACCTTGTCGGCCGACGCGGTGCTGTGCTGCGAAGTGCTGCGCTGGCAGGTCGAAGGCGAGCCGGTGCGGTTCGCGAGCTGGCATCTGCGCTGGACCATGTCGGCAGCGCAGGGGGCCGCCGAACTCTGGCGCCAGGAACACAGCGGCAGCTGGGCGCAGGTCGATCCCGGCGATGCGCAGCGGCGCCTCGACGAGGAAGCGCCGTTCGTGCCGATCGGCGGCGATCGCCGGCGCGCGTTCCGCAGCGGCAGCGAGCTGCTGGCGCAGTTGCACCTCGACGTGCTGGCGACGCTGCCGCCCGGGCGCTGAGATTCCCCGGTTCCCATCGTGATGACTCCGTCCCTGTCCGTCGTCGCCTATCCCGGCCTCGCGCTGCAAGCGCTCCATGTCGAACTGCCGGCGCCGCTGGCCGAACTGCCGAGTCCGCCGTGGCTGGTCGAGCTGCTGCGGCTCGACGCGCCGGCGCCGGTGCGCGGCAGCGAGGCGCTGCGCACGGCGGTGCGCGATCTGTTGCGCCGGCACGGCTACCGCCCGACCGGCCGCGGCAAGCCGTCGTCGGAGTATCTGGTCGGCGCGGTCGGCGACGGGCGGCTCGGTTCGATCAACGCCGCGGTCGACCCCGGCAACGTCGCCTCCTTGCACAGCGGGCTGCCGATCAGCGTCGTCGATCTCGATCGCTGTCGTCTGCCGTTGCGCGTCGAGGTGCCGCCGCCGGGCACCAGCTATGTGTTCAACCGCGGTGGGCAGGAGATCGACGTCGGTGGGCTGTTGTGCCTGCACGACGCCGACGGGCCGTGCGCGAACGCGGTCAAGGACGCGCAGCGCACCAAGACCGATGATGCGACCCGGCGGTTGGTCGCGGTGGTGTGGGGCACCGAGGTGCCGGATCCCGAGCACGCTGCGCACACGGTGCGCTGGCTCGGGGAGCTGTTCGTCCGACTCGGCGCGCAGATCGCGGCAGTGACGGTCAGCGGCTGATCGGCTGCCGTCGCGGCCTCAGCTGCCCATCCAGTTGGCCTGTTCCTCACCGCTGGCCTTGGCGTAGTCGCTGCGCAGACGGCTCTTCAGGAACAGTCCGTACAGCCCCTGCACGATCTCGTGCAGCGCCAGCCAGTTCGCCGAACGATCGGCGGTGCGGTCGACATCGGACTCGCACTCCTCGGCATCCTCGGGCAGCTTGACGCTGCCGAGCGTCAGCGTGGTCGCGTCGAGCACCGCATGCCACTGGCGCGCCCCTTCGGCGATCAGCAGCTTGGCCTTCTTCAGGCGCCGGCCCTGGCGCAGCGCGGTGCGTGCCTCGGCGGTGCGGGTCGGCAGACCGCGGCGCAGCGTCTGCTCGGTCTCGTCCTCGCTCGGCGCCGCGAAGCTGAGGAAGTCGTCGAGCGCGATGCCGACCACGCGGCCGCCGGGCAGCGTGAACTCGCCGCCGTCGGACTCCCACTGGAACCACAGCCAGGTGAGGAACTCCTCGCCGAGGAAGCCGTGCGTGTCGCTGCCGTCCTGACCCTGGCTCATGCTTCGATCTCCTTCGGCGCGGTCGTCGAGGGTTGGGTGGCCGGCAGCGCCTTCGAGCGCGGGCGCGGCGCCGGTTCGCCCTTCTGCGTGTTCGGCCAGCGCATCGGCTCGAGCCGTTCGAGCGCGTACTTCTGCTCGTCGTCGAGCCCGGCGCGCAGGCCGGCCTGCAGCGGGTTGGCGCGTTCGAGCGGGGCCTGGAAGCTCTCGAAGAACAGCTTGCCGAACGCCTCGCGGGCCGACTTGCTGGTCGCGAACAGCAGCACCAGCTTGCGGTCCCAGAACAGCAGCGCGTCGACCAGCGTGATCGCCGGCAGCACCCGCGGCAGCATCTTCTCGGTCAGGTCGTCCTTCAGCTCGCGGCGTTCGCGCGCCGACAGCTTCTTGCCGCGCGCCTTCTCGGCCGCGTCGCGGTGGATCTGCAGCCACTTCTTCGGCATGGTCTTCTTGTCCATGCGGATGCGCAGCCAGGTGCCCGCGCCGCCGTCGAGGTCCTCGAGCGCGAACGTCTCGCCGGTCGGGTCCGCCGGCGTGACCCAGCCGATCGACACCTCTTCGCTGGCGGCGTTCTCGATGGTGCGGAAGCGCCGTGTCGCCAACGCGTCGGCGAAGGCCTGGTCGTGCGGGTCGGCGATCTTGCCGTCCCAATGGAATGCGACCACGCCGCCGCTCTTGCGGAATGCTGCCATGCCCTGACTCGCTGGGTGCGTTGAGGTGAGAGGTGAGTGTCTCGGCCGGGCCGAGCGAGCCTGCGTCCGCGGTGGCAGCTGCCGCCGTGAGCGCCGCGGTGGTCGCGGCGCCGGCTGCCGATCAGTCCTGCTTCTTTGCGCCGCCGTCCAGCTTGACCGGGGCCTCGTCGCGCGCGCCGGACAGCGCCTTCTTCACCTCGGCATACTGCTTCTCGAGCGCCTCGCGGCGGGTCTTCGCCGCGGCATCGTTGGCGTCGAACGGCTTCGCCAGCTCGTCGGCGAGCTGCTTCAGCACCGCGTTGAGTTGCTCGGCTTGCCCGGCCGGGGTCGCCATCTCCGGGGCGCCATCCAAGCGGACCGGGGTGATCGCCTCGCCCATGTCCGCCGCCATCTGGCGGAACATCGCCGGCAGGCTCTCCAGCGCCTTCTGGTCGCGGACCTTGATCTCGACCTGGCCCATGCTGATCGCCATCTGCGCCTTGTTCATCGCCTCCGGATCGTTGCTGTAGGGCACCAGGATCGCCTTGCCGATCACCTTGTCGAGCTCGGGCGAGGCGCCCTTCTCGACCTTGTCGGTCTGCAGCAGCACCAGGCCCTGGCCGGTGCGGAACGGCCGCGAGCGCGAGCCGGCGGCGGTCTCGAACGCGACCATCTCGAGCCACGGACCGAACACCGAGTTGCGGGTGACCTCGATGCTGCCGTCGGGATTGCCGCCGGCCACCGGCGCGTAGTCCTTGATCAGGTCGCCGATCTGCTTGCCGCCCTCGAGCTGGGCGACCAGCTCGCCCATGCGCTCGGTCGCCTCGTTGTCCTCGAACGTCGAGGCGGTGGACTCGACGCGGATCAGCTCGAACATCGCGCGCTGGCTGCGCATGGCCTCGTCGCCGGCGTTCGGCAGCGTGCCGAGGTACTTCATCAGCTGGTCATAGCTGGCCTGGGCAATCGGGCGGCCGTTGACGATCAGCATCGTGCCCTGCGGATGGTTGCCGAGCTCCTCGGCGGTGGCGATGCTGGCCGCCTTCGGCGGCGACACTGGCGGTGCCGTCATCTTGCTCGGCCCGGCCATGACCCCGGCGTCGATCGCGCGGTGGGTCGCGGTGCGCGGGGCGAACTTCTCGCGCAGCAGCACCTTGGCGTTCTTGGCGCGTTCCCGCGCGTAGTCGATCTCCTTCTGCAGCCGCGCCTTCTCCTTGGTCAGCTCGTCGATTTGCTGGGCCGGGGTCGGCTGCGGCTTGTCGGGATCCTGCTTGGCAGGCTCCTGTGCACCCGCCGCCGGCGCGGTGCCGGGAATGGCCGGGGTGAAGGGGGCGTTCTGGGCGGCCGTGGTGCCGACGAACAACAACGAACCGATGACGAGACGGAGGTCCATGATTGGGCTGACTCTTGGCCGGTGCAGGAAGGGGGGGAGCATCAAACCGGCGGCCGCGAGGACGTGCAAGGGCCGCTTGTGCTCCCGGGTCGGCAACCCGCGGGAACCTGGCTCATTGGCGGGTCGCGTCCCGGAAGTGATTCGCTGCGGCGTCGAGGATCGGACCGATCGCCAGGGCCGCGGAATAGTGACCCAGCGGCACGTCGAGGCGGGCCGGGCGGCCGAGCGCCTCCCACAGCAGGTCCTGGTGCCAAGGTGGCACCACGGAATCGAAGAGGCCGCCGACGAACAGCACCTTCCGGGTCGCGATGGCGCCGGCGAAGCGCAGCGGTTCGTGCCGCATGCGCGTGCCGAGTTCCCAGCGCAGATGGTCGTCGCCGACCGCATCTTCGGTGTGTCGCCAGCGCCGCCAGGCCTGCACGCGCGGCTCGCTGCTGACCACGACGAGGTCGGCGATGCCGGCGCCGGACAGCACCAGCGCGGTGCCGGACAGCGTCGGTTCGACCGCGGTCAGCACCGTGGCGACCATGCCACCGAGCGAGATGCCGAGCACGAAGATGCTGGGCGGCGGGGTCGCTGCTTGGCGCAGCCACCGCAGCAGCAGGCGTTGGTGCAGGACCGTCCGGCGGAACAACTCGTCGAGTTCGGCGGCCCGCTGCGGCGGCTTCAGGGCCGGGCCGACCCGGGCGCACAGCGCCGTGTCGAAGCCACGGTCCACCAGCCGATTGGCGACCTGATCCATGAGGTCCTCCCCGCCGGCCAGGATCGGCACCAGCAAGACCATCGGCCGGCCCGGGGTTGCGTGCCGTCGCAGTCGGAAGCGCACGGTTTCGTCGCCGGCAATCAGCACGCCGGTGGTGTGTCCCGATTCATGATCGGTCTCGGTTTCGATTTCGGTCAGGGACGGCAGTGGCGACGCCGCAACCGCGGCCAGGGCTGGCTCGGGCAACGTCGGTCGTGCTCGGCCCGGAGCCTCGACGAAGCGGCAGCTCGGGAGCAGGCAGGCGAGCGCCAGCCACGGTCGTGCCCGGGTCGCGCGCCGACGGTCGGAATCAGAAGATGTGGACGGCATACAGCACCAGACCGGGCGCGCCGTCCATCGGGGTTTCGAACAACGAGTAGAGCGAGGAGGTCGACAGGAAGTCCATGTCGTCGCCGACGGCGAGGTGCAGGCTCGTGAAGTCGCTGGCCCGATAGGTCAGGTCGGCGCGCAGGCCGAACTCCCCTGTCTCGTACTCGGTGCGGCTCCGCAGTGCGAGCTGCAGGTGTGGGGAAAGTGCCCAATCGAACGACAGTTTGCCGACCTGCTGGCTGGTGCCGATCCGCACCAGCGAGTGGATCCACACCAGTTCGACCGGATCCTGCAGATCGCCGGCGTGCAGGCGCAGCGACAGGCGGCCGAGCCGCCGGCGGTCGCCGTGTGCGACCCGGTACGGCTCCGACAGCGGCACGTTGTCGGAGCGGAAGTCGGCGAACTCGAACTCGAGCTGTTCGACGCCGGGCAGCCGGCGCAGCAGCTGGCGGATCGGCCGGCGCAGCAGGGTCATGCCGTTCTCCTGCAGCCATTCGGCCTGGTCGATCTGCTGCCGCTCCTCGCCGTGCAGCAACAGGCCGCGGTCCTCGAGCTGGCCTTGCCAGCCGAAGAACGGCAGCCCGACCTCGCGCCGGACCCGGCGGCGGTCGGCGGCGACGAGGTCGTCGAGGAACTGCATGGTGTGCCGGACCATCGGGTCGTCGAAGTCGTCGAGGTCGAGGTCGGCGAGCTCCAGCAGCGAACGTTCGGCGACGGTGCGCGGTTGTGGTGCGGCGCCGGGTCGCGCCGCCAGCCGGCCGGCGGTCAGCGACTCGACGCGCGGGGCCGCCGGTTCGCCCTGGCCCGGCTCCGGGGCCAGGTGCTCGATGCCGATCCGCAGCACGGTCGAGGTCGGCAGCGCCGTCGATGCCGTGGTGCCGCCCGCTGTGGAATCCTGGTGGAGATTTCCACACGCCGCGGTCGCGGCCGGCGACGCGATGGCAACGGGCTGCTGCAGGACGGTGGCGCAGCCACCCAACCCGCACATCAGGATGCCCAGCACGGACCTCACCACGACAGACCTCAGGCCGATTGGCGCTGCGAAAGACTGCGCCTGCATCGGCGGCATGTCGGTGCTCACTACAGTCGCCTTCGCGCGCGCAGGAGCAGCATAGCTCCGAATTTCACTACGGTTTCGCAGATTGGTCGACCGGGCCTTGGCAGCGCTCGTTCGCGAGCACCGCCTCTACGTCGAGGCGCGGCGCCGCAGGCCATCGGAAGGCGAGAATCGTTCGGCGCCGCTGCGAGCCAGCGTGTCGAGTGCCATCAGGATGGTGGAGAGCCCCTCGCGTTGGGCCCAGCGGGTGATGCCGCCGGTGAACGGCGGGAAGCCGATGCCCATGACCAGACCGAGGTCGAGGTCGCGCTCGTCCTGCACGATGCCGTCGTCGAGGCATCGGTAGGCCTCGTCGACCAACGGGTAGACCAGGCGCTGCACGAGTTCGGCGCGCGACGCCGGGCGGGCCGGCGTGCCGCGCTGCTGCCGCAGTCGTTCGACGACGGCGCGGCCGGGGCCCGGCCCGGTGCCGTCCTTGCCGTAGATGCCGCCACCGGTCTTCTGGCCGAGGTGCCGTTCCTTCGCCATCGCCGCGAACAGGTCGCACGGCACCATGCGCTGCGGGAACGCCGCCTGCATCACCGCGCTGACTTTGGCGGCGACGTCGAAGCCGACTTCGTCGAGCAGCCGGCACGGGCCCATCGGCATGCCGAAGTCGAGCATCGCCGCGTCGATCGCCTCGGCGCTGGTGCCCTCGAGCAGCAGCCGCGCCGCTTCGTTGAGATACGGCGACAGGCAGCGGTTGACCAGGAAGCCGGGCGCGTCGGCGGTGACCACCGGGAACTTGCCGAGCCGCACCGCGAGTCGGCACGCGGTGGCGACCGCGGCATCGCTGGTGTCGCGACCGCGGATCACCTCGACCAGCGGCATCTTCTCCGGCGGGTTGAAGAAGTGGATGCCGACCACGCGCGCCGGGTTCGGCAGTGCCTGCGCCATCGCCGTCACCGACAGCGAGCTGGTGTTGGTGGCCAGGATCGCGGTGTCGGGCAGGCCGCGCGCGATCGCCTGCGCCATCAGCTTCTGCTTGACGCCGAGGTCCTCGACCACGGCTTCGAGCCACAGGTCGGTGTCGTGCAGGCTGCCCCAGTCGGTGGCGACCGCGAGCCGGTCCTGGATCGCCTGCGCGTCGTGCCGTTCGAGGTGGCCGCGCCGCAGCCGCTTGTCGAGTTCTTGCTGCAACCGCGCCTTGGCCTTCTGCAGCGGCGCGAGGTCGACGTCGCACAGACGCGTGCGCAGACCCTTCTCGGCCAGCTGGCCGGCGATGCCGGCACCCATCACGCCGCCGCCGACCACCAGCGCCCGCTGCAGGTCGCGGGCGTGCTCGTGCTTGCCCAGTCGCTTGCTGCGCTCGGTCAGGAAGAACAGGTGCACGAGCCCCTTGCTGACCGGCGTCACGATCAGTTCGCCGAGTGCTTGCGCCTCGGCGGCGAAGCCGCGGTCGTGGCTGTCCGTGAACGCCTGCACGCAGCACTGCAGCGCCAGCCGCGGCGCCGGGTAGAAGCGGGCCTGGCCCTGCGCGAGCGCCTTGCCGGCGGCGCGCACCGCCAGCGCCCGCAGCGGCGTGCGGCTGAGCCAGAACGCCGCCCCGCGCAACCGGCGCGGCGGCGCCTTGCGGCGAGCGGTGACCAGGCGCTCGATCTCCTCGCGCGCCGCGCGCAGCAGCTTCTCGCTCGGCACCAGCCGGTCGATCAGGCCCTGCTTGCGCGCCGCCTTGCCGCGCAGCAGCTTGCCGTTGAGGATCAGGTCGAGCGCCTTCGGCAGGCCGAGCAGGCGAGCGAGGTTCTGGGTGCCGCCGAAGCCCGGCAGGATGCCGAGCTTGACCTCGGGCAGGCCGATCTGCGTCGAACCGTGGTCGCTGGCCACGCGCACGTCGCAGAACAGCGCCAGCTCGCAACCGCCGCCGAGGCACGGGCCCTCGATCGCCGCCACCACCGGCACCTTCAGCTGCCGGCAGCGGGCGAACACGGTGCGCCCGCGTTCGGCCGCGGCCCGGCCCTCGGCGCTGGTGGCGACGTCCTGGATCAGGCCGATGTCGGCGCCGGCGCAGAACATGCCCGGGCCCGGGCCGGTGATGACGACGCCGCGCAGCTTCGGTTCGGCGGCGAGCTGTTGCAGCGCCTGCTCGAGCGAGTCGAGGCGCGCCTTGGTCAGCGTGACCACCGCTTCGTCGGCGGCGCCCAGGCGCAGCGTGGCGATGCCCTGCGCATCCAGTTCGAGTCGGACCACCTTGTCACCCTGGGTCGCTGGTTGGCTGCTGGCCGCGGTGCGGCCTGGTTGCACGGTGCTCATGCGGCCTCCAGCACGACGGCCTGGCCCTGTCCGCCACCGATGCACAGCGTAGCGAGACCGGTGCGGACCGAGCGATTGCGAAGTTCGTGCGCCAGCGTCAACAGCAGGCGTGCGCCCGACGCGGCGATCGGGTGGCCGAGCGCGATCGCGCCGCCGTTGCAGTTGACGCGCGCCGGGTCGATCTCGCCGAGGGCATCGTCGAGGCCGAGTTCGCTGCGGCAGTAGTTCGGATCGGCGAACGCGCGCAGGCAGCCGAGCACCTGCGCCGCGAACGCCTCGTTGATCTCGACCAGGTCGAGGTCCTGCAGCCGCAGGCCGGCCTTCGCGAGGGCCTTCGGCGTCGCGTGCACCGGGCCGAGGCCCATCAGGGTCGGCGACAGGCCGGCGGTGGCGGTGCCGCGCACGAACGCCAGCGGCTCGAGTCCCAGCCGCTTGGCCTTGGCCGCCGACATGCACAGCAGGGCCACGGCGCCGTCGGTGACCTGGCAGGCGTTGCCGACCGTGACGTCGCCCTCGCGGCGATCGAACACCGGCTTCAGCTTCGCCAGCGCCTCCATCGTCTGCTCGCTGCGCACGCCGTCGTCGGCGGCGACCGCGGCTCGGTAGTCGGGCCCGGCGATCAGCGGCGCGATCTCGCGCTCGAAGCGCTTGTCCTGTTGCGCCCTGGTCGCGAGGCGGTGGCTCTGCAGCGCGAACGCGTCCATCGCCGCGCGATCGATGCCGAAGCGGCGCGCCACGCGTTCGGCGGTGTCGCCCATCATCAGGCCGGTGGTCGGATCGGTGAGGCCTTCCATCACCGCGATGCGCGGCTTCAGCGCGCGCGGCCGGAACGACGCCAGTGCCTTCAGCTTCTGCAGGCCCGAGCGGGCCTTGCCCAGGCGCTGGAAGAACTTCACCAGGGCCGGTCCCATCAGCAGCGGGAAGTTGCTCATCGACTCGGCGCCGCCGACCAGGAACACCTCGCCCTCGCCGGCGCGCAGCTTCTGTTCGGCGACCAGCACCGCTTCCATGCCCGACGCGCAGTTGCGCATCACGGTGACGGCTGGCACGTCCTGTCGCAGGCCGGCGCGCAGCGCCGCCACGCGGGCGACGTTGGCCTCGCGTGCGTCGGGGCCGGCGCAGCCGAGGATCACCTCGTCGATCTGGCGCCGGTCGATCGGCGTGCGATCGAGCAGTTCGCGGAACACGTGCGTCGCCAGGTCGGCGGCGGCAGCGCCCTGCAGGGCCCCGCCGGCGCGACAGAACGGCGTGCGACAGCCGGCGACCAGCGCCAGCGTGCGGTCGGGATCGTGGGTCTTCATACCTTGGGCCTCTGGTCGACGAAGCGACGTTCCTTCATCTCGGTCTCCATGCCGATCTGCCGCAGCATCGACTCGAGGCCGAGGAACTTGACCTGGTTCGGCGTCAGTTCGAGCCGGGTGTGGAACAGGTCGCGCACGGTGGCGGCGGTGCGCAGCTCGTCGGTGCCGCTCTTGAGGGCGAGGTGCACGATCAGTTCGTCGACCTCGAGCGGGTCGTCGTCCTTCTTGCGCAGCTCGATCTGCCACTCCTCGACCTCGGGCATGCTGCCGAGCAGCACCGCGCAGTCCTCGAGGTTGACCAGCGTGCCCTTGACCTTCAGCAGCTGCAGGTCCTTCAGGCTCGACTCGCGGGTCAGGTCGCTGCTGATGCGCGGCACGGTGCGGCCGCAGTGGGGGCACGGGTCCCAGCGCAATCCGCCGCGCACGCGGTCGCCGGTGCGGTAGCGGAACACGGTGCTGGCGCGCGCATTCAGCGGCGTGAACACCAGTTCGCCGTCGTGGCCCTCGGGCAGCACTTCGCCGGTCACCGGGTCGATGACCTCGAAGATCGCGAGGTCCGGATACAGGTGGTAGCCGGTGTAGGCGTTGTCCTTGGTCGGGCACTCGGCGAACGCCATGCGCGCCTCGGTGAAGCCGTAGGTGCCGAAGATGCGCACGTTGCGCGCGCCGACCTCGC
>JALORC010000146.1 GCA_025459175.1 Planctomycetota bacterium | reverse complement strand
GAACCACGGCGCCGAGGTGAACGTGTCGATCGCCTGCGGCACGCTGACCTCGCGGCCTTCGGCCGCGTGCTTCTTGGCGTTGCCGAACACGTAGCGCAGTGCGTTGCGGACCTCGCGCGGCGACTTCAGGATGTGGTCGTGGTAGCGGTCGGCGAACACGCGGCCGCGGCGTGACCACAGCTTGTTGAGTGCTCGCGCGATGCGGATCAGCAGGCCCTGCAGGCCGCGGCTGAGTGCCGTGCGATCTTCGGCTTCACAGATCAGGTGCAGGTGGTCGTTCTGGACCGCGTAGTGGCACAGGCGGAACGCGCCGCTGAGGTTGCGGGCGCAGTCGGCCGCGAACGCCGCGCGCAGCGCGTCGTAGGCGGGTTTGCTGCGCAGGCGGGGCAGGCCGCTGCGCAGCTTCAGCGTGACGTGCACTGGAAAGCGCTTGGCGAGCGGTGCGCGCTGGCCGTGACCGACGCCGGGCTGCCCCGGGATCATCGGCTTGCGACCGGCCCCGGGACGGGCGCCGCCGCGGCCGGGGCGGAACGGCAGCAAGGGGGCCGTTTGCTTGCTGCGCGTGCGGCTGGCGAGACTGGCCTCGGAGACGCCGGCCTTGCTCCGGCTTGCCGGAACTCCGCACTCGGGCGTCGTCGCCATGATGATTCGGCACCTATATAGCCGCGAAGCCTTGACTGCAGGATGGAGGTCGTGAGTTCCTGGGTCGGGTTCGCAGTCGTTCTGCCGTCGAATCACCAGGTCAGCGAGTGCGCCTGAGCTTCCTGACCGGCAGCTCCCGGGCGCGAGCAAGGAGGTGGCGACGTGCAGCGATCCATGCCCTGAGCTCCTGTCCTGCGTGCTTTCGCCCAGCAGTCGGCAGTGCCAGGGCTGCCGTCAACGATCGACCAGCAACCGCACTCCGGTGGCCTGGAAGCGCGTGTCCGCCGGCCAGAAGTTGCGGTAGCCGCGACGCGCCTGCGACCGCGGTGTCGCGAACGAGCCGCCGCGCAGCACCCGCTGGTTGTCCATGAACTTGCCGTTGTACTCCATCAGTGCGCCGGCGAACGGCCGGTAGCCCGGATACGGCTCGTAGTGGCTCAGCGTCCATTCCCAGACGTCGCCGGCCAGCTGCCGCAGCGGTCCCGCCGCGCCGGCCGCGCACACGTCGAACGCGCAGCGGTCCTGGTCCTCGTCGAGCAGGTTGCCAGCGCGCTGGTCGAAGCCGTGCACGCGCGCCGCGTGTTCCCACTCGCTCTCGCGCGGCAGCCGCGCGTGTCGCCAGGCGGCGAACTGCTCGCCGTACCAGCGCGCGAACGCGTCGGCTTCGTAGAACGACACGTGGCAGACCGGCAGCTCCGGCGCCACGTCGAAGAGGCCACGCAGCGTCCAGCGCTGCCACTGCCCGCCGCCGTGTTGCCAGTAGAGCGGCGCCTGCCAGCCGTGCTGCTGCATCGCGTTCCAGCCGTTGGACAGCCACAGCAGCGGTCGTCGATAGCCGCCGTCGGCCACGAACGCGAGCCATTCGCGGTTGGTGATCAGGCGGTCGCCGAGCGCGAACGCGCCGGTGTGCACGCGGTGCGATGGCAACTCGTTGTCCCAGCAGAAGCCTGGCTGGTCGTGGCCCAGCGTCGTGGTCGCGGCGGCGAACTCGACCGCGCGCAGTGGCGTCTCGGCAACCGCGGCTCGAACTCCGTGCGGCGGCGCATACGCGGTGCGCAGCGACTCCGGCGCCGACCAGCGGATGTGCAGGATCTCGGTGACGAACAGTTCCTGGTGCTGCTGCTCGTGCTCGATGCCGATCGTCAGCACTTCGCCGAGTGCCGGCAGCTCCGGCTCCGGACACGCCGCGATCCACGCCAGCATCGCCGCGTCGACCGCCGCCCGATACTCGCGCACCTGGGCCGTGGTCGGCTGCGCGACGCGGCCGCGCTGCGCGCGCGGCAGCCGTGGCCCGATGCCCTCGTAGTAGCTGTTGAACGTGTAGTCGAAGCCGGAGAAGCCGCCCGGCTCGCGGCCGAGCGGGCGCAGCACGTTGGCGGCGAAGAACCAGCTGGTGTGGCCGAGGTTCCAGAACGGCGGTGACACGTCCGGCATCGACTGGATGCGGAAGTCCTCGGCCGCGAGCGGAGCCATCAGTCGTTCGCTGCGGCCACGCACGGCGAGGAATCGCCGCGCCAGTTCGTCGCGCTGCATCGTGTCGATGCTACGTCAGCGACCGGGGCTCGCGCCACGCAGCCGTCGCGCGGCGTCGGCGAGGATCCGGCACTTCGCCATCGCCACCTCGTCGGTCGCCACCGGCCGGTCGGCGAACGTGCCGAAGCCGCAGTCGGGGTTCAGCCAGATGCGGCCCGGGCCGAGCAGTTCCGCCAATGCGCCCACGCGGGCGGCGACCGCCGCCGGGTCCTCGTCCGGCTCGGTGCGTGGATTGACCGCGCCGAAGCCGATCTCGGCGCTGGTCGGCAGCTGCACGAGCAGCGTCTCCGAACCGGCGCGCGGCGTCGCGTACTCGAGCACGAACTGGTCGACGTGCATGCGCGCGAGGTGCGGCAGCAGCGGCGCGTAGTCGCCGGCCAGCAGCACGTCCTCGTTGCGGCTCCAGTTGCCGCGGCAGACGTGCACCGCGGTGCGCACGCCGTCGATGCCGGCGGTGACGCGGTTGATCAGCTCGACCGCGAGGCGCAGCTCGGCGGCCGGATCGGCGGCGGCGGCCAGCGCCGCGCACATGAACGTTCGTGTCGCCGCCTTGCCGGCGAACACCAGTTCGCTGAGCACCGGTTCGTCGAACTGCACGATCTCGACGCCGAGCGCACGCAGGTCGAGCAGCTCGGCGCGCAGGATCGCTACCAGGTCATCACACAGCCCCTCGCGCGTCGGGTAGGCGGTTGCCGACAGACCCTTGACCCACATCGAGCGCGACAGCAGGTAGGGGCCCGGCAGCGTGACCTTGCACGGCCGCTGCGTGTGCGCCCGCAGGAACGCGGCGTCGTCGGCGGCGAGGCTGCCGCGCCGCGCCAGCTTGCCGGTCAGCGTCGGGTTCTTGATCGCGAACGCCGGCACGTCTAGCGCCTGCAGCAAGCCCTCGAACGCGGCCTTGTCCTCGACGTGGTCGAGCAGGTCGGCCATCGTCATCAGCGTGACGCCGGCGAGCTTCTCGCTGAGGAACGAGTAGAAGTTGTCGCGGCGCTGTTCGCCGTCGCTGATCACGTCGACGCCGGCGCGATCCTGCTGCTCGATCGCCAGCAGCGTCGCGCGGTCGCGCAGCGCCGGCAGGTCGGCGCTCTTCTTGCGCATCGCGTCGAGCAACCAACGCGGTCGTGGCCAGCTGCCGACGACGCTGACCGGGAACTCGGGAATCGGTCGCGAGGTGGTCTGGTTCATGACAGTCGCAGCGAGGCCTGAACGGTGGTCGAGTCGGACAACGAAGTGGTGACCGGACAGCGAGCCAGGGTCTCTCGCCACAGCCGCGTGATCACGTCCTCGTCGGCCGCGGCGGCCACGTAGGCGGTGATCTCGACCGAACGCAACGAGGCCTTGCCCTCGGCGAGACCGAGGAACACCATCGGGTCGTGCAGCCGGCCGCGCACGACCACTTCGAGCGCCTGCACTTCGATCGAGTGTTGCGACAGCCGCCACTGCAGCCCGTTGCCGAGCGCGCCGCCGATCGCGGCGAGCAGGTACTCGATCGCCGACGGCGCTGGATCGCCGGTGTCGAAGCTGGCCGGCTGGCCGATCGCGAAGCCGTGATTGCGCACCGTCGCCTGACTCTGCAGACCGCTGCGCCAGCGCACGCGCGTCTGCCAGACATGATCGCGCGCCTGCTGCAGATCGTTGGCCAGCGCCGCGTCCTCACCCTTCTTGCGCAGCAGGAAGTGCCAGTAGCTGCCGTCGGCCGCGCGCGCATCCAGCACGCTGTGCCCGACCATGCGGCACCACGCCGGCAGATCCTCGCGCACCGACAGTTCGCGGCTCTTCACCAGCAGCGCCGCACCGGCCGCCAGCGGCTGCATCGCGGTGCGGATGATCAGCAGCAGCCCGCTGCCGCAGTCGAGATCGCCGCCGTCGCAGACCGCCGCCGGCGTGGGTAGATCCCCGGAGCCAGTCATCGCGGATGCTCCATTGCCACGGTCAACTCCCTGCGCAACGCGAGGTACGGGTGCGTTCTCGCCGTTGACCCGCGCCCGCTGCGGGCGTCGGGTCCAACGCAGGCGGGGCGTGGTCTCATGGCAACCGGCAGGCTAGTAGCTGACGCTGGCGGCGCCCTGCGACAGGAACTCGACCAGCTTCGCGCCGCCGACGATGGTGGCGCCGGGGATCAGCTTCGTCTCGTCGAGCTTGCGCCGCTTGAAGCACGGCGAGCAGACCCAGATCTTGCCGCCGGCCTTGACGAAGTTGGCGATCAGGTCGCGCAGCGGCGCGAAGCCCTCTTCGTGGATCGACTCGTGGTAGCCCTGCTCGGCGAGGCGCACGCCCTCGATGCTGAGGAACACCACGGTCTCCTGTTCGGACGCGACCGCGGCGTTGGCGACCACGAATGCGACGGTGGCCTTGTCGCTGTCGTTCTTGGCGAAGGTGAGGCTGACGCAGAACTTCTTCATCGTGTGGGCTCCGAAGCGGGCGCCGGCAGTCGGGCGCGGGGCGTGGCGATCCCATCGTTGGCCGGATCGCGTCGGCCGTCAACGGCCCTGCGATTCGGTTTCCGGGCCGTGGCGATGGAACATGTAGGCGCCGAACGCGATGCCCATCAGGCTCATCAGGTAGACCGCCGGGAAGAAGATCACGTGCTCGAGCCAGATCAGCCAGAACTGCTGCGCCCCGGTGCCGGCCACCAGCCGCGGCTCGAACTGCATCTGCGTCATCGGATTGACGATGTCGACGATCGTGCTGATGTCGAGGCAGGTGCCGAGCCGGTGATCGCTGGCGTACTTGCTGAACAGGGCCGCCGGCAGCCGGCTCAGCAGCGTGGTGGCGCCGACCATCACGAACAGCTGCGGCAGCGACTTGGCGCGGTGGGCGGCCAGCAGCGCCGCGGCGAGGCCCGCCGGCCACAGGAAGCGATCGAGGCCGACCGGTTGCACCAGCAGCCCCGGGGCGGCGAGGTGCTGCATCGCCAGCCAGCAGGCGGAAGCACTCCACGCGAACAGCAACGGCGCGAGCCAGGCCGAGCGTGCGGGCCGGGTGCCCAGCCGCCACAGCCAGCCGGACCACAGCAGCGCGAAGCCGACGAACGGCAGCGGCCACTGCCAGCCGGGCGCGGTCGTGGTGCCGGTCGGGAACCGCACCATGCTGACTTCCTGGTCGATGCCGGCGAAGCCGGCGTAGGTGTGCACGGTCTCGAGCGCGCGCTCGGCCGGGCCCGACAGCCCGCTGCCGAGGCTGGTGGCGGCGGCCAGCAGCAGCGTGGCGATCGCGATCTTGCGGGCGGCCGGCACGGCCAGGGCGAAGCCCAGGGCCAGGTAGGCGAACAGATGCAGGCAGGTGAGCAGGACGTCCATGGCAGCCGGACCGGGCAACGCCGGCGCGAGCCCCGCCTTTTCACGGTCTTGGGTTACGAACGCCAGACTTTTCCCCAGGCCGCACTTGCTGCCGCTCGCGGCGGTCGCTAGGGTTCTCGCCCTTCCAAGATCCGGAACGCCTTCGCTGGCTATCGCCAGCACGGTCCGTAACGAACCGTCCGCAGCGAGCCGTTCAAAGCAACCGGTCCAGATCGAGTCGAGAGCGAGTTATGACGAAGCAGAAGACCAAGAAGGCGGTGGTCAAGCGCATGAAGCTGACCAAGACCGGCAAGGTCAAGTTCCGCCACGCGTTCACGTCGCACTTGATGGTGCGCCGTTCCTCGAAGAGGAAGCGTCAGCTCCGTCGCAAGGGCATTTGCAAGGGCAAGATCGCCGTGAGCATGGCGGAATTGCTGGGTGGGAGGTAACCGAGTATGAGCCGTGCAACCAACGGTCCTGCTACGAGGCAGCGCCGCAATCGTGTTCTCAAGCGCGCCAAGGGCTACCGCCAGGGGCGTCGCAACCTGTTCAAGATGGCGTCCGTCACGGTGCTCCGCGCCGAGCGGTTCGCCTTCGCCGGCCGCCAGCAGAAGAAGCGCTTCTTCCGCGGGCTGTGGATCACCCGCTTGAACGCCGCGGTGCAGGCCCATGGCCTGCGCTACTCGGCGTTCATCCACGGTGTGCAGAAGGCCGGCATCAAGCTGAACCGCAAGGAACTCAGCGAGCTGTCGATCCACGACCCGGCGACCTTCACCGCGATCTGCGGCAAGGCCAAGACGGCGTTGGCGTGACCGCTGCCTGACGGCCGCTGCGCAGCGCCGTCCTTGATCGCTCCCGACGGCGCTGGCAGGTCCAGCGCCGCCGCGCTGTACGGCCCGAACTCCCGACAGGTGTATCCGATGGACACGACCGTTCTCCGCGATCGCTGGCTCGCCGCGATCCATGCCGCCACCGATGCTGCCGCGCTGGCCGAACTCGACAGCCGGCTGTTCGGCGCGAAGGGTGAGGTGCTCGAGCTGGTGCGCTCGGTGACGACGCTGCCGAAGGAGCAGCGGCCGGCATTCGGCAAGGCCGCCAACGCCGTCAAGCAGGAGCTCGAGCAGGCGCTGGCCGCCCGCCGCGAGCAGTTCGCGCAGGCCGCACTGCAGCAGGAGCTCGCCGCCACCGACTTCGATCCGACCGAGCCCGGCCCGAGCAAACCGCGCGGCGCGCTGCACCCGATCACGATCGTGCAGAACGAGCTGGTCGACCTGTTCACCAGCCTCGGCTTCCAGTGGCAGGACGGGCCCGAGGTCGAGTCGGAGTACTTCAACTTCGACGCGCTGAACATCCCGGGCGACCATCCGGCGCGCGAGAGCCAGGACACGTTCTGGCTGCAGGAGCAGCCCGGCCTCGGCAAGAACCTGCTGCGCACGCACACGTCGCCGGTGCAGATCCGCACCTTGCAGCGCGCGACGCGCAACGGCTTCCAGCCGCCGCTGAAGGTGATCGTGCCGGGCCGGTGCTTCCGCAGCGAGACCGTCGACAAGAGCCACGAACACACCTTCTACCAGATGGAAGGGCTGGTCGTGGACCGCGTGCACGGGGAGCAGGGCATCAGCACCGCCAACCTGATCCACACCATGAAGACCTGCCTGCGCGTGATCCTCGAACGCGATCTGCAGGTGCGGCTGCGGCCGGGCTTCTTCCCGTTCGTCGAGCCGGGCTTCGAGCTCGACGTCAACTGCCCGTTCTGCAAGGGCCAGGGCTGCTCGGTGTGCAAGCAGTCGGGCTGGATCGAGGTGCTGCCGTGCGGCATGGTGCACCCCAACGTGCTGCGCCAGGGTGGTCTCGACCCCGAGGAATACACGGGCTTCGCGTTCGGCATGGGCCTGCAGCGCGTCGTGATGCTGCGCTACGGCATCGACGACATCCGTCAGTTCATGGGGGGCGACCTGCGCTTCCTGCAGCAGTTCCCGGAGGTGTCGCGATGAAGATCTCGCTGCGCTGGTTGCAACGCCACGTCGACCTGTCCGGCATCGAGCCGAAGCAGATCCTCGCCGATCTGACCATGAGCACGGCCGAGATCGAGGGCCTGATCCGCTTCGGCGAGGGACTCGAGCCGCTGGTGGTCGGCCACGTGCGCAAGCGTGACAAACACCCCGATGCCGACAAGCTGTCGGTGTGCGAGGTCGATGTCGGCCCGTCGCACGGCGGTGTCGTGCAGATCGTCTGCGGCGCGCCCAACGTGGCCGCCGGCCAGCGGGTGGTCGTGATCCTGCCCGGCGAGACGTTGCCGGCCAGCGGCGGCAAGGGCGCGCTGAAGATCAAGGTCGGCAAGATCCGCGGCGTCGAGTCGCACGGCATGATCTGCTCGGAGTCGGAACTCGGCCTGTCCACCGAACACGACGGCATCCTGGTGCTGCCGCCCGACACCCCGATCGGCGCGCGGTTCGTCGAGGCCCTGCCGGTGCAGGACTGGGTGTTCGAGATCGACAACAAGTCGATCAACCACCGCCCCGATCTCTGGGGCCATCACGGCTTCGCGCGCGAACTGGCGGCGATCTACGGCCGCACCCTGAAGCCGCTCGGCGCGCCGATCGTGTTCCCGGCCAGCGGCGCCAAGGTCGCGGTGCAGATCGACGATGCGCAGGCCTGCCCGCGCTACTGCGGCCTCGTGCTCGACGGCGTGCAGAGCGGGCCGTCGCCGCACGCGCTGCGCTGGCAGCTGGCGGCGGTCGGTCAGCGCGCGATCTCGCTGCCGGTCGACCTGACCAACTTCGTGATGCTCGACCTCGGCCAGCCGATGCACGCGTTCGATGCGCGGCACGTAGGCCAGGGCCCGATCAAGGTCCGCAAGGCGAAGCCGAACGAGACCATCACCACGCTCGACGGCCAGGTCCGCAAGCTCACCGACCAGGACCTGCTGATCTGCAGCGGCGATCGCCCCGAAGCGCTCGCCGGCATCATGGGCGGCGCCGGCACGATGGTCGCTGCCGACACCACGCGGCTGTTCCTCGAGTCGGCGAACTTCCACGCCGCCGGCATCCGTCGCACCAGCATGCGCCTGGGCCTGCGCACCGACGCCAGCGCCCGGTTCGAGAAGGCGCAGGATCCGGCCAACGCCGAGCTCGCGGTGCACCACTTCGTTCGCCTGCTGCAGCAGTACAACCCGACCGCGGTGCCGGCCGGGCCATTGGTCGACCCGGCGGGTTTCCGCCCGGCGCCGAAGCAGATCACGCTGCGCCGCGCCCGGCTGTTGCTGAAGCTCGGCGTGCCGCTCGACGACGAGCAGGTGCTGCGCATCCTGCGTTCGCTGCAGTTCGAGGTGACGCCGACGGCGACCGGCTTCGACTGCGTGGTGCCGTCGTTCCGCGCCACCAAGGACATCGCCATCGAGGACGACCTCATCGAGGAGGTCGGGCGCATGTTCCGCTACGACAACATCCCGGAACGGCCGCTGCACGGCACGGTGGCGCCGCCGCCGCGCAACGACGAGCTGTTCCTCGCTCGCCGCCTGGTCGAGGTCAGCTGCCTCGAGCTCGGCTGCAGCGAGGTCTACAACTACAGCTTCGTGCCGGACGCGGTGCTGCAGCAGGTGCAGGCGCTGGAACACGCCTACGTGCGGGTGCAGAACCCGGTCGCGCCCGAGATCTCGCGGATCCGCCGCCACGTGCTGCCGAGCCTGCTCGCCAGCGTGCCGCAGAACCTGCGGCAGGTGGCCGAGGTCAAGCTGTGTGAACACGGCAAGGGCTATCACGCCGAGATGTGCGACGAGCACAAGCTGCCGCACGAGGTGCGCGAGCTCGCGTTCGTGCACGCGCGGCGCGACGGCAGCCACCCGTTCGCCGAACTGCGCGAGGCGATCGCCAACCTGCTGCAGCGCGTCGGTCATCCGGCGGTGATGCAGCGCATCTGGCACGGCAAGGACCAGCCGTGGGTGCACCAGAACCGCGCCGTCGCGATCGACCGCGACGGCTCGCCGGTCGGTTACGTCGCGCACCTGCACCCGGGCATCGCGCGGGCGATGGGGTTGCCGGTCAGCACGGCGATCGCGTGTCTCGATGTGCGGGCGCTGCTCGCCAATGGGCGGCAGATCGCGCGGTATCAGGCGCTGCCGGTGTTCCCGGTGCTGCCGGTCGACGTCGCGCTGCTGGTCGACGAGAGCGTGCAGGTGGCGGCGGTGGTGGAGTTCCTGCGCACCACCGGGCGCAAGCTGGTCAAGGACGTGCGGCTGTTCGAGGTCTATCGCGGCGAGCGGCTGCCGGCCGGCAAGAAGAGTCTGAACCTGACGGTGACGCTGGGGGCGGACGATCGTACGCTGACCGACGAGGACGAGAGCAAGTTCCTAGGCAAGGTGCGCGAGCAGTGCGGTCAGATCGGCGCCGAGTTGCGCGGCTGACGCGGGCTGGGGGAAGGCGTTCCGGGCGGGGCCAGCCGCAGCGGGGGAGGGCGCCCCATGATGTGGCTGCCGGTTGAGCGCCTTCGGCAAGGTGTCGCCTCGACGGCGTCCTGCGTCGTTGCGTGGTGGTGATGGGGTTGACGGCCGGGGGGCCGAGTGGTGCAGTCTCCGGCGATCTGCGGTTGGCCCGATCGGAACGGAGATTCGCATGCGCGGCGCCACTCGTCTCTCTCTCTCTCTCTCTCTCTCTCTCTCTGCCGCTCGCGCTCGGGGCGTTGAGCACGCATAGCCCCGGGCAATCGCCGGTGCCGCCCGTGAATCCGCAGCGCCAGGTCCACCCGACCATTGCTCCGTTGGCGTTGCCGCCCGGGATTGCGGCGACACGGGCGTCGCCCTACGTGGCGATCCGCGACGGCATCTGGAACCATGGTGAGGGCTTTGCCGCGACAGCCGGTCTGCCGGACACCGGTGCGTGGCACGGGGACGACGTGGGGGCGAATGTGACGGCGGAGAACGTCGTATTGCTCCCGGGCGCGCAGTGGGAGCCCTTCACCTGGAACGACGACCGCGTGCCGCCCAGTCCGGTCACCGTGATGCGCTTGGCCGGCTGCTTGCGCCGACCCAGCTTGTCGTTGCCGCAGTGGCACCCGATCTACGGGGACCTGTCCGCGCCCATCAGCCCGTTGGGCTACATCGATCAGGCCGCGTTCGAGATCTTCAAGCCGCAGGTGCCGCCTACTCCGCAGCAGAAGATCGTCATCTGCATCCTGTGCGAGGCGACGACGCGGTTCCCGCAGCAGTACGATGATCGACGCCCCGAGTGGCGAAACGTCTACCCGGGCATCTTCAGTCCGGACGGTTTGGTTCGCCGCGAGCGGTTCGGAGCCAATCCTCCCGACGCAACGCAGTTCCTCGCCAACCGCGATCCCTACCAGGTCGAACGACCGTTGCAGCTGAGCTACTACCGCGCCTGGTACCAGCAGCCGCAGCCGCAGCCGTTCTGGCCGATTCTCGCCTACTCGGTGCTCAGTGTCGCCGGTCGGCAGACGACGCTGAATGAACAACGCCATCTGCAGCTGCTGGCGGCGATCAAGGCGCTGTTGCAGGAGACCTCGGAACGCAATCCCCTCCAGAATGGTCAGCCGAACTTCCAAGGACTCACCCCGCAAGAGATCGAACAGCGCGTCGTGGTGGTGTTCGCGGGCGCAAGCAACGGCGGGCACCAGGCACATTGGTCGGCGCTGCGGCATCCGCGCACGATCCATGGCAGTTTCTCGGAGGTGATCAGCCCGAGCATCCAGCGGCTCTACGGGGAGCACGATCTCGGCCACGCGCTGTCGCGCATCACGGGTGGTCCGTTCTCGGGTGCGACGGTGACGGAGAGCGACTTCCTCAACTGGAACCAGTACTGCTGGAGCTTCGGCGCGGAGTGCCACGATCTCTCCTATCCGCGGCTGTTCACGCAGAAGCGCACCTATCGGCCGGCCTACTTCGGGGTCGGCGACGAGGACATCACATCGACCGGCACCGATTGGAAGCGCCTGCTCGGTGGCTCGGTGACGGCGGAGTCGGGGGAGCAGAGCCCGCCCGCTGGCCCGTCCCAGGTGCCGTCCGCACTCGTCGACTCGGCGCACAACACCATTGCCTGGGCCATCGCCGAGAACGGCTGCCACCAGACCGCAGTGGCGCCGATCACGGACCCGTACAGCGGTCAGCCCGGCGTCTACGAGCCGGATGCGATCGCGATGCAGCTGATGGCGAAGGCAGTGGCGCAGCGCAGCGTCGAGCTCGGGCTGGGCACTCTGCCGCCGCTGGTCGTGGTGCCGACCGATCGCACTGCGAGCGACGCGGACCAGTTCCGCGGCATCGACGACCCACACGAGTGGCACCTCGGCCGGGGCCTGGACGGGCCGCCGTCATCGCCCGCGGTGTTGCAGAGCGACCAGGTGTTCTTCGATGCGGTGCAACCGGACACCGCGGGCGCCAATCCCGGTCGGCGCGAGGCGATGCTGATCGCAGACCAAAAGGTGTTCGTCGGCAGTGCCGACGGCTATGTGTCGGCGTTCCAGGTCGACACGACTTCGTCGCTCGCGCAGCGGCAGCGGTTGGTCCGCACCGGGCAGAGCGTGCGGCTCGGCAATCAAGCCTATGCGATGGCCTTCCTCCCGCCGTCGTCCTTGGTGGTCGGCACGCGCCGGCATCTCTACAAGCTTAGTATGGCGGACTTGTCGGTGCAGCAGTTCGTGGTGTTGCCGTGGGAGGTTTCGCAGCCGCACCATATGAAGGTCGCCGACGTGCTGCCCAACCACGATGGGCCGGAGATCGTGTTCGCGTCCGTGCACGGCGGGCTGGTGTTCTATGGCACCAACCTGCAGCCGCTGTTCGAGTGGCCGGAACCGGGGATCCACGACTTCGTGATCGAGGCACAGCACTCAGCGACGATCCTCTCGGCGCGCGGTGTGGTGGCCCGGGTGCAGTTCGCAGCCAACAGTTCAGGGTCGTCGCCACCATGGGTGGCGTCCTTGGTGGCCCTGTCGCGCTCGATTCCCGAGGATTTGCGTGGCCCTGTCGAGACCAGGTGCCAGGGGAACCCGATCGATCTGGAATTGATGCGGTTGGATGCGATCGGCATCACGCCGGTCGCGTTGTGGACAGGAGATGACGACGGCCCGGCGGTCCGGCGATACGACCCGGCGACCATGGAGCGCATCGGCATGCTCAGCAACTTCCACCGCGGCGCCGTTGACATCGCCAGCTGCTCGCCCGATGAATCCAACCAACAGAGTGCGGAAGGTGCTGGAGAACACCTGCTCGTGCTCAGCGGTGGTTCGTGGCTCTCGCTGTTGGACCACACGGGCAGCTTCATCGCCGAGAAGGACTTGGATTCGAGTCAGCAGGGTTACTATCCGTTCGGTGCCGACGCGCACACGATTGCAGTCGGTGAGCTGGTGCAGGATAATCCCGGCAGTGGAACTTACTCGGAAGAGATCGTAGTCGCCACCAACACCGGATTGATGTGGCTGCATGTGAACGACCTGTTGCTTCCGGGCACGGCACTGCCGGCATCGCCAGCCGGTGGGGGCTCCGGCTACTGGCTGCACATGGGGGCTGGTGCCTCCAACTCACACGCGCAGCCGCGGACCAACCAGAGTTTGTCGTGTGCGTGGGCGATGGGGCGGAAGCCGGCTCCACTTCTTGGTGGGTTGGATCCCTTCCTGCACGTGGTGGATCAACGTGGGTGCTATTGGAAGGTCTCGAGAGACCCGGGGTCACCGCTGCCGTGGCGACTCCATTTGGAGTCGGTTGCTTCCCAAATCGTTGGTGCGCCTAGAACGATGTCGTACTACGCGGTCCAGGCCTCTGCTTGGCCGTTCCCGAGTGTTCCCATCTATCAATCGAACGCTGGGGTCACTTTGGCCAATTGGGTGCCTATCGATAAGGACGATGTAGTGTACGAGAGATCTGGGTCGGGTCGATACCTTCCGAACAACTGGGTTTCCAGTCTAGGTGGTCAGCAAGAGGTTTCTGGGTTCTGGTTACATCCTCTGTCGGGTGCGTCGCTTGAAGGGTCTCCATTGATACTCCAGGATGGTAGTGCTAGGACAATGTGGTGGTCTGCAAACGGGTCCTGGGCAAATTCTTTAGAGGGCATTCGATCCTCTTTAGGCATCATCGATGGTGTTTGGACTTCTACGCAGCCTCCCTCGCCGTTGGGCGGTGCTCCTGACCGTCTATCGCATTGGAATTTGAAGAGCTTTGTCGGCTACCTGCCGGTGATGACACAGCAGTCGATGAAGATGGTCGAGTTGCCGGACGGCCGGGTTGCTGTCGTTCTTGGGTGTGCTGGAGGTCGAGTTCGTATAGTTAGCAATTATGTGTTCGAGGCAATCGCTGCGCCACAGGCGCTCGGAAACTTGTCGTCTATGTCTGAAGATGTAGGCTTCGGCGCTGCAGGCCTTCATGCTCAACTCGATCCCACGGGGACTAAGGTTGTGGTTTGGTTTGGGTCCTGCTACTCGCCACCGCCGCTACCTACGCAGTATTCTCAGGCTCTTCCCCCTGCCCTCGGCAACTTGGCTGACAACGAAGTTGCCGCGGGTGCCGTCCATCGGATCGAGTGGACGATAGCGTCCGGCACATGGGGGCCGCTCCAGAGCGTGCCATTGACTCCTGCGGCATTGGCCCGAGGTGCTGGAGCCGTCGGGGGGCTGTTGATGGCAGACGTGATCGACACGCTGCCTGGCCAAGAGTTGATAGTCGCCTGCTTGACCGGTGATGTGATCGTTATGGATCCAAGGAGCCTTTCCGTTATCGGTATGACGCATTTTGGTGGTTCTGTGGGTCACTACAATTCTATGGTCGTCGCGGATCTCGGCGGTGGCGAAGCCATCTATATTGCTGGTTCCCTTGGAC
>JALORC010000145.1 GCA_025459175.1 Planctomycetota bacterium | reverse complement strand
GGCTGGAGCTGGTTCACCGGCTGGCGCGCCGAACGTGCGGCGCAGGCGCTGCTGGCCGCGGCGCGGCAGGAACCGGGCTATCTGGTCACCGAGCTGGTGGCGGTCGAAGGTGGCTACCAGCTGCGCGGTCTGCGCGATCCGCTGGCGCTGCCGTTCGCCGAACTGGCCGAACGCCACGGCGCCTCCGACCTGGTGCAGCCGGCGTTGCAGAACTGGCAGTCGTTGCACACGCCGTTCGTGCTGCAACGCGCCCAGCGACTGCTGCAGCCGCCGGCATCGGCGCGCCTGCAGCTGCTCGGTGACACGCTGGTCGTCAGCGGCAGCGCCGCTGCGCGCTGGATCGAACGCGCGACCTGGCTCGCGGGCACGCTCGCCGGCGTCGAACGCGTCGACACCGCGGGCTGCAAGGCGGAGTGAGCCCGGGCGCGCTGCGTTCGCTCACTGCAGCGTGATCCGGCCAGCACTCGACGCGGTCAGGCCCTGCGCAGCGCACGACTCGAGCCACACGTATTGCGCCGCGACCTGGAAGCCGATCAGGCCGGCGTTGTTCGGCAGCGGGAACGGCGTCTCCGCGGTGCCCCAGCTGCTGGCGACGGTGGTGAGCCCGACCGCCCCGGCCGGGCTGATCCAGATGCCGATGCCGAGCGCCGGCACCGCCGCCGGCAGCGCCGCGGTGCTCGCGAACAGCAGGCCGAGCCCACCCACCGGCGCCCGCGGCGCCTGCCACGCGAAGCCGGCGTCGCCGAGGCGCGGCACGCCGTTCACGGTCAGTGACCGCGCACCGGCGCAGCTCGAGTCCGTGCCGTAGCCGAGCAGGCCCGGCACCACGGTCGCGAACGACACCTCGGTCAACACGATGTTGCTGTTCGTGCCCCCTTGCGGGAACACGCGCAACCGCACACCGGTCGCCGCCACCGGCGCGAACTGCACGTCGCAGTTCTCCAGGTTGGGATAGCCGGTCACCGGATAGGTGACCACGTTGCCGGCGACCGTGGCGCCAGCCGGCAGGACCTGCTGCAGCACGACCGGGGTCCAGTTCCCACCCAGCGACGGCACCGCGTCGGTGGTCACGTCGATCGCGAAGTGCCGCACGTACAGGGCGCCGTACTGGGCAACGAAGCCGTAATCCGACCGCAGCTGCATCCGGCTGACGACCCGACTGCCGCCGCGGAAGGTCCACGCGATGTAGTTGTCGACGTTGTACGCGCCGAAGAGGGCCCAGCCGTCGTATTGGTTGGGCCCCAGAATCCAGCTGGCACCGCCGCTCACACCGTTGCAGGTGGCGGCCGCCGAGAAGCCGAACTGGGAGAAACTCGCCTGGGCACTGAGCGCCGAGCCGAAGGTGTCGTAGGACGGGGACTGGGCGGCGATCGCCGACAGCAGCAACGCACAGGGCAGCAGGGTCTTCATGGGATCGGGTGGGGCCCGGGACGGGCTCCTCTCGGGAAGCGGCCCGGCGCGTGGTCCTGATCGCGCGCCATGAAGTTTCCTTGGCCGCAGCAGTCCCTGATGGGATTCTGTTCCGCGGCCGGAACGACACCGACCAGCCGCACCGAGAATCGTCGCGACATGCCACCGACCGCAGTGACCAGTGGAGTGGCGCCGCCTACAGACCGACATGAACAAGGGGCTCTTGCTGATCCTGCTGCCACTGGCGTCGGTGGCCACCGCACAAACCGCAGCCTTGACGGCGCTGTCCCCGGCGACGCTGCGCGCCAGCGCCGGCGGCCAGAGCACGTTCTCGACGATCCCGACCGGGGCGCTGCCGGACCTCGGCAGTGAGGCGGCGTTCCTGCTCGGCGCCACCGTCACCCAGATGCGCGTGGACTGGCAGCTGTTCGTGCAGCCCACCGGCATCGATCTGCAGCTGACCCGGATCGCGAACGCCCCGGCCGGTGCCACCGCGAGCCTCACCGGCGGCGACCTGCTGCTGGTGCTGAGCAATCCCAGCGCGCAAGCCTGCCGCCTCGAGCTCGCGCTACCGGCCGTGCCATCGAGCCCTGGCCTCGTGCAGTCGCTGGCGATCGATGTCGGCAACGACGGCTCGTTCGAGTTCCAGACCGGCTCGCCGGTCACAGGCGCGTCACTCTTGGTCAACCTCGGCCCGGTGCCGCTCGCGGTCCGGATCCAGACCCAGGCGAACTTGACCGGGCCAGCGAGCCTGAACAGCGTGTTGAGCCTGTCGCTGCGACCGGTCGGCCGGGCCGTGCTGACGCCGGCCGCCGGCGGCTGCAGCGACGGCTTCCAACATCTGGTGCGAACGCGCTTCGACGGCGGCCTCGAGCTGCGCGTGGCCGGCCCGCTGCAGTTCGGTCGGCCGGCGCTGCTGGTGCTCGGTGCGAATGTGCAGCCGTTCACGTTCCCGTCGACGCAGCCGCTGCCGTGCCTGCTGGTGCCGGCCCCCGACGTGGTGCTGCTCGCGAACCAGCCCTTCGTGCAACCGATCCCGGCCGCGGTCCCGCCGGGCACGACGTTCTGGAGCCAGGCCGTCACGGTCGACTTGCTGGACCCGCGCCTCGTCGAGACCACCAACGCGTTCCAGGTGACGATCTTCTGAGTCGCCGGACGGCGTGACATTCGGGTTCGCTACCGCGAACGCATCGGGGCGACTCGGCGTGCACGAGCAGCCCGGCGCCGCGTGACGCATCGCGGCGAATCCTGACACGAGCCACACGGGACCTTCTCGGTGGCTGGATCGCATCTTCATGCCCAACCCTCCGGCGGCCGATCGGCCGACGCCGGCGACGGTTGGCATCACCCTGCGATCCCAACATGGTCACCCAGCTCACCGCCGTCGCCGCCGCGTTCGCCGCGACCGCCTCGCTCACCGCGCAGATCTCCCACACCCACCTGTCGTCGATCCAGTCGGCCAACCAGCGCGGCGAGATCAGCGCATTCGACGCCAGCAGCTCCCGCGTCTTCGTCACCAACTCCGGCAACAACACCCTCGACGTCTACTCCGCCTCGGCGAGTGGCGGCCTCACCTGGGTGCAGGCGATCGCACTGAGCGGCCCGCCCAACAGCGTCGCCGCCAGGAACGGACTGATCGCGGTCGCGGTCGAGGGCGCCACCGGGCAGGCGCCCGGCGCGGTGCAGTTCTTCGACGCCGCCACCGGGGCGCAAAATGGTCCGGCGGTCACCGTCGGCGCGATGCCCGACATGCTGGCCTTCACGCCGAACGGCCTGAAGGTGCTGACTGCCAACGAAGGCGAAGTCGACCTCGCCACCGGCCTGATCAACCCCGAGGGTTCGGTCAGCATCGTCGACGTCGCCGCGCGCACCGCGATGACGGCGAGCTTCGTGCCGTGGAACGGCCAGAAGGCGGCGCTGCAGGCCCAGGGCGTGCGGCTGTCGAACCGCAACGGCGTCACGTTGGCGCAGGATGTCGAACCCGAATACCTGACCGTCGACGCCACCTCCACCACCGCCTGGGTGACCCTGCAGGAAGCCAACGCGATCGCCGAGATCGACATCGCGACGGCGACCGTCAAGCAGATCCGGCCGCTCGGCTTCAAGGACCACAGCCTGCCCGGCAACGAGCTCGATGCGTCCGACCAGGACAGCAGCAACGGCAACTTCCAGAACTTCCCGATCCTCGGCATCTACATGCCCGACGCGATCACCTCGTTCACGATCGGCGGCGTCACCTACCTGGCGACCGCCAACGAGGGCGACAGCCGCGCCGACTTCGCAGGCTGGAACGACCAGACCCGCGGCGCCTCGGTCGACAACAACTTCGTGCTCGACTGCGAGGACCCGAGCCCGGAGACCGGCCTCTACACGCTGGCGCAGCTGAACAGCAACGCGGTGCTCGGTCGCTTGAACATGGCCACCGGCGACTACGACCTCGCCCGCGGTGACACCGACGGCGACCTCGACGTCGATCAGCTCTACGTGTTCGGCGCGCGTTCGTTCACGATCTGGACCACGAGCGGCGTCAAGGTGTTCGACAGCGGCTCGCAGATCGAACGCGAGATGCTCGCGCGCGGCCTGTGGGTCGAGTCGCGTTCCGACGACAAGGGGCCGGAGCCGGAGTCGGTCACGTTCGGCATCGTCAACGGCGTGCCGCTGCTGTTCGTCGGCCTCGAGCGCACCAATTCGGTGCTGGCCTACGACGTCGCAACCCGACTGCACCGGTGCTGGTCGATGTCATCAACGTCAATGCCTCGAGCGGCGTGGGCGCCACCGCCCCCGAAGGACTGCAGTTCGTCGCCGCCGGCGACAACCCGCTGGGCCGCCCGCTGCTGACCGTCACCAGTGAAGGCAACGGCACTTTGAGCCTGTTCGCGCTCGACAGCGGCATCGCCGCAGCCACCACGTTCGGGCTCGGCTGCCCCGCCGTGCAGCCGCTGACGCTCGCGAGCAACCTGCCGCAACTGGCCGGCACGTGGACCCTGTCGGCCACCAACGCCAATCCGGCCGCACCGTTCTGCACGTTCTGGTTCGGTGGCGACGCGCTGCCGGCTCCGATCGAGCTCACCGCGATCGCGGCCGCCGGCTGCTTCGCGCACATCGACACCGACCTCGGCGCGTTCACGGCACCGATCAACGCCGGTGCCAGCAGCTATCCGGTGACCGTGCCGGCGACCCCGAGCCTGCTCGCCTTCGCACTGGTGGCGCAGGCCACGACCTACGACGGCGTCTCGTTCGCGTCGTCCAACGGCCTGGTCGGGGTGGTCGGCAACTGACGGGTCGCCGGAGCCATCGTCGCGATCCGGCGAGAGCAGGCCCCGCGCCGTCAAATCGGCGTCAACGAGCCCGCCGATCGCGCCACCCGGGCTAGGCTCCTGCGCGCATGCGCATCCTGCTGATCGAGGACGACCGGGCGCTCGCCGACAATGTGCTGGAGTACTTCGCCCCGGCGGACGAGGTCGCGCACGAGGACGACGGGGTTCGCGGCCTGTGGGCGGCAGCAGCGGGCAACCACGACGTCGTGGTGCTCGATCTGACTCTGCCGCGACTCGACGGCATCGAGCTGTGCCGCAGCTTGCGGGAACAGGCGCGCCAGGGCACGCCCGTGCTCGTGTTGACCGCGCGCGACACGCTCGAGGACAAGATCGCCGCCTTCGACGCCGGCGCCGACGACTATCTGGTGAAGCCGTTCGCGTTGGCCGAGCTGGCCATCCGCCTGCGGGCGCTGGTGCGGCGCGCGGCCCCGGCGATCGCCGCCACACCGGCCGGTGTACTGCGGTGCGCCGACCTCGAACTGGACCTGTCGTCGCTGAGTTGCCGGCGCGGTGATCGCCGCTTCGCGCCGACCCGCATCGGACTCCGCATCCTGGAGATGTTGTTGCGCGCCAGTCCGGCCGTCGTGCGGCGCGAGACCATCCTGGCCACGCTGTGGCCCGACTACCCGGTCGGGGACGGCGTGCTGCGCACCCACGTCTACGCCTTGCGCAAAGCCATCGACGGGCCGGGCGGTTCCCCGCTGCTGCACACGCTGCCCGGGATCGGCTACCGCCTCGCCGTCACACCATGAAGCACGGTCCCCTGGAACGTCGTCTCCGGCGCGCCACGCTGGCACTGGCGAGCCTGCTGGCCGCGACCTTCGCCGTGCTGCTGCCGCAAGTGGCCTTCAAGACCGAGGACGCCGTGTTCCAGCGGCAGATGGCTCACATGCTCGCGGTGCTGGCGGCAGATCCCGTGGCGACACTGGCGCCCGGCATGCGGCGGCTGCAGGCCGCGGACCCGATGCCGCGCGCCCTGCGCGAGCACATCGCGCGGCTGTCGCCGGGTGTGCACGAACTCAACGACATCGTGCTCGATGCGACGGCCACGGCTGACGAGACGGACGTGTTCGTCGGCATCGCGACGAGTGCCGGGGACCGCGTCGAACTGCTCTACGACGTCCGCCCGTTCGAGGCCTTCGACGAAGCCATCGCCGCCCCTGGATACGACCTGGTGATCGTGGCGGGCATCGTGCTCGCGCTGCTCGGCGCCGCCGTGATCTGGTGGCAGCTGCAACACGTGTTCTCGTCGCTGCGCCGACTCGCGCCCCTGCTGCAGACCGCGGCCCCGCAAGCACAGCAGAGGCTGTCGACCGACTTCGGCGACGACGAGCTCGGCAGCCTCGCCCGGGAACTGCTGGTGTCGCGCGACCATCTGGCCGCGGCCCTCGCGCGCGAGCGGAGGTTCACGCGCGAAGCGAGCCACGAACTACGCACGCCGGTCGCGATCATCGCCGGCGCCCTGGAACTGCTCCGCCGGGACGGCGCCCTGGCGCCGACTGCCGACGGACTCGTCGCGCGCATCGGGGCCGCCAACCAGCGGATCGAGGCGTTGATCGGTGCATTCCTCTGGTTGGCTCGCGATCCCGCGCGCGCCGAGGAGTTGCAGCGGGTGACGACGTTGCCGCTGCTGCAGCGCGTACTGAGCGACCTGCGCCGGGCCGGCGACGATGCCGACGTCGTCGCCGTGGTCGTCGTCGAAGACCTCCCGTTCGAGGGCGAACCACTGTGCGCCGAGGTCGTGCTGCGCAACCTGGTCGACAATGCACTGCGGCATCGTGGCACCGGGCCGGTGCAGATCCGCGTCGAGAACGGGGTCCGCATCGAGAACTCGTTGCCGCCGGCCTCGGCGTCACCGCATCGATCGCACGGACTCGGGCTCGGCATCACCAGGGACCTGTGTGCGCGTTTCGGCTGGCAACTCGACACTCGCGTGCAGGCCGACCGCTACATCGCCACGCTGCACTTCAGCGACGCTCGGAATTGACGCCGATTGCACGGCAACTGCACGCCTACCGCGGCGACGGATCGGCGAAACAGAGGTCATGAACGTGACCCATTCGCGACTTCTCACCACTTCGCTGTTGCTGATGGCCGCCTGCACGGCGCCAGGTGCCCGCCCGACCTGGGCGACCACCGGCGCGCCGTCGTCGACGGCGTCCGATGCCAACGCGGCGCCGAACCGCGATGACGAGGACGGCAAACGCGCCTACGTGCGCGCCACCGGTGGTCTGTCGCTGCTGCCGAGCACCGATCTCGAGAGCGGCGATGTCGGCGCGCTGCAGCAGGCCGACGCGTCCTTCGACCCTGGCTTCGCCTACACGTTCGGCGCCGGCTACCGCGTCGCCGACGACTGGTCGATGGAGGTGGAACTCGGCTACCGGACCAACCCCATCGACCGCGTGCGGAACACCGGGCCGACGATCACCGAAGGCGACTTCGCCTCACTCGGCTTCTTCGCCAATGCCCGCTACCACCTGCCGGTGACCGGCAGCTTGCAACCGTATGTCGGCCTCGGTCTGGGCTTGCTCCAGGAGATCGACATCGATCTCGGCGGCGGTACGGAGGTCGACTACTCCGACTCGGCGCTCGCGATCCAGGCGATCCTCGGCGTCGACTACCGGTTCTCGTCTCGCTGGGCGCTCCAGCTCGAAGGCCGATACCTGCAGTCCTTCGGCCAGGATCTGGCCGCCGAATCCGGATCCGGCATCACCTACGACGCCGACTACCAGCCGTTCTCGGTGCTGCTGGGGCTGAGCTGGAGCTTCTGAGCGACACGACCGCCCGTCACTCGTAGCGCAGCGCCTCGACCGGATCGAGCTTGGCGGCCTTCCAGGCCGGCCACAGGCCGAAGAACAGCCCGACACTCGCCGAGCCGGCGAACGCGAACACGCGCGCCCACATCGGCGTCGCCGACACCAGCTGCGGCACCACCAGCCGCACCAGCCCGAGCAGACCCTCGGCGACCACCAGCCCGGCGAGCCCGCCGATCGTGCACAGCACCATCGCCTCGACCAGGAACTGGCCGAGGATGTCGGCCGAGCGCGCGCCGACCGCCTTGCGGATGCCGATCTCGCGCGTCCGTTCGCGCACCGACACCAGCATGATGTTCATCACGCCGACGCCGCCGACCAGGAAGCCGACCGTCGACAGCAGGAACATCACCGCCAGCGTCGCGAACACGATCTCGTCGAACGACTGGATCAGGGTCTCCGCGGTGCCGAGCTCGAAGTTGTTGTCCTCGTTCCAGCGCACCCGCCGCTGCTTGCGCAGCACCTGCGTGATCTCGTCGAGCGCGGCCGTCATCATGCCGGTCCTGCTGCGCGCGGCGAGGAAGTGGTCGACCTCGGCCGGGTAGAAGCGGCGCATCGTCCGGTACGGGGCGAGGAACAGCGTGTCCTCCTCGTTCTGCCCGCCGAACGGCCCTTCCTTGCGCTTCTCGAGCGTACCGACCACGGTGTACTCGTGCCCGGCGACCTGGATCTGCTTGCCGATCGCGCCGCCCGAAGGGAACAGCGCCTTGGCCGCCGCATGGCCGAGCACCACCACCGCGACCCGGTGCTCGTTCTCCTGCTCGGTGAAGAACCGGCCCTCGTCGAGCACGCGGTTGGCGACCTCGACGTTGTCGGGGAACACCCCGCGCAGCCGCGGCGTGTCGATCTCCTCGCGCCCGTAGCGGGCGCGCTGCAGGAACGTCGGCACCGAGATGCCGGCCGAGACCACCTCGACCGACGGGCAGTGATCGCGGATCGCCTCGGCATCGGCGAGCCGCAGCGGCTTGCGCAGGCGCATCTCGCGCGAGGTCGGCCCGAGCTGGATGAACGGCGCCTTCGTGATGTAGATGTTGTTGGTGCCGAACTGCTCGACCGAGTCGACCACCGACTGCCGGAACCCGTTCAGCACCGAGGCGACGGTCACCACCAGCAGCACGCCGATGAAGATGCCGAGCACGGTCAGGAACGACCGGAAGCGGTTCGCCGACAGCGTCTCGAACGCGAGGCGCACGTTCTCGAGCACGGCGGTGAGGCGGCGCGGCAGGTTCATGCGGTCACTCCGTGCGCAGGGCCTCGATCGGGTCGAGGCGGGCGGCGCGCCGCGCCGGGTAGAGGCCGAAGAACACGCCGATCATGGTGCAGATGACGAACGCGCCGATCGGGGCCCAGGCCGGGAAATCGGCCGGCAGCGGCGTCCAGGCCGCCAGCAACCTGGCGGCGCCGAAGGCGATCGCGACGCCGATCAGGCCGCCGAGGCACGACAGCAGCACCGACTCGATCAGGAACTGCCGCTCGATGTCGCGCTGGCGGGCACCGACCGCCTTGCGCACGCCGATCTCGCGGGTCCGCTCGACCACCGCCACCAGCATGATGTTCATGATCACGATGCCGCCGACCACCAGCGAGATGCCGACCACGAACATCGCCACGGCGAAGATCGTCTGCGTCAGGTTGCGCCACAGGTTGTTGATGCCCTCCGACGTGACCAGGTCGAAGTCGTCGGCCTCGGGTGGTTCGAGCCGGTGCCGCGCGCGCAACACCGCGCGCACTTCGTCCATCGCTTCCTCCATGCGGTCGCCGTCGCGCGCCTGCACGCTGATGTTGATCGAGCGCTGGCTGCCGAACAGCCGCCGGTGCAGCGTGAACGGGATCTTGACGAAGTTGTCCTGCGAGAAGCCGAGGAAGCTGCCCTTCTTCTTCGCCAGGCCGACGATGACGAGGTCGCGGCCCTTGATGCGCAGCTCCTTGCCGACCGGATCGACGCCGGGGAACAGCCGTTCGGCGATGTCGTTGCCGACGAACGCGACCGGGGCGCTGGTCAGCTCTTCGTGCTCGGCGAGGAAGCGGCCGTCGGCGACGTCGTACGGTTCGATCTCGAGAATGGCCGGCGTGATGCCGCCGATGTCGCAGTCGCGGATCTCCTCCTGACCTCGCTTCAGGTCGGTGGTCGCATGCACTTCCCACGCGACCTCCCGGGCGCTCGGACAACGCGCGGCGATCGCCTCGGCGTCGGCCGGCAGCAGCTTGCGGTTCTTGCGCACCGCGTCGAGGAACTGCTGGCGGTTGGTGATCAGGCCGAAGCGCTGCACCGTGAACACGCCCTTGCCGAGGTTGCCGAGCTTGTCGCTGACGTAGACGTTCAGGCCCTGGATCACCGCCGCGGTGGCGATGATCGAGGCGATGCCGATGATGACGCCGAGCAGGGTCAGGAACGAGCGCAGCCGGTTGGCCCAGATCGACTCGAGCGCCAGCCAGATGCCCTCGCGCCAGCTCACGGCGCCCCCACCGGCTTCGGGCGCTGGCGTTCGTCGCTGGCGATCATGCCGTCGCGGATCGTGACGATGCGGTGCGCATGCTCGGCGATGTCGCGTTCGTGGGTGACGACGACGATGGTGTTGCCGGCGCGGTGCAGCACGTCGAACAGCTGCATGATCTCGGCCGAGGTCTTGCTGTCGAGGTTGCCGGTCGGCTCGTCGGCCAGCAGCAGCGCGGGCCTGGTCACCAGCGCACGCGCGATGCTGACGCGCTGGCGCTGACCGCCGGACAGTTGGTTGGGCCGGTGGTCCATGCGGGTGCCGAGATCGACCTCGCGCAGCACCGCCTCGGCCCGCGCCTTGCGTTCGGCCGGTGGCACGCCCCCGTAGATCAGCGGCAGCTCGACGTTGCGCAGCGCGGTGGCGCGCGCCAGCAGATTGAAGGTCTGGAAGACGAAGCCGATCTCCTTGTTGCGGATCCGCGCCAGTTCGTCCTGGCCGAGCTGGGAGACCGGCTGGCCGTTGAGCCAGTACTCGCCGGTGGTCGGCGTGTCGAGGCAGCCGATCAGGTTCATCAGCGTCGACTTGCCGGAGCCCGAGGGGCCCATGATCGCGACGTATTCGCCGCGCTCGATCGACAGGTCGACGCCGCGCAGCGCTTGCACGACGTTGGTGCCCATCACGAACGACCGCGTCAACGCGGAGGTGCGGATCACCGGTGGCAGCAGCGGAGTCGTCATCGCCGGTGCCGCTCAGCGCTCGCCGGTGGCGTTGCCCATGCGCTTCTCGTCGAGATCGACGCGATCCCATTCCTTCAGCGTGCGCAGCACCTGGTAGGGACCGGAGATCACCTCGTCACCTTCGCGCAGGCCGTCGAGCACCTCGATGTCCTGCCGGTCCCCGATCACGCCGAACCTGGCCGGCTGGAAGTGCACGCGGCCCGAGCGCCGCACGAACACGCCGTCGAGCTCCTTGCGCCGCGCGCGTTCGGCCGCGGTCAGCGGCTTCGGCTCGGCGCCTTCCACCGGTTGCGGCGGCGGCACGTAGACGCCCTTCGTGTCGACCTCGACCTCCGGTTTGACCTTGGCAGAGAACGGGATCACCAACACGTCGGTGCGGGTCGCGGTGACGATCTCGGCGGTGGCGGTGAAGCCGGGCCGCAGCTCCTTGCCGGGCGCTTGCAGCTGCACCACCACCTTGAACTCCTTGCCTTCCTGGCTCTGCGTGCTGCCGGTGCTGGTGTTCTGGATCGGGCTCAGGCCGATCTCGCTGACCACGCCGGCGAACTTCTGGTCGCGGATCGCGTCGACCTCCACCTCGGCCATCGCCCCGGGCCGGACCTCGACGATGTCGGCCTCGACGACGCGGATCTCGGCCTCGATCGTCGACATGTCGGCGATCGTCATCAGCGTCGCGATCGGGTTGCTCTGGATACCGGGCACCGCGCGTTCGCCCTTCTCGACGTTGAGCTTGGTGATCACGCCCGACAACGGCGCGCGCAGCACGGTCTTGCCGGCCATGTCGACGGCGCTCGCCAGCGATGCCTCGGCCGCATCCTTGCGCCGGCAGGCGGCATCGCGGATCGCCTTCGCCGCCTCGATGCGGGTCAGCGACGCCGTGATGTTGGCCTCGGCCTGGGTGATGCGGGCCATGTTCCACTGCAGGCGCTGGTCGGCGAGCCGCGCCTCGGCGGCGGCGACCTCGAACTCCTCGCTGCCGATCAGGCCCTGGCCGTGCAGTTCCTGCTTGCGCGCGAACATCGCCTTGGCGCGATCGCGCGAGGTGGTCGCCTGCTCCGACTCGAGCTTCGCGTTGGCGAGCGCGGTGCGTTCGGCGGCCAGGTTGGCCTCGGCGGTGGCGATGCCGACCTCGGCGTTGCGGGCATCGGCCTCGGCGGCCCCGACCTGCGCCCGCGACGAGTCCTCGACCGCCTTCAGCCGACGGTCGTCGAGCTTCAGCAGCACCTGCCCCTTCTCGACGATCTGCCCCTCGGTCACGAACAGCTCGGTGATGAGGCCGTCGACCTCGGCCTGGATGTCGACGAACTCCTTGGCGCGGATCTCGCCGGTCGCCGACACGGTGGCCCGCAGGTTGGGCAGGCGCTCGACCTTGGCGGTGACGACCTTGATCGGGGGCTTGGGCTGCAGGGCCTTCCAGGTGATGCCACCGGCGGTGGCGGCGAGGATCGCTAGCAGGACGAGGGTCGAACGTTTCATGCCGGGGGCTGGGCAGGGACCCGAACGGACTCGGGCTGGGGGCGCGCGCAGGGCCGCAGTGTGGCCGATCGATCGCCGGAACCGCCGCATGGCGTGAAGATTCCGCTCGAACCGCGACCGTGGCGGGATGATCGCGGCGGCGCCGGTGGACGCCAAGGGGAATCATCCCGGGCCCGGCCCCCCTCGTCACTCCCAGCAGCTCAGCCTGCAGTAGCGGTAGTAGATCTCCAGGGTCACGACCGACAGCGCGTGGACGCCGAAGCGCCCGTTCTGGGCCGCGAACGGTCCCGACGCCGGCCACCCGCCGCGCTCATCGCCAGCGCGGATCTGCTGGCGCACGATGTCGCGTTCGATCCGCCGCGTGACCCCCGCCCAGGTGGCACCGCCGAACTGGTAGGCGGCGGCGGTGAGGTAGAGAGTCCGCAGCGGGTCGAGCAGCGGATCGGCCGGCCAGGCCTCGACCACCGCCGCCGCCACGTCCTTGCCCGCGCGCGCCTCGCGCCACCACTGCGCCGCCCGCTCGCGGTCGGTGGCCGGGGCAGCTACCGGCAGCGCCGCGAGCCGGGACGCCAAGATCGCCGCACCGACCTCGAAGCCGCGCGAACCGCGCTCGTCGGTCAGCGCCTCGATCTGGGCCGCCGACGCCGCCAGCAACTCACACCACAACCGCAGCTCGGGACCGGGCGATGGCCGCACCAACACGAGCTGTTCGGCGAGGTGTGAGGTCGCCGCGCGCACGGACGCGACAAGCTCGGTGCATGACGACAGCCGCGTCGCCTCCGCGAGCGCCCAGGTCGCCATCACGTGGTCGAGCAACCAGTCCGAATCACCGCGCAGACCGATCCGCCCGCGGTCGTCCTGCTGGGCCCGCAGCCACTTCACTGCGCCCTTGACCGACCCGCGCCACGGGCCGCTCCGCAGCGTGGATCCGTCCCCGAGCATGGCCAGCAGCTGCCACGCCGTGACCCGCAGGTCGGCGTCAGCCCGCCCGCCGCCGCGCACGGCGAACCAGTGACCATCCGCTTCCTGGTTGCGGACCGCATACGGAGCATCGGGTCCGCCGCAGTCCGTCACCACCGTCCGATCGGTGGCAGCTTGGGGTTGCAGCGCGGTCCCCGAACAGCCTCCCGCGAGCGAGAGGCAGAGCGCGACCAGCGCGACGAGGAGGCGACTCGGCATCGTGCGCCAGCCAACGAGCGTCGGCCGGCGCGGTTCAGCGGCCAACGACGCCGCGGCCGGCAGTTCTCCTCGCCGCACCTCCGTCACGGCGCGAACCAACCCCGGGTGCGGTTCGCGAACGCGACCAGCGACAGCATCACCGGCACCTCGATCAGCACCCCGACCACCGTCGCCAGCGCCGCGCCCGACGACAGCCCGAACAACCCGATCGCGACCGCGACCGCGAGTTCGAAGAAGTTCGAGGTGCCGATGAGCGCGGCCGGAGCGGCGATCGGGAACGGCAGGCGCAGCCAGTACGCCGCCGCATACCCCAGCGCGAAGATGCCGTAGCTCTGCACCAGCAGCGGCACCGCGATCAGCAGCACCCGTTCCGGCTGGGCCAGGATCGTGGCGGCCTGGAAGCCGAACAGCAGCACCACCGTCACCAACAGGCCGCCGATCGACCACGGCTTGCAGCGCGCCTGCCAGCGCGCGACCGCCGGTTCGCCACCACGCGCCACCAGCGCGCGGCGCGTCAACACCCCGGCCAGCAGCGGCACCACGACGAACAGCAGCACCGACACCAGCAGCGTGGACCACGGCACCGGCACATCGCTGACGCCGAGCAGCAGCGCCGCGATCGGCGCGAACGCCACCACCATCACCAGGTCGTTGACGGTCACCTGCACCAGCGTGTAGGCCGCGTCGCCACGCACCAGCTGGCTCCACACGAACACCATCGCCGTGCACGGCGCCACGCCGAGCAGGATCATGCCGGCGATGTACTGCCCCGCGTCGACGGCCGGCACCAGGTCGACGAACAGCACCCGGAAGCACAGCCATGCCAGCGCCCACATCGTGAACGGCTTGATCAGCCAGTTGACGACCAGCGTCAGCAGCAGCCCCTTCGGCCGCCGGCCGACTGCCGCGAGGCAGCGCGGCTCGATCGCCAGCATCATCGGGTAGATCATCGCCCAGATCAGCACCGCCACGACCAGGTTGATGCCGGCGAGCTCGAGCCCGGCGATCGCCTGCACCGCGGCCGGCAACAACGAACCGAGCAGCAGGCCGGCGCCGATCGCCAGCGCCACCCAGATCGACAGCCAACGTTCGAAGGTTCCCATGGTCGTGTCGATCGGCGCCAAGTCAGCACAGCAGCAGCCTGGGCCGAAGCGAGATATACGGACTGCGGCCCGGTTCGCGCTCACCAGGACTTGGCCGGCTCTTCATGTTGCCCTCGCAACGGCGCACCAGACTGTGGCGCGATGCCTACGCCAATGTCCCGTTCCCTCTCGATGCTCTGTGCGCTGGCGGCGCTGCCGCCTTGCCTGGCGCAGGAACCGACCCCGGCGCCCACGAACGGGTCGAACCCGCTCGCCGTGCCTGCGACCGCCATCGCCGTGCAACGCGACCTGGTCGCGTTGGCGAAGGCGACGTTCCCCGGCCTCGTCACCGTGCGCACGTTCGTGCGCGGAGCGAGCGAACCGACCGCCGCAGCCGGGCCGAGCGACCCGGCCACGCCCCTACCGCCGACCTCCGGCTGGATCGCCGCCCCCTCCGCCGAACGCGACTACCCCGGCTTCCGCCCCCACCGCCACGGCTCCGGCTTCTTCGTGTCGAAGGACGGCGAGGTGCTGACCGGCCTGCAGCCGCTGCAGGTGCAGGGCGAGCAACTCGCCGACCTGGTCGAGATCGAGACCATGGACGGCCATCGCGTGCTGTGCGACGTGGTCGGCCTCGAGCCGACGCTGGGGCTCGCGGTGCTGCGCGGCGCCGTGTTCCCGAGCTGGGCGAAGCCGGACTTCCGGCCGCTCGAGTTCGGCGACAGCGATGCCTGCGAGATCGGCAGCATCGTGCTGGGCTGCGGCGACCCACTCGGCCCCGAACGGTACCTTGGCTTCGGCCTGTTGGTCGCGAAGCCCTCGCGCGACTGCTACCAGGAACTGATGAGCGCCACCTACATGCAGGCGACGCTGTTCGTGCCGCCCGGCGCGTTCGGTGGCCCGCTGGTCGGTCTCGATGGCAAGGTGCTCGGCCTGCTGAGCCGCCTCGAGATCGAAGGGGTGGGCGATCTCAGCACCCCGGGCAGCGCGTGGGCGCTGCCGAGCAAGATCCTGCAGGGCCTCTACGAGTCGATCCGCACCGCCGGCACCACGCGCTCGCCATGGCTCGGACTGTCGGTGATGAGCCGCGCCGAGATCGCGACCACGCGCGGCCTGCCGGTGTTCCAGCAGATGCAGAAGCCGCCGCACGGCATCCTGATCGAGAACGTGTTCACGCCGAGCCCGGCCGCGACCGCGGGCCTGCGCCCCGACGACTTCCTGACCCACTTCGGCAGCGTCGAGATCCACGCGCCGGTCGACTTCCAGCGCCAGCTCTACCTGGCCGGCGTGGGCAGCACGGTCGAACTGAAGTTCTTCCGCAAAGGCGAGGTGTTCACGCACAGCCTGTCGATCGAGGCCCGGCCCGAGGCGGCGAAGCCCCGCTGAGCCGCCGTCACAGCGATCGCACGAACGCGAGCAGCGCCGCGCGTTCGACCGCGGGCGCGGTCCGGAACCGCTCGCGCGATCGTTCCGCCTCACCACCGTGCCACAGGATCGCCTCGGCGATGCCACGCGCGCGGCCGTCGTGCAGCAGCCGCTCGTGACCGTTGACAACCGGGATCAGCCCGATGCCCCACAGCGGCGCGGTGCGCCATTCGGCGGGCGTGGCGGCGCCGTCGTGCTTCTCGTCGGCCAACTCGGCGCCGAGGTCGTGCAGCAGCAGATCGGTGTAAGGCGCGAAAGTGACGCCGGCGAGCGCCGGTGTGAACACGGTGTCGCCGGTGGTCCAGCTCGGCACGTGGCACGCGGCACAGCCGAAGTCGGCGAAGTGCTGCCGGCCCCGTTCGATCGCCACCGGGTCGTCCGCCCGCGGGCTCGGCGGCGCGATCGCCTGCGCGTAGAACACCAGCCGCTCTAGCTTGTGTGCATCGATCTCCGGCGTGCCACCCTCGGCGAACGACAGCCGGATGCGCTGCGGGCCGGTGCGCGCATCGACCGGATGCAGCGGCGACGTGATGCCCATGTCGTGCACCAGCGCACCGGCGGTCTGCGCCAGCACCGACGGCGCGGTCGCCTTCCAGCCGAAGCGCCCGATCGCGCCGCTGTCCGGCAGCACGTGCACGCGGCCGGAGATACCGTCCCCGTCGCGATCGTCCGGTTCGGCGAACGCATGCAGCGCCGCGGCGGGGATCGCCTCGAGCAGCCCCATGCCGATCAGGTGCGGCGCGGTGCGGCCGCCGAGCACGGCGTGCTCGTCGACCTGCCCGTCGGCGAGCTCGCGCAGTTCGTAGCGCGGCGTCAGCAGCGTGAACGGCTCACCATCGGCATATCGCCCCGCGCGCGGCAGCCACTGCACCTCGATGCGCGCCTCGGGGGCGGCGTCCGGCAGCGCCTGGTCCTGCAGCTGCACCCCGTAGCGCGGATGCGGCAGATCGGCGCCATCGCCGGTGCGCACGCCGATGCGGACCAGCAGGCCGTGGCGTTCGAGCTCGTCGGCTTCGGGCGGTCGGCTGCGACCGTCGCGCAAGTGGCAGCTGCTGCACGAGCGCGCGTTGAACAACGGACCGAGGCCGTCGAGGCCTTCGGCGCTCGCCGGCGCCTGCACCCAGTTGGCGCGGAAGATCGCGTTGCCGACCGCGAACGCGCGGCGCCCGGTCGCATCGAGGGCCGGCGACGGATAGCTGAACGCGTTGGCGGTCGCATCGGCGATCGTCGGTGCGAGCGGCACCGCGCGGGTCGCAGCGCCCTCGACGAGGTCCTGGGCCACGGCGGCGGTGACGAACGAGCACGCGGTAGCGGCAATGCGGAGGGTCATGGCCATGGCGAGTTCAGTTCCCCGGACGCACCGGCAGATCGAAGCCGAGCAGCCGCCCGGCGATCGCGATGGCCTCGGCCTGCCGTTCCAGCGCCTCGATCGCCGCTCGCACCGCCTTGCGACCCGGAGCATCGTCGTCACCGAGGCAGGCCTGGTCGAACGGCACGGGGATCGCCCGCAGCGCGGCTTCGCTAGCGCCCAGGCACGTGACGAGATGTTCGGCGATCGCCGGATCCTGCGCGGCGACCAGTCCGGCGATGCTGTGGGTCGGCCACGGCGCCGCAGTGGCACCGCGCAGCACCGCGATGATGCCGCGCTGGTTCTGCAACAGGTCGCTGGCGGTGGTGTCGCTGAAGCACGAGTGCTCCTGTTCCTGGTCCTTGGTCTCGTAGGCGACGGCCAGGCGTTCGCCGGCGAGTTCGAATGCAGTCAGGATCATCACCCCGGTCAGCATGCGGCGCAGGCCGTCGCGCGGATCCGCGAGCAGCTGACGCGGGAACGGCGCCGCCGGCGCCCACGCCGCGGCGAGCTTCTGCAGGTGCTGCACCTGCGACGCGGTCACGGTCGAGAGATAGGCGCGTCGGCGATCCGCAGCCGGAGCGGCATCGAGCACGAAGTCGGTCGGCGGCCGGTTGCCCGGCCCCTGCGCCGACAGATCCTGGCCCCACAGCAGGAACTCGATCGCGTGCCAGCCGACACTGATGTTGGTCTCGCCGCCGCGCTCGTTGGCATGCTCGAGGACCGGCGCACTGATCACACGAAAGGTGGTGCGATCGTGCACGATGCCCGCTGCGGGGCGACCGATGACGTGATCGATGTAGGCCTCGTCGACCGGCCACGCGTTCAACAACGGCTCCACGGCATCGATCGGACCGCCGTGGAAGCGCAGCGCTTCGAGCTGGCCGTAGACGACCCGCGCCTGCTGCCACGCGGCGCGGGCGGCATCCATGGTCGCTTGCTCGGGGCGCTCCAGGAACGCGGCGACCGCGCGCTGCAGACGTTCGGCGCCACGAGCCGCCGCCGTGTGCAGCTCGCGGCAGTAGGTGACATGCGCCTGCACGACGTCTGCCACCGCGACGGTCCCTCGGGCAGTGGAGTCGCTCTGTGCGAGCAGGGCCCCGAACAGCAGTGGAACAGCCAGGTGCGCGATCTTCATGGACTCGGGTGCCGACGCTGCCGCCGGCCAAGCCCGGCGGCAACGCACGGTACGCCACCGACGAGCGGGAATACCAAACCGCGGACGCGGCAGAGCGC
>JALORC010000144.1 GCA_025459175.1 Planctomycetota bacterium | reverse complement strand
CCCACGGCGATCGCCGTCGCGGTCGCGTCGACGCCGGCCGTCGCCTACTACGGCACGGCGGTGGAGCTGCACGGCTGCTTCTTCGCCGGCGTCGGTTGCGCGTGGTGGGCATTCGCCCGCTGGTGGTCGACACCGAGCTTCGGTGGTGCGGCGCTGGTCGGTGCGGCCGCGGGCATCGCGGCGGCGCTGCATGCGTGCGGGGCGGTGCTGCCGATCGGGTTCCTGCTCGCGGCCATGGCGCTCCGGCGCGGCGACCGGCGCTCGCTGCTGCAGCTCGCGGCCGGTGCGCTGCTGGTGGTCCCGCTGGTGATGCTGGTGGCGGCTCGGTGCGCGGGCTGCGGCGCGGTGGAACCGATGGGGGAGGCCGTGCAGTGGCTGCAGACCTGGAGCACGAAGTGTTCGCTGGTGAGCGCGGGTGCGGTGGTGGCGCAGGAATGGCTGTGGCCGTTCGCGCCGTGGTCGTTGCTGGCGCTGGCGGCGCTGTGCGTCGCGCGTTGCCGGCCGTGGGCGCTGGCGTCGCTGGCGCTGGTGCTGGTGCACCTGCCGATCGCGCTGGTGTTGTTGTCGCGCGATCCGCCGCTGGTCGAACTCGGCGCCTATCTGCTGCCGGCTGCCCTGCCGTTTGCCCTTGCCGCTGCAGCCCTGCTGTCGCGGCGCGGCTTCGGGTTCGCCATCGTGGCCTCGTTCGCCTGCAGCCTGGCGCTGCTGTGGCCGCGTTGGCAGGCGGTCTACGACGAGGCGTTCGTCGCCGGGGTCGAGGCGCTGCGGGCCGAACGGCCGTTCACGCTGCTGGTTTGTGAACGGGAGCTCGAAGCGGTGCGCATCGAGGTCGGTGGGGTGATCGGCCTCGAGGTGCTGCGCAGCATCGCGGCGTTCGACGGCGGGCGCTTCGTGTCGCGCGAGGAGCTCGGCCAGTGGCTGCACGCGTGTGTGACGCTGTTCGCCGGGGCCGGGGCGCCGTTGCTGGTCACCGATGCGGCGGCGAAGGTGCTGGCGACCGCGCCCGAGCCGCGGCTCGAGTGGCTGGCGCGACAGTTCGCGTCGGCGTCGTACCGGCAGGAGCGGGTCGAGCGGGGCGGCCTCGCCGGGGTGGTGCTGTTGCCGCGCTGAGGGTCGCGGCCGGCGATCACTTCGTCGCGGGTGCGGTCAGCTTGCGCTGCAGGAACGCCTTCACCTCGGCCCACGCGGCGGCGGCGTTCTTCTGGTCGTAGCGCGCGCCGGACGGATTCGCGAACGCGTGCTCGGCGTCGTAGCGCAGCACCTTGACGTCCTTCTTCAGTTCGGTCATCGCGGTCTCGAACGCCGTCACCTTGGCGTCCGGGATGCTGCGATCGCGGGTGCCGAACACGGCGAGCACGGGGGCCTGCACCTTGGCGAGCTCGGTCTTGTCCTCGACCAACCGGCCGTAGTAGAGCACGCACGCATCGAGCTTCGGCTCGGCGATCGCGAGCTGCAGCGACATCGCACCGCCGAAGCACCAGCCGAGGCACGCGCGCTTGTTCGCCAGCACGCGCGGATCGGTGCCGAGGAAGTCGAACGCCGCGCGCAGCGTCGCCACTGCCGCGGCCTGGTCGACCTGCTTCATCGCCGCCTGCGCTTCCTCGGGCTTCTTCGCGACGGTGCCGCCGTAGAGGTCGACGGCGAGCGCGGCGTAGCCCTGTTCGGCCATGCGATCGGCCCAGTGCTTGATGTGGTCGTTGAGGCCCCACCATTCGTGGATGATGACGATCGCCGGCAGCGGGGCCTTCGGTTGCTTCGGCAGTGCGAGGTAGTGCTTCTGCTTGCCGATCTTGACCATCGTGCCGGTCAGGGCGGGGGGCGCTTCCTGCTTGAGGTCGTGCAGCGCCGCGAAGGCCTTCTCGTCGAGTTCGCCGTGCATGGGCTTCGGTGGGGTGGGGTCCTGGGCGAGCAGGGAGAGGGTCAGCGACAGCGAGACGAGCAGGGAACGCATCGGGGCACGATAGCAGGGATGCTGGAGCCGCTCATCCGTTGCGCCCTGGCTGACCGGTGTGCGCGTCGAGCAAGAACGGTCCTTCGCCGAGCATCCAGACCGGGCGCAGATCGGCGCTGTCTTCTTTGATGTCCGACACGATGTACCGCAGGTTGCGCGCAACCCGATCGGGGTCGCCATCCGCCTGCCCGATGGCGCGCAAGACTTCGATGATGCGGCTGCGTGCGGCGGCATCATCGAGCACCGGCTGCTCGGTGCCGGCGATCGGAGTGAATCGCCCCAGCGCCAGCGAACCTGTCACCTTGCTGCGTCCCTGCAGGTAGAGCACGCAATGGCGGTCGGTTCGCACGCCGCACCAGGTCTGGGTGAAGACGACGGTGTGGCCCTGGTCCCAGTCGTACATGGGTTGATCGCCGCCGGAAGCGCTACGCAAGACGCGGTCCACGACCAGTTCCGTGTCCATGGGCAACGGACCGAAGTGAGTGTGGATCCAGTCGCGAAGGAACGTGATTGCCTCGGCATCCTCGGCGAAAGGGAGCTCGCCAGTCGGCTTCGGATCGTCGCCGCGCACGATCTCTGCAGTGCCCCAACCAACCGAGAACAGTTCGGGGTTGCGGATCGCTGCGAGTGCCATCGCCAAAAGCCAGCCGAGGTGGTGTCGCCCTTTCATGGCGCGAGGATACCTCGGCGACGCCCACGTTTTGCAACCTGCGTCACGCGGTGACAGGAACCTCGTGAACGCTGATCCGCCCGTGCCGCAACCAGCCCTCGGTGAGCAACCAGGTGCGCGCGTCGGTCACCGGTCGCACGATCGCCTCGATGCCGTGGACCGTGATGCGTTCGCGGAAGCCGGTGAACCACGGCGCCGAGGTGAACGTGTCGATCGCCTGCGGCACGGTCACCTCGCGACCTTCGGCCGCGTGCTTCTTGGCGTTGCCGAACACGTAGCGCAGCGCGTTGCGGACCTCGCGCGGCGACTTCAGGATGTGATCGTGGTAGCGGTCGGCGAACACGCTGCCGCGGCGCGACCACAGCTTGTTGAGTGCCCTGGCGATGCGGATCAGCAGGCCCTGAAGGCCGCGGCTGAGTGCCGTGCGGCCCTCGGCCTCGCAGATCAGGTGCAGGTGGTCGTTGAGGACCGCGTAGTGGCACAGGCGGAACACGCCGCTCAGGTTGCGTGCGCAGCCGGCCGCGAACGCCGCGCGCAGCGCAGCGTATTCGCGGCCGCTGCGCAGGCGCGGCAGGCCGCTCCGCAGCTTCAGCGTGACGTGAACCGGGAAGCGCTTGGCGAGCGGGTCCCGCTGGCGGTGCTCGACGCCGGGTCGGCCGGGGATCTTCGGCTTGCGACCGGCGCCGGGACGGGCGCCGCCGTGGCCGGCGCGGAACGGCAGCAGCGGGGCAGTGGGCTTAATGCCTGCCCGGGGCCGGTTTGCCTGGCCCCGCAGCGTCTTCGTCCGGCGCTCAGTGGTCGTCGCCATGTTGATTCAGCAGAAATAGGACTGCCGGTGTCAGATTGCAAGCTGGAGACTCGCAAATGGCGGAATTGCCGGTCGCGGGGGGTGATGCGTCGCGACCCCAGGCATGTTCTGAAGAGGCGGGCGACTACACCTGGACCGTCTTCCACGTCCCGCGTCGGAACAGCAGCATCGCCGCCACCGCGAACATCGACTCCGCGATCGGGATCGCCCAGAACACCCCGTTCGGCCCGAGCTCCAGCTGGAACGCGAGCAACCAAGCGAGCCCGAGCTCGAGCACCCAGAAGCACCAGAACGTGATCCACGTCGGCGTGCGCGTGTCGCCGGCCCCGTTGAACGCCTGCATGCCGACCATGCCCCAGCCGTAGAACACGTAGCCCGTGGCCAGGATCCGCAGCGTCGCCACCGCGTGCCGCTGCACCTCCGGATCGACGGTGAACTGCGCCACGATCGGCCCCGGCAGCAGCTCCATCACCAGCGTCACCATCGCCAGGAACGCCATGTCGTAGAGCCCGGTCAGCCACACCGCGCGCTCCGCCCGTTCGGGTTGCTTCGCGCCGAGGTTCTGCCCGACCAGCGTCGCCGCCGCGTTGCTGATGCCCCAGGCCGGCAGCAGCGCGAACATCAGGATCCGGATCCCGGTCGCATAGCCCGCCGCGACCGCCGGCGCGAAGCGACCGACCATCCACATCAGCGCCACCCAGCTGGTGGTGCCGATCAGGAACTGCCCGATCGTGCCGAGCGACAGATCGAGGATCTTCTTGATCGGCGCCAGATCGAACCGCACCAGCCGCTCGAGCCGGATCCGCCCGCGCCCGCGCCGCAGCAGCCAGAACTGATAGACCACCGCGACACTGCGCCCGATGCAGGTCGCCACGCCGGCACCCGTGACCCCGAGCGCCGGGAACGGCCCGAGCCCGAAGATCAGGCACGGATCGAGCACCAGGTTGATCCCGTTCGCCACCAGCAGCGTCTTCAGCGCCAGCATCGGATCGCCGGCCCCACGGAAGATCGCGTTCTGCAGGAACAGCAGCGTCACGATCACATTGCCGCCGAGCACCCAGCGCGCGTAGCCGGTGCCGACCGCTGTGATCTGCTGGTTGTCGTCGGACATGAACGCCAGCAGCTCCGGCGCCCAGATCAGCGCCGGGATGCCGATCGCGGCGCCGACCAGCAGCCCGAGCCCGATCGCCTGTCCACCGACCAGCGAAGCGCCGGGGAGGTCCTGTTCGCCGACGCGGCGCGCGACCAGCGCCGTCACCGACATCGCCAGGCCCATCGCCACCGCGAACACGATCGACAGCATCGCCTCGGTCATGCCGACCGCGGCCGCCGCCGCACCGCCGGTCGGGGTCGCGCCGGCCCAGCCTTCGTCGATCTTGTTGACCCACCAGATGTCGACCAGCGCGAACGTCGACTCGAGCCCCATCTCGAGCACCATCGGCACCGCCAGCAGCAGGATCGCCGTGTGCAGGCTGCCGCGCGTGTAGTCGTGCTGTTCGCCGCGCAGGCTCGCGATCACGTGCTGCCAGAACGAACGGCTCGGGGCCGGGGCGTCGCTCACTGCGCGCTCCAGCGGTTGTTGTCGAGCTGCACGTCGAGCGTGCGCTGGTCCGGATCGATGGTGACCTCGTCGACGCCGGGCCCGAACGTCAGCACCGCCGAGCGCGCGCCGGCCAACCAGGTCGCGACCGGCACTGTCTGCTCCGCTCTGCTGCCGTCCAGGTAACGCACCCGCACCAGCGCCGGGTGCGGGGCGCGGCCGCGGTCCTCGACGACGACCTCGGTGCCCTTGCCGTCGGCGGTCGCTCGCACCGCGCCGATCGCGTGGTCGAGCGTCCAGATCTCGCTCCACCACGTGCTCCAGTACCAACCGAGGTCCTCGCCGAGCGCACGGTCCATCGCCGCGAAGAAGTCCTCGGCCAGCGGATGCTCGTGCTGCCAGCTGCGCGTGTACTCGCGCAGCGCGCCGATGACCCGTTCCTCGCCGAGCATCGCCGCCAGCTGCTCGAGCACCGCCGCCGGCTTCGTGTAACACGCGAACACGTAGGCGCCGGGCCAGGCCAGATGGTCCGCATGGTCGAGCAGTGGCTCGCGTTCGAAGCCGCTGCGGACCCAGTCGAGATAGCCAGCGCGGGCCTCGCTCGGTCGCCGCAGCTTCCAGAAGTCGCGCACCAGGATCGCGGTGAAGAAGTCGACCAGCCCCTCGTCCTGCCAGCCGTGCGCGGTCTCGTCGTTGCCGACCAGCATCGGGAACCACATGTGCGCGAGCTCGTGTGCGATCAGGCTCTGCGTCGACAGCGGCGCCATCTGGTCGCCGCACAACACCAGCATCGGATACTCCATGCCGCCGCCGAGAATGCCCTCGACGACGCTCGCGTGCGGCCACGGGTACGGCACCAGCTGTTGCGACAGGCTCTCGATCGTGTGCTGCGCGAACCGGCACGAACGCGCCCAGCTGCGCGCGCCCGGCCGGTAGAACGTGTGCACGAGGCAGCGGTCGGCGCTGCCGTCGCCGTCGCGGTCGCCGACCTCGGCGCTGGCGGCGTCCCAGCGATAGCAGTTGGCGGTGCTGATCGCGAAGTCGCGCACGTGTTCGGCGCGGAAGCGCCAGACCAGCCGGCCGTCGCCGTCCTGGTCGGCCGCCGTCAGTTCGCCGTTCTCGACGTCGACGGCGCTGATGACCGGCACCGTCCTGCGGCTGGTCGCCGCGGTGGCCAGCGCCTGCCGTGCGCGTTCGGTCAGCACCTCGCCCGGGTTCTGCAGCGCGCCGGTGGCCTGCACCAGCCAGCCGTGCGGCGCCGTGAACGCGACCTCGTAGTCGGCGTACGGCATGAAGAACTCGCTCTCGCCGAGATACTGCTCGGCCACCCAGTCGCGCACGCCGTCGCGCACCGCGCACTGCGGATACCAGTAGCCGAGGAAGAACAGCTCGTGGCCCTCCCGGCCCATGCGCGGCGCCTCGCCGTCCGGCACCGTGAACGCGAAGTCGGCCGCGAACGTGGTGCTGGCCCCCGGCGCCAGCGGTTGCGGCAGGTGGACGCGCGCCACCGTGCCGGACACCTGCACATCACACGGCTCGCCGTCGAGCGTCGTGCCGCCGAGCTCCATGCCGTCGGTGACCTCGACCTGGATGTTGCGCACCGCAGAGGCGCGATGCAGGTTCTGCCGCAGGTGCAGCACCAGCTCGGACATGGGCACCGGCGAACCGTTGCGGTAGTCGATCTCGGCGCGGCCCTGCACGCGGGCGGACCACGGATCGAGCTCGGCGGTGAGCCGGTAGCGGATGCCGTCGCGCCAGTGCGCCGGGCCCGGACGGCCATCGGCGGTGCGGATGCCGGCGCTCACCGCGCGCTGCCACTCCGGCCGCGGTTCGAGCGGGTGCGGCAGCGGGCGCAGCGGCGCCTGGGCCGCGAGCGCGGTCCCGAGCGCGGCGACCAGCCCGGCGTGGGTGCACCGCGAGAACGGCGAGAACGAGACTGCGAGCGGCGTGCCTGGCATGCGGGGCGCGCAGCATAGCCGCGGCCCGCGTGACTTCAGGCGGCGCTGTCGTGGCCCTGCAGGCGCAGGCGTTCGCGTTGCCACAGGCCGGCGATGCCGATCGTGAGCAGCCCGAGCAGGATCAGCGCGCGCGCCTGCAGCCCGCCATCGCTCGGTTCGCCGTGCGTCGGGAGTTCGGCGGTCGCCGGGACCCGCCGCGGCAGTCGTTCGGTGTCGATGCTGCGCAGTTGCACGCTGTCGCTGCGCTGCAGCGCGGCGCGGGTGCGCTGCCTGACCAGCGGATCGGCGTCGAGCCACAGTTCGCGCACCGCGTGTTCGGCGGCGAGCGTCGACCACGGCATCGCGGCCGACGCGGCGGCGACGATCGCCGGCAGTTCGTCCGTGCAGTGGCGGCGCACCAGCGTGTCGATCGCGGCCAATCGGGTCGCGTCGTCGGCGAACAGCAGCGCGCGCAGCGTCGGCAGCGCCAGCTGGTCGTCGCTGCCGAGCAAACGGCGTGCGGCCTCGGCGCGATCGACGTCGCGGGCGCCGAATGCGCGCAGCTGCAGGCCGTCGGGTCCACCGGTCCGGTCCGCAGCGAGCGCCAGCAGCGCTGCCGGCAGCATCAGGCCACCTTCCGAGCGACCGCGTACGCGCAGCATCGACTCCTGCCGGAACGCGAGCCACGTCACGTCGCCGCAGGCGCTGGCGCCGAGGCGCAGCAGTTCGGCACGCGGATCTCCTTCGACCAGACCACCGGCGAGGTGGCCGGCGATCACCGCGGCATCGAGGGTGTGCGGCACGTCGGTGTTGTGGCCGTCGATCGCAGCCAGCAGCTGCAGCCACGCCGCGGGCGCCTCGAACGGCAGCGGCACGAACCAGTCCTCGGTGCCGTCGGTGCGGCACTCGAACAGCAGTGGTTGACCGGCGCCGATCGTGCACGACCCGGTCGCGACGGTGCCGGGTGGCAACACGATCGTGGTCGGCAGGATGCGCATGCCGTCGGCATCGATGCGCACGGCGAACGCCTGCCGCGGATCGAGCGTGGCCGGCCACTCGCGGCGCGCCGGCAGGTGCCGTTCGCACAGCCACGCCAGTGCCGGCACCTGGTGGCGCGCGGGTGCCGCGGCGAAGGCCGCGTGCAGGACCGGGGTCGGCGTGGTCGCTGGGGTCGCTTCTTGCCCGAGCGCGAACGCCGACAGGCAGCCCAGCAGGGCGAGCGCGGGCCAGCGCGAATCAGCGCTCGGCGCCATGCGTCGCATACTCGCCTTCGGTCGCATCCGCCTCGACCTGTTCGGCCTCGGCGGCGAGCTCTTCGGCCTCGGTCTCCATCTGCTCGACGTATTCGTCGGACGGCTGCACCATGGCCACGGTGGCGGCCGCAGTGGCGGCGGCCGCCGCGGCCCGGCGGCGGCGGCCGAACATCCACAGCACCACCAGCAGCAGGATCGGCGTGCCGCCGACGATGGACTGTTGTGCGAGCGACAGTCCGTTCCACCAGCGCAGCGCCGCGTTGCCGAGTCCGCGGGCGTTGTTCATCGCACGCTCGAACTCGTCGCTCGGCGGCTGCAGGTGGTCCTTGCGCACCTGCGCCAGCGCGACCTCCAGCAACGGCCGCAGCTCGTCGCCCTCGACGCCGAGGCGCTTCTCGAGTGCGCTCGCCGTCGAGGCCTCGCCGAGTTCGGCCAGTCGGCCGATCGCGAACCGGCGCACCAGCGTCTCGCGGTGGCTCAGTAGAGCGACCAGCAGCGTCAGTTGCTGGTCCTGCGGCAGCTTCGGCGACAGGCCTTGCAGCAGGAACGTCAGCGACTCGCCGGTGCCTTCGGCCTTGCCGTCGTGGATCGCGGTCGCCGCGCGCAGCAGCTGCGTGGTGGCACCGAGATCGTGCAGGGCCAGCAGGGCAGCCTGTACATCGGTGGCGGTGCCGGGGCTGCCGCCGCTGCGGGTCCGGTCCAACACCGCGAGCAACGGTTCGATCGAAGTGGGGCGACGCAGCTTGCCGAGCAGTTCGGCCGCCAGCGTGCGCACGGTGCGGTCGCTGTCCTCGAGGGCGGCGGTCGCGGTGGCCAGCGAGCTCACGTCGTGGTGGCGCAGGAGGCCCTGCAGCGCCTGCGCGCGCGCGGTCGCATGGGGCGTGCTCGCGACCACGCGCTGCAGCGGCTCGATCCGGGTCGCGTCCTTGCCACGGGCGAGCAGCCACGCGGCGCGGCTCGCGATCGCCGGGTCCTCGGCGCCGGCCAGTCGCACCAGCGACTCGGCATCGGCCTTGTCACCGGCCTGCTCGGCCGCGGCGAGGAGTTCGCGTTCGTTGCCGGATCCGCCGGCCGGAGCTTGGGTCGCCGCCGGCCGGTTGGCCTCGGTCGGGGCGGGCGCCGAGTCGTTCGGCGCTTGGGGTGAGAGCAGCGACAGCAGGCAGAGTTCGAGCAGGCCCATCAGATCCTCCGGAACGGCCCTCATCGGTCGCGAGCGGTCGCCGGCTACAGGGCCGATTCCAGGTCCGATCACGCCATCAAGCGGGACGGTCCGCGAATTCGATAGCCGGGAGCGATGCGCACCGACTTGGACAACGAGTTCGAGCCCGAGGCCCTGCCTCGGTTCGGGCTCGACGGTCGGATCGGCCTGCTGCGCATGCTGGCCATGGCGGCTGGTCTGGTGGCCTGCGCACTCGGCTTCGATGCGCCGTGGTCGGCCGCCGTGCTGGTCGGGTCGGGGTCGATGCTGGCGGTGGTGATCGAACGCCTGGCCGTGCGCCGCGAGGCCGCGGCGCGCATGCGCGTGCTGGCGCGCGCAGCGCGCACCGAGGGCCAGCGCGATGCGATCGCCCAGGTCATGTCGCTCGAGCTCGCCTACGACCGCTCGCGTTCGGTGTTCGACTCGCTGCGCGAGGGTGTGTTGGTCGTCGACGGCAGCGGTGAGATCGTGCTCGCCAATCCGGCGGCGCGACGGGCGATGCGTTCGCCGGCGATCGATCCGTCGGGCTCGCTGCTGTGGGATGCGTTGACGCCGGAGCTGGCCCGGTTGTCGCGCGAGGCCTGGCAGGCGCTGCACGAGAGCTCGCATGCGCTGTCGGAACTGCCGCAGATCCGCTACTCGGCGATCCCGTGCCGGGACGCGGTCTACGACCTGACCGCGGTGCAGGCCAAGTCGAGCCGCACCGGCCAGGACTTCGGCAGCGTGTTCCTGCTGGTCGACAGCACGCGCGCGCACGAGCTGCAGCGGCTCAAGGATCGCTTCCTGTCGAGTGTCTCGCACGAACTGCGCACGCCGTTGACCAACATCTGCGCCTACTCGGAGATCCTGCGGCACATGTTGCCGGGCGACAGCGAGGAGTGGCCCGAGTTCGTGCGCGTGATCCACGAGGAAGGCCTGCAGCTCAACCGCCTGGTCGACGAGATGTTCGACTACCTGCAGCTCGAGAGCGGCGAGGCCAGGTTCGCCAATGACCTCGTCGACGGCACCGCGGTCGTGCGCGAGACCATCGCCGCCTTCGAGCTGGCCGCGAAGAACCGCGAACTGTCGCTCGAGCTGGTGGTCACCAACGAGCCGCCGCAGCTGGTCGGCGATCGCAAACGACTGCAGCAGGTCGTGCGCAGCCTGATCGACAACGCGGTGAAGTTCACGCCGGCGGGTGGGCAGGTGCGGGTCGGCGTGGCGGCGCGCGAGGAGGCCTTCGAGCTGCGTATCGAGGACACCGGCCCGGGCGTGCCGCCGACCGAGCGACTGGCGGTGTTCGAGAAATTCAACCAGCTGCCCGACCTGATGACTTCGAAGCCGGCCGGGACGGGTTTGGGCCTGGCGACCAGCCGCGCCATCACCGCCCGCCTGGGCGGCCTGATCTGGTGCGAGGACTCGCCGCTCGGTGGGGCGGCGTTCGTGGTGCTGCTGCCGAGCCTGGGGCAGCCCAGGATGGCGACGATCGGCGGCGGCGGCGGATTCTGACCCGCCGGACAGTTGCCTGGACTCGGCCCGTTTGCTACTTGGGCGCCATGAACGAAGCCGAAATGGCGGCCGAGCCGGCTACCGCGGCGCGGATCGCCGAATCACCCGGCCGTGGTCGCGGCGTATTCGCCCGGCGCGTGATGCGCGCGGGCACCGTCATCGAGCGAGCGCCGGTGCTGGTGATGCCGCGTTCCGACCTGCTGCCACTGCGCGGCAAGTTGCTCGACGACTACTGGTTCTGGTGGGACGACGACCACAGCGCCTGCGCGCTCGGCTGGGCCTCGCTCTACAACCACGCGTGCCCGTCGAATGCGACGTTCCGCCTGCTGCACGACGTGCGCATGATCGAGTTCACCGCCGTGCGCGACATCGCGATCGGTGAGGAGATCACGATCAACTACCAGGGTGAGCCGGACGATCCGACGCCACCCTGGTTCTTCTCGCGCTGATCGGTGCTGCCACCGAGGGGGACCACGGCCGTCAGTCGACGCGCAGCTGCTGCAGGATCTCGGCGCGCGCCGAGGCGTGTTCGTCCCACAGCCCGAGCACCTGGGTGGTGATCGTGTTGGCGCCGTGCTTGCGCACCCCGCGCGTGGCCATGCACTGGTGCTCGCAGGCGATCACCACCGCGACCGCGCGCGCGTCGAGCTCGGTGAACAACGACTGCGCGATCTGCGCGGTCAGCCGCTCCTGAATCTGCAGTCGCTTGGCGAACGCATCGACGAGCCGCGCGATCTTGCTGAGGCCGACCACGCGGCCGCGCGGCAGGTAGGCGACGTGGGCCACGCCGGTGAACGGCACCATGTGGTGCTCGCAGTGCGAGTGCACCTCGATGTCGCGTACGACGACCGGACCCTGGTAACCGTCGAGCTCGTCGAAGCTCTTCTGCAGGATCAGCGCCGGGTCCTGTGTGTAACCGGCGAAATACTCGCCGTAGGCGCGCAGCACGCGATCCGGTGTCTCGCGCAGGCCTTCGCGCCGCGGGTCCTCTCCGAGCCATGCCAGCAGCGTGCGCAGCGCGGCCTCGGCCTCGTGGCGCGCCGGTCGCAGCGGCGCATCGGCACAGCTGGCTCCGCACTCGGCATGCAGCACCGGCCGGCTCCGCGGGGACGTGACATCGGTGGCGAGGGCGAGGCGGTCGAAGGATCGGGCCATGCCGCCCAGTTCGCGTCGCGCCGTCGGCGGGATGCAAGCGACGTGCGGCAGTCGAGAACCGGTGCGGTCAGGGCCGCAGGCCGCGGCCACTGACCAGGTAGACGGCGAAGCTGCCGAGCCAGTGACCACCTTCGTAGTGTTCGCCGGTCACCGCGGCGAGGCCGGCGCCGCGGTGGGTCGCGGCGGCGGCGAGGATCGCCGGGCGGCGCGGGTCGGCGTCCGGCAGGCCGCTCGCGATGCCTTCGAGCATCCACGCGCGGCTGAGGTTGAGGCCGTCGAGGTGGGCGAGCTTGCCGTCGCTCTTGTCGGTGACGACCGCCGGCAGCAACCAGCCGGCGCCGCCGGTCCGCGGCAGTTCGGGCAGGAACCGCTGCAGCCACTCGGCGAACTCCGCCGGCGGCAGCACGCGCCGCATCAGATCGGCCTCGGCGAGGCCCGGCGACAAGAAGTCCTGGCCCGACGGTTCGAAGCGCAGGTTCCAGGCCGGGTCGGCGAGGTGGAACGCGCGCGCGCGTGCATCGACCAGCGCGACCATCGTGGTATCGCCGCGCAGCACCGCCCAGTCGCGGATCAGCCCCATCGCGAACGCACTCTGGCTGTGCTCGCCGGTGCGGATCGGGTGCGACAGCTTCGGCAGCCATTCGCGCAGCCGCTGCGCCGCGGTGGTCTCGAGCGGGGCGAGGATCGACACCCAGCCGCGCGCGTCGCCGTCGTCGAAGCCGCGCAGTTCGGCCAGCAGCTGCAGCAGCCAGGCGAGGCCGTACGGCCGTTCGAACGGCGCGCGGCCGGGACCGGCGAGGTACTTCGCCTCGGCGGCGGCGCGTTCGGCGGTGAAGTGGGCCGCCAGCACCGCGCGGATCTTCGCTGCTTGCGGCAGCTGCGGGAACGTGCGCAGCAGTCGCACCAGCAGCCAATGTCCGTGCACCGCCGAGTGCCAGTCGTAGCAGCCGAAGAAGATCGGCGTCAGCTCGCGCGGTGGCGCCACGTCGGCGTCGCCGGTCAGCGAGTGCGAGATCTTGTTCGGGTACTCGAGGTCGACGCACTTCAGCGCCAGCTCGGCGAAGCGTTCCGCGGCGGACTGGTCGAAGTTCGGCATCGTCGGAACCTGCTGGGCCACGGCACCGGCGATCGACAACAGCGCAGCCAGCACCCGGGGGACGGCGATCATCGTCGCATCGAAGCGGGAAGGTGGTGCTTTGCCAATGGGGCGGGGCCTATGCGGCGAACACGAGCGCCCGAGCGGGGGGCGCGTGTCGGACTGCAGCGAGAGGAAATGGTCTGCGAGCTTGCGGCTGCGAGAGAAAACCATCTACAACCCTGGCATGGTCAGCTATCGGCTCGGACAAGCGGCGCGCCTGCTCGGCGTCAGCGTCGACACCGTGCGCCGGCTCGCCGACGGCGGCAAGCTGCGCACCGAGCGCACCCGCGGCGGCCAACGCATGGTCGACGGCACCACGCTGGCGCGGCTCGCCGAGACGATCGACGACGATCCGGAGTTCGCGCGGGTCTCGTCGGCGCGCAACCACCTGCTCGGCATCGTCACTCGCGTCGTGCGCGACAAGGTCGCGGCGCAGGTCGAGCTGCGCTGCGGGCCGTTCAAGCTGGTCGCGCTGGTCACCCGCGAGTCGGTCGACAATCTGCGGCTGCAGCCCGGCGTGATGGCCTACGCGGTGGTCAAGGCGACCAACGTCGTCGTCGAGGTCGCGAACGAGACGATCACCTCGCTCGCCGCCGAAGCCGCCCCGGCGGCGAAGCGGCCGGCGGTCGTGCGTCGGGCCACGGCTCGTTCGCGCACCGGGAAGTCATGAGCCGCATCCCGCGCAGCGTTGGTCCGACGGCCCTGCTCGCGGCGTTGGCCTGCTTCGCCGCCTGCGGCGGTGCGGACCGGGCCGCCGATGCGGCACCGGTCACCGCGCCGGTGCGCGTGTTCGCGGCGGCGTCGTTGACCGCCTGCTTCCAGGCGATCGGCGCCGCCTACGAACGCGCGCATCCCGGCGTCCGCATCGAACTGCACTTCGCCGGTTCGCCGCAGCTGGTGCTGCAGCTGCGCGAAGGCGCCGCGGCCGACGTGTTCGCATCGGCCGACGTGCCGAACATGCAGAAGGTGCAGGATCTCGGCGCTGTCGCGGGACAACCGTTCGAGTTCGCGCGCAACCAGCTCGCGATCGTCGTGCGCGCCGGCAATCCGAAGCAGGTGCAGAGCCTCGCCGACCTCGGCCGCGCCGATCTGAAGGTCGCCTTGTGTGCGCCGGACGTGCCGGCCGGCAAGTACGCGCGGCAGGCGCTCGCGGCGCAGCGACTCGAGGTGCGTTCCTTGTCCGACGAACCGAGCGTCAAGGCAGTGGTCAGCAAGGTGCAGCT
>JALORC010000143.1 GCA_025459175.1 Planctomycetota bacterium | reverse complement strand
CGGCGGCCAGCTTGTTGATGCCGTTGACGTCGACCGGGATCGTCGGGTGCGTCTCGTCGACCGGTAGGCGCTGCGGGCAGCCATAGACCTGGCGCGTCGACGTGTGCACCAGCACCGCGCGCGGGCACTCGTGCCGGCAGGCCTCGACCAGGTTGATCGTCGACACGCAGTTGACGCCGAGGTCGAGCTCCGGGTCGCGCATGCTGTCGCCGTGGCTGACCTGCCCGGCGAGGTGGAACACGAAGTCCTGGCCACGCACCAGGTGCCGGACCACGTTGCCGTCGCGCAGGTCGCTGAGGTGGAGTTCGATGCGGTCGGCGAGGTCGCGCACGTTGTAGGGATCGCCGCCGTGGCCGGCGACCAGCGCGTCGACGATGCGCACCTTGGCCCCGGCCGCCACCAGCGCCGCGGCGAGGTTGCTGCCGATGAAACCGAGGCCACCGGTGATCAGGCAGCGGCTACCGGCGAACGACGACATCCGCTGCTCCCTGCTTGCCGGCGGCGCCCGCGTTCGCCGCGTTTGCTCCCGAGTGGACCTCCCCACAGTTGACGCGCTCGCGCACGACGAACTGCGGCTGCCCCGATTCGTGCATGTACAGACGACCGAGGTACTCCCCGATCAGGCCCAGCACCATCAGCTGGCTCCCGGTGAGCATCAGGATCGTCACCATCAGCGACGCCCAGCCGCGTTCGAGGTCCGGGTAGTACAGCCGCTCGAGCAGGAACGCGACCGCCAGCACCGCGCCGAGGCACGCGATCAACATGCCGGCGACCGACGCCATGCGCAGCGGCCGGACCGAGAAGGTCGTGAACATGTTCAGCCACAGCGACACCAGCTTGCGCAGCGTGTAACCGGACTTGCCCTGCTGCCTGGCGTCGTGGTGGCAAGGCACCGTGGTGTAGCGCCGGGTGACCCGCAGGATCAGGCCGTCGACGTACGGGTAGGGCCCCGTGTAGCGGATGACCTGGTCGATCGTGAACCGCGACAGCGCCTTGAACGACGCGAGGTAGAGGTCCGGCGGCTTGCCGAGCATCCAGGTCGCCATGCGGTCGTTGAAGCGACTGCCGAGGTTGCGGAACCAGTGGTGCTGCTTCTGCTCGTAGCTGGCCCAGGCGACGTCGTGGCCGGCATCGATCGCCGCCACCAGTTTCTGGACCTCGCTGGGCGGGTTCTGGAAGTCGTCGTCCAGGATCACTGCCGCCTCGCCGGTGCAGTGATTCAGCCCCGCGAGCACCGCATTGTGTTCGCCGAAGTTGCGGGCGAGGTCGAGGAAGCGTACGCGGGCGTCGGCGGCCGCCAGTTCCCGGCACACGGTTCCGGAGTCGTCCGGCGACCCATCATTGACCAGCACGAGTTCCAGGTCGTAGCGGTCCTGCAGCTCCGTGCGGAGTCGTGTCACCAGGGGGCCGATCGTGGCCGCACCGCGGTAGACAGGAATGACCAAGGACAGCCGGCGGATCATCGGGACAGCTCGCAGCGCCCCGAACCCCGGGCCGCCAGGAGCAGTCCGTATCGGACCCGCAACGAACGCGCCACCAACTTCTCACGACGTCTCCAAGTGAGGCTGGAGAGGCCGTTTGTGGCGCGCGCCCGAAACACCCGCGGCAGCGGGAGATGCAACTCGGGCCCGGGTGGGAAGCCCACCGGCCCTGGCTGCGAAAGAACCCATGCGCGGCGCGATGATCCGCCGCTCGAACTCGCAGAGCTACCTCTTCAGGCGACTTCAGCAACCGGCGGGCTGCTCACCGAGGTCATCGGCGGGGTAGCCAGCTTCGCAGCACGGATGGCCCGGCCGACTAGCGGGGCCACGAGAAAGGAACTCACACACCAGACGGTCAGCAACGCGGTCGTCATGCGCACCTCGGCTTCCTGGTTCACCCCACGTTACGCCAGCACCTCAGCAAGCGGGCTCGACCGTTTTCCGAAATTCGGAGTTTTCCACGCCGCCGGCTCGGGGTGTGGCTCCGGCGCCGCGTGCTTCGTGCCGAAACGACACAACTGGTGCGGGCCGAGCTAGTTGGCCGGCGGCGCCTGGCTCAGGCGCCGTCGCGGCCAAACGCGCGCCCGACCACGGCGCGGTCCCCCTGGATGGCCGTGCGCTGCAGGTAGGGGTGCAGGCCACGCAGGCCGCCGAGTTCCTCCCCACCACCGGCGCGCCCCGGACCGCCGTGGATCGTCGCCGGCAGCACGGCGCCCGGCGGGGTCGCCTGGCTCATGGTCTTCTCGCTGCCGAGCCAGACCCGGCCGTGCCACGGCGCGATGCCCAGCACCAGCGCCTCGACGAACGCGCGGTCATCGCTGTAGGCGCTGGCGACCAGGCCGCCGCCGCCGCGGTTGCACAGCGCGGCGGCGCTGGCGGCGGTGCCGTCGTAGGCCACCATCGTCGCGCACGGGCCGAACACCTCGAGTTCGTGCAGCACCGCGGCGTTCGGGTCCTTCGCGCGCAGCAGGGTTGGCGCGACGAAGTAGCCGCGGTCGGCGATCGCCTGCGGCCCACCGAGCACGGTGTCCGAGACTGCCTGCAGCCGCTGCATGCCGGCCCGTACCGTCGCCAGCGCTTCGCTGCTGGCGACCGGGCCCATGCGCACGTCGCCGTTCGCCGGATTGCCGACCTTGATCGCCCGCAGCCGTTCGACCAGGGCCTCTTCGACCTCCGCGATGCGGTCGGCGGGCACCAGGATGCGGCGGACGGCCGTGCACTTCTGGCCGGCCTTCTGGGTCATGTCGGTCGCGATGTTGGCGACGAACTGCTCGAACGTGTCGCCGTCGGCGTCCGGACCGAGCACGGCCGGGTTGATCGAGTCGGCCTCGATGTTGACCCGCACCGAGCGCGTCACCAGGTGCTTGTTGCCGCGGATCAGCGCCCCGGTCGCCGAGCTGCCGGTGAACGCGACCGTGTCCATCGGCCCCAGCAGATCGAGCAGCCCCGACACCGAACCCGCCAGGAACTGGAAGGCGCCTTCCGGCAGCAGCTTGCTGTCCACCACCAGCTGTGCGATGCGGTAGGCCAGCAGCGCGCTCGGCGTGCCCGCCTTCTCGATCACCGGCACCCCGGCGAGCAGCGCGCACGCCATCTTCTCGCCCATGCCCCAGGCCGGGAAGTTGAACGCGTTGATGTGCACCGCTGCGCCCGGCCGCGGCACCAGCACGTGTTGGCCGAAGAAGCGCGGCGAGCGCGTCAGCTGCAGGCCGTCGCCGTCGACGAGGTGCGCGGCCGCCGGCAGCTGGCTGCCGAGCTGGGCGTAGTAGGCCAGGGTGCCGGTGCAGCCATCGAGGTCGAACTTGCCGTCGCCGCGCGTGTTGCCGCCGTTCTGCGTGGCGATGTCGAGCAGCTCGTCGCGGTGTTCGTGCAGCTTCGCCGACAGCGCCTTCAGCGCCTCGGCCCGCTGCGGGAAGGTCATCGCGCGCAGGGCCGGGCCGCCGGTGGTCGTGGCGTGCGCCAGCACCTCGGCAAAGTCGACGCCGCCCTGGCGGACATCGCCGAGCACGGCTTCGGTGGCGGGATCGTGGAGGGTCTTGGTGTCGCCGCTGCCGGCGACCCAACGACCACGGACGTAGCTCTGCAGCGAGATCATCGGGGCGAACAGCCTACCCCTGTGCCGCCGCCGATGCACGACGCCAGCGGCGGCCTTCGGCCGGGCTCACGGCCACAGCGTCATCTGCTTGGTGTCGCCGACGCAGCGGCCCTGCCCGGCGGCGGTCTGGCCGAGGAAGCTCCACCAGATCGGCAGGCCAGTCAGGAACTGCAGCACCACCGGCGGCAGCGTGAACACTGCGGTCGCCCGGCCCTGCGCATCGAAGGTGCCGTAGCCGTTGCTCAACAGGACGCCGTTCGGATCGCTGGCGAACAGCGAGGTCACGGCGTCGACGTTCAGCGCCACCGGCAGGCCCGGCTGCCAGAGGAAGCCCGGCGCGGTGCCCGAGATGCCGGCGATCGCCAGGTACTCGAGCCCGGCGCCGGCGCTGCCGACGTCGAGCTGGATCTGGACCTGGCCACCGAGCGAGGTGCTGACGAACGGCGGCAGCAGCGTGACCGCCGAGCCGGCCTGGTGGCGCCGGCGCGTCGTGCTGACGTGGCCGTCGAGGTCGCGCACCTGCATGGTCGAGAACCAGGTGCCCGGATACCGGCTCAGGTTGGTGGTCGGCGCGTTGGCGAGCCAGCCGGTGTCGAACACGTCGTCGCCGTCGAAGTCGTAGCGGACCTGCAGCGAGTTCGCCGGCTGGTCGCTGTCGATCGTCGCCGACGGGTTGAACGTCGTCGTCAACCGCGGTGAGGTCGCCGAGTAGCCCGGCCGCGGCCAGTTGCAGCCCGGCACCGCGTATTGGGCCATCTTCGTCCACCACGACGGGTTGTTGACCAGGAACTGGTAGCGGAACGCCTGGTAACCGTCGCCGCCGCCGAGCAGCGCGCCGGTGATCGAGGCCTCGATGGTCTGGTCGGTCGTCGTCTCGCCGTCGCCGGTGTAGGTCTTGATGGTCGGCTGCACGCGCCGGTTCGGGAAGCCCGCGGCGGTGACGGCCTGCCGCGCGTACTCGGCGGTCTTGCGCACGTAGGCCTGGTGCAGCGCGTAGGTGTTGTAGATCGAGCCGTTGGCGGTGTAGGCCATCGGCATCAGCACGTCGACGTACTGGGCCAGCTGCTGCCAGTTCTGGCCGAACTGCGACGTCAGCGTGTTCATCGTCGCGGTGTACGAGTTGAACACGCCGTTGTAGGTCGGGCCGTCGAACGAGAACCGGTTGGCGAGCAGGTAGGCGTGCAGCGACAACGGGCCGATCCGCTGGCGCACGTCGGCGACGAAGTTGGTGACGTTGGCCGCGTTGACGTTGGTGCCACCGACGTAGCGCACGTAGTCGAGCGCGATGCCGTCGAGGTCGTAGACCGGCTGGCCGTTGGGTTGCCACGCGTCGACGAAGTAGTCGATCACCGACAGCAGGTACTGGCGGTGCGCCAGGTTGTCGGGCTGCACGGTCTCGGCGAAGCACTTGAACACCGCGACCACGCGGACGTTCACGGCGTGGCAGGCCGTGATCAGGTTTTGCAGGTGGATGCCGGCGCCGGTGGAGCGCACCGGGCCCCAGGCGGGGTTCCAGTCGCCGGCGCTGTCGGTGATCCAGAGGTCCCCGGTCGACGGTCCGGTGGCGCGGAACGCGCTCACGTACAACGTGTCGATGCCATGGGTCTGGCAGTTGGTCGCGATCTCGTTGATGCGCGCATCCATGTTGCCGACCAGGAACGGGAACACCCCCACCGCGACATCGGTCGACGGCGACTGGGCGGACAGCGAGACGGCGAGCAGCAGGGCGGCGGTGGTGCGGAGCATGGGGTTCGTGGGGCGGCGCAGGCCGGCAGCATGCCGGGGCGCGGCGACTCTGTCACGGCCCGGCGCGCCGGTGTCCAAGGTCGGGACGGGGGGGGCGCGGGTGGCCATCGAGCCGCTGGCGCAACCGCCGGCGCCCCCTATCGTCTGCGGCTTCACCAAGGACCTACTCTGCCCATGCACATCACCCTGCGTTGTCTCTGCGTCGCCGCCGGCCTCGCTGCCCTGGCCTCGGCCCAGCAGCAGACCATCCTGTTCACCGGCCGGTTCCCGTTCCAGAGCCTGGACACGCCGAACGAGCGCGCCGGCGGCGCCATCACGCGCCTCGAGGAGTTCGACTTCTCGCACAACACGCCCGGCGCCGGTGCGGTCGCGCGCACGCTGCTGCCGGCCACGGCGATGCAGTGTTATCTCGGCGACGGCAACAACGACGGCAACTACACCAAGTTCGCCGGCTGGAAGACCTACTTCCAGAACATCGGCGTCGGCGGCATCTTCGTGAAGGCGAGCGATCGCGCGTCGGTCACCCCCGACAAGGTTTTCTTCAGCGTGCGCCGCAATGCCGCCACGACCGGCTCGGGTTCGGTCGGCGCGCTGCAGCTCGAAGTGCTGACCGCGAACGGAACCACCCCCTACACGCTGGTGCCGGGCGACTACGTGCGGTTGTTGCCGAACGGCAACGTCGAGTTCTTCATGACCGCCGCGCAGCTGCAGGTCGCGGTCGGCACCCAGAGCGGCGCGGCCAGCATCGGCGCCGGGGCGTTGCTGCAGGCCGCCAACGGCGACCTGTTCTACTCGCCGGTCGACGGCGGTCACTGGGTCAACGGCATGTCGACCGGCATCGCCAACGCGCAGGACGGCGGCATCGTCAAGATCGACTTCGCGAACATCACCTACGACGCGAACGGCAACGTGCAGAGCTTCGCGCCCAACTCGGCGCGCCTGATCATCAACGAGGCCGCCGGTGGACCCGCTGGTGCGCTGACCGTGCGCCAGATGACGCTGAACTCCGGCGCCGTCGATCGCAACGGCAACGCGCTGCTGGCGACCTCGTACGGCAAGACCGTCGGGTTGGCCTTCGATCCGAACGGCGGCACGTTCCCGTCGAACTGGCCGGACGCCGCCGGCAACTTCACGCAGGAGCCGAATCTGCTGTTCACCAGCGACGGTGGCGCCTACGCGGGCACGCTGTTCTCGACCGCCCCCAGCATCAGCGGCGGCGGCTCGGTCGCGGTGCTCAACGGCGTCACCTGCGGCAGCACGACGGTCGGTGTGCCCGCCAACGGTTCGTGGCTCGGCGTGCAGCTCGACATCGCCAACTTCCAGCCGACGCTGATGGGCTTCACGCTGTGCGACGCGCTCGCCTACCAGCCGTTGATCATCGACCAGAACGGCTTCGGCCGCCTGCCGGTCGCCGCCACGCAGCCCAACTGGGACGTCGACGTCTTCAGCGGTCCGTTCACGCCGACGTTCCTGTTCCTGTCGACCGGCCCCACCGCGCCCGGCGGCTTCGTCGCCTCGGTGCCGACGCCGTTCGTGCCGCTCTCGTTCACCGGCGACAGCTGGAACGACGTGTTCCTGCTCAACGGTCCGTTCAGCCTCGGCCTGGCGGTCACCGATCCGTTCGGCTACGGCACGGTCTCGGTGCCGAATCCGAACACGGGCGGGTTCACCGGCTTCACGCTGCTGGTTCAGGGCCTCGCGCTGCAGCCGACCGGCTTCCAGCTCAGCTCGCCGATGCTCGTGCAGCTGCAGTGAGGTCGTGTGGCGGGAGCGGCCCTCGCTCCTGCCGCCGGGTCGCCCTGCGGGGCGAGCCGGCCCCCAAGGAGACGACGCAGCGGGGCTGGTTGCTTCGATCCCGGTGTTGGTGGGTCCCGCGTTGCGGCGTCGCGGCAACGCTGAGCCGGGTCGCCCCTAGGGCGAGCCGGCTCACCCGCCGGCGACGAACTGCTGCAGCTCGTGGTAGCGGCGCTCGACCTGCTCGCGGGTCGCGTCGGCCAACCGCTGCACGCCGAAGCCCTCGACGTTGAGGCTCGCGGTCACGGTGCCGTAGGCGACAGCGCGCTTCATGTTCCACAGGCTGATGGAATCGCAGTTGGCGAGGTAGCCCATGAAGCCACCGGCGAAGCTGTCGCCGGCGCCGGTCGGATCCACCACGGTCTCGGTCGGATAGGCTGGCAGCGCGTAGTGGAAGAAGTTGCTGAACACGAAGCAGCCGTGTTCGCCCTTCTTGACGATCACCAGCTTCGGCCCCATCGCGAGGCAGGCGCGGCCGGCCTGGATCAGGTTGCCCTTGCCGGTCAGCATCTTCACTTCGCTGTCGTTGACGATCAGTCCGTCGAGCCGCGGCAGCAGCGCCAGCAGGCCCTTGCGCTCGTGTTCGATCCACAGGTCCATCGTGTCGGCGACGCAGAAGCGCACCGCCGGCATCTGGTCGAGCACCGAGGCCTGGGTCGCCGGCGAACCGTTGGCGAGGAACACGAACGGGGTGTCGCGATACTCGGCCGGCACCTTGGGCCGGAAGTCGCCGAACGTGTTGAGCTGCACGTCGAGCGTCTGCCGCGAATTCATGTCGGTCGCGTAGCGGCCGTGCCAGCGGAAGGTCTTGCCCGGCTTGGTCTCGACCCCGGCGAGGTCGACGCCGCGACTCTCGAGCAGCTGGCGATGCTGCGGCGGGAAATCGGTGCCGACCACGCTGACCAGGCGAACCTTGGTGAACAGGCGGGCGGCGAGGCTGAAGTAGGTGGACGAGCCCCCCAGGCAATCGACCGCGTTGCCGTGCGGGGTCTCGATGGTGTCGAACGCAGTGGAACCGACGACGAGCAGCGACATGGGCGCGGAACTTAGCCGCGAGCTGCCGGTGGTTCCACGCCGTCTTCGTGCTCCTCTTGTTCGACCTCGCGTTCGATGTCGGCCTTGGTCACCCGATCCTTCTCGAACAGCACCAACAGGCCGCCGAGCAGCGACCAGCAGATCACGTGCAGCTTGTAGAGCACCGACAGCGCGACACCGCGGTTGCCCATCGTCTCGATGGCAACGGCTGTTGGTACGCCCGGCAGGTGAGGCGCGCCGTAGGTGCCGAAGAAGTACTTGTACATCGCCTCGCCGTAGCCCCAGCCGCTGGGCGACACCGGCACCACCAGCAAGATGTTGATGATCGGGATCAACACGAAGTACTCGAGCGTCGGCATGCCGATCCCGATCGCCTCGCCGATCAGCACCACGCTGAGCACCGAGAGGCAGTGGTTGGCCATGCCGACCACGACGCTGGCGGCGATCACCATCTTGTGATCGCGGTAGAAGAACACCGCCTGGTCGATCAGCTTGAGTTTGCCGCCGAGGCGCGCCGGCAGGCGGTCGAGCAGCCACTTCAGACGGACGAACTGCCGCAGGCGCTTGCTCAACGCCACCACCCCGAGCAGACCGACCAGCGCGATCACGCCCCAGACGCCCGCCGCCAGCGTCGCGAACCGGTCGAGGGCGAACAGCACCACCACGGCGCCGAGCACTGCCAGCGAGGCGAGCCCGAGCACCCGGTCGACGATCACCGACACCAGCACCTCGACCCGGTGGCCGGGGCAGCGCTTCATGATGTAGACCGCCTTCACCACGTCGCCCCCGGTTGCACTGGGGAACACCTGGTTGAAGAAGATGCCGATGCCGGTGAAACGCAGCGCCTCGCCGAGCGACACATCGGTGCCGTTGACGCGCAGCAACCACCACCAGCGGGCGCCGGCGACCAGCGCGGTGATGAAGTAGCAGAGGGCACCGAGCGCGAACAGCAGCGGGTCGAGGTCGCTCCAGTAGGTCAGGAAGCCCGGCTCCACGACGGCGCTGCGGCCGTCCGGCTGCAGGCCGCGGGCCACCTCCTGCACCTTCGGGTCGGAGCCGACCGTGTACTGCACCGGCTCGGCCTTCCAGCTGCCGAGGATGTGGATGTCGGTCTGGCCGATCTCCTGTTCCCCTTGCCGGTAGACGATGCGGTCCTGGAACGGCACCTGGCGGAACACGTACCACATCAGGCCGGCCACCAGTGCCAGCTTCGCGATCGTCACCACGACCTTCTTCACCGCCATTCCCCTTTCGCCCGCACCTTGGCTCGCGCCACGTCGATCGATTGTTGTTCCTCGGCCACCCGTTCGAGCAACTGCCGCGCGAACGCGTGTGGTTCCACCTGCAACTCGGACAAGCTCATCGTCCGCACCGGCGCCCCACCTGCGGTCGCGTTGACGGCGAAGTGGATCAGGCTGCTGACCGGCGTCACCGTGGCGATCGAGATCGACAGTTTCCCGTCGCCGACCCAGAGGTCGTCCCCGCTGCGCCGCAGCCCCGAGCCCGGACGCAGGACGCCGAGCACCTCGGCCGCCTGCGCCGACAGCAAACGCTGCCGATGCACGGCCAGCAGCAGGTCCGGAGCCGCGAAGGATTCCCAGACGAAGTGCACCATGTCGGCGCCGGCGATCCCAGGGCCGTCGAGATCGGCGAGATCGGCCATTTCGTCGGCGGTCACCCGGCACGGACCGCGGAAGCCGACCAGCGCGTCCCCCACCAACCCGAACCGGGCCAGCAGCCAGTGCGCGCGCAGCTGGCTGCCGTCGTAGGCGATCTCGTCGTCACTCCAATGAATGTGCATGGGTGCGCCTGCAGTCGAGGAACCGGGCCGGCTCACTGCCCACGCCCTTCGCGCCAGTTCCGCACCCACTCGGGATCGGGATCCAGCCGCGGTCGCTGCAGCGACCAGGTCAGTGCGACCAGTGCCGGCGTGCGCAGCTTCGAGTAGTAGTCCTGTTGGTTCAAGATCGTCGTCGCCAGGTAGAAGCGCGGCGACATGCTCTGCCAATCCTGTTGTCCTGGCAGCCGCACCACGGCATCGGCGGCATCACCGCTGAGTTGGCCGCAGTAGTGGATCAGCCGCAACTGGACCAGCGGCACCAGCGAGTCCTCGTCGAACAGCGGCGCTCCGGCCGCCCGTTCTTCGGGGCTGGCGATCATCACCGACAGCAACAACGGCACCGTCCCGGGGCCGCCGAGGCGGCGGATCTGCTCCATCGCACACAGGCGGACTTCGACGAACTCGGGGGCTCGGCCCTGCACCGCCCGCAGCAGGCAACCCTGGCACAGGTGTACCAGCGTCGCTCGCAACGCGTCCCGGGTCAGCGACAGCAGCTCGGCATCGGACTCCGTCGCACAGAACTCGATCAGCTGCTGGGCGAGCAGGATGCGCGCCGCCGGGTCCACCAGCGGTGCTTCGCTCAGGGTCTGCAGCGCCTCCCGATACGGGCGCCGCTGCAGCTCGCCCCACCCGGTCGCCGGTCGCAACCCGGGGCGCCCGGTCTGTACGCCGGCGCGGGCCACCAACAGGCGCTGTTCGTCGAGCGGCACCCCGATTCGATCCAGCGGCCCGGCGAACAGCGGCAAGGCCAGCTGCTGCGCCATGCGGGCGAGGCCGTCCAGCGCCACCACCTTGGTCTGCGCATTCGGCTCGAACTCGAGCAGCCAGGCCAGCCGCACCGCGGTGCCGGCACATGCCAGCAGGTCGCCGCCCGTCTCGTCCGGCAGCTCGCGCAGCAGCTCGCGCACGTGCACCGCCGGCCGGTCGAGTTCGACCTCGGCCCGGCGGCCGAACACGAAACCGAGTACGGAGCGGATCGGCGTCACCAACCAGAAGCGCATGTACCAGGCCGACACCTCGGCCCGTTCGGCGTAGGTGATGCGCCGTTCGTTGCCCGAACCTTCGACCCGCACGATGCCGTCGACCTCGGTCAGGATCTCGTCGCACGACAGGTTGTCGGCCACCGAACAACCGGCGGCCAGCAATGCCGCCACTCCGATCGGCGCGGCCCGCAACGATCTCCACCTCGACCGCCCCGAACTCGAGCGGGGCACCTTCACGAGCCACCTCCGGCCGCGGCGGCACGACCGGCCGCGGTGGCTGCCGCGCCAGGGGGCAGCGGCGGCCAGTTCGGGTCGATCGCCCGCAGGGCGGCATGCAGCCGCACGAACGCGAACTCGTCGGTTTCCGCGGCCAGACGAGCGCGCAGCGTCGGTTGATCCTCGGGGCCGAGCGTGCTGCCGGCCCGATCGGCGGCGGCGCCGCGCACCAGCGCCGCCGGGTCCTCGAGCGCGGCCAGCACCAGCTCGCGCATCACCGCCGGGGCCAGGCGCGCCAGCTCCAGCGCCCGAGCCCGCAGCGCCGGCACCGGATCGGCGAGTGCGATCGCGATCGCCTGCTCGTGCAGGTTCGCTTCGGCATCGGTCGTCGGCGGGGTGCTCCCGGCCAGCCGTTCGAGCGCAGCAACTCGTGCGGTCGGCAGCGTGGCGCCGCGCAGGTTGCCGAGCAGATCGCGCACCTGCACGAGCCGGGGCGCCTCCGGCGAAGCGATCGCGACCGCCAGCGCCTCGAGGCGCGGCTGCATCGACGTCACCCATGGCGAACCGGCATGGACGCGCACCAGCTCCTGCAGCGCCCGCGACGCCGCGTCCTGGTCGCCCTCGAGCAGCTCCAGTTCGCAGCGTTCGAACAACAAACCAGGATGTACCGCCGCGGCACCGTGTTGCTCGACCAGTGCCCGCAGCTCGGCGCAGGCCTCGTGGCGGCGGCCGAGGTCGCGCAAGACGCCGGCGCGCGCGACGCGCAGGTCCGGACCATCCTGGCGCGCGCATGCGGCGGTCAGTTCCGCCAGGGCTTCCTCAATACGTTCGAGGTCGCACAGGAGGCCGGCCAAGGCCAGCACTGCGGCGGTCGGGTCGGTGTCATGCGCCATCTTCTCCCGCAGCAGGTGTTCGAACTGGACCGGATCGATGTCGTCGGCCAGCGGCGCGGTGCTGGCTGCGCCCGGATGCGGGCCCCGGTCGACGGTGGCACTTTCGACAGTGGCACCTCGGACAGTGGCACCGTCGACAGTGGCACCTTCGACCATGGCCCCATCGAGTGCTGCCCCAGCGACAGCTCCGAGCTGGGATGCCTCGCTGTTGCCACCACGCTCACCACGTGCAGCCGCAGCAGCGGCCGCGGGCGTCGCCGCGAGGTCGCCCTTGGGGGCCTCGGCGCTGCGAACGGAAGGCGTCGGCTGCCCCCAATCGACCGTGCGAACCGGGGCCGGGCCGGCCGAGCAGCCGGCTGCCGCCGACCAGACCGCCACCAGCATCGAGCCGCAGACGAGACAGCCACGAACGCGCATGTGCCGTTCTTCTATCCGAGCGAGGTTCCGGCGACGAACCTTCCGTCGTCGACGCGCGACTTTCCGGTCGGCGCCGCGCCGCACATCGGGCAGCATGCCCCGCATGGCTACGACCCGCCTGGCCGCGGTGCGGCTCGCTGTGTCCCTGCGCCCTGCCTTGGAACGCCTGGTCGCGAAGGCGGCGCGGCAGGCGGCCAGCCGCCAGCGCGGCCTGCGGGCCGCGGACGTGCATCGCAAAGGGCCCGGCGACTTCGTCACTGCCGTCGACCAGCGCATCGAGCGACTGCTGCGGACCGCGCTGCTGCGCTTGCTGCCGGCCGCCGGGTTCCTCGGTGAGGAGTCGCCCGCGGAAGGGGTGGACCGCGAGTGGATCTGGGTGGTCGATCCGATCGACGGCACCAGCAACTACAGCCGCCAACTGCCCCACTTCGCCGTCGCCGTGGCGCTGCTGTGGCGCGGCCAGCCGCAGCTGGCCTGCATTCACTGCGCCCCCGAGCAGGCGCTCTACTCGGCCGTGCATGGCCAGGGCACGCGGCGAAGTGGCCGCCGGTTGCGCACCCCGCGGGCGCGGTTGGATGACGGGGCCGTGCTCGGGGTGCAGTGGTTCCGCACTGCGCCCGATCTCCGCTTCCTGGCCCGCCTGCAGCAGGGCGGTGCGCGCCTTCGCACCCTCGGCAGCACGGTCACCCAGCTGGCCGACGTCGCGTCTGGCCGCCTCGACGGCAACGTCCAGCAACCCGGCCGCATCTGGGACCTCGCCGCCGCCGGGCTGATCGCCACCGAAGCCGGCGCCAAGCTGACCGATTGGGCCGGGCGCGCGGTGTTCCCCTTCCACGATCTGACCGTCGGTCATCGGGCCACGGTCGCGGCCGCACCGGCCGTACACCGCAAGCTGTTGCGGTGGCTGGCAGACTGCCCTGTTGTTCCCCCCGCGTAACGCCACCTGCGTCGGTGTTCCGTGGGCGTTGCGCCGCAACATCTCGCGGATGATTCCAGGTCGCTGGTCCCGATTTTGCAAACCGGGCGACGTCCAGGCTACATTCCTGCCACCAGCACCCGTCCTCTCCCGGTCGGATCGGTTGGTGTGCGTCGGAGCCATTTCGAACCTCTGGAGCTGCTGATGAAGAAGTTGATGCTGTCGGGTCTTTGCTGCGCCAGCTTGATGGCGCTTCTCCCTGAGACTGGGCGCGCCCACGGTGGTCAGTATCGTGGTCCTGGCGACGTGGTCCCGCCCGGTGGCGGTGGTGGTGGTCGCACCGGCGGCCCTGCCGGTCCGACCACGGGCGGCCCGGCTGGCCCCAGCGCACCCGGCCCGTCCGGCCCGGCGACCGGTGGCCCTGCTGGCCCTGCCACGGGTGGCCCTGCTGGCCCGGCGGGCGGTGGCGCTGGTCCTCGCACCGGCGGCCGCGGCGCGCAGCTCGAAGACGACCTGACGCGATGGGACTTCTGGTGGGAGTTCAACAAGGACCCCTTCATCCGCCTGCGCGACGCGGTGCTCTCCGGCGGCCCGACCACCGGTGGCGACGACTTCTACCTCGGCAACTCGCGCCGCAGCGATTCCAAGGATTCGATGCGCCCCACCGACCAGGACATCATGGGCGAGATCCTGCCGGCGCTGCGCAAGGGCCTGCAGGACTGGGAGCGCGCCGGTGGCTCGCAGCCGGACATCCCGTCGTCGTGCATGATCGCGATGGCGAAGATCGGCAAGGACCACACCGACTTCAAACTGGTCGACGTGTTCAAGACGCAGCTGAAGGCCGGCAACCAGGAGCTGCGTGAGTCCGCGGCGCTGGCGCTCGGCATCGCGGCGCTCGCCGGCGAGGAAGAGGTCAAGCTGTTGGTCGGCCTGGCGACCGAGGACGAGACCGGCAAGCTGGTTTCGGGCGGCGGCGTCAATCCGCGCACCCGCACGTTCTCG
>JALORC010000142.1 GCA_025459175.1 Planctomycetota bacterium | reverse complement strand
CCTGCACTTCGTCGTCGAAGCGACCGGCCGCAGCGCGCTGTCGCGCGGCGTGCAGGGCCTGCTGGTCCGCATCGCCCGCACCCTCAACCGGCTGTGGCAACGCCGCGGCCGGGTGTTCGCCGACCGCTACCACGACCACATCCTGCGCTCGCCGCGCGAGGTGCGGAACACGCTGCACTACGTGCTGGGCAACGCACGCCACCATGCGGCCGAGGGCCGCATGGTCGCTGTTCCGCAAGCGATCGACACCTACACTTCGGCTCCATGGTTCGACGGCTTTCGCGAGACGATCGTGGTGCGCGGCCTCGAAGCCGTCGTTCGCCCGGTCACCGAGGCGCACACATGGCTATTGACGATCGGCTGGCGTCGCCACGGGCTGCTGTCGGTCGCGGAGCGCCCGGCATGACCATGGCGGAGACACGACGATGACCGAGCTCTGGATCGGTTCGAACAACAAGAAGAAGCGCGCCGAGCTCGAGCGCATGCTCGCCCCGCACGGCATCGCGCTGCGCACACCGGCCGAGCTCGGCCAACCGTTCGAGCCGGTCGAGGACCAGCCCGACTTCGCCGGCAACGCGCGCAAGAAGGCGCAACTGCTGGCGCAGCTCGCGCACGGCATCGCGCTCGGCGACGACAGCGGTCTGTGCGTCGACGCCCTCGGCGGCCGCCCCGGGGTGCTGTCGGCGCGCTACGGCGGCCCGGGCCTCGACGACGCCGGCCGCACGCGCGCGCTGCTGGCCGAACTGCGCAGCGTGCCCGCCGACCGGCGCACCGCGCACTTCGTCTGCAGCCTGTGTGTGTGCGGCCCGGACGGCACCGTGCTGGCCGCGCTCGAAGAGCGCTGCGAAGGCACGCTGCTCGACGCGCCGAGCGGCGTGGCGGGGTTCGGCTACGACCCGATCTTCGTGCCGGTCGAGTTCCGCGGCGCGCCCGACCGCACGTTCGCGCACCTGGACGCGGCGACCAAGGATCGGCTGAGCCACCGCGGCAAGGCGCTGCGCCGACTGCTCGAGGTGCTGCCGGGCCTGCTCGGGCAGTGAGCCGGGCAGACGAGCCGGACGGCGCCGCCAGAATTACTCAGTGTCCTGAGTAGTTTTACTCAGAGCGTTGAGTAGTTCTGCCAGCGTCGACGCGGCTCGAAGCATGAGAGTCATCCCCATCACCGCCTGCGTCCCCGTGCTGGCCCTCGCCGGCTGCGCGACGATCCTCGGGCCCCGCACGTTCATGATCCCGGTCGACAGCGATCCGCCCGGCGCCACCGTGCTGCACCAGGGCAACGCGCTCGGGGTGACCCCATGCACCGTGCCGCTGCGCCGGAACGGCCGCGCTGGGCAGGAGCTCGAGCTGCGGCTCGACGGCCATCACCCGCGGCTGGTCATGGTGCAAATGGCGGGAACCCCGTGGATCGCCGCCAATGCGCTGTTCCCGGGCCTCCTCGGCATCGTCATCGACCTGGCGTTCGGTGGCGGCTACGGGCTCGACGAGGCACCGCTCGATGTGTTGATGGTGGCAGCGCACGAAGCCGCCCCCGAACCGTGGACACCGGCGCTGCAGAGCGAACGCGATCCGGCGCGGCAGCCGAACCGCGATTGAGGCAGCTCGCAGCAGAGCGTCGCGACACTCGACCGAGGCATGCGCAGACCAGCCTGGCCCCGGCGCCCCGGCATCAATCGGGAGATCCGCGCGCGATGTCGGGCCGCAGCTTGCCGGCCGTCGTCGCTGCGAGCACCGTGATCGCCCGCGCCAGCTCGACATCGCGCATCGTCAGCCCACCCGCATCGTGCGTGGTCGTGCGCACGTCGACGAAGCGATAGGTCACCGTCCATTCCGGATGGTGCTGCTGCGCCTCCGCCAGTTCGGCGAGCTGCTGCGTGAACGCGACCGCGGCCCGAAAGCTCGGGAAGCGATAGCCGACGCACAGCCACGCGCCCTGCCGCCGCCAGCCGGGCAACGCGGCGAGCGCCTGCTGCAGCGCCGCCTCGGACAGCAGCTCCGGCGCCACGCTCAGGCCTTCTGCTCGCCGAGATCGATCGACAGCACGGTCGCTCGCGTGCTCGGATCGTCGACCACCGGCGGCGTCACGACCACCGGCGCCGCCGGCGCGCCGCGCGCCGTCTTCATGCCGAGCAGGCCGAGCACGTAGACGCCGATCGCGACGTAGAACACGTTCGAGAAGCCGATCGCCATGCTCAGCACGATGCAGGCGATCGAGCCGAACACCGAGAAGAACGCGTTGACGGCCCAGGCCCACGGCACCAGATGCGGGCACTGCTCCTCGACCGCGCGCATGCCGGACGGGAACGGCATGCCGAGCACCAGACCGGTCGGCACCAGCAGCAGGATCACCACCAGCATGCGCAGCCACAGCGGCACGCCGAGCAGCATCGGCAGCAGGTGATTGACCGCGACGACGTCGAGCGCGACCACGGCGATGATGCCGAGCAGGATCAGGCTCAGGTGCTTGCGCCGCACCACGACGATGCGGCCGGCGAGCAGCGAACCGAGCCCCGCCGACGCCAGCAGGCTGGTCAGCACCACCGACAGCGCATAGGTCGGGTGGCCGAGGAAGATCACCAGCTTCTGCATCAGCGCGATCTCGATCAGCATGAAGCCGAGGCCGAGCGCGGCGAAGTAGCCGAAGAAACGGAACGCGCCGGGCGTGCGCATGCCGTCGCGCGCCAGCTTGCGCAGCGGCAGGAAGATCATCAGCGCGGCGAGCAGCAGGATCTGCGCCATCGAGCCGAGCAGCACCATGTGGCCGACCGGGAAGTCGGTGTGGTAGTTGAACTGCGCGTCGGTGCCGGCGCCGCGCGAGCCGCCGACCATCCCCCACAGCCGGTCGAACAGCGCCGGCCAGCGGTAATAGTTGAAGAAGAACGGCATGTCGTCGGTCGAGGCCGACACGTCGTACTCGTAGCCGGCCAGGAACGCCGCGCGCGCCGCATCGTCACCGCGCAGCAGCGTGCTGAAATCGGCCATCGTGCGGCGCAGGTAGTCGGCCTGCAGAGTGAGCGTCTGCCGCGCGTTCTCGAGCACCTGCAACGCCGTCGGCGCCACGGCCTCGCCACGCAGCGACTCGGGCAGCATCGCCGCGGCCAGCTGCTCCCCCTTCGCCAGGTTGACCCCGAGCTGTTGCACCGCGTCGAGCAGCGCCGGCGCCGTGGCCGGATCGGAGAAGCCGGGCAGCGTCGCGCACACCTGCTGCAGACGCGGCCGCAGCGACTCGAACCAGGTCGGCTCGGGCTCGATCGGCGCGCCGAGCGCACGCAACGGGTCGAAGATCAGGCCGACGAAGCCCTCGCGCTGCGCGAAGTCGCGCAGCGCCGCGATCTCGGCGGCGCGGAACGGCGTCTTCTTGACCATCGTCGACGCCCACTCCCGCCCCTGGAACACGCACACGTGCGCCGCCGGATCGGCCACGCCGAGCCGCCGCAACGCCTCGGTGGCGATGTTGGCGAGCCGCAGCGTCTCGCGCGACTTGCGCGGCGCCTGCTCGATGAAGCGCGACCAGGTGACGATGCCCTCGGCCTCGAGGTGCGACCAGAAGTCGTGCACCGCCTCGATCGTGTACAGGTAGCTCTCCGACAGCGTGTAGGCGCCGGTGCTGAGCGCGGTGTACGAGTCGACACCGCTCATCTGGATGACGTCGTACTTGGTGTCGTGCGAACGCAGCCAGGCGCGGCCCTCGCTGTTCTGCAGCTCGATCCGGTCGGCCAGCGGGCCGTTCTTGCGGAACAGGCCGCCGAGGTAGTCGTCGTGGCGCACGGTGACCATCTCGATCATCGCCGTGTTCAGCTCGACCGCGGTGACGTGCTTCGCCCCGTTGGCCAGCGCGACCATCACGTCGACGCCGCCGCCGACGCCGATCACCATCGCCTTCTGCTCGCTCTTGCCGGTCGCCCGGTGCACGACGTACGCGGTCGCCGCCTGGGTGTCGTCGAGGAACGGGAACAGCTCGAGCTTCGCCCCGTCCTTGTAGAGCATGGTCGGCGCGGTGCCGTCCTGGCCAACCGCGCGCGACTCGATGCCGCGGATGTCGATGCGCCCCATGTCGCCGCCGATCATCGGCGGCGCGCCCTGCACGCTGGCGCCGACCTGCACCTCGGCGGTCGCGCTGTAGATCTTCTCGAGCTCGGGGCTCTGGCCGGCGAGCAGACCACGTTCGTGCAGTTGCCGCAGCTGGATCTCGGCGACGATGGCCTCCTTGCCCGGCGCGTAGGGCACGCGCCAGTCGAGCGCTTCGATGCCGAGTGCCGCGGAGCCACCGGCGAAACCGATCCCGAGCCAACCCGCGAGCGCGAGCCCCGGCAGGGTCAGCAGCAGGTAGCGCCACGGCAGGCCGCCGCCGAAGCAGAACGCCGCCAGCAGACCGCTGCAGCCCGCCATCACCACGGTGGCCGAGCTGCCGAACGACCGCATCAGCACCGCGGCGAGACCGGCACCGCACGCGCTGCCGACCAGATCGGCGAAGTAGAGCCGGTTGACGTGCTGCACGTTGCGCGTCAGCGCGAGGCCGATGCCGAGCCCGCCGAGCAGGAACGGCACGAAGATGATCAGGTAGACGAAGAACAGACCGAGGAACTGGCTCGGCTGCTCCCACAGCGCCAGGCTGTCGATGCGCACCAGCGTCGCGAAGCAGAACGCGAGCACCACGCTGACCCCGTAGGCGAGGCTGGTCCACACCAGCGCGCGCTGCGCCGCACCTTCGCGGGTGCCGATCCGCGTCGCCGTCAGCAGGCTGCCCGAGGCACCGAAGCCGAGCAGGCCGATCGAGATCACCATGTAGGTGAAGTGGTGCCACATCATGATCGCGAACACGCGGGTCAGCGCGATCTCGAACAGGATGAAGGATGACGGACAAGCCGAGGCAGAAGATGCCCGCCAAGGTCGACTTCGGGGTGCGTTGCATGAAGGGGTGCGAAGGGGCGCCGGCGGCGGGATTCGGGCCGGGGATTCTCGGCGAGCCAGAAAGGGTATCCAATCAAAAGTGCGCCGCCGGCGCGGTGGCTCGCGACCACCATGGCACGGCCGGTTCGGCGCGCGGAAGCGGAGCTCAGCCGGCGGCTTCGGCGCCCGCTTCCCCGACATCGTCGCCACCGAGCCCGTCACCACCGAGCCGATCGACGACCGGCACCACGTCGCCGTTCGCCGCGGCCTCGGTGGCGGCCGCGGCCTCGGCGTCCTTGCGCCGCTGCAGTTCCTCGTCGGCGGTGATGCCGGCCAGGATCTGGTCGGCGGAGACCTCGTCGCCGCCGCGGTAGGCGAGATGGATCTCGTCGAAGCAACGGTCCTGGAACGCGCGCAGGTAGCCCTGCTTCATCATCTCGAGCAGCGCGATCAGCGTCCCGATCAGGCCGTAGCGGCCCTCGGTGCGATCGAACACCTCCGAGAAGGCGACCTCGCGCCGCTGCTTGAAGATCTCGAGCAGACGCCGCGTGTAGAAGCCGACATCGCGCTTCTCCTTCTCGATCTGCATCGGCCCCTGCTGGCCGATCTCCTCGAGCAGCTTCGCGAACGCGGCGGTCAGGTCCCATACGCCGATCTCGCCGAGCTCGAGCAGGTCCTCGTCGCCCTGTTCGACCAGGTGCGCGGGCTGCGACAGCACCAACGGTGCCTGTCGCGAGCGCTGGTCGGCCCGCACGTCGAGCTCGCGCGCCAGGTCGCGGTAGCGCTTGTACTCGAGCAGGCGCTTGATCAGGTCGTCGCGCGGATCGAGTTCCTGCTCGATCTCGACCGTCTCGTTGGGCAGCAGTTCGCGCGACTTGATCTCCATCAGCGAGCTCGCCATCACGACGAAGTCGCCGATGTCCTGCAGGTCGAGCTGCTGCAGCACCCCGAGATGGACCAGGTAGTCCTGCAGGATGCGCGCGATCGAGATCTCGTGCACGTCGACCTCCTGCTGCCGCACCAGGTGCAGCAGCAGGTCCATCGGGCCCGAGAACACGGGCAGCTCGACGCGGTAGCTCACGGGCGGGCAGGATAGCGCGACCGGCGCCGAAGCCCAGCGCGGAGCCGCCCGGAAACGAACGCGGGCCGCCATCGGCGGCCCGCAGCAGCGAGCTTCGATCGCGGTCGATCAGCCGTCGATCAGCCGTTGCCGATCGACAGCTGGGCGCCGCGCGAGCTGCCGAACGGCAGCGGGAACGCCAGCGTGAAGTCGACGTCGAACCACTGGGCCGCCAGCGCCGTGCCGATCAGCGAGTTGTTGGCCGGCAGCGGGAACGAGAACGACGCGTTGCCGGCCAGGTCGTTGAACACCGTCGCGGTGAAGGTCGGCGCCGCGTAGACCAGCAGGGCCGGCTGGGCGCCCGGCACCGGGATGCCCGGCAGCAGCACACCGAGGTCGATCGCCAGGATGCTGATGCCGCCCGGGATCATGCCGCTCGACGTCACCGCGAAGGCGGCGTTGCCGACGTCCGGGTTGCCACCCGCGGTGCCGATGTTGGGCGTGCCGAAGTTGGTCGGCGACGGCGTGCCCGAGAAGCTGACGCCGGAGTTGATCGCACCGTAGACCTCGAGCCGGTCGAGGTAGAGGCCGGCGATCTGCGCATTGGCCAGGACGCACTCGCGATACTGGAAGTAGACGGTGCCGACATTCGGCGCCACCGTGCCGGTGAAGCGCAGGCCGTCGTCGACGCCGTAGTTGCCGCCGAAGTTGGCGATGAAGTTGCCGCCGTTCACGCGCAGGCGCAGACGCTGCCAACCGTCGTTGACGCCGGTGGTCGCCGTGATCGGGCCGGCCAGCACGGTGAAGCCGGGGCCGCCGTCATTGGCGTCGACCAGGTAGATGTCGGTCTGGGTGGCGCTCACGTAGGCCATCCAGGCGAGGCCGGTCGCGCCGGGCGCCTGGTTGCCGTTGCCGGTGCAGAGGTTGGCCTGCGCGTAGTAGGTGCCGGGCGCGTCGAACGGCGCCGCGAACGCAGCGGTCGAGCCGCGCACGCCGAACGCCCACGCCTCGCCCTGGCCCACGCCGGCGCCGACGTTGCCGCCGGTCACGTAGACGTAGACCTCGGCCATGAAGTCGCTGCCGACGAGAACGTTCGGCAGGATGACGTTGCCGCCGCCGGTCGGGTCCTGGACCCGGCACAGGTTGCCGCCCTGCGGCGACGGCGGGTAGACGCGCGTCGCACCGGTCGCGACCAGCACCGCATTCGGGTCCTGGATCGACGGCCCGACGAACGAGAAGCTGATGTCGTTGGCGATCGTGCCGACGGCCCCGTCGAAGTTCTCGACGTAGTTCAGCAACAGGGTGTTGGTGGTGCCGTTGGCAGCGCCCGGGCTGTTCTGCAGCATCAGGAAGTCGGCGCCGTTGTTGTTGCTGTCGAACCCGTCGGTCCAGCGCTGCGCCGTCAGCTGACCCTGCGGCAGCTGGCCCGCGCTGTCCGACCAGACGTAGGCGCCGAACAGGCCCGAGCCCTCGAGCCAGGTCGGCGCCGGCGCGGTCCAGCGCGCGTAGGCCCAGACCACGCTGTCGATGACCGTGCCGGTCCCGTCGCGCAACGTGATGCCGTCCGAGTCGGTGTTCTCGAGCACGAGGCCCGGCGAGGCACCGGTGATCACGAAGTTGACGTTCGGCACGGCCGTCTGGCCGACGACCACGTACTGGCCGGGGTTGATCAACGTCGTCAGCGAGCCGGGCGCACCCGGGAACGTGAAGGTGCCGTTCGCGGGCTGACCGTTGGTGCCCTCCTCACCGTTCAGCGTCCAGCCGGAGATGTCGACGGGGGCGGCGGTGCGGTTCCACAACTCGATGAACTCGACGTTGTCGGTGCCGGCATCGTCGTTGCTGAACTCGTTGATGACGACGGGGGCGAGAGAAGGGCCTGGCCCCTGGGGGGCGAAGGACGCAAGGGCGGCAATGGCTAGCAGCATGGAGAGCACTCCGGGAAGACGGGGAGGATCGGCGGGCAGCAACTGCAGCTGCCGGCAGGCGCAGCAGAGTAACCAGTGCGCGAACCACGCCAATGGGCAGCAAGAGGCAGGAGTGAACCGCCAATTGCGGCCGGACGCACGCAAAGCTCCCGCCCGGCTCCCGCGGTCGCCCGATCAGTAGTTGTTCTGCAGCCGAACGCCGTTGCTCGCATCGAGCGGCAATGCCGGCGGCAACGACAGGTCGAGCGCGAATGCCTGCGTGAACGCGACCAGGCCCGGCAGCGGCGGCAGCGGGAACGAGATCGCCGCCGCACCACCCGGGCCGATGACGAACGCCAGCGTCGCATCCGGAGAACACTGCAGCGAGCAGCTCGCCCACGGCGCCGGCAGCGGCACCAGCAGCTGTTGCGCACCGAGCGCCAGCACGCCGAGGCCGTTGGCGAATGCGCCGCTCACCGTCAGATCGGTGCGATGACTGCCGTCGGCCTGCGGCACCAACACGCCGCTCAACAGTGTCGACTGGCACGGGCCCGCATAGCTGATGGCGCTCGCGGTCAGCTGCAGACCGAGCTGATCGAACAGCGCCCGCCCCATCTGCGCCCCGACCGCGCGGTAGTCGGCCTCGGTGTTCCAGGTCACGGTGTCGGGACCACGACCGTAGGTGCCCTCGAACGTGATCGCCATCACCGGCGCCTGGACCCCGGGCGCATTGAGCCAGCCGTTGACCGCGGTCCAGCGATCGTGGCACATCGACTCGACGAACGGCCGCGAGGTCAGCGCGCTGTTCTGCGTGGTCCCCAGGTTGACGAGCGGACTGCGCGCCTTGAAGCGCACGATCCACTGCCCCTCGATCGCGTTGACGACCGGGATCACCCCGGTGTTGTTGGTGGTCGCGTTCCAGTTCGGGTTCGACACGTGCTGGAAATGGAACGGATAGGAGACGTTGTGGGTGCTGTGCAGATTGAGCAACACCCGGATCGGGTTGCTGCCGGGACTGGCGACGGTGCCCATGAAGCCCTCGATCGCCGTGCGCAGCGCGACGATCTCCGGCTGCGTGCTCGCGTACGGCGCGCTCCACAGGTCCTCGAGGTTGGCCGAATTCGCGGCGGTGCGGTAGTTGCCGAGGAACACGCCGTCGGGGTTGGCCATCGGCACCAGTTCGATCAGCGCGCGGTCGAGCAGCACCTCGGCATACGGATCGCCCGACAACAGCCAGGCGACGAAACCCTCGACGGTGAAGTAGCTGGTGGTCTCCGACGGGTGCACGCCGGCGTGGATCCAGACCCGCTGCTTGTTGCCGTCGGGCACGTTCGGATCGGTGAGCTGCAGCTTGTGGATCGGTCGCCCCTGCACCGAGTTGCCGAGCACCTGGATGCTGCGCACCTTCGACTGCCCGGCCAGCGTCGCGAGCCACGCGTCCTTGCGCGCCACGGTGTACGGGAAGTACTTCGCCAGCCGGATCGCGGTCACGCCCGGCGGCACGGTCAACGTGAAGCGATGCTGCGTGCTGCCGATCAGCGTCGGCAGCGACGCGAGCGGCACGCGGTTGTAGGCGCCGAACGTGGTGCCGTTCGTCGACTGCGCCCAGACCGGCAGGATGATGTCGGTGTAGCCGGCATTGGTGACGCTGATCTGCAGCGTGCTACCGGCCGGGTTCAGATTGCCGATCTGACAGTGCCACCAGCGCCGGAAGCTCGTCGGCAGGCTGGCATTGCCGTTGTCGTTGGCCATCTGCAGCGTGACGTTCCAGTTCGCGGTGGTGCCGGCCACCACGGTCGACGACTGCAACCGCATGTTCTCGCCGCCGGAGGTGACGACCGGTGTCTGGGCGACCAAGGCGGTGGCGAGCAGCGAGCCGAGGAACGCGGCAGGAACGAGGCGCATGGTGCGCAGGCTCGCCCACCGCACGCGCGCGGTCAACGGGCCAGCGACATCGCCACTTCCTCGGCGCAGCCCCACGCCAGCGTGTAGCCGGAGCCACCATGGCCATAGCAGTGCACGATCGTGCTGCCCCGGTGCGGCTCGGTCTCCAAGCGCACGGTCGGCCGGTACGGCCGCAATCCGACCTTGACCGCGCGCAGCGCCGCGCCGCGCAGCGACGGCAGCCGCGCGCCGATGCCAGCGAGGATCGCGCGGGTGTCGACCGGATCGACCAGTTCGTTCGCATTGCCGGGCTGGGCGGTGCCGCCGAGCACGACCTCGCCACCGCGCGGGATCGCGTAGAACGGCTGCAGAGCCGCATCCTCGATCCACGCCGCCAAGGCCGGCGCTGCCGGCGGCGGCGTCACGACCACCACCTGGCCGCGCACCGGCACCAGCGAGCTGTCGTCGCACAAGGCCGCCGCACCGAGCCCGGTGCAGTTGACGACCGCCGGGCCGAGCGCCGCGGCCTCGCCGAGCGAACGCACGGTGCGACGTTCGAACGTCACTCCCGCCGCGAGCGCGCGGGCCCGCAACCACGGCAGATGCACCGGCACGTCGCAGACCGGCACCTCGGTGACGAACGCATCGGCGGCGCCCGCCGGCAGCTCGCTCACGGGCACGCGTTCGACCCGCTCGACCGCGCTCGCCCACCACGGTTCGGGCGCCGGCGCAGCGAACACCTCGATCACTCGCTGCATGTGCACGCCGCTGCCCGGAACGGCCGCGAACGCGCGCAAGCGACGAAAGGTCGCGGCACTCCAGGCGAGCACGCGCTGCCGCGGTTCGGCGAGGAACGGATACCAGATCGCGCCGGCGACCGCCGACACGGTGTGCTCCGGGTCGTCCTTCGCCAGCACCCGCACCGCATGGCCGCGAGCGCGCAGCTCGAGCGCGACGCAGGTGCCGATCACGCCGGCGCCGAGCACGACCACCTGGGTACCGCCGCTCGACGCGCTGCCGTTCATTCCGCGCCGAAGCTACCGCATTGCCGCGACCGAGGCGACGACTCGGAGAAGCCGGGTAGGATGGCCCCACCATGCCACGCCTGCCCCTCGCGGCCACGCTGCTCGTCTGTGCATCGATCGGCCAGCAGCCAACCGATCCCGAACCGGCGAGCTGCTGCAGCGAGGCGGCGATCGCACCGTTGCCGCCGCTGCCGGCCGACGCCACGGCGAAGGAGCGCTGGCTGCGGCGGCTGCACGACGAGGCCGAGGACGCCACCGACAACATCTTCCTGTCGCAGCGCTACGTGGCGGGGCTGCGGCGGCGGGCCGAACTGGTCGGCGAGCAGGCGCCGCTCGCCGAACGCTTCGGCACCCGCTGGACGCTGATGCAGGCACTGGTCCGGATCGGCGCGCTCGAGGAGGCGGTCCGGCTCGGCGAGGAATGCGTCCGGTTGTGCGAGGCGCATCCGGGCGAGGCGGCCGGCTGGCTGCCCGAAGTGCTGTTGCGGCTCGGAGCCACGTGGTTCCGGATCGCCGAGAAGCAGAACTGCATCGCGCGCCACAACGCGGAGAGCTGCATCCTGCCGCTGTCGCCGCGCGCGGTGCACGTCGACAAGGAAGGTGCCGAGGCCGCGGCCGCCGTGCTGACCAGACTGCTGGCGCTGCCGGAGAGCGACCTCCGGCTCGAGGCGGTGTGGCTGCTGAACATCGCCCACATGGCGCTGGGGGACTGGCCCGAGGGCGTGCCCGCGGCGCATCGCCTGCCGGCGTCGACCTTCGCGGCCGAGGTGCCGTTGCCGCGCTGGCACGAACGCGGCGGCGCGATCGGCCTCGGCCGCCACCTGCACGCCGGCAGCATCGCCATCGACGACTTCACCGGCGACGGTCAGTTCGATCTGCTGCTGTGCGCGTTCGACACCGGTCGCGCGCCGCGACTGATGAGCCACGACGGCGACGGCAGCTTCACCGAGATCGGCACCTCCGCCGGCCTCGAGCGCCAGCTCGGCGGGGTCAATCTGGTGCACGCGGACGTCGACGACGACGGGCGACTCGACGTGCTGGTGCTGCGCGGCGGTGGCTTCTTCGCCGGCAGCGATTTCCCGCCGAGCCTGCTGCGTCAGGACCGCGATGGCCACTTCGTCGACGTCACCGAGCAGGCGGGCATCACGGTCAGCGGCCCGTCGCGCAGCGCCGCGTTCGGCGACATCGACCGCGACGGCGACCTCGACCTGTTCCTGGCGATGGAGAGCGACCGCACCGAACAGGGCGTGCGCTTCCCGAGCCGGCTGTATCGCAACGCCGGCAAGGGCAACTTCACCGACATCACCGCCGGCAGCGGCATCGACACGGCGGATCGCGCGATGGGCGCCGTGATGGCGGACTTCGACGGCGACGGCGACGCCGACCTGTTCGTGTCGAACTTCATGGCCCCGAACCGGCTGTTCCTCAGCCGCGGCGACGGCTCGTTCAGCGAGGAAGCGCGGACCCGCGGGGTCGCCGAACCGCTGGCCAGCGGTCCGTGCGCGGTGTTCGACCACGACAACGACGGCGATCTGGACCTGTTCGTGACCTGGCAGCACCACTACCGGCCGATCCGCGCCACCGCCGCGTGGTACATCGAGGGCCGGGTCGAGGACGACAGCCAGCGCCTGTTCCTCAACGACGGCCGCGGCCACTTCACCGACGCGACCAAGGCCAGCGGCCTCGCCCGCGTCTGCGTCGCGACCGGCGTCAACTGCGGCGACCTGGACAACGACGGCAACGTCGATCTCTACCTGACGACGGGCGCGCACGACCTCGCCGCGCTGTTCCCGAACGTGCTGCTGCTCGGCGGCGAGCGCTTCCGCGACGCGACGTTCGCGGCCGGCGTGGGCCACCTGCAGAAGGGCAACGGGGTCGCGATGGCGGACCTCGACGGCGACGGCGACCTCGATCTGGCGGCCCAGGTCGGCGGCTACTACCCCGACGACAGCTTCGGCAGCGTGCTGTTCGAGAATCCCGGCAACACCAACCACTGGCTCGCGATCGAACTGCGCGGCACCACCGACAACCACTTCGGGGTCGGCGCCAGGGTGCGCGCGCGCGTGGTGGACGCCGCCGGCGAACGCGACGTGTTCACCACCATCGGCCAGGGCGGCTCGCTCGGCTGCAATCCGCTGCGTGCGCACCTCGGGCTCGGCGCCGCCGAGCGCGTGGCATTCGTCGAGGTGCGGTGGCCGGCCAGCGGCACCGTGCAGCGGGTCGAAGCACCCGCCCTCGACACGACCCTGCGCATCACGCAGGGGCAGCAGGATTGCACCGTGGTGGCGCAACCGCGTCGACGCATCACGCGGCCGGAGTGACCTCCGGCCGGACGTCGGTCACTGCACCAGCAACGTCAGCGCGCTGCTCGGCACGAAGCCGGCCGGGTTGGCCAGCGCATCGAGCGAGAACCACTGCGTGTAGAAGCTCGCGCCCCGCAGCGTCGGGTTGAACGGCACGTTCAGAGCCTGCGAGCTGCAACCGAACGCGTCGTTGAACGCGACCAGCAGCGTCGCCGGCTCGACCAACAGGAAGCAACCCGGCGCGGGCAGCCCGGCGACCGGCAGCTCGAGCGGCAGCGGCAGACCGGCGAAGCCATCGCGGCTGCCGCCGAAGGCGAACAGCGAGATGCCGCCGGGCAGCGCGCCGTAGAGATCGATCGACATGCCGGTGCCGACCGCAGGGAAACCGGTCGCGCCGATCTGCGGCCGCACACCGTTGCTGCCCTGGCAACCGCTGCCGAACGTCGTCGGCAGCTTGGCGAGGTTCAACTGGCCGCGGATCTCACCACCCGGATTGGCCGGCGTGTGCACGTTGACGTACCAGTTGCCGGCGCGCAGGTTGACCAGGTCGGCAGCCGACGGCGTGAAGGTCGCGCTGAGCGTCGAGCCGGCGATCGTCAGCGGGAACACGATCGGGCCGTTGACGCCCGCGGGGGCGATGTGGACGTGGGCCGCGAACGGCGCGCTCGACAGACCCGCGAACTGGCCCTGCAGCGTCAGGGTTCCGCCGGGTCCACGGATCAGGCTCATGCCGCCGAGGCCGGGCGAACCGTTCGGCGGCACTTCCTGCGCCGCGCTGGCGGCCGCGACGAAGTGATCGCCCTGGTCGCGCAGCATCTGGGCGCGGATCTCGCCGCCCGGATTGGCCGCCGTGTGCACGTTGACGTAGACGCCGTTGGCCTGCCAGGCCGCGACCTGCGCCGCGGTCAGCGGCGAGCTGACGCCGCAGTAGTTGCCGCCGCCGCCGTTCAGCGGGATCTGGATCGGGCCGTTGACGCCCGCCGCGCCCTGGTGGAAGTGCGCGGCGACCACGCCGACGAGACCGGTCGAGTTGACCATGTAGACGATCCGGTTCTCCGGTTCGTGCAGGAACGCGACCGCGAGGCCGGTCGCCGTGCTGCCGTTCGGCGGCACTTCCTGCGCTGCATTCAGCGCGCCGGTGTAGCGCGTGCTGACGGACGGCACGACCTGACCGCGGATCTCGCCGCCGGGATTGGCCGCGGTGTGCACGTTGACGTAGGTGCCGTTGGCCACGAGGCTGGCGGCCTGGGCCGGCGTCAGCGTGCCGGTGCCGATGAACGTGTTCGGCGAAGTCGCCGCCAGCGGCACCGCGATCGGACCGTTGACGCCCAGAGCCCCGATATGCAGGTGGGCTGCGAACGGCGCCCCGCTGAGGTTCTCGTGGTAGGCGAAGATGCGGACGTCATTGGTCGCCGGGTCGTGGCGAACGACGGACCAACCACGACCGGTGGTGACCACCGGCGGAACTTCCTGGGCACCGCTCAACGATGCCGAGTAGTAAGTCTGCGCAAATGCTGCGGATGTCAGCAGCCCGAGAACGAGTAGGCGATACATGGAGACCTCGAGGGAAACGAACGAGTGCAGGTCCGGCCGCGCGGTGAGCACGGCTGGGCAGGACGGCCCAGGATACGAACTTCGGCCCGGCCGCGTAGCGCCCCCGGCAAGACTTCGCGGATTCCTCACCAGCCCGTGCATCGCGGCACCTTCCGGTTCTCGCCCTCGGCAGTGGCAAGACGAGCCGTGGCGGCCAATGCTGAGGCAATGAGCCAGAGCTCCCATCGCCAGGTCCTCGACCACGAAGCGTCCTGGAACCCGGCCCGCAATCTGGGCCGGGTGCTGTTGCACGTCCGGGAACGCAGCAAGCCGCTGCTGATCCGCTGCGATGATGCCGCCGAGTTCGCCGCCATCGTCACGCTGCTGCGCGGCAGCAAGCCCGTGTTCAGCACCGACGAAGGCTGGCTCACCACACAGGCGACCGGTCCGATCGAGGCCTGAGCCGCGCTCACCGCGCGCGCCGACACGCGTGCAACCGCGCAGGCCCTGGTGATACTGCCTCGGCACGAAAGCCACTGACGCCACCCCACGACAGATGACACCAACTGCCCCGCCGCGGCGCCCGCTGTCCCGCCGCCGCCGTCTGCTGTTCGCGCTGCTGCCGGTGTTGATCCTGCTGCTCGGCGCCGAGCTGGTGATCCGCCTCGTGCGCGCGCCGCTCTACTTCGGCAGCTTCCGCCAGCTGCGCACCGACCTGATGCGGCGCAACTACCCGGCCGAACTGCACCCGACGCTCGGCTACGCGCCGAAGCCGAACTTCCGCAGCCGCGACAACCACTGGGGCACGCTGGTGTCGATCGACGCCGACGGCATGCGGCAGAACGGCGACGGTCCGCGCCCGGCCGGCGACCGCGTGATCGCGGTGGTCGGCGACTCGTTCACGTTCGGCGACGAGGTCGACGACGACGCGACCTGGCCGGCCGCGCTCGAACGCGAGCTCGCCACCCCGGTGAAGAACGGCGGCGTGTTCGGCTACAGCCTGGCGCAGGCGGTGCTGCGCGCGGAGGCGATGCTGGAGCGGTTCCCGGTCGCGACGCTGGTGGTCAGCTTCATCCCCGACGACCTGACCCGCTGCGAGTTCGCGAAGCGCTACACGCTGCTGCCGGTGTTCCGTCCCGACGGCGACGGCCTGCGCCTCGAAGGCACGCCGATCGACCATGGCGCCGCCGGCCGCGACTCGGCGAAGGCCTGGAAGGACGCGTTCGGCCACAGCGCGCTGGTCGACGCGGTGCTGGCCAACACGGTGCGGCACTGGTGGTTCGAGAACGAGAAGCAGGTGACCGCGCCCGGGCTCGCCGGCCAGGGCCCCGAACTCGGCCGGCGGCTGCTCGATCGCATCGCGGCGCGCTGCCGCGAGCGCGGCGCGTCGCTGCTGGTCGTGCTGCAGGGCAAGGACGACGTGCCGGCCGGCCGCGCGGTGCTCGCGCATGCGGCCGCGCGCGGCGTGCGCACGCTCGATCTCGTGCAGCGCTACCGCGACGAGCTGGCGAAGGATCCCGGCAAAGAGCAGCGGTGGTTCCGCGGCCACATGACGCGCGAAGGCAACACCTGGGCAGCGCAGCAGATCGCGGCCGCCCTGCGCGCCGGCGGCTGAGCGCCGGCGGCGCGCCGACTCACAGCTCGGCCCACTCGACCGGGATCACGGTCTCGAACTCACCGTCGCCGTCGGCGTCGACCTGCAGTTCGGCGTTGAAGAAGTCGACCGGCACCACCACCAGCATGCTGCCCGCCGCACCGCGCACCTCGAACGCGCCCGTCGACGGATCCGGCAGCGCCGACAGACCGGTGAGCACGCCCTTGCTGGCGAACTCGAGCACGCCACCGAGCGCCGCGTCGTCGAGGCGGCCGGTCGCGGACAATCCCATCCGGAAGTCGAGCACGTAGTCGTTGCGCGCCATCACCGAACCGGCTGCCAGCACGCGCTGCCCGATCGCGACCCCACGTTCGACCGCGACCGACAGCAGATCGACCGTGGTGCGCTTCTCGCGGCCGAACGGGAAGCTGCCGTTCCACGGCGTCACCGAGGCGCCGCGCGTCACCACCAGCCCGATCAGGTCCATGCGCGCCTGCAGGATCCAGCCGAGGCCGGTCAGCACGTTGCCCTGGATGCGAACGTCGTCGAACACGCAGGCGCCGGTCAGCAGCAGCCCGCTGGCGGCGTAGTCGGCGAAGCCGATCGTGAACTGATCGCCGCTCGTGTAGGTCGCATCGCGGTCGCGGTCGTCCCACGTGAAGATCGCGTTGCCGCCATCGGGGCCGCTGATGGTCTGGGTGATGATCGCCGGCGCGCTGCCCGGCGCGGCCGCCGGCGTCGGTGGCGAGGGAGGTGCGATCTGCAGGAACGCACCGCACAGGCGCCCGATCGCGATCAGGTCGAACGCGCCGCGCCAGGCGCTGCTGGCGACCTCGCGCGCGTTGTCGGCGGTGATCACGACGCTCGGCGACGGCTGGACCGCCGCGGCGTTGCCGCCGCCGCCGCTGCAGGCAGCGAGCGCGACGAGCAGGGGGAACAGGGTGCAGCGCGAGAGCCTCACGAACATGCGAGGATGGTGCCACACGCGGCGCACCCGGATGGCCGCCCCGCATCGTTTGGCCGTTCCTTGACGGCTTCTTCACGATCGCTGCTGCGCCGCCGCGCCTCGCCATCGGCCGCGTCCCCGCGGTGCGACCGGCCGGATCACAACGGACAGCTGCGCTCGCTCTTGCCCTGCTTCAGCGTCACCGTGCCGGTGACCTTCGCCGCCCCGCCGGTGAAGCGGTAGTGGAACCAGTTCTTGTTCTCGAGCCGCGGATCGTGGCGCAGCGTCGACAGCATCACATAGGTCGGGCGCGGGCCCGACAGTCGCTCGGGTTCCTGCCGGGCCAGCGTCGGATCGAACAGCACCCAGCCGCGCTTGCCGAGATGCACTTCGACCCAGCTGTGTTTGGCGGTGTCGGTCCAGTCGGTGACGAACCCGGTCACGTGCCGCGCCGGCACCCCGCGCGCACGCAGCAGCGCGATCATCAGGTCGCTGAACTCGGTGCAATCGCCGGCGCCCGCCTGGAGCGCCGCCGCCGCGCCCTGCGCCTGCTCCTGGAAGCCACCGTACTTCAGCGTCTCGCCGACGAACTTCGCCGCCTTGCGGGCCAGCTCCTCGTCCCCCTTGCCGGCCAGCTTCTTCGCGGCCGCCTGGATCGCCGGGTCGGCGACGTCGACGAACTGCTCGGCCACCAGCCACGGCTCGCGCTCGAACGCCGGCGCCTTCGCCTTCGGCGGCTTGGCACTCGCGGGCGCCCGCAGTTCGAGCTGCATGCTCACCTCGAACCGGGTGCTGGCCGGCACCGGCGACAGCTCCCAGATCGCGTAGCGCACGCCGTCGACGCGCACCTCCTCGCTCGGGGGCACCGAGAACGTCGTCGACTTGACCTGCTGGCGGCCGTCGACGGTGTCGGGCAGCACGACCTGCAGCCGCAGCGACTTGGTGTCGGCGCCGGCGGTGACTTCGTAGACGAGCACGCAGCCGAGGGCCGCGGTGTCCTGCGCCGTGAGCGCACCGCCGAGCCACGGAACCACGATGGTGAGCCAACGGCGGCAGAGCATGGCAACGCGCATCGCCGCAGTGTCGCCGCGCGGTGCCCGGCTGGGAAGTCGACGGCCGCCGGTGCCGTCAGCGTTCGCCGGCGCGAAGCCGCGCTGGCGGGCGCGGCGGGCGGCCGTAGGATCGCCGCCCCGCCATGCTGACCTTCCAGCAACTGATCCTCCGCCTGCAGAACTACTGGGACCAGCAGGGCTGCGCGTTGCTGCAGCCGTACGACATGGAAGTCGGCGCCGGCACCAGCCACACCGCGACGTTCCTGCGCGCGCTCGGCCCGGAGCCGTGGAAGGCCGCCTACGTGCAGCCCAGCCGCCGCCCGAAGGACGGCCGCTACGGGCAGAACCCCAACCGCCTGCAGCACTACTACCAGTACCAGGTGGTGCTGAAGCCGGCGCCGGCGAACATCCTCGAGCTCTATCTCGGCTCGCTGCGCGCGGTCGGCTTCGACCTGCAGCAGAACGACGTACGGTTCGTCGAGGACGACTGGGAGAATCCGACGCTCGGTTGCTGGGGACGCGGCTGGGAGGTCTGGCTCAATGGCATGGAGGTGACGCAGTTCACCTATTTCCAGCAGGTCGGCGGCATCGAATGCCGTCCGATCACCGGCGAGATCACCTACGGACTCGAGCGCCTGTGCATGTATCTGCAGGGGGTCGCCAATGTGTACGACCTCGTCTACGCGGACGGGATCCGCTACGGCGACGTGTTCCACCAGAACGAGGTGGAACAGAGCACCTACAACTTCGAGCACAGCGACGTGGCGTTCCTGCTCGACGCGTTCTCGGCACACGAGAAGCAGTCGCAGTACCTGATGCAGCAGCAGCTCGCGCTGCCGGCCTACGAGCAGCTGCTGAAGGCGGGCCACACGTTCAATCTGCTGGATGCACGCGGCGCGATCTCGGTGACCGAACGCGCCGGATACATCGGCCGCATCCGCAACCTGGCGCGCGCGGTCGCGCAGAGCTACCTGGAGAGCCGCGCGCGGCTCGGCTTCCCGATGGCGCCGAAGCCCTGGGCCGCCGAAGTGCTCGCGAAGCTCGCCGCGGCCAAGCCGGCCTGAGGGCCGGCGCCGCGGTCAACCGATGAC
>JALORC010000141.1 GCA_025459175.1 Planctomycetota bacterium | reverse complement strand
CGCGACGAACGCTGGAAGTCGGTGGCGACGCCGCGCAACGACGGCGCCGGCCCCGCGGTCTTCAGCTCGATGACGTGCAGCGCCAGCTCGTTCGACCAGTCGATCGGGCCGTCGCCGTGGTCGCCGACCGTGCTGCCGGCGAAGTGGCGCAGCAGCTCGTCGACGATCGGCCGCACCGCCAGCGTGGCGCGATCGACGACCATGTACTCGAGCTCGATGCCGAAGCCGTCGAACAGCCCGAGCGTCATGCCGACCCCCAGCCGCGGTGCCGCGCGTTGACGCGAGCGAAGAACGTGCGCATCACGCGCAGGTAGAGCTCGTCGCCGAGCACCTCGTCCTCGAAGCCGGCGTCGATGTTCGGGTTGTCGTTGACCTCGATCATGTAGACCTTGCCGCCGACCTCCTTCAGGTCGACGCCGTAGAGACCCTTGCCGACGTGGTTGGCGGCCTTCAGCGCGGTCTTGACGACGCGGGTCGGCGCCATCTCGACCGGCACCGTCTCGGCGCGGCCGACGTCCTCCTTCTTGCCGCCCTCGTCGCGCTTGAGGATCTGCCAGTGGCCGTCGGCCATGTAGTAGCGGCACGCGAACAGCGGCTGGCCGTCGAGCACACCGACGCGCCAGTCGAACTCGGTCGGCACGAACGCCTGCGCGATCACCAGATCGCTCTTCTCGAGCATCGCCTCGACCGCGACGCCGAGCTCGGCGGTGGTCGCCACCTTGCGCACGCCGGCCGAGAACGAACTGTCCGGCTGCTTGAGCACGCACGGCAGGCCCAGCCGCGCCACCAGGTCGTCGACGTTGCCGCGGTGCACGATCATCGTGTTCGGCACCAGGATGTCCTGCTGGTCGGCCATCTCGGCGAGGAACACCTTGTTGCTGCAGCGCAGGATCGAGGCCGGGTCGTCGATGACGACGAGGCCGAGCGCCTCGGCGCGGCACGCGAAGCGGAACGTGTGGTGGTTGACGCCGGTGGTCTCGCGGATGAACAGCGCGTCGAACTCGCCGAGCCGGCTGTAGTCCTCCTGCTGGATGAACTCGACGTTGAAGCCGACCTCCTCGCCGGCCTTGGCGAACTTCTGCAGCGCCTTCTTGTTCGACGGCGGCTCCGGCATCTCCGGGTCGATCAGGATCGCCAGGTCGTACGGGCGCTGGGTGCGCTTCTGCGGCCGCCAGCCCTTCTGCAGGAAGTCGGTGGTCGCCTCCTGTGCGAAGCCCTCGTGGCCGGTCGGGATGTCGTCGATCGCCATCGGCTTCAGGCTCTCGAGCCGCCAGCGCCCCGACTTGTCGCTGCGGGCGAAGTTGGCCTGCAGGTACGGGCTCGGGAACACGCGGAACAACGCACTCGCCAGGCGTTCGTGCCGCTGCGCCATGTTGCGCCCGAAGTAGACGCTGAGCACGAACTCCTCGCTCTGCACCTTGCTCAGGCAGTCGTCGATGATCTCCTGCAGGTCGGCGCCGGCGATCGCCGCGATCGCCCGGTCCTTCATGTTCTGGATCGTCTCGATGCTCGGCATCGGCTTGTGGCCGCGCGCATCGGCGAGCAGCGACACGTAGTAGCCGATCTTCTGGTAGCCGAGCGACCGGCACAGGTTGATGACCCGCACCTTGTCCAGCGTCGTGTACGACGGGTGCGTCAGGTACTTGCGGGCCGCGACCACTTCGAGGCCTTCTTGGGAGAACGACCACTCTTTCGGGTCGTTGACGACGACGAGATTGCGCATGGGGTCAGCGACCAACGGCCGGTTCGGCCAGAGGCCCGGAGGCAGGTTCGATCATCAGGAGGTTCGCATCGTGCGTCAGCACGCCGAGCAGGATGGCGCCGACGACGCGGTCCAGACTCACTTCGTAGTGGGTGTCCGGAGCCTTGGGGTGTTCGAGGAACGGGTCGGCGACGATCACCGACCGGCGGGTCCGACGGTAACCGCACAGCACGACGAAGTGACCCTGCGGCTCGCCGCGCACGTCGTCGTCGTCGTCGTCGGGGCCGTATTCGCGGACCTTGCGATACAGGTAGGTCGAGCTGAGCCCGGTCAGGATCGGCACGCCGCGGCGCAGCCAGCGCCGCAGCAGCGTCGCCGACATGTCGACGTAGCGCAGCGTGCCACCGAGCTCGAGGAACTCGAGGTAGGCATCGGTCAGCAGGCCGAACACCGGCCGCTGCACCGCCTTCTCGTCGCGCTGCCGCCGCAGGCGGTCGCGGATGTCGACGCCCGGCACGAACCAGGTCGGGTCGAAGATGCGCAGGTTGTAGGTGAAGATCGTGGCCCGGTAGCCGCGCCGCAGCGCATGGTTGGCGAGGAACACGTCGGCGGTGCCGCCGGACGGCGTGCGCACGATCTCCTCGGTGAGCTGCAGCAGCGGCACCTCGTCTTCCCAATAGCGATAGATCGCGTGCAGGCAGGTGGGCCCACACGTGAAGTCGTCTGGCTGGGTCTGGATCTCGAGGTGCAGCCGTTCGAGATCGGCGGCACGGTCGCGGCGCGGCATCGAGGGCTCTGAGGGTAGCGCTGGCACGGCCGGATTCGAGACCGGCTCAGCGCCGCAGGTTGGCCAGCAGCCAGCGCAGGCGCTCGGCGTAGGCCGCCGGCTGATCGAGGAACACGTGGCCGTGGCGCGAGTGCTCGGCCATCCAGAACTGCTTCTTGTCGGCGTGCATCGGCAGCCGGTCGAACAGCCGTTCGACGGTGGCCGGCGGCGCACGGTCGTCGATGCCGGCCCCCACCACCAGCACCGGCAGGTCGTGCGGCAGCGTCGCCAGCACCTCGGCCGGCCGCAGCCGGTCGAGATCGAAGTCGGACCACAGCGACAGCGAGCGCAGGATCAGCGACTGCCACGGTTCGTCGATGCGGAACCACGAGCGGCGGTCGCCGGGGCGTTCGAAGCCGAGCATGCGATGCGCCGCGGCCCGCATGTCGTCGATCGGCGCATCGAGCACGACGCCGGCGAGGTCGGACACGTTCGGCAGCGCCAGCGCCACGGCGGCGGTGCCCAGACTCACGCCGAACAGCACCAGCGGCAACTGCGCGCGGCCCGGCTGCGCGCGCACGTAGTCGACCGCGGCGATCACGTCGGTGCTCTCGCGCGCCCCGGCCGTGAACGGTGCCCGGCTGCTGCCGCCGAAGTTGCGCAGTTCCAGCAGCCAGCACTCGCAGCCCTGTTCGCGCAGCAGGCCGGCGACCGGCTCGAGCTCCATCGCCGAACGGAACAGGCCGTGCACCAGCACGACGACCGCCACCGGCGGTTCCTGCTTCGCCTCGAGCCGGAACGCGCGCAGCGTGACCCCGTCGGTGCCGGGGATGCGCCGTTCGCGCGCCGCCGCCGCCGCGACGACGTCGGCCGCGACGGCCGGCGCCCCGGCCTTGGCCTCAGCCGCCAGCGAATCCCAGTCCTGCACCAGCAGCCGCCCGTCGGCGTCGAGGCGCGGCCCGGCGTAGGTGCGTTCTTGCGGCCTGGTGCCGAGCTGGCGCGAGCCGAACCAACCGAGCAGGGCCGGGAACGTCACGAACAGGTGCAGCGGCAGCAGCCCGAGATGCAGCCAGCCGACCGCGCGCCAGTAGCGTCGCTGCGGTCGCCGCAGCACCAGCAGCACCAACGACACCAGCACCGCGAGCACCAGCGTCGGCAGCAGGAACACCAGCGCGGCCAGCAGCGGGAAGATCACGCGTCCTCCCGGAACGGCGAGCCACCGGCCGGCAACAGCCCGGCCGCGCGGCCGCGCGCGAGCAGCTGCTCGATCGCGGTGCGACCGGCGGCGCCGAGGTCGACGGTGTGGTCGTTGACGTAGAGCGCGATGTGGCGGTCGCAGACGTCCGCGGCGAGTTCCTGACTGTGGGCCCGCACGTAGGCGCGCGGCCGTTCCGGCGCGCGCCGGGCCAGCTCGACCGAAGCGCGCAGCAGCGCGCCCAGGCCCCGGAACACATCGGCCGGCAGGTCGCGGCGCGCCGCGATGACGCCGAGCGGCAACGGCCCACCGGTCGCGCGCTCCCACAGCACGCCGAGATCGGCGAGTTCGCGCAGGCCGTGCGCACGATAGGTGAAGCGACTCTCGTGGATGATCAGGCCGGCGTCGCAGTCGCCGCGCGCGACCGCCGGCATCACCTGCTCGAAGCGCATCGGCACGACCGCGCCGGGAGCGCACGGCGACAGGCTCGACAGCAACAGGAACGCGGTCGTGTGGCGGCCCGGGATCGCCACGCGCGCGCCAGCGAGATCGGCGAGCGTTCGCAGCGGCGCGTCGTCGCGGCACACCACCAACGGGCCGCAACCGAAGCCGAGCGCACTGCCGCTCGGCAACACCGCGTAGCGATCGAGCCCGCGCGCCAGCGCCGGCAGGCTCAGCTTGGTGACCGGCGGCGCCAGCGCCGGGTCGAGCGCCCGTTCGTTCAAGGCCTCGATGTCGAACAGCTCCGGCACCAGTTCGAGCTGCAGCGGGTTCGGCACCATCCCGTGCACCGCGGCCCAGAACGCGAAGGTGTCGTTCGGACACGGGGAGAAGGCGAAGCGCAACCGGCGGGCGGACACCCGGGCCAGCCTATCGGCCGGCGGGCGGGAAGCGAGCGCGGCCGCCGGTCAGCGCAGCCGTGCGCGGGCGACGTTCGACACCGCGACCACTTCGTCGCCCTGCAGCAGCACCAGCACCGCATCGAGGTCGTTGCCGGCGAACACGCTGACCCACGCCGGGTACGGGAACAGCAGGTTCGCGAACGGATAGCTGCCCGGTGTGCGCGGGAAGTGGAACGGGTTGCCGACCGCGGCCGGCGTCGTCAGCAGACCGTCGCCGAGCGCATCGAGTTCGACGCCGAAGAAGGCGCCGAAGCCGAGCCGGTCCTTCTGCACCAGCGACACCGCCAGGTAGCCCTCGGTCCAGCCGGTCGCCGGCACCGCGCTCGGTGCGAACACCAGCTGACCACCGGGCGCGGTCTGCAGCGCCAGCGTCATGCCGCCGCTGGTCCGGTAGCCGCCGCCCATCGGGTGCATGACCAGCGCGAAGTCGACGTCGGCCGCGGGCGTCTCGAGCTTGGCGTCCTGCGCCACCATCGCCGCGGTCACGGTGACGAAATACAGGCCGGGGGTCGGATTCTGCAGATACACGGCTTCGAGGTTGTCGCGGCGGTTCGGCGCGCCGCCGGGCAGCGAGACGTTGCCGCTGTCGAGACCGTGGTTGCCCCACCACGCGACGCCGTCGGCGGCGCGCGTGACCTTCAGGTCGAGGTCGTTGATCAACGTGAACGCCGCCGGCACCGGCGCCGCCGGATCCGCCCAGACGATCGTCACCCGGAACTCGGGCGTGTTGGGCGCCACGTGCACCAGATAGCGGCGCGACTCGCCGAGCTGCAGCGCGTCGTACTCGTCGAGCACGACCAGGCGATCGCGCTGGTCCCATGCCCGACGCAGCGACGGAAAGCCCCAACCCTGCCGGGTGCGCGCCAGATCGGCGCCGACGCCGCTGAAGGCGTACTGCTCGGCGGTGTTGCACAGCAGCGCCTTGGCGGTCGTCATGTGCGGCCGGTTCTCGAACCGGAACGCCGCGGTGGCCGGCTGCGGCAGCGGATTGCCGAACACACCGTCGGTGAACAGTTGCTGCAGCAGGCCGAGGTGACCACTGACGATCGGCGTCGCTGCCGAGGTGCCGCTGAAGCCCGCGAACCAGTCGCCGGGGGCGTAGCCGGCGGCGCCGGTGCGGTCCGAGGTCAGCACGCTGTCGAAGTAGGCGCACACCTCCGGCTTCAAGCGACCGTCGGCCGACGGCCCGGTGCTGGCGCCGAAGCTCCAGACGTCGTCGCCGGGCAGCGCGTTGTCCTGATGCCGCACGCCGCCGACCGCGATGATGTTCTTGGCCCAAGCCTCCGGCCGCACGCCGAGGTTGGTGCCGGCGTTGCCCATGCTCTGCGTGCGCACGAAGTCGAACGTGAACAGCGCGTCGTCGAGGGTCTTGCTGATCGACGTGTAGCTGGCGTTGCTCGGCGAGCCCCAGCTGGCGGTGGCCTGCATCGACCGCAGCGGCGAGTTCGGGTCGACGCTGCCGCGGATCTGCGCGTAGTGCTGCGAACCCTGGAAGTAGCCGTTCTCGATCAGCGTGCAGTCCGGCATCATGCCGCGCGCGAGCGCGTTGCCGGCGCCGCTGCCGCCGAGGATGCCGGCGGTGCAGTGACCGTGCGCATCGTCGAACGACGGGCCGCGGACGAAGGCGCGACCGACCAAATCGGGATGCGTCTCCTCGAAGAACTCGGTGACCTCGGCCACGACGCCCTGCCCGCGGTAGTTGGCGACCGCCTCGAGATGGTCCGCACCACCTTGCACCCGCGCGTGGTCCATGTCGCGACCGCTCGGCCCCGACGGATCGGCGGAGACCACGAGGTCGGTCGCCAGCAGCTTCGCCATGGCGGCCGCGTCGAGCCGCGCGACCAGCAGCAAGGAGCCATCGCCGAGCTCGGTGACCTCGCCACCGGCGGCGCCGACCGCCGCCACCAGCTGCGCCCGTTCGCGGCGATCGGCGAGCACCAGGTTCACGTCGCGCGCCGCACCGCCTTGCAGCAGCCACCCGCGCAGCTCGGCGTCGAGCTTGCAGCCGTTCGGCAACGGCCCGTGCCAGCGCACCCACGGCAGGCCGCCGAGCGCCGCCATCGGCGCGGCATCGGCGCGCACCAGCAGCGCGTTGCTCGGCAGCACCTCGAGCACCTCGATGCCGCGCTCGCCGAGCGCACGCCGGTACTCGATCAGGACCTGGGTGTGGAACTGCACCACGTGCAGTCGCGTGCCGGCCGGCGCCGCGAGCGCACCGTCGAACGGCGCGCGTTCTCGCCGCGGATCGAACACAGCGGCGGCGAACCAGAGCCGATCGTCCGGGCGCCGCAGCTCGAACGGCGGCGAGCGCTCGTCGCGCTGCCAGGTCGCGCGCGGGATGCCGTCCTGCGACCACCGCCGGATGCTGGCGCTACCGAGCCGGAACTCGAGTTCGTTCGCCGGACGCGGCGGCGGCGCTTGTTGGGCCGGCATCGACGCCGACACCACGATGGCAACGGCGAACAAGGAACGGAACGGCACCGGCATGGCTGCGAGCATTATGCCGCGCCGCGGCCAACGGTGCGGGGCACCTCTCAGGCGCCGGCGCCGGACAGGCAGCGACGCATCGACGCCACCGGTCGATTGAGCACCACCAAGATGCCCGGCGCCAGGTAGCGGACCGGACTGCCGATCGCGACGAAGCCACCGATCGGCGTCGCCACCAGCTGCTGCAGGTCGAACTCGAGCGGACCGGTCAGCAGCGTGCCGTTCGCCTGGTAGAAGGCCGCGAAGCCGAAGTTGCTGGCGAGGTGGACCCAGGTCGACGCGAACAACGGCCCGTGCGCCGGCGGTGTCAGCTCGATGCCGGCTGGCGTCGCAGCGAGCAACAGCCCGCTGCCGCCGAGGTGCAGGCTGTCGCCACTCGGCGACGGCACCACGAGGTCGGGCACGCCCACCGCCGAGCTGCCCGGAATCGGCGGCGCCAACAGCCCCTGCTGCACGATGCCACCGGCGCCGGTCAGCGGATCGAGATCACGCAGCGCCAGCCCGCCGGCCTGCTGCTCGGTGATCCACATTCGGGCGCCGACCTTGCCCGACTGCCGCGGGTCGATGGTGCCGGACGGGAACGGCTGCTGCACCGAACCGGTGCCGGTCAGGTTGACGACGGTGCCGGCCGCCGGCGCGAGTTCGGCGCGGAACCAGTCCATCGCCGCCGGATCGCCGACCGCGACCACCAGCTTGTCGGCCAGGAAGCGCGGCAGGATGTGGGTGCCGATGTACGGCTGGAAGATGGTGCTCTCGGTCATCCGCAGCGTCGGCAGCACGCCGTCGAGATCGAGCAGCGCGAGCTCGTCGCGCACGTCGGCGTCGACGAAGAACAGCCGCGTGCCGGCATCGTTCATCAGCATCGCCGGCTCGCCGGGCCCTTCCGGCAGGTAGCCGGGTTCCTCGTACTTGCTGGGCAGCGGCGGCAGCGCGATGGCGGCGCCGCCGGTGCTGGTGGCGAGATACAGGCGCACCTGCTGCTGCGGGCCATACAGGAACACCACTCGGCTGCCGTCGCGCGCCGCCACCATCTCTTCCTTCAGGTCCGCGTTCGGCACCGGCGGCGGCGACACCGAAACCGGCACCCCGCCGTCGGCGAGATCGCAGCGGAACACGTGATTGCTGTTGTCCTGGAACCACACCACCGCGTCACCGACCAGCACCGACGGCGCACCGACATCGCCGCCGCCACTGACCGCCTGGCGATCGGGCCGACCGGTCGAGGCGAACACACCGCCATCGAGCCGCACCACGAACAAGCCCCCGTTCTGGCCGGCGATCGCGGCGTGTTGCCCGTTCGGCGCCACCGCGATGCGATCGGCGAACGGATCCAGCAGCTGCGCACCGGTGCCGGGCCGCTCGAGCACGACGCGCGGCGCGCCGTCGGCGGCGATGTGCAGGAAGCCCCAGAACAGGCCGCCGGAGCGCCGGTAGCGGAACAGCCGGCCGCCGCCCGGCAGCTCGATGCGTTCGAGGCCGTTGCGCACGATGCGGCGGCTGCGCGTGACGTCGACTTCCTGCGCCAGCGTGCGAGCGGTGATCTCGATCGGCAGCAGCTCGACCGCCTGCAGCAGCACGGCGTCGGGCGCGTTCGGGTTGGACTCCGGCACCGACAGGATCTGCAGCGAGGTCGGCGATCCCTCGGCGAGGGTGATGGTCTGCGCCACCACCGGCACGGCGAGACAGAAGGAGGCGACGGAGCGGACGAACATTCGGGTCACGTTGGACAAAGATAGCGAACGCAGGCGACCGGCGACCCTACGCAAAACCCCCGAGCCGGTGGTCCTGGGAAAGTCGGGGCGCGAACGAGCGCGGCAAACGGCGCCGCCATCGTGCACGGCAACGCACGTGCCGAGGCGGGGCCGAGCCGGGAACGTCCGGATCCCGGACATCCGCGCCCACCGGCGCCCGGAATGGCGACACCGGGTCAGCCGAGCTCGAACCGCTTCAGCTTCTCGTAGAGCGCCGTGCGCGAGATCTCGAGGATGCGTGCGGTCTTGGCCTTGTCACCGCCGCAGAACTGCATCGCCGCGATGATCGCGCGGCGTTCGGCCTCCTTCAGCGTCAGGATCTCGCCCGCAGCGCTCGCGCCGGTGCCAGCGCCGGTATGGCCACCGGCCGCACCGCTGTTCGCCGCCGCCGGCGCCTGATGCCGCGGCAGCTGCAGGTCGACCAGCTCGTCGCCGTCGCACAGCAGGGCGGCGCGGGCGATCACGTGCTCGAGCTCGCGCACGTTGCCCGGCCACCGGTAGTCGCACAGCGCCGCCTTCGCCACCGTCGACAGCCGCAGCGAACGCCCGCGCTGCACCGCATTGCGCTGCACGAAGTGCTCGGCGAGCTGCACGATGTCGCCGTCGCGTTCGCGCAGCGCCGGCAGCCGCAGTTCGACCGCGGCGATGCGGAAGAACAGGTCCTCGCGGAACTCGCCACGCTGCACCATCGCCCGCAGATCCTTGTGGGTCGCCGCCACCAGCCGCAGATCGAGCTGGATCGTCTCGGTGCCGCCGACGCGGCGGATCGACTGCTCCTGCAGCGACCGCAGCAACTTCGCCTGCAGCTGGGGCGGCATGTCGCCGACCTCGTCGAGGAACAGCGTGCCACCGCTGGCGAGTTCGAGCAGGCCCGGGCGATCGCGATCGGCGCCGGTGAACGAGCCCTGCACGTGGCCGAACAGTTCGCGCTCCATCAGCTCGCCGGGCAGCACCGAGCAGTTCTCGGCGACGAACGGACCGCGGTGCCGCTGGCTGCGCTCGTGCAGCGCGCGCGCGACCAGTTCCTTGCCGGTGCCGGTCTCGCCGAGCACCAGCACCGGCAGTTCGAGCGGCGCCAGCTTGTCGATCTGCGCCCGCAGCTCGCGCATCACCTTGCTGTCGCCGAGCAACTGCGTCGACTCCTTGCGGGTCGTGCGCCGCACCACCGCCAGTTCGCGCTGGCTCTGCTGCAATTCGCTCTGCAGCGCTTCCTCGCGCAACATGCGATCGACGGCGATCGCGGCCTGGTCGGCCAGCACCTCGAGCGCTTCCTTGTCGCTGTCGGTGAAGGCGCCGGCACGCCCCGGATGTTCGACGTAGATCGCGCCGATGGTGCCGCCGGCGCTGCGGAACGGCGCGCAGATCGCCGATCGCACCTGCAGGTTGCGGATCGACGGCATGTCCTGCAGATCGCGATCGGCGAGCGCGTCGGCGCCGGTCAACGTGCGCTGCAGCTGCATCGCGCGGTGCGCCAGCGACCTGCTGAACGCCTGCCCGACCGGCCCGTGATCGCCGCTCTGGAACTCGCGCCGCATGCCGTCGTCGCGCGCGACCAGCAGGTAGCCGAGCCGCCCGCCGCTGAGCGTCACGGCCGCATCGAGCAGATGCCGCATCGCCTTGTCCAGCTGCGTCTCCTGCGCCAGCTGGCGATTGACCGCCAGGAAGGTGCGGAACAGTTCGCGACTCGGACCGGTTTTCGGGTCGTTCATGTCAGGTTCCTTCGGCCGCGGCGGAGCGGCGGTGACGAGTGGCGGTGCCGGTGTCCGCGCCGCGATCGCCGCCGCGGTCAGCGCGCGCACGGTCGCCATCTCGGCGCGCATGCGTTCGGTGCCTGGCTCGCCGAGCACGTCCAGCAGCGCCAGCGCCTGCTCGAGGTCGCCGAGTTCGGCATGCACCCGCGCCAGCATCACCTGGGCCAGCTGCGCCGACGCCAGGTCGCCGAGCCGCTGCAGCGCCGGCACCGCCTCGGCCAGCCACGGCCGCGCCGCCGCCGCGTCGCCGCGCGCCAATGCGGCGATGCCGAGGCTGGCGGCGGTGCGCGCCTGACCGATCGCGTCGCCGACGTGCTGGAACAGCGTGCGCGCTTCGCGCAGGCGTTCGACGGCCAGCGCATGCTCGCCGAGATCCTTCGCCACCACGCCGAGATTCAGCTGCGCGCTGGCGGCGTGGCGCACGTGACCGAGCTCGAACAGCAGCTCCGCCGCTGCCTGGAACTCGGCCTGGGCCACGCGCAGGTCACCGCGCCGGCGCGCGACGTGGCCGCGCACGGTGTGGGCCGAGGCACACGCGAACGGCTGCTCGGCGACCGACAGCTGGCGATCGAGCCCGACCAGCACCCGTTCGGCCTCGTCGAGGCGACCGGCCTGCTCGTGCACCGCCGCCAGCGTCACCAGCTCGACCGCGCTGCTGTCCGGCACGTCGAGCAACTGCTGCGCGCGCGCGAGATCGCCGCGCGCCATCGCCAGCAGCGCCGCGGTCCGGCGGTGACGCGGTTCGTCGAGCGCGGTCGAGGCCCGCGTCAGCTCGGACGCGGCGGCCGTGATCTGGCCGGTATCGAGCAGCGCCTGGGCGCGCAGCACCGACAGCCCGCCGCAGAACGGCAGCGCCTGCGCCGGTTCGCCGCCGTCGAGCAGGCCCTCGACCAGCGCCCGCCGCAGCGCCAGGTCCTGGCCCGGGTCGGCGGCGATGCCGCGGCGCCACAACGCGATCGCCTGTTCGCGGCGACCGCTCAGCGCCGCGGCGCGCACCGCCGCCGGCACCGCCGGGGCCGAAGCAGCCTCGGCGGCGCGGACCACGAACGCATCGAGCCGGCCGCTGCGCGCCGCCGGCCAGGTCCAACGGGTGCCCGACGGCACCAGTTCGCCGGCGGTGGCGAGTTGCTGCAGCAGCGCGGCGACCGCTTCGCCGCTGCTGCCGGCCCGCAACGCCAGCCACTCGGCCGCCGCCGCCGCCGGTGCGCCCTGCAGGCCGAGCGCACTCTGCACGTGCGGCAGCAGCCGCGCGGCCGACAGCGGCGGCAGCACCACGCGGCGCTCGGCCGGGCCCTGCCGTTCGATGCGCAGCGTGCCGCCGGTCTCGACCAGTCCGCGCACGTCCGGCACGGTCGCCGCGATGTGCATCGCCAGCGCGCGGCGGTCGTCGGCCGCAGCCCCTTCGAGCAGCAGGTGCGCCGCATCACCGGCGAGCGACGGCAGCTCGGCGCCGTAGAGCACCACCGGGTCCGGGGCCAGCAACGCGAACGACGGGCGGCCGCTGCCGCCGGCCAGGAACTCGAGTGCGGCCTGCGCATCGTGGAAGCGATGGGCCGGCTGGCGCGCCACGCAGCGGGCGACGAAGTGGTCGAACGGCGCCGGCAGATCGCTCTTCTGCAGGTCACCGGCGGTGAAGAAGTCCTGGGCCGGGAACGACGCCAGGAACCGCGTCAACGGCGGCCCACCGCCCGGCCACAGCGCCTGCGCCGTCATCGCACCGATCGCGAACAGGTCGGCCCGCGCATCGGGCACACCACCGAGCAGCTGTTCGGGCGCGGCGAAGAACAGCGTGCCGCCGCGGTGACGCCGCGCCACGCCCCCGCGCGCGCCGAGGCCGAAGTCGAGCAGGTGCACGCGACCGTGGACGTCGAGCAGCAGGTTGGCGGGCTTCAGATCGAGGTGCAGCACCGACCGCAGGTGCACGTAGGCGAGCACTTCGAGCAACTGCTGCAGCAGCGAACGCAGCGCCTGCGGCTCGCGCGGCAGCGTGCGCAGCACCTCGCCGTCGACGTGTTCGCGCAGCACGTAGGCGCGGCCGTCGGGCAACCGCCCGACCTCGCGCACGGCCGGGATCGACGGATGCCGCAGCGACAGCAGCAGCGACGCCTCGGCGGACTCGACGCCCGGCGGCAGCACCTTCAGCACCGCCCGCGGACCGCCGCCGCGCGGGGCGATGCACAGCGTCTGCCCTTCGCCGCCGGCATACTCGGCGACCAGCTCGAAGCGCCCGTCGAGGGCGGCCAACAGGGCGGGGATGGTCATACCGCGCCGCGAAATGGCGATCCGAGGCGACCGACGTAGGGGACGGGACAGGGCATCAGCAGGGGCACGGGATCCGGGCAGACACGGGAACCAAAGCCCGTGCCGCCGCAGCAGGGTAGCGTGCGACGTCCGCTCCCGGCACAACGTGTGTCCATCTTCCGGACACCGGTGGAGCCCGAGCCGGGCCCGAGCCCGGTCCGATCGACGGTTGGCGCCCGACATGACCCGGCCGCTATGGTGCGCGCCCGAATGGCGATCACGCTGACCCGTCCCGACGACTGGCATCTGCACCTGCGCGACGGCGCGGCCATGGCCGCCGTGCTGCCCGACACCGCCCGGCGCTTCGGCCGGGCGATCGTGATGCCCAACCTGAAGCCGCCGGTGACGACGGTCGCCGCCGCGCGCGCCTACCGCGACCGCATCCTGCTGGCGCGGCCGGCCGGCTCGACGTTCGAGCCACTGATGACGATCTACCTGACCGACAACACCGCGCCGGCCGAGATCGCCGCGGCGAAGCAGAGCGGCATCGTGCACGCGGTGAAGTACTACCCCGCCGGCGCCACCACCAACTCCGAGAGCGGGGTCACCGACTGGCACAAGGCGCGGCCGGCGCTGGCGGCGATGGAGCAGCACGACCTGCCATTGCTGCTGCACGGCGAGGTCACCGACTCCGACGTCGACGTGTTCGACCGCGAACGGGTGTTCCTCGCACGACACCTGGCCCCGCTGCAGCGTGACTTCCCGGGCCTGCGCATGGTGCTCGAGCACGTCACCACCGCCGACGCGGTCGACTACGTGCGCGCGGCCGGGCCGAAGCTCGCGGCGACGATCACCGCGCACCACCTGCTGTGGAACCGCAACGCGATCTTCCAGGGCGGCATCCGGCCGCACGCGTTCTGTCTGCCGGTGCTCAAGCGCGAACGCCATCGGCAGGCGCTGGTCGCGGCGGCGACCGGCGACGATCCGCGCTTCTTCCTCGGCACCGACAGCGCGCCGCACGCGCGCCACACCAAGGAACACTCGTGCGGCTGTGCCGGCATCTACACCGCGCACGCCGGCATCGAGCTCTACGCGGAGGCGTTCGCCGCGCAAGGCAAGCTCGATCGGCTGCAGGCGTTCGCCAGCGAACGCGGCCCCGACTTCTACCGGCTGCCGCGCAATCGCGATCGCATCACGCTCGAGCCGGTGCCGATGCCGGTGCCGGCGACGCTGGCCTACGGCGAGCACGAGCTGGTGCCGATGCGCGCCGGCGAGACGGTGGCGTGGCGGTTGGTCTCTGCCACGGCGTGACGGGACGACTGCGAACGGTGCGCGGTGCCGCTACGCTGCGGGGCGGAGACTTCCCATGCACAAAGACTGGTTCCCGTTCTTCTCGATGTTGTTCTGGTTCACCACCAAGGTTACCGGCCTCGTCCTGCTGCTCTACGGCCTGATGGCGCTGGTGCTGATGATGAACACGGCGTTCTCGCTGATGGGCCTGGTGACGTCGATCGGGCTACTCGCCGCGGGCTGGCTGCTGCTGTCGACCGAGATGCTGTTCGACCTCGGCTCGGCGGAGATGCGCCGGCGGCTGAACGCGCCGAAGTGAGCCGAGAGGGCCGACGGCCCTCGATCGCGGCTGGATGGCTGCGTCGGTGCGCGGTCTGTCGGTAGTGCGTATAGCCGGCTGCAATCGGCGCCCGAACGTGCAAGATGACCGTCTGGGCTTGTCGGACCGCAGCG
>JALORC010000052.1 GCA_025459175.1 Planctomycetota bacterium | reverse complement strand
ACCCGGCTCAGTGCTTGCGGGGACGCCGCCACGCGGGACCAACCAACGGCGCGATCGACGCCAATAGCCCCGCTGCGTCGTCCATCCGGGCCGGCTCGCGACGCCGCCGGCCAACTGGCGCCACTTCTCGCGAGCCGTTCCGCCTCCAGCGTTGACACGGCGGGTCGAGTCGATAGCATTTTCCCCCTCATTCCAGGGCTGGCGAGCGAGACTCCGCCGCCAGCCATGCCAGCAAGCCTGCCATGACGAAGACCACCCTTGCCACCGTTGCGACCCGACACAAGGCCATGAACACCTGGCATGTCGTCGACGCCTCGGGGCGCACCCTCGGCCGGATGGCCGCCGACATCGCCACCATCCTGATGGGCAAGCATCGCCCCGACTACACGCCCTACATGCTGGTCGGCGAGGGCGTGATCGTGGTGAACGCCGACAAGGTCAAGGTCACCGGCAACAAGGCCGAGACCCGCGAATACACCTACTACACCGGCTTCCCGGGTGGTTTGCGGCATGTGAAGCTCGCCGACTACCTGGACAAGGCGCCGGGCGAGCTGATCCGCCTCTCGGTGCGTCGCATGCTGCCGAAGAGCCAGCTGGCGCGCAAGATGCTCAGTCGCCTCAAGGTCTACCAGGGCCCGGTGCACCCGCACGCGGCCCAGAAGCCCGCTGCGCTGAAGGCTGCGGCGAAGTGACCCAGTTCGAGGCGACCGATCTCCGGATGGCCTGAGCCAGCCGGACCGAGTTCGCCTCACGCGCAACGGAACGAACCCAAGCAAGGAATCCAGCAGTGGCAGTCAACAACCCGTACATCTGGGGCACCGGCCGTCGCAAGACGTCCACCGCTCGCGTTCGCATCAAGCCCGGCACCGGCAAGTTCATCGTGAACGGCCGTGAGTTCGAGCAGTTCTTCTGCACCGACGACACCCGTCGTCAGGCGCTGCATGCGCTCGTCGTCACCGAGACGCGCAACAACTACGACATCTGGGTCAACGTGATCGGCGGCGGCATCACCGGACAAGCCGGCGCCGTTTCGCTCGGGGTCGCGCGCGCGCTGCTCAGCGAGAACGAGAACTTCGACAAGCTGCTGCGCGAGCACGGCCTGCTGACGCGCGATTCGCGCGAGGTCGAGCGCAAGAAGTACGGTCGCCACAAGGCCCGTCGTTCGACGCAGTTCAGCAAGCGCTGATCGAGCTCGAACTCGTCGCGCGCGGGGCGCTTGCCGGGCCCCGCCAGTTGCCCGCGTGTCGGCAATCCGCCGACGCTCTGCCCATGCTGTGCGCCTGTCGAGCTGCGTGCCATTCGGCATCCGCTCGAGCTGCCTCTGCCCACGCACCGTCGGGTTTGCCATGGCTGGCCACTCCCATTCCTCGAACATCAAGTTCCGCAAGGACCGGGTCGACCAGAAGCGGGCCAAGGCGTTCGCGAAGCTGTCGCGCATGATCACCGTGGCCGCGCGGCAGGGCGGCGGCAGCCTCGACGGCAATGCCAAGTTGCGGCTGGTGGTCGACAAGGCCCGCGTGCTGAGCATGCCGAAGGAAGGCATCGACCGCGCCATCAAGAAGGGCATCGGCGCCGGCGACCTCGGCGACTACGAGGAGATCGTCTACGAGGGCTATGGGCCCGGCGGCACCGCATTGATGCTCGAGATCCTCACCGACAATCGGCATCGCACCGCGGCGGACGTGCGCATGCTGCTCGAGAAGTATGGCGGCAATCTCGCGACGACCGGTGCCGTCGGCTGGATGTTCGAGCGGCGCGGTCGCTTCGTCGTCGAGCCGGAACCGCGGGCCGAGGGCAAGTCGAAGGTCGCGCCGGTGGTGTGGACCGAGGAGCGGCTGCTGGAGCTGGTGCTCGAGGTGGGGGCGGACGACCTGCAGCGCGATGGCGACACGTTCGTGGTCAGTTGCCGTCCGGCGGACTTCGCGGCGGTGCAAGGGGCGCTGCTCGGACGCGAAGTGGCGCTGCGCGAATCCGGGCTCGCCTACGTGCCATCGCAGCGGGTGACCATCGCCGAACCGGGCCTCGCCACCAAGCTGGTGCGCCTGATCGATGCCCTCGAGGATCACGACGACGTGCAGACGGTGTTCAGCAACGAGGACTTTCCCGCGGACGTGGTCAAGGCGCTCGAAGCCTGAGCCAGGAAACGAAACATGACGACGAGCAAGCGTTGGTTCTGGGTCGGTACGCGCACCGCGGTGCGAGATGCCTGCGCGTCGTTGCTCGGCGGACCGCCGAGCACCGGAACCGTGGGACGTGGTGAGTTGGTCGTCATCGAGCCACAGGCTTCGCCAGCCGCCGCCGCGGCCATCGGCCTGCCGCAGTTGCCGGGCGGCCACGCCTTCGCCGCGGTCCACGCCTGGAAGGGGGCCGGGGTCGAAGTCTACGTCGTCGTCGACGACGGGGACTCGATCGGCGTGCAGCTGGCCCGCTTCTGCCTCGCCAACGCGGTGCTGACCTGGGATGCGAGCCGCGGCCGGCTGGACGCCGCCGAGCTGCACGCGCATGCGCGGCCCCGGACCAAGCCGAGCCTCGACGATCTGTTGGCTCGCCTCGAGCCGCAGCTCGGCGGCAGTCGCGGTGAGAGCAGCCTGCAGCGCCTGCTGCGCTTCGAGCGCGAGGATTCGATCGGCAATCGGCTGCAGGACCCCGAGACCGGCTTGTTCGACGGACCCTACGCGACCTGGAAACTCGACGAGGAATGGAAGCGCGCGCATCGGTTCCATCAGCCGTTGTCGCTGCTGCTGTTGGACCTCGGCGCCGGTCTGCAGTCCTGCTCCGACAGTGAGCGGCGCGGCCTGTTGGCCGAGGCCAGCGGTGTGTTCCTCAACGAATGCCGCGACATCGACGTGCTGGCGCGGTTCGCGCCGACGGTGTTCCTGATGCTGCTGCCGGGCACCGGCCCGCTGGGGTCCGAAGTGGTCGCCAACCGCATCCTGGCCGCGCTGCGCCAACGGTTCGCCAGCCAGCCCGAGGTGCGGCCGGCCGGTGGCCTCGGCTCGGTGCCATCGGCCGAGATCCCGGACCGTCGCTCGTTCCTGGCTCTGACCGAAGCCTGTCTGCGCCGCGCCGAAGCGGCCGGTGCTGGCGCCGTCTGCACGACTTGGCAATAGTCGCGGCGACGGACGCAATCGGCGGCCAAGTGTGCCGCTCCGGTCGGCGGCCGAGTTCGCCATGTTCGATCGTTTCATCAGGATGGCTCGGGCCAGCAAGGCCCTGCGCGAGCAGCGTTTCGAAGACGCTCTGCAGCTGGCGCAGGATCCGCTGATCGCCGGCGACCGCCGGGCCGAGACGATCCGGCGCGAGGCCGCGCAACGCCTGGTCGCGCGCGCCAAGGCCAGGCTGGAGGCCGGCGACGTTCCCGCTGCCCGGGTGGTGCTCGACCGCGTGCAGGCTGCCGGGCAGACGGCGCTGGCGGCCGAGGTGACCGCGGCCCTTGGCGTCGCCGCCGATCGCGAGCGGGAACGGCTCGAACTGCACCGCCAGACCGTCGCCGCCGCGCGCGCTGCGACCGATGCGGGGCGCTTGCTCGAGGCGGAGTCGCTGTTGCACAGCCTCGGCACCAGCGGTGCCGAAGCGCGTTCGCTGGAACTGCTGCTGGCCGAGCGGCGCCGTCAAGCGGCAGTCACTGCCGGCCAGGCCGTGGCCAGCCTCGACCTAGGCGACCATACCGGTGCGATCGAGCGCTGTGTGCGCGCCGAGCTGCTCGACCGGGACGGCGCCGAGGTGCTGGCGGCGCGGACCCGGGTCCTGCGCGAAGCCGGCCCATGGCTCGCTGCCGCAGTGGAGCAGCGGGTTGCCGCCGGGGACTTGTCCGGAGCGCTCGAACAGTACCGCGCCATCACTGCCGCGCTGCCCGCATTGCGGCAGGCGGTGGGCGTCGTGGCACTCGCCCATCTGCTGGCCGTGGCGGTGACGAAGGCGTTGCGGCAGGCCACGAACTCGGCCGCCGCCCTGTCGCTGGCGACCAAGGTGCAGGCCTGCGAGTTACCCATGGAGCCCGCGGTTGCGGATCTGGTTGCGGCCCTGGCGGCGGCAGCGCCACGGTTGGTGGCCCAGCCCGAGGAGGCCGGCGCCGAAGTGGTGACGTTGGGTGCCGGCATCGCCGTCGCGGCCACGGCGGCCGGCGCGGCGCCGCTGGCCGCGGCGTTGCAACAATGGACCGCCGCCGCGGCGGCTCACGAGCACCGGCTGGCGGCGGCACGGGCCTGCAGCGAACGCGGCGAACTCGACCAGGCCCGCGACCTGCTGCAGCGGTTCCTCGGCGAGCAGCCGCTGCACGAAGGCGCGCGTTCCGAACTCGCGTTGGTCGAGCAGTCGCTGGCGGGCATCGAACAGCGCCTGGTCGAGCTGCGGACCGCGGTTCGTTCAGGCCGGTTGCGAGCCGCCTGTGCCATGGCGGCGGGTATCGCCGGTTCGGATCGCGCCCGAAGCGAAGCGCAGCAGCTCGCGGCGGAAGCCAGGGCACGAATGGCCCTGGTGGACCGTGGTCTCGACGAGGTGCGGGTTGCCCTCTACGGCCGTGGCGCGGCCACCCAGGAAGCCGTTCGGCACTGCCTGCGGCGGCTCGAGGAACTGGCCAAGGTGCAGATCGACCACGAGGATCTGCCGCGCGTGATCGCGGCGGTCGACGCCGAGATCCAGGCCCTGGCGCTGCACGATCGGGCCATGGCTGCGGTCGGCCGACAGGCGCTGGACGAGGTGCTGCAGGTGCTCGGCGAGTTGATGCCGCTGCGCGACAAGCTGCTCGATTCCGCCCGCCTCGATGCCCGCTGCTGCGATCTCGCGGATCGGCTGGCGCGAATCGCCGAAGTCGCCCTTGCCGCCGGTCGCCTGGCCGAGGTCGAGCGCTGCGCCGAGTCGCTGACCAGCTTCGCGGCGGCGCGTCCGGAGTTCCTCGGCAAGGTCGCGAACTGGCGCGCCGAGGCCACCCGGCAGCGGCAGGAAGCCGGCGCTGCGGTCGCGGCGGCGAGGACCGCCTTGGCCGGGCGCGATCTCGCCGAAGCGGAGCAGATCGTCGAGCGGGCGCAGCTGCTGTGGAACGAGTGCCCCGAGGCGCGCACCCTGGCCACAGAATTGCGCCAGCTTCGCCAGCAGACCGGGGTGCTCGATCGCATCGCGGCGCTCACCGACGAGCGCGACTTCCTGGGCGCCGGGGAGAAACTGGCCAGCCTGCCCGAGCCATCGCCGCTGCTGCGCACCCGGATCTACGACATGAAGCAGAATCTGGCGCGGGCCCAGGGGCTGGACGGGGCGTTCCTGCTGCGGGTCGACGAGGGCGGTGAGCAGCTCGTGTGGCGCGGCGAGTCGGTGTCGATCGGCAACGTCCGGCAGGCGCGCGCCGACCTGCCGATGCTGGCCAATCTGGCCGGCCGCCATGCCTCCGTGCGCCGCAGCATGTCGTTCCATGGTGGCATGCAGGACTCGGTGGTCGCCGAGGAGGGCGAGGTTCGCATCGGCGGTGCGCTGGTGCGCCAACGCGTGCTGGCGCCGGGCGACCGGGTGCAGCTCGGGCCGGCGATGGGATTCGTCTACCAGCGGCCGACCCCGCGGTCGCTGACGGTCGGCTTGCTGCTGCAGAGCGGGTTCCAGATCGCCGGCACCGATCGGGTGCTGCTGATGAAGGACCGCGGCCGGGACGGGCGCATCCTGATGGGGCCCGGCCAGGACGTGCACGTCCGGGTCGCCAAGGCCAGCGGCGAGGTCGAGGTGTTCGCGACCAGCACCGGGCAGATCCGCGTCGCCTGCGGCAGCGGGGGGACCATCGATGGGGTGCCGTTCAAGGGCGAGCACCCCGTCGACGCCGGGCAGATCGTCGTCGCGGCGGGCATCAGCTTCCTGCTGTTGCCCTGGCGACCGGCGGCCTGAAGCCGCTTCCGGGTTGTCCCGGAATATCGGCGACCGGGCCCGTAGAGCGCTGCGTCCCCGGAGGTGTCGATGCTCACGCTGCTGCTCTCGTTGACGTTCGCCGCGCCGCTGCCACAGGGCTCACCAGCCGTTCCTGCCGCCGTCGCGGTGCGCGGCGAGGCAGAGCTGTCGCCGGCCTCCGCGTTCGCCTCGGCCCAGCGCAAGGTCGACGAGCACGTGCGATCCCTGTGGCAGGAACGCGCCGAACGCGCCGTCGTCGACCAGCGTCCGTTCTGGTTGCCCGAGCTGCTGGCGGACGCCGCCGTGCGACGCTGGTTGGCCGAGCTGCCGCTGCAGCAGGCCGTGCAGCTGGTCGATCGCGAAGACCGCGAGCGGGCACACGAGTTCGGCAACTCGTACCAGACCACGTTGTGGGTCGCCGAGGATGCCCGTGCGACGCAGCGCCTGGAGCATCGTCTGCGCGGCGTGCTGAAGCAGCTGGAACGGAGCACGGCAGTTCGCCTCGGTGGCATCGTCGCCAGCTGGACCGGGTTGTTGATCCTGCTCGGTTGGCTCGACCGGCTGTCGCGCGGCTACATGACCGGTCGCCTGCGGCTGGTCGGACTGCTGGGGGGCGCTGCCGCTCCGGTGTTGGCCTTTGTCCTGTAGCATCCCCGTGCCCACCCCCATGGAGGCTCCCCGCATCACCGAAGCCGCTGCGCTCCCGCCCCGGGTGGACTGGGAAGCGTTCTACCGCGGCTACCGCAAGCCGGGGTATCTGCCGGGCTTCGAGATCGTCAACAAGCTCGGCGGCGGCATGTTCGGGCTGGTGTTCAAGGCCCGCAAGGAATCGATCGGCAAGGACTATGCGATCAAGTTCCTGAAGGTCGACGACGACACCGTGCGCGACGCGGTGATGCGGGAGATCGACAACGTGTCGTTCTTCGCGCAGATCGATCATCCGAACCTGGTGTCGATCGAGGACAAGGGCAACGTCGACGGCATCCCGTACCTGGTGATGAGCTATGCCGGCGAGGACACCTTGCAGCAGCGGCTGCAGCGCGGCCTCGGCCGCGACGAGGTGCTGCGCATCTTCGTGCAGGCCGCGCGCGGGGTGCAGGCGTTGCACGACCACTCGCTGGTGCACTTCGATCTGAAGCCGGCCAACATCTTCCTGAAGGGCGATGTCGCCCGGGTCGGCGACTACGGCCTCAGCAAGCTGGTGTCGGTGTCGCGCAACTCGCTGAGCTTCGGCCGCGGCACCCCGTACTACATGGCGCCGGAGATGCTGCAGCGGCGCGGTGACGCGCGCAGCGACATCTACTCGCTCGGCGTGATCCTCTACGAGTGTCTGTTCGGCGACGTCCCGTTCCGCGGTGACTCGGAATGGGAGGTGTTGCGCAAGCACGAGACCGCCGAGCCGCAGTTCCCCTCGCATTGCTGCGCCAGCGACCGGGAAGTGATCCGCCGCTGCCTGCAGAAACGACCGGAGGACCGCTTCGCCTCGGTGGGCGAACTGCTGCGGGCGCTGCAGGCCCCGGTGGCGCTCGGCGAGAGCCTGTTGCTCGATCCGGTGCCCGAGGCGTCGGCCCGCACCTTCGCCGCGGTACCGGCGCAGCCGGCGCCGACACCGGTCGCGCCGCCGCCGCTGCCGCGCGATCCGGCGGCCAGTCCGTACGACATGCCGTGGCGCGAGCCGCCGCCGCGGCGCGGCGTGATGACGATGCTGGTCGGGGCGATGTTCCAGGGCATCGAGGCGCTGCTGTGGCTGGTTTTCCTGCCGGTCCGGCTGGTCAGCGGCTTGGCCGGCCGCGGCATCGTCTGGCTGCTGCGGCTGCCGTTCCGGATTCTCGGGCTGGCGATCCGCCTGGTGGCGCTTTTGGTGGTGCTGGCGATCGTGGTCCTCGCCGTGGTGACCGTGCTGCACCTGTTCGCGGTCGCATGACCGTAGTCGCCATGCTTGTTGCTATCATCGGCGCACGAGCATGAGCGAACGAGTGCACGACATCGGGCGGCTGCAAGCGATGGACGAGGCCGCCTGGGCCGCGCTGCAGGACGACTACTATCGCCGCATCTACTTCTACGTGAAGCGCTACACCAGCGAGCACCAGACCGCCGAGGACCTGACGCAGGACGTATTCCTCGGCGCGGTGCGCGGCATCGCCGGATTCGATCCGGCCTACACGCTCGACCAGTTCCTGTTCGGCATCGCCAAGAACCGGGTCATCGATCACTACCGCAAGCACAAGCTGACCTTGATCCCCGGCAAGGCGGACGACGGCGCCAAGAGCCAGCTGTGGCTCGAGAACCTGGCCACCGACCTCGGGCCGCAGCCGAAGGAGAAGGCCGTGCGGCGCGAGGACGAGAGCCGGCAGCGGGAGGTCCTGGCGCAGATCCTGCGCGACTACACCGGCGAGCTGTGGGCGGCGGGGGAGTTCCAGAAGCTGATGGTGCTCGAGTTCCTGTTCGTGTTGGGCGGACGCAACAAGGACGCCGCGGTCCGCTTCGGCATCGCCGACGAGAAGTCGGTGGCCGGGATCAAGTTCCGCGCCGTCGAGCGGTTGCGTGGTCTGGCGCGCCAGCACGACCCGAACCACTCCTTGTTCCTCGGTCTCTGGCAACCGGGGGCCCGATGAACACCGACGACGGCATCGATCCGAAGTTGGCGCTGACGGTCGCCAACGTCTGGCGTGAGGCGCGCATCTCGTGCCCGCATCCGCACCTGTTGCAGAGTTGGCTGCAGGGTGGTCTCGGCGGTGGCGCCGCGGAGTTCATCAACTTCCATCTGCGCGACAGCCAGTGCCCGTACTGCAATGCGGTGGTCGACGACCTGCGCGCCCAGGACGAGCAGGCCAAGGGGCCGGTGATGTCGGACCTGCGCGACCGGCTGCTGCGTTCGACGGTGGCGGCACTGCGGAAGAACCGCGCCTGAAGCCCCGATTTGTCAGGCGGCGCCGAATAGTCGGCCGCCGTCGCCGCAGCAGGGAGTCGGAACCACGTGGGTTCCCTTCACCCTGCAAACGGAAACGACATGATCGGCAAGACGTTCAAGTGGATGGTCCTCAGCGGCGCGGTGCTCGCCGGCGCGGGATTCGTGTTCCTGGGCACCGCGTTCCCGAGCTACGTCGGCACGGTCGCCACCTCGGTGCGCGAGGGCATCGCCGGGCAGATCCCGGTCGACCTCGAGCTCAAGCGGGCCGAGAGCCTGATCCGGCAGATCGACCCGCAGATCGACACCTGCAAGCGCGACCTGGCCCGGGCCGAGGTCGAACTCGAGGAGCTGCAGCAGTCGGTCGTTCGCCTCGAGAAGGTGGTCGGTGCCGAGGAGAAGAAGCTCAAGGTCGGCGCCCGGCTGCTGAGCAGCGACGGCAGTGACGGCCAGGTCGCGCTGGCCGCCGACTTCGGCGCCCGCCGTCGGGTCAGCGCCGATCTGGAGCGCACCAAGGACAGCTACGTCAACAACAACGCGATCCTGAAGACCAAGCGCACCCTGATCGAGCGCCAGAGCCACGCCGTCGACGCGGCCAAGCAGCGCCTGCTGGCGGTGCGCAACGAGCGGGTCGCCCTCGAGGAACAGGTGCAGTCGCTGAAGACGCAGCAGATGCAGATCGAGGCGCTGTCGGCGCAGAGCACCCGGTTCGACCTCGACAGCAGCGCCCTCAGCGAGGCCAAGGAAGTGATCGCCGGCGTCCGCAAGCGCCTCGACATCGCCCAGCGCATGCTCGAGAACGACATCGTGTTCCAGGGCGATCCGATCGAGGTCGCCATCGACGAACGCAACGTCGTCAAGGAGATCGAGCAGCTGTTCGCGCAGCCGGCCGCGGCTCCGCTCGAGATCGAGCTGCCGGTCCGCAAGTGACGGCGACCGCGGTCAGGGGCTGACGGCGAACACCGCGCCCTGCCGCAGGCCGAGGATGCGCACCGCGCGCGCCGGCACCACCATCGCATCCTCGGCGCCCTTCGGCCCGAGCAGCTTGCAGTCGAGCTCGTCGCCGATGACCGCGAGCAGCTCGCACGGTTGATCGCGGTCGAGCCCGTCGGTCGGCGCGAGGCCGAGCCGCGTGCGGGCGGCCGACACCGCCGCGGCGACTGCCGGTTCGAGCGTGCCTCGGAACACCACGCCGCCGAGGTCGAACACCAGTTGGCCCGGGGCGCACTCGAACTCCGTCGTCCGTGGCCACACGCCGTCGAGCCGCATCAGCATGCCGGTGAACAATTGGCCCTGGGTCGGTTCGAAACCCGCCTGCACCGGCAGCCATTGCTGGTATCGCGACCACAGCGAATCCGCCGCGGTCATCGCCTGCTCGCGGATGCGCGCCACCGCCGCTTCGTCGCCGAGCGTGCGGCGGTCGTGGGCATCGAGCAGCGCGTGCACCCGAGCGACCAGCGCCGCCTGTTCCGGGTGGTTCTGCAGCGCCAACGGCAGGTCCCAGTCGGCCAGCGTCTGCAGGCGCCCGCGCACCTGGTCGTCGAGGATCTCGACGGACGCGAGGCCCGAGACGACCGCGCGCGCCAACGGCAGCAGCTTCTGCCACGCCGCCTGCCGCAGTTCCCGGATCGACTGCGTGTAGGCCTGTACGGCGGGCTCGGCGCGATTGCGCAGGTAATCGGCGTCCTGCTCGACGAACGCGAACCACAGGTTGGTGCGTTGCAGCAGCGCGACGGTGCGCGGCAGACCCAGCTTGTCGGCCGAGGGCGGATCGAAGCCGAGGTAGCCGGTCGCGGTGATCTCGGCGGTCTCCTCGGCCCAGCCGGCGAACTCGTCGGCGGTGAACTCCCAGCTGTTGCGGATGCGCTCGACGGTCGCGGCCGCGAACGCGCGCCGGTAGTGCGCATCGGCCTCGCTCTGCATCATCGCCAACCGCTGCTGCAGTGGTTGGCGTCCCGCCGCCGGCACCCTGGCCAGCGCGGTGCGGATGCTGCGGGCGGCTTCGTCGAAGCGAGCGAGGCTGCGGTCGCGCTCCTCGCTGTCGCTGCCCGACATCGCGGTGCGCATGCTCGGCCAGTCCTGCTGCAGCTGCGCGAGTTCGGTGTCGGCCTGGGCCAGCGACGTCGCTGCCTGCCTCGCTTCGTTGGCGGTGCGGCGGCGGGCGAGTTGCTGCTGCAGCTGGGCCAGCTCGGCGCGAGCCAGCGCATCGGTGCGGCCGGCGCGGTTGGCCGAGCTCGCCAGGTCGGCCAGCAGCGAGGTGGCGTCGGCTTCGGCGTCGAGTTCGGCGAGGTACTGCACGCGTTGCCCGAGCTCCTGCAGGGCCTCGAGTTGATGCAGCGCGCGACTGCCGCGTTGCAGGCGGCTCTGCAGCTCCACCAGCGCGGCTCGCGTGTCGGCCTGCCGCTCTTCGGCCACGTAGTCGCGCACGTGCTCGAGCGCGATCGGGATCACGCCGAGCCCGGCATCGAAGCTGCCGCCCTTCAGCACGTTGGCGATCTCGTCGCAGCTGCCGTGCAGCTTGTGGTTCGGGTCGCCGAGCACCTGGCGCAGCGTCGCCACGGCCGCTTCGCACTGTTGCAGCGCTTCGGCGACCGCGGCCGCCGGGCCTTCCTGCTTCTTCTGCAGCGCGGCCGGATCGAGCTGGGCGGGCAGCGGGAACGGCGCGAGCAGCGCCAGCAGCACCGGGGGGAAGCAGCGGATCGTCGAACGGACAGGATGGTGGGGCAGGTGGAGGCGGGGCATGTTCATGGCGAGGCCAGGGGGCGGCCGCAGGGGTCGAAGTCGCGCAGTTCGAACGAGAACGGCACGCGCGCCAGGTCGGCAGCGCAGGTGAGCACGAGGCGCGCGTCGGCATTGATCGTGCCCGTGGCGCGCCAGCTGAGATCGCACTGGTCGTTGCACGACGAGTAGCCGGTCGCGGTCAGTGCCTCCACCGCACCGTCCTGGTGCAGGTCGCAGCCGAGCACGCGGGCGCGCGGCACCTGCAGCTGCAGTTCGAGCGCGGTGCTGCCGTCGTCCTCGGCCTGCAGGCGCAGGATGCGGGCGCCGAAGATCTCGCTGCTGGCGCCCTCGACCAGTTCGGGCAGCTGCAGATCGACCGACTCGGAGCCGGAGCTGACCAGTGCCATCAAGCGGCCCTGCAGCAGCGCGAAGCCGGGGCCGGCGGGCAGCGGCAGCTTCAGATCCAGGTAGACCGTGGCGCCGTCGTTGGTGCGTTTGGGGAAGTGGCACCGGCGTTCCCACTCGTCGGGCGGGGTCAGGTCGGTGCCGTCGCTGGCCAGCAGCTGTTCGAAGCCGACCTCGTCGATCTCGAGTGCGGCACGGTCGAGGTCGCCGGCGACGGTGAGTTCGAGCCCCGGCTGGTTCTGGCCCTGGGGGCACAGGTCGCGGTCGGCGTCGGCTTCCAGCACGATCCGGGTCGCGACCACGCGCACGTTCGTCAGCGGCCACGCGGGCTCGGTGGACGGCAGTGCGGCCTGCAGCGACTCCGCCAGCGGCGCGAACGTCGCCCGCGCGGCGTCGACTTCCTGCTCGTAGTCGAACTGTTCGTGCACGACCGGCCCGGTGCGCAGCCGGATCGGTCCGGTGGCGCCGAGCATCGCCAGCGCGGCCTCCGGGGTCACCCCGCCGCCGCGCAGCAGGCGCAGCAGGATGTCGTCGTCGGTCATCAGCCGTTCGAGCGCCGCCACCAGCTCGCTGCCGGCGAACGCGACCCGCACGGTACGGTCGTCGAGGCGTTCGCCCGGAGTGTCGCCGACCAGGGGGCCCGGGGCCCGCACCACGGCCGTGCAGTGCAGCTCGCCGAACATGCCGGCCAGGAATTCGCGCGCCATGCCGAGCTTCTCGCGTTCGGCGGCCAGAGCACGGGCCACCTCGGCCGCATCGGCATCCGCGGCCAGCGTCGTGCCTGCCTCGTGCCCGGCTCGGGCCAAGGTGTTGATGGCGACGCCGCCGTCGGGTTGTGGCACCACCTCGAAGTCGAGCAGCGAGACGTGGAAGCCCTGGCAATGGAAGCGCAGCTGCTGCGGGTCCCGGAACCACGCGACCGCTTCGAACACCAGCTGATCGCCCTCCGGTTCGCAGCGCACGTCGGCCCAGGCCTCGACCCCGACCGCGCGTTCGAGCTCGCTGCGCACGAAGGCGTCGGGGCTCGGCGCGCCCGCACCGCCGGGGCAGCTCCAGCGCACATGGACGCGGCCGCTGCCGTCGGGATTGAAGGTGAAGTCGTGGTGGAGTTCGAGGCTCATGGACAGAGTCGCTGCTGATCGAGCAGCGATCTGGCCATCGGAACGCTGCTGACGATCGGCGCAATTTTCGCCCGGGTTCGTCGCGGCGAGAGACCGCTCGGCGCAGTCGGTGGCGGTCGCGATCGACCGTGGCAGCGGCAGTTGCTGCGCGCGGGTCGGCGGCCGCGGGCGCCGGTGTGGCGCAGGGACCGCGCTCCCGCCGCCTCGGGCGGGGCGCGGTCGGTGAGGTCAGCGCGGCGACCTCAAGAGCCGGTCATCACGAGCCGGTCTTGCCCGAGATCACGGTGCTGTGGAAGCCGAAGATGTTGCCGAGCACGCCCCAGAACGAGGTCCAGTCGGCCGGGGTCGAGCCCTGGGTGATGATGGTGCCGTTCTTGAAGTTGGCGGCGTGCAGCTTGGCGGCGGTCTCCTGGTCGTCGGCCGGGATGCAGATGCCGAAGAAGCGGAAGCTCTCGGCGTGCACGGTGTAGTGGCCGTTCGCCTGGCGCATGCCCGAGCAGCTGGCGAGGGTCAGGGTGGCGATGGCGAGAGCGGCGGTGATGAGCTTCTTGTTCATGGTGAAAGGGGCGGGCAGTGGTCGGCGACGGATCGACCCGAACGGTCGCTCGCGGCCCGGCAGGGGGTGGCGGGGGACGGGATCCCAGATCCCATCGCTCCGTCCTGACGCGTTGCCCACGGCCGGCAGCATGGCCAGATGCGCGGCGCGGTGCAACGTCACAGTTGGCAGGAAACCGCGGAGTGCAATCGACTCGCTCGCTCCGCCTCGCTACCGTCCTCGCCCCTCCGAACCCCCCATGAACATCCACGAGTACCAGGCCAAGCAGCTCTTGGCGAAGTTCGGCGTGCCAGTCAGCAAGGGCATCGCCTGCACGACTGCCGACGAGGTCGGCAAGGCGTTCACCGACCTCGGCGTGCCGCTCGGCGTCGTCAAGGTCCAGATCCACGCCGGCGGGCGCGGCAAGGCCGGCGGCGTCAAGCTGGTCCGGTCCGCCGACGAGGCGAAGAAGGTCGCCCAGGGCCTGTTCGGCAAGGCGCTCGTGACCCACCAGACCGGCCCCGAGGGCCGCGTGGTCAAGACCATCTACGTCGAGGCCGGCAGCGACATCGCGCGCGAGATGTACCTGGCCGTGGTGATGGATCGCTCGGCGCAGGCCCCGGTGATCATCGCCGCCGCCGAGGGTGGCATGGACATCGAGGAACTCGCCGCGCACAAGCCGGCCGCGATCGCGCGCCACCGCGTGCACCCGGTCAAGGGCGTGCAGGGCTTCCAGCTGCGGGCGCTGTGCAAGCACCTCGGTCTGAGCGGCGAGCAGGCGAAGGCCGGCAGCAAGCTGATCCAGTCGCTGGTCACCGCGTTCATGGCGCTCGACTGCTCGCTGGCGGAGATCAACCCGATGATCATCACCAAGCAGGGCGAGGTGAAGGCGCTCGACGCGAAGATGAGCTTCGACGACAACGCGCTGTTCCGCCACAAGGACGTGGTCGAGTGCCGCGACCTCAACGAGGAGGACCCGAAGGAGATCGAGGCGAAGAAGTTCGACCTCAACTACATCGCGTTGACCGGCACATCCAGCTGAAGGGCGGCATGCCGGCCAACTTCCTCGACGTCGGCGGCGGCGCCAACAAGCAGCAGGTCACCAACGCGTTCAAGATCCTGCTGTCGGACAAGAACGTGAAGGGCATCCTGGTCAACATCTTCGGCGGCATCATGAAGTGCGACACGATCGCCGAGGGCGTCATCGCCGCGGCGCGCGAGGTCAAGCTGGCGGTGCCGCTGGTCGTGCGGCTCGAGGGCACCAACGTCGAGCTCGGCCGCAAGCTGCTGCAGGACAGTGGTCTCAACCTGCACACCGCGTCGTCGCTCGACGAAGCGGCCGAGAAGATCGTCAAGGCCATCGCCTGAACCCCATCCACAGGAGCACACCATGACTGTTCTCGTCGACGGCAACACCAAGATCCTGTGCCAGGGCTTCACCGGCGAAGCCGGCATGTTCCACAGCAAGAACTCGCTCGCCTACGGCACCAAGCTGGTCGCCGGCGTCACGCCCGGCAAGGGCGGCCAGACGCTCGAGGGCGTGCCGGTGTTCGACACGGTGCGCGAGGCCAAGGCGGCCAGTGGCGCCACGGTGTCGATGATCTACGTCCCGGCCGCGTTCACCGCCGACGCCATCTGTGAGGCGGTCGACGCCGAGATGGACCTCGTCGTCGTCATCACCGAGGGCATCCCGGTCGCCGACATGGCGTTCGTCAAGGACGCGATGAAGGGCACCAGGACGCGCCTGATCGGCCCGAACTGCCCCGGCATCATCACGCCGGTCACCGACAAGTCGGGCTGCAAGATCGGCATCATGCCGGCCTACATCCACCGCCCGGGCAAGGTCGGCATCGTGTCGCGCAGCGGCACGCTGACCTACGAGGCCGTGTTCCAGGTCACCAACAACGGCATGGGCCAGTCGACCTGCATCGGCATCGGCGGCGACCCGATCAAGGGCCTCGACTTCATCGACTGCCTGAAGTTGTTCCAGGACGACAAGGACACCGAGGGCATCATCATGATCGGTGAGATCGGCGGCACCGCCGAGGAAGAGGCCTGCGAGTTCATGGCCGGCTACGTCAAGAAGCCGGTGGTCGGCTTCATCGCCGGCGCCACCGCGCCGCCCGGCAAGCGCATGGGCCACGCCGGCGCGATCATCAGCGGCGGCAAGGGCACCGCGAAGGACAAGAAGGCGGCGATGGCGAAGGCCGGCGTGCACGTCTGCGACACGCCGTCGATCCTCGGCGCCACGATGAAGAAGGTGCTGAAGCGGTGACCGCGCCGCTGGCACCGCCGACCCCGCCGCTCGGCCCGCGCGTCGAGGCGACGTTCCGGCAGCTGACACCGCTGGTGTTGCTCGGCGTGCTGGGGGTGCTGGTGTTCGAGTCGTGGTTGCCCGGCACCGCCTGGGTCCGCCAGCAGTTCGGGGAGCAGGCCTTGCTGCGCGCCTGCATCGCGGTGCTCGGCGTCTACGTGCTCATTCTCTGGGGCGAGGCGCTGCGTCTGCACGGCATGTTGACCGGGGTGCTGCAGGCGTTCCGCGCCTTCGAACAGGGCGACCAGGGCAAGGTCGCCGCCAGGAACCCGAAGGCGCGGCTCGAGGCGGCGAAGCTGTTGATCGCGGCGCTGCGGTCGGACGATGCGTCGATCCGCGCGACCAGCCGGCACAACCTGTCGCGGCTGGTCGGGCAGGATCTCGGCGAGGACCCGGCGGCGTGGCAACAGTGGTTGCAGCAGCAGGAACGCGCTGGCAAGTGACCATCGCGCGCGGTCGCAGGGCAGCCTGCGACGGCGCCCGGTCGAAAGTCCGGCCGACGGTGCGCGTTCTCGTTCCGGTGGCGGCACTGGCTTTGCCGCCGTGGGCGGCCCATGATGCCCGCTTCGAGGCTTCTTCATGATCGCATTCTTCTCCCTCGGCACCATGGAGATCGTCGTCATCCTGGTGGTGGTGCTGCTGCTGTTCGGCCACCGCTTGCCGGGCATGGCGCGTTCGCTCGGCTCGGGCATCACCGAGTTCAAGCGCGGCCTCAAGGACGGCGCCAAACCCGACGGCAACCCGCCGACGCGCACCCCGGAGAACCCTGACAGCGGGGACCGGCGGTGAGCGAGACGTTGCCCCTGCACGACTTGATGGCCCTGGTGCGGCCGCAGCTCGAACGGCTCAACCGCGAGCTGCTGCAGGACCTGGCGCCGGGCCATCGCGAGATGCTGCCGCTGGTCGAACACGTCGGCGGCTTCCGCGGCAAACAGCTGCGGCCGGTGCTGACGTTCTTGTCCGGCATGGCGGTGCGCGGAGCGAGCCACGGCGGCAGCCTCGGCGACGATGTCGTCACGGTCGCCAAGGTGGTCGAGCTGCTGCACACGGCGACGCTGGTGCACGACGACGTGCTCGACAGCGCCAACGTGCGGCGCCGGATCCCGACCGTCAACCAGATGGCCGGCGTCGAGGTCGCGGTGCTGCTCGGCGACTACATCTACGCGAAGGCGTTCCACATGGCCGTGCAGCTGCCGGACCCGACCGCGGCGCGCTGGCTGGCCGAGACCGTGCGCGTGATCTGCCAGGGTGAGATCACCCAGGTGCTCCACCGCTTCGACTTCGCGTGGACCGAGCCGCGCTACTTCCAGGTCATCGCCGAGAAGACCGCGAGCCTCTACGCGGCGGCGTGCCGGCTCGGCGCGCACTACTCGGGTGGCACCGAAGGCCGCCAGCGCGCGCTCGAGGAATACGGCCTCGAACTCGGCATCGCGTTCCAGATCGTCGACGACTGCCTCGATCTCGACGGCGACGAACGGGTGGTCGGCAAGTCGCTCGGCACCGATCTGGCGAAGGGCAAGATCACGCTGCCGCTGTTGTGGTTGCTGCAGCGCAGCCCCGAGGAGGCCGAACGGCTGCGCACGGTGCTCGGCAAGACCGAAGCCGAAGGCCTGCGCCGGCTGCGCGCCGAGTTCCCGCTCGAGCACGCGATCGCCTACGCGATGGACGAGGCGCAGCGCCGAATCAACAAGGCGCAGGCGTCGCTGTCGGTGCTGCCCCCTGGCCCGGCCCGCGACGGCCTGCACCAGCTGGCAGGGTTCGTGCTCGCGCGGCGGCTGTAGCCGCCGGAAGTTCCACCGTCGCGGGGCAATTCGCGGGTCCGCTCGTCCTTGCGGATTGCATCGGCCCGCACTTCGCCCCAGAGTCGGCGGGCCGTTTCCCCGTATGCTGGCCAACCGCATGCTGCGCCTCCCGATGACCAGTCCCCGTCCGATGCTCGTCCCGTTCGTCCTGTGCTGCGCGGTCGCCTGCGGCGGTGGCAAGGTCGAGTTCAGCGCCCCGAAGGAAGTCACCAAGGAGCAGCGGCCGACGGTGTTCGACGCCTCCGCCAAGCAGCGCCTGGACCTGCCCGAGATGCGCGGCACGGCCGGCGGCCAGGGCCCACAAGGAGCGCCGGGTGCGCAGGGCGGCGACAAGCAGTGGGTGGCGGTGGTGCCGCAAGGTTGGGAAGCGCTGGCTGCCAACCCGGGGAAGTTCCGCGACGCACAGTGGCGCATCACCGGGCAGGCCGACTGCGACATCTACTTCACCGCCGGGGTCGGCGGCGGCGTCAAGGGCAACCTGGCGCGTTGGTACACGCAGCAGTTCGGCAAGGCCGAGGCGCCGGCCGCGGAATCGCTCGAGATCATCGAACTCGCCGGCCGCACCGGGCGGCTCGCCGACCTCAGCGGCACGTTCGCCGGCAAGTCGGGCTGGGCGGCGCTGATCGCGTTCGCGTGGCAGGGCGATCAGGTGACGTCGCTGAAGTTCACCGGGCCCGAGGCGGTCGTGAAGGCGAATCGCGACAAGTTCCTGGCCGTGGCGCGCTCGCTGAAGCTCGCGACCGCGAGCCCGAATCCCGCCGCGCCGCCGATCCAACCTGGTCAGGCGATGCCCGACAACCATCCGCCGATCGGCGGCTCTGGCCCGACTGGCCAAGGTGCAGGTGGCCAGAGCGGCCAGGGCAATCCGCCGCCGCCGACGCCGGCCGCGGCGCCGTTCCATGCCACGGTGCCCGCCGGTTGGGCCGCGAAGCCCGGCACCAGCCGCGTGCTGCACCATACGTTCGGCGCCGACGGGGAGGTCTACCTGAGCCAGCTCGGCGGCACGCTGAAGCAAAACCTCGACATCTGGCGCGGCGAGATGAGCCTCGCGCCGCTGACCGATGCCGAGTTCGCGGCGCTGCCGAAGGCCGCGTTCCTCGGTGACGACAGCGTGTTGCTCGACGTCGCCGGCAACTTCCAGAGCATGAGCGGCAAGAAGATCGACGGCGCCCGCATGCTGGTCGCCGCGCGCCTCGACGGGCAGACCATCACGTTCGCGAAGCTGGTCGCCGGCGCCGCGGATACCACCGCGCAGCTGGACGCGTTCCGGGCCTTCTGCGGCTCGGTGCGGAGGGCGCAGTGAGCGCGGCGCCGGCCACGGCAGCCGCGGCGGTGTCGCGCCCGGACGTCCCGGCGCTGCCGATGTCGCTCGGGACGCTGCTGCTGCGCGGACTCGGTTCGATGCGGCTCGCGGTCTGGCTGGTGCTGATCCTGGCGGCGCTGACGTGGCTCGGCACGCTGGCGCAGACCACCCGCAGCACGTTCGAGGTGCAGCGTGAGTACTTCGAGTCGTGGTTCGTGCTGGCCAAGCTCGACCTGTTCTGGTGGGGCGAGCCGCTGTGGCCCCACGCCGACGGCACCGCGCGGCAGCTGGTGATCCCGCTGCCGGGCGCCTACCCGGTGATGGGGCTGTTGTTCGTGAACTTGATGGTCGGCGGCCTGCTGCGGATGAAGTGGCAGGCGCGCAACGCCGGCATCCTGATCACGCACATCGGCATCGCGCTGTTGCTGGTCGCCGGCTTCGTGAAGATGCACTACTCGTGGTCCGGCAGCCTCGCGCTGTACGAGACGCCGAAGGACGGCAACACCGCCCCGGACCGCGTCTACGCGACCAACCGCTTCGTCAGCTTCCACGACTTCGAGCTGGCGCTGCTGGTCGACAAGGGCTCTACGATCGAGGAGCGCGTGGTGCCGGAGCAGGCGCTGTGGGCCGCGCGCGGCGAGGGCAGCGTGACGCTGCAGCCGCAAGGGCTGCCGTTCGCGGTGCAGGTGCATCACTGGCACGACTTCTGTCGCGCGGTGCCGAAGGGGCCGATGGTGCAGACCACCAACCCGGTCGTCGACGGGGCCGTGCTGCTGCCGCAGTCGTGGCCACCTGGCCAGCAGCCGCGCAGCGAGGCCGAGATCGCGGGCTGCTACGTGACGGTGTTCCCGGAAGGTGGGGGCGAGCGCATCGAGGGCATCGTCTATGGGGCGCCGCGCCTGCCCGACGACGGCAAGCGCTACCCGTTCACGTTCACGGTGAAGGGCCAGCGCTACGGGCTCGACCTGCGCCACGTGCTGTTCGAGCTGCCGTTCGCGCTGCGCCTCGACAAGTTCCAGAAGCTGGATCACCCCGGCACGATGTCGCCGAAGGACTTCCGCAGCTTCGTCTCGGTGATGAGCGGCGACACGCCGCGGCCGACCGAGATCTGGATGAACAACCCGCTGCGCGAGGCCGGCTACGTGGTCTACCAGACCAACTGGGGGCCGCAGCCGATGGGCGGCCCGCCGTGGTACTCGGTGTTCGAGGTCGCCTACAACCCCTCGGACGACTGGCCGAAGTGGGCCTGCTGGGTGATCGCCGCCGGCCTGTTGATCCACTTCACCGCCAAGCTGAATCGCTTCCTGCGGTCGTCGACCCGCGTGTCGCTGCAGTCCTGAACCCATCGAGCACCGACCTGCCATGAACCTCCGCCCGCTGTCGTTGTTGATCCTCGCCCTGCTGTCGCTGCTCGGCGCCTGCAGTCGCCCGGCGCCGCGCCTGCAGAGCACCGTCGAGCTGCGCGCGCCGTGGTCCGCGGACTTCGTGCGCGAGTTCGGGGCGCTGCCGCTGCAGCAGGACGGGCGGGTGATGCCGTTCTCGACGCTGGCATCGTTCTCGCTCTACGCGGTGCACGGCCGCCGCGACGTGCAGTTCGTGACGTCCGGCCCCGACGGCGATCGCACCGTCAAGCTGAGCCCGACCGAGTGGCTGCTCGACGTCTGGTGCTTCCCGGATCAGGCGGCGCACTACCCGATGTTCCGGATCGAGAACGTCGAGGTGATGTCGGCGCTCGGGTTCCAGCACGGCGGCCAGAAGCAGGGCTTCGAGTACCTCAGTTACGCGCAGCTGCTGCCGCAGGGGCAGAAGCTGACGGAGCTCGCCGACCAGTACGAAGGCAAGCCGCAGAACAAGCGCAGCGAGGTCGAGGTCCAGGTCCTGCAGCTGTTCCGACAGCTCGTCGTCTACCACCGGCTGCACCAGCAGCTGGCCGCGCTGCAGAGCCCCATCGCGGTCGAGGGCGAGGCGCTGCGCACCTTGTTCGCGGCGCACCTCGCCGGCCGGCGCGACGCGGCGAAGGCGCGCGGTCGCAGCGACGAGGAAATCGCCGCGGACGGCGATCGCATCGGCCTGTCCACGGTGATGCAGCAGAGCGAGGCGTTCCGGGCGTTGGTGGGCAAGCTCGATCCGAACGGCGCCGACTTCGAGAAGCCGGAGTACGGCAACCTGAGTCGGGTGCTCTCGCACCTGACCGAGGCGATGGAAGCCGACCGCGGCGCCAAGCTGTTGCCGCCGGCGAAGCCGGTCGGGGAAGCGGACACCTGGCACACGGTGCCGGAGGTCCTCAACGACGCGATGCGCGGCAAGGTCGACAGCCGGCACGTGGCGATGGTCACGAGCCTCGAAGCTGGGCTGATGGCTGGGTCGACCGCCGACGCCGAGCGCCACCTGGGCTCCTACCTGCAGGCGGTCGCCGCCGCTGCCGACCAGCGTGGCGAGCGCGGCGAAGTGGTGCTCGAGTCGTACTACTACCGCGCGAACTGGCACTTCCACGCGATGATGACGTTCCTGCTGGCCTTCGTGCTGGGCGTCGTCGCGTGCGTGCTGCCGCGCAATCGTCTGCTGTGGTGGGCGACCATGCTGACGGCGAGCGCGGCGCTGGTGATGCTGACCGCCGACGTCTGGATGCGCTGCCTGATCACCGGCCACCCGCCGATCGCGCGCCTCTACGACACGTTCCTGTTCATCGGCGGTGGTGGCGCGCTGACGCTGCTGATCGCCGAGGCGATGCTGCCGCGGCGCATCGCTCTGGTGCTGGCGACGTTCGTCGGCACGCTGTTCATCTTCTTCGCGCGGCTGTTCGAGGTCGCCGACGCGCAGGACACGATGAAGCCGCTGCAGGCGGTGCTGCTCAGCAACTTCTGGCTCGGCATCCACGTGCCGACCATGAACATGGGCTACTTCTCCGGCGTCGCGGCGGCGTTCGTGGCGATGGCCTGGATCGCGGTGCGGGTGCTGCGCATCGACCATCCGGCCTCGACGCTGGCGAAGTCGCTGGCGCGCGTCACCTACGGCATCACCTGCTTCAGCCTCGCCACCTCGGTGGTCGGCACGATCCTCGGCGGCGTGTGGGCCAACGACTCATGGGGTCGCTTCTGGGGCTGGGACCCGAAGGAGAACGGCGCGCTGCTGATCTGCCTGTCGCAGATCGCGCTGCTGCACGCGCGCATGACCGGCATGGTGCGCGACGCCGGCTTCGCGCTGTGGGCGGTCGCGACCGGCATGATCGTCGTGTTCTCGTGGTTCCACACCAACCTGCTCGGCGTCGGCCTGCACGCCTACGGCTTCTCGAGCGATCTGCTGACCGGGGTCTGGGTCAGCTACATGGTGCTCGGTGGTTTCCTGCTGGTCGGAGCCGCCGACGTCTGGTTCCGCCCGGATCCGGCGCCGACGGCGCCGCCGTTGCCAACCGGCGAACTGGCGGCCCGCTGAGCTGCCTGCCCAATGAGCCTGTCCGGTGCTCTGGCGGCCGGGAACGGCGCCAGCGCGCGACAGGTCAGATCGCGATGCCGGCGGCGCGCAGCGTGTTGCGCAGCAGCATCGCTACGGTGACCGGCCCGACGCCACCCGGCACCGGCGTCAGGTAGCCCGCGACCGGGCTCGTCGACGCGAAGTCGACGTCGCCGGTGATGCGGCCGTCGGCGCCCTGGTTGATGCCGACGTCGATGACGCAGGCGCCGGGCTTGATCATGTCGCCGTGGATCAAACCGGCCTTGCCGACCGCGACCACCAGGATGTCGGCGCGGCGGGTGTGGTCGACCAGCTTGCGGGTGCCGATGTGGCACACGGTGACCGTCGACAGGTGGTGCAGCAGCAGCACCGCGATCGGCTTGCCGACGATCTCGCTGTGGCCGACCACGACCGTCTCGGCGCCGCGCAGGTCGAGGCCGGTGGCCAGGATCAGGTGCTGGGCGGCCGCCGCGGTGCACGGTGGCAGCAGCGGTTCGCGGTAGAGGATCGCCCCCATGTTGGCGGGGTGCATGCCCTCGACGTCCTTGTGCGGATCGATCGCCGACTGCACGGCGCGCGGGTCGATGCCGGGTGGCAACGGGCGCTGCACCAGGATGCCGGCGACCTCGGGGCGACGGTTCAGTTCGCCGATCCGGGCCACCAGCTCGCTCTCCTTGGTGCCGAGCGGCAGGTTGGTCACCTCCATGTCGATGCCGACCTCGAGCGCCGCCCGCTGCTGGTTGCGCACGTAGACCGCGGCGGCGGGGTTCTGGCCGATCTCGACCGAGACCAGGCGCACCGGACGCGAACCCAGCGTCGCACGGGCCTCTCGGAGCCGCTCGCGCAGCTGTTGGGCGACCTTCTTGCCGTCTAGAAGTTGGGCTGGCACCGACTACGTCTCCGGAGGTAGAAGCGCCGAAAGATAGCGAGGCCGCCCGGCCTACGCACCGACCATGAACCACGGCTCTCGTTTCCGCCTGCCGTTGCCGCCCGCGACCGGGGCGCTGTTCCTGGTCAACCTGGCCGTGTTCGTCGTCAACGCGCTCGCCTTCGGCCGGCTCGGGACGTGGTTCGCGTTCTCGTGGTCGGGGCTGTGGGACGGCTACGGCCTCGGCCTGCTGCGGCTGGTGAGCTACCAGTTCACGCACAGCTTCCAGGACCCGCTGCACCTGGTCATGAACATGGTCGCGCTGTGGGTGTTCGGCCCGATGGCGGAGGCGCGGCTCGGCCGCGATGGTCTGGTCCGGCTCTACCTGTGGGCCGGCTTCCTCGGCGCGCTCGGGCACCTCGCGCTGCAGGCGGCGCAGGGGCACCCGGGCGGCGGGCTGATCGGTGCCAGCGGCGCGTGCTACGGCCTGTTGGTCTACGCGGCGTGCCTGCAGCCACAGGCGCGGATCGTGTTCCTGATCGTGCAGATGCCGCTGTGGGGGCTGGCGGCGCTGCTGATCGCGCTCGGCGCCTACCAGACCTTCGTCGAACTGGCGACCGGCACCTCCGGCGGCGTCTCGCACAGCGCGCACCTCGGTGGGGCCCTGCTCGGCTACGTCGCGTATCGGGCGAACTGGTTCGTCGAGCCGCCCTACGGTGCCCGGCCCGGCCTGTTCGCGCGGTGGCGGGCAGCGCTGCGCGCACGTTCGCAGGCCCGCGCCCAGGCGGCGGCGGCGGCGGCCGAACAGCAGCTCGACGCGATCCTGGCCAAGGTCAAGGTCGAGGGCATCACCGCGCTGCGGCCGGAGGAACGCCGCGTGCTCGAGCAGGCCAGCCGCCGAGCCCAGAAGGGGCACTGAGAGGCGGCGGCGCGGCCGGCCGCCGAGCGTTCGCGACGGCGAGTGCGTGTTCGCCGCCCGCCTGCGGTAGCATCGCGGCCACGAGGTCCGCGATGTCCCGACTGCAGCTCCTGCTCGCCACCGTTCTCCTGTTCCTGTGCTCGCCGCTCTCGGCGCAGGATCCCGCCACCGTTCAGTTCCGCAACGACTTCAACAAGGGCATCGAGCTCGCCGACGACAAGTTGATCGACAAGGCGGTCAAGCGCGGGCCGCACCAGGCGCTCAACTACTACGAGTCGGTCTATTGGGACAAGCAGGCCGGCAAGGCCGAGGGGATCGCCAAGGTCGATGCGCTGGCGGCGTCGTGGAAGCGCTGCTTCGAGGGCAGCGAGACGATCGACAAGCTCGAGCGCTGGCTCAACGGCGCCGACAAGGGCATGCAGGACGCCCTGCGCAAGAGCCGCGACCAGTCCTACAAGCTCTGGGTCCAGTACACCGATGTCGTCAGCAAGGCGCTGGTCAAGGCCGACTACCTGTCGGTGATGCAGGACTACCTGAAGCTGGCCCAGAACGCGCAGCAGTTCGGCCACTATCTCGAGGTCGCCGAGCTCTACAGCTTCGCCAGCATCGTCGGCAGCAAGATGCCCGACAAGACGATCGACGACCGCAAGGCGGTGGTCGAGGCGATCGACGGGTTCGCCGAGGCGCGCAAGGCCTGGAACTACGCCTTCGACGAGCACTTCATCCGCAACACCGAGTTCGCGAAGTCGGAGAAGCAGCGCATCGAGGAGGACCAGAAGAAGGGCGACAAGAAGAAGGCCGACGGCTACAGCGCCGACGCCAAGGGCGTCGAGGCGCTGGTGATGCCCGGGGTCGCGGGGGTCGCCGTGCCGCTGAAGTTCGAGGCGCTGACCAACTGGGACGAACTCGACTACGGGCCCAAGGGCGGGCCGGTGCCGGCGTTCTGGTGGCAGATCTCGCTGGCCAAGGAAGGCTCGGCGCAGGAGATCGCCTGGTTCAAGCGCAGCAAGCTCTACCTGGTGCGCGCCGGGGCCGCGAAGTTCGCGCTGTCGCTGGCGCCGAACGACACCAAGGACGCCATCGAGGTCGATGCCGGCAGCAAGGGCAAGGTCACGTCGTTCTGGCTCGATGGCGGTCGCAAGGTCCCGTACGCGATGGCGTTCTGGCTCGGCACCGACCGCGAGCTGATCAACGAGTCGGAGGGCAACTTCGCGCCGTCCGACACGCTGGCCAACGTCTACTACCGCAGCGCTGCCAGCTGGAAAGGACAGATCGGCGCCGACACCGTCACGCTCTACGACGACAACGCCAACGGCAATCCGGGCGACGTCGAGCCGCTGGCTGGCGAGTTCAAGTCCTACACGCTCGGCGATCCGACCAACGGCACCGTGGTGCCGATGCTGGACTCGATGCGGGTCGGCAAGGGGCCGCGGGTGCCGCACTCCGAGTTCGTCAAGCTGTCGACCGGTTGGCATCACGTGAAGAAGGCCAGCGGCGACGACGTCACGGTGCGACCGTTCAATCCCGAGTACCTGAAGACCGGCAAGATCAAGCTGGTGTGGAGCGGCCCGAAGCCGACCGCGCCGGCGCAGCTGGTGGTGCAGGGGGTCGGGGACCTGCGCACGGCGTTCTTCGACGTCGCCGGCGGCAAGGAGGTCGAAGTACCGGCCGGCGAGTACGCGGTGATCTTCGGGCGCCTCGTGATCGGCAAGGCGCCGCGCGTGCAGACCGCGAACCTGTTCCAGGGCCAGAGCCGCTCGTTCGCGGTCGAGGCCGGCAAGACCTACGAACTGCGCATGGGGGCCCCGTTCGCACTGCAGTTCGAGCGCACCGGCGAGGACACGGTCGTGATCCCGGCCATGAAGGTGTTCCTCGGTGAATCCAGCGGCTGTGTGTTCACCGACTACCACGGTATGTCGGTCGCCTGCGACGTGGCGATGGCCAAGGAAGGCGACGGCAAGGGCGCCCGGTCGGCGGGCAAGTTCCTGCGCTTCACCAACTGGGACCTCGTCAACGAGGCGGTCAAGTCCTACCCCAATGCCGGGCTGATGGTGGCCTGCTTCCCGATGCCGGATGGCTATCGCAGCGGGCCGCTGGAGCTCAAGGTCAAGCTGCCGCAGGCCGGCATGAAGCTGCAGCTGTCGATCAAGAAGCACCCGGTGTTCGGCGAGGTCAAGTCGCTCTGGCAGTGACCGCCGCAGGTCCCGCTGGCTGCAGGCTCGCCTCGCCGGCCCGGCTTGCCTAGACTGCCGCGCGCATGTTGGACCTCAAGTGGCTCCGCGACAACCCGGACGCCGCGCGCCAAGGCGCGCTGAAGAAACGTCTCCCCGACCGCGCCGCCGCGGTCGATCGCGCCCTGCAGCTCGACGTCGAGCTGCGTGGCATGACCCCGAAGCTCGACGCGATGCGCAGCGAGCTGAAGAACGCGGGCAAGGAGCTCGGCAAGCTGGGCCCGGCCGAGCGCGAGGCGTTCCTGGCGAAGCAGAAGGAGAAGAAGGTCGACATGCAGGCGCTCGAGGAGCGGGAGAAGCAGCTGAAGGTCGAGCTCGACCAGCAGCTGGCGTTGATCCCGAACGTGCCCGACGCCGACGTGCCGGACGGCAAGGACGACACCGAGAACGTCGAGGTGCGCCGCTGGGGCACCGTGCGCGAGTTCGGCTTCGCGCCGCGGGCGCACTACGATCTCGGCGAGGCGCAGGGCTGGCTCGACTTCGAGCGCGCGTCGAAGATGGCCGGCTCGCGCAACTACTTCCTGTTCGGCGATCTGGCGCTGCTGCACGACGCCGTGCTGCGCTACGCGGTCGATCTGCTGGTGGCGCGCGGCTTCACGCCGGTCGACCCGCCGCACCTGGTGCGCGACGCGGCGATGTTCGGCACCGGCTTCTTCCCCGGTGGTGAGGAGCAGACCTATCGCGCCGAGAAGGACGGGTTGAACCTGATCGGCACCAGCGAGGTGCCGGTGACGTCATTGCACGCCGGCGAGATGCTGGCCGAGGCCGACCTGCCGAAGAAGTACGTCGCGCGTTCAGTGTGCTTCCGGCGCGAAGCCGGCACCTACGGCAAGGACACGCGCGGCCTCTACCGCGTGCACCAGTTCCAGAAGGTCGAGCAGGTCATCGTCGACGTCGCCGACAAGGCGCGCTCGATCGAGCACCACCACGCGATCGTCAAGAACGCCGAGGACATGCTGCAGGCGTTCGAGCTGCCGTACCGCGTGGTCGCGGTGTGCGGCGGCGACCTCGGCGTGCCGCAGGCGATGAAGTACGACATCGAGACCTGGATGCCGTCGCGCGGCAACTACGGCGAGACCCACTCGGCGTCGCGCTTCTACGACTACCAGGCGCGGCGACTCGACCTGCGCTACCGGCCGAAGGACGGTGGCAAGGTCATGGTCTGCCACACGCTGAACAACACCGTGGCCGCGAGCCCGCGCCTGCTGATCCCGCTGCTCGAGAACCATCAGCAGCAGGACGGCACCGTGCGGGTGCCGGCGGCGCTGCAGCCGTATCTCGGCGGCCGCAGTTCGCTGGGGCGGCCGATCTGGTGAAGCCGCCGATCGGGTGAGCGGGCGGCCTCCGGGGGACCCGCGTGGTTCGCTCGCTCAGCGGCCGCCGCCGAACAGGCCGCCGCCACCGCCGCCGCCCGCGCCACCGCCGATGCCGCGGAAGAACTGACCTGGATCGAAGCCGGGCGGCAGGCTCGGTGGGGCTTGGCCGGGCCCTGATCCCGTGGCGGTGCCGGGGCCGCCGCGGCCTCGGCCGCCGGCGGGTGGCTTGGCGCTGCCGTCACCCCGAGTACCGATCGAGGTCGTGGCGGATGCGCCTCGGGTTCCGGCGGCAGCACCGGGATCCGGGCCACGTTCGCCTGCAGCACCTCACCGAGCCGGTCGTCGAACACGATGTGGCGCACGTAGGTCTTCTCGGCGCCCTCGAAGTCGTCGACCTCGATGTCGCTGACGACGTTGCGGCTGCTGCGGCGGCGCTCGATCGTGAACTCGATCTTCATGCGCTTGGGCAGCGCGTCCTCGTCGGCGCTGTTCCACTCGAGCAGCTCCTCCGACTCGAAGCCCAGCGTGCGGTAGTAGGTGATCTTGAAGCTCTTGACGCGGTCGTGCACGAGCTGGAACGAACCCTGGGTGACGAGGTCCTCGTCGAGCATCGGGTCCTCGCGTCGCCACATCTCGAACACGTCGCGGTAGCGCGGGTTCGGCTTGAACCAGTAGCCGACCTCGTTGACGGTCGGTTTGCGCGGCACGTTCTGCAGGTCCAGCACCGAGCCGACCGCGTCGGTCGTGGTCAGGAAGTCGATGCGGTCGGCGTCGCGGCCGTTGACGTCCATGTTGCGGCCGCGGAACACCGCATTGTTGTGTACGTTGTAGATCCAGATGCCGCGCAGGTCGCGCTCGATCAGGTTGAGCACCCGCGGGCCGGCCTCGGTCGACTCGGCGAGGTCGTCGACCACGTCGCGCGCGTTCAGCATCACGTGGAACGTGGTGCCGACGGTGATCATCACGGTCGCCGTGATGGCGACCGCGAGCAGGACCTCGATCAGGGTGAAGCCACGTTGTGCATGCATCGGATCACCTGCCGCCTGGAAGACCGCCGCCACTGCCGCCACCGTCGCTGGCACCACCCGGGAGCGCGCTGTCGCCCTGGCTCTGGCCCTTCGAGTCCGCGATCGCCTTGGCCTGTTCGGGGGTGAGCCCGCTGATCGCCAGGGTCGAGATCCGGGCCTTGATCACCAGCGCATCCCGGTCGTCGGGAAACCGCGCCTCGAGCTTCGGGAAGTAGACGGCGACCGCGACCTCCTCGAACTCCGTCGCACTCGGCGCCTTCTCCGCCAGCTTCTGGTTGATGTTGTTGGTGTTGCGTTCCTGCTCGTAGTCGGCGCGGCTCAGGCCGCGCGAACTGGCGCGCCGGTAGTCCTCGCGCTCGCGCTGCCACTCGATGCGCTGGTTGGCGTCGCCGTCGTCGCCGGCGGCGTCGCTGGCGACCTGTTCCTCGAGCGCGGCCACGTCGGTCTCGCCGAGCGCGATCTTGAACGAGAAGCCCTCGTACTTGTCGATCGGCACCGCGATCCCCGACTCGGGCATGTTCTCGCGGGCGCCGGCCATCAGCTCCGACATCTTCTCCTCGGCGATCTCGCGCGCGAGACGCCAGTTGCGCGCGTAGGTCGCGTCGAGCAAGGCGGAGGTGCGGATGCCGATGTAGCTGATGACGACCATCGACACGATCAGCATCGCCACCAGCGCTTCGACGAGCGTGAAGCCGCGGTCCGCAGGGTGGTGCGTGGGGAGCGCCATCAGAACGACGCCTCGTTGACGAGTTGCAGCGTCGGCAGCTCGCCCTGCTCGGACTCGCTGACGGTGATCCGGCCGCTGAGACCGTTGATCGAGAAGGCCCAGATCTGCTCGGCATCGCTCTTCAGCTTCAGCGCAACGATCTGGTCGGCGGTGAAGCCGTACTCGTCGAAGATCAGCCGGTAGATGCCCTTGCTGGTCATGCCGCTGCGCGCATCGGTGGCGCCGGCGAACACCACGTCGGGCTCGAGCTCCTGCCAGTGGTCCGGGCGCTCCTCGAGCGTCGACAGGTCCTGGTCGCGGGTCAGCCGTTGTTCGGGCGGGTAGACGATGCGCCAGCGCGCGCGATCGAGGTCGAACTCCATCACCATGCGCTTGCCCTGGATCCGGGCCTCGCTGCGGACCCAGTCGAGCTCGCGCTTGATGATGTTACCGCTGCCCTGCAACCGCGCCGATGGCACCAGGGCGCCGAGGTTCGGCACCACCAGCGCGAACAGCAGCGACAGGATCGCCAGCGTCACCAGCAGCTCCATCAACGTGAAGCCGGCGGTGGTGGCGGTCGGTCGCGGCGGTGGCGTGGGCAGCAGGGCGGGCACGAGGATCTCAGTCCTCCTTCTTCGACTTGCTCGAGATGTCGTCCTCGGTGTTCTGCGAGCCGTCCATGCCCATGCTGATCACTTCCCAGTCGTTGCGGTTGTTGCCCTCGATCAGCATGTAGTCGTGGTCCCAGGGGTCCTTCGGCAGTTCCTCGATCAGGTTGCCGCCGCCCTTGTCGTCGCGCTCGGCGAGCACCGCCAGCGACTCCGGCAGCTTGCCGTGCTTGGCGTAGTACTGGCGCACGGCGCCGGCGATCACCTTGACGTCGGTCTGGGCCTTGGTCTGGCGCGCTTCGTCGCTGGCGCCGGCGACGTTCTGCACGACCAGGGTCGCGAGCAGACCGAGGATCACGATGACGACCATGATCTCGACGAGGGTGAAGCCGGCTTCGGCTGGGCGGACGCGGGCAGGGAGGGTCTTGCTGTTCATGACGGAGTCGCGGCAGTCTACGGCATCTGGGACCAGGAACGAGCGGCTGAGACGGGGGCCGGGGCGGATCCTTCCGGATGACCTGCCGACGGTGGCCAACGCCGGTCCCCACGGCGATGATCGGCAGCATGGTCGTTTCGCCTCGCTTCGTCCTCGCCGCCGCGGTCGCCGCGTTGGCTTCGTGCTCCACCCGGCCGGTCTCGGCCCAGTCGGATCGGCCGCCGGCGGCGGCGCCCGGCAACCAGGTGCTGACCGAGACCACGCTGGCGCAACTGCTGCGCGTCGGCGAACTGGCGCTGAGCCCGGACGGCAAGCACCTGCTCTACACGGTGCGCACCCCTGACCTGGCCGAGAACCGCAGCCGGGCGGCGGTGTGGCTGCTGCCGACCGCCGGTGGCACGGCGAAGCAGGTCGCCGAGGGCAGCTCGCCGCTGTGGTTGCCGCAGGGCGGCGGTTACGTGTTCGTCACCAAGGACGGGCTGCGCAGCCAGCCGCTCGGCGAGGGGCCGGTGGTCGAGATGGCCGTGCCGGGTGGCGTCGCCAACCTGTCGTGGTCGCCGAGCGGCGAGCACTTCGCGTTCACCCGCAGCGTGCCGATCGATCCGCCGGTGACCGCCGCGCACCCCGATCTGCCGAAGGCGAACGCGCGCGCCTACGACGACCTGATGGTGCGGCACTGGGACCACTGGGTCGACGGCAGCTACAGCCACCTGTTCGTGCAACCGTGGGTCGGTGGTGGTGAGGCGCGCGACCTGCTGGCCGGCGAACGCGTGCACACGCCGCTGCCGCCGTTCGGCGGCGGCGAGCAGATCGCCTGGTCGCCAGACGGCAAGGAACTCTGCTACACGGCCCGGCGCGTGCCCGATCCCGAGGCCAGCACCGACAGCAGCCTGTGGGTGGTGCCGGTCGGTGGCGGCGAGGCCAAGAACCTGACGCCCGGCCTGCCCGGCTACGACCAGGATCCGGTCTACTCGCCGGACGGGCGCTGGATCGTGTTCGGCAGCATGGAGCGGGCCGGCTTCGAAGCGGATCGGCTGCGGCTGGTGCTGCACGAGCGCGCGACCGGCAAGAACGCCGAGCTGCTGCCCGAGTTCGACGCCAGTGCGCACGAGGTGCGCTGGACCGCCGACAGCAAGCGCCTGTTCTTCACCGTCGAGACCGAGGGCACGACGCAGGTCTACACGGCCTCGCTGCAAGAGCGCAAGCCGACCGCGGTGACCAAGGGGCGCCACGCGCTCAGCGGGCTGCAGGTAGGCCCCGACGGCAACACGCTGTTCGCGCTGCGCACGACGATGGAGCGGCCGGCCGAGGTCGTGCGGATCGAGGTCGCGACCGGGGCGATCACGGCGCTCAGCGACCACAATGGGGCCGCGTTCGCGGCGCTGTCGCTGCCGACCATCGACGGCGAGTGGTTCCCGACCAGCGACGGCAAGCAGGTGCACGCGTGGATCGTCAAGCCGCCGAACTTCGATCCGAGCCGCCGCTATCCGTTCGTGCTCTATTGCCAGGGCGGGCCGCAGTCGATGGTCGGCCAGGGCTTCTCGTTCCGCTGGAACTTCCACCTGATGGCGGCGAAGGGCTACGTGGTCGCCGCCGTCAATCGGCGCGGGCTGCCCGGCTTCGGCCAGGCCTGGAACGACCAGATCTCGCGCGACTGGGGCGGCCAGGCGATGCGCGACCTGCTCGCGGTCACCGATGCGATGCAGCAGCGGCCGTACGTCGACAAGGCGCGCAGCGCCGCGGTCGGCGCATCGTTCGGCGGCTACACGGTCTACTGGTTGATGGGGAACGCCGGCGATCGCTTCGCGGCGATGATCTCGCACTGCGGCGTGTTCAACCTCGAGAGCATGTACCTGGCCACCGAGGAGCTGTTCTTCGTCAACCACGACCTCGGTGGTCCGTACTGGAGCTCGCCGGAGACCGCCGAGCTCTACAAGCGCTTCTCGCCGCACCGCTACGTGCAGAACTGGAAGACGCCGCTGCTGGTGATCCACGGCGAGAAGGACTTCCGGGTCCCGTACGACCAGGGTCTGCAGGCGTTCACGGCGGCGCAGATCCAGGGTGTGCCGAGCCGGTTGCTGATGTTCCCCGACGAGGGGCACTGGGTGCTGCAGGCGCAGAACGGCGTGCTGTGGCAGCGTGAGTTCTTCGGTTGGCTCGATCGCTGGTGCGGTGCTGTGGCGGGCAAATGACGCGCCCGTCGATTCGCTGTGTGCTGCTGTGCGCGCTGCCGTTGGTGGGATGCGCCAGTGCTCCGGCGTGGCAACCGTCGCTCGACGTCGCGCTGCGGGCGGCGCGGGCCGAAGGTCGTGAGCTGGTCGTCTACTTCGCGCTGCCGGGCCGCGATCTCAGCGAGCGCATGCAGCGCACGTTGCACGAGCCGTCGATCGGGCGCGAACTGAGCGCGGGCGGGTTCGCTGCCGCGCTCGCCGACGGCGTCGAACAGCGGCGTCTCTATGCGGCGTGGGTCGGCTTCGGTGAGGGCATGGGCATCGCGGTGCTCGGCGCCGACGGACAGTGCTACGCGGCGCGGCCGGGGCCGATGGATCCGCCCGAGTTCGCGGCGTTCCTGCGCCAGTGTGTGGCGCTGCGGCCCGAGCTGGCGGCGGCGCGCGCCGCGGTGCGTTCGCCAACGGCCACGCCGGCGGATCAGCTGCGGCTCGGCTCGCTGTACCTGCAGCTCGGCCGCACCAAACTCGCCGAGGAACAGCTGCTGGCGGCCGCCACCGCCGGTTTGGCGGAGGCGCGGCATCGGCTGGCACGCAACTACGCGCTCGACGGCAATCTGTCGGCGGCGCGGCGGTGGCTGGTGCATGTGCCGAAGACCGGACCGGCGTTGGTCACCGAGGGCTACGTGCTGTTCAAGGAGCGGCGGCACCGCGAGGCGGCGGCCGTGCTCGAACAGGCGCTCGCGGCCGAGCTCGGCGAGGACCGGCAGCGCGCGCTGCTGTATCTCGGCAAGGCGCTGCACGAGGACCGGCAGAACGAGCGCGCGAAGCCGCTGCTCGAGGCGCTCGCGCGCGAGGGCACCGGCAGCACGTTCGAAGCGGCGGCGCTGCACACGCTGGCGCACATCGCCGATCCGCAGCACGGCCACACGCACTGAGTCGGCTCGTTACCGGAGTCGCTCGCCGTGGCAGCGTTCGCCGCGACCGGCTAGAACTGCCGCGCCCTCGCCCTCAGGATCCATGCGCACGCTCCTACTCCTCCTCTCATCGCTGTTGTCATGCTCGCTGTCGGCGCAGGAGCCGGCACCGGCGGCACCCGAGCCACCCGTCGCTCCCGCGGCGCCCGCGGGCCAACTCGGCAGCGGGCAGTACCAGTACACCTGGGTACCGAACTGGGGGCGCCTCGGCGAGGGCAAGGAACTCGGCAACACGCACGGCTGCCTCGTCGTCACCAAGGCGGGCACGATCCTCGCCAACACCGACACCGAACACGCGATCGTCGAATACTCGGCCGACGGCCGCATCCTGCGCACCTGGGGCAAGGAGTTCCAAGGCGGCCTGCACGGCATGTGCCTCGTGGAGGAACCGATCGACGAGGCCGGCAAGACCGGCACCCAGGAAGTGCTGTACCTCGCGCACACGCGTCGGCACGAGATCCTGAAGACGACGCTCGACGGCAAGGTGCTGTGGACGATCGGCTGGCCCGAGCAGGCCGGCATCTATGAGAACGAGAACCAGTACAACCCGACCGCGGTCGCGGTGGCGCCGGACGGCCGCATCTTCGCCGCCGACGGCTACGGCAAGTCGTGGGTGCACGTCTACGACCGCGACCGCAAGTACGTGACCTCGTTCGGCGGGCCCGGCACGGGCCCCGGCAAGATGCAGACGCCGCACGGCCTGTGGCTCGATCCGCGCGGCAAGGAGCCGCTGCTGCTCGTGTGCGATCGCGAGAACGCGCGGCTGCAGTGGTTCACGCTCGACGGTGAACACGTGCGCACGCTCGATCGCGACCTGCGCCGGCCGTGCAACGTCGCCCCACTGCCGCAAGGTGGTCTGGTGGTCGCCGACCTCGCCGGCCGCATCACGCTGTTCGATGCGCAGGACGCGCTGGTCTGCCACATCGGCGACAACCCGGAGCCGAAGCTGCGGGCGCAGAACGGCGTGCCGCGCGCGCAGTGGAAGGACGGCGAGTTCCTGTCGCCGCACGGCATCTGCGTCGATGCGACCGGCTCGGTCTACGTGCTCGACTGGAACTTCCTCGGCCGCATCTCGAAACTGCAGGCGCTGCCGGTGGCCAAGGCGGCCGACGCCCAGTCGCCGGGCAAGTAGTCGCGGCTCAGGGCGGGGGCGGCAAGGCCCGCCCCGGGGCATCGCCGCCGAGGCGCTGGGTGGCCCCGTCGAACGTGATCGAACCGTCCTGACCGGTCACCAGCAGCCGTGCGCCGAAGCGCTGCACCAACTTGCCGAGCGCGGTGTCGCCGTCGGCGCTGGCGGCCGAGGCGAGGCAGGCGCGCGGTCGCACCTGCTGCAGCAGGCGCAGCGCATTGACGTTGGGCCGGCCGTGGTGCGGAAGCACCAGCAGGTCGTGTGGGGTTGCCACACCGGCCGCGATCGCGGCGGCGGTGCCGAGTTCCTGCGCATCGCCGGTCATCAACAGCTGCCGCGGGCCCAGCGCGGCGCTGACCCACAGGCTCTGGTCGTTGTCGCTGGCGCCGTCCGGCAACGACGGCGCGTGCACGGTCAGATGTGGCGCCGGTCGACTGGCCGAGCCCGGCGCGAGGATCGCGACCTCGGTGCCCGCGCCGTGCAGCAGGGCTTCGAGCGCGCTGCCGTGCAGTGCCTGCGGCAGCAGCGCGCGCGCGATCGGCACCCGTTCGAGCAGGTGCTGCACACCGTTGTGATGGTCGACGTCGGCGTGGGTGATGACCAGCAGATCGAGGTGCTTCCGCGGCAGCGCCGCCAGCAGCCGTTCGGCGGCGAGGAACGGGCGCTGCAGGCTGCCGCAGTCGATCGCCGTCTGGTGCCCGCTGCCGGTGGTGACCAGCGCGGCCTGGCCGTGGCCGACCGCGAACAGCTGCAGCCGGTCGCTGGCCGGCGCGCCGAACGTCACGAAGTGCGGCGCGCACAGCAGCAGCGCCGCGGCCGCCAGGCGGGCCCGCGTCGGCCGCCACAGCACCAGCAGCAGGCCCGCCAGCGCCATCAGTCCGAGCGCCCACACTGGCGGTGTGCTGGTCGCGTGCACCGGCGTGCCGGGCAGGTGATCCGCGGCCTGCACCAGCGCGGTGTAGGCGTTGGCCAGCAGCTCGAGCGGGCCACTGAGCAGCGCTGGCACCAGCCGCGGCAGCGGTTCGGCGAGCGCGGCCAGCAGCAGTCCGCCGACCAGCATCGCGCCGACCAGCGGGGCCAGCAGCGGCGTCAGCAGCACGGTCCACGGCGCCAGTTGGCCGAAGAAGCACAGCGTCAGCGGCGCCGTCAGCAGCGTCGCCCACGCCGACGCGCGCAGCGGGGCCCACAGCCAGCGCGCCGCGGGGCCGCCGTCGTCGTCGGTGCGGCTGGCCAGCATCAGGCCGATCACCGCGGCATAGCTGAGCAGGAAGCTCGGGCCGAGCAGCGCGGTCGGTTGCAGCAGGCAGGTCACCAGCGCCGGCACCAGCAGTCCGGTCGCGAGCGGGAACGGGCGGCCCTGGTGCGCCGCCAGCGCCGACAGCGCGAATGCGACCACCGCGCGCAGCACCGGCGGTTCGTTGCCGGTGATCGCCGCGTACGCGAACAGCACCAGCAGCACCAGCGTCGTGCGGCGCGGGCCGGCGGCGAGCCGCCGGGCGCGGCGCCAACCCTGCAGGCCGAGCAGCACCGCCAGCATCGCCGCGTGGGCGCCGCTGACCGCCAGCAGATGGCTGAGGCCGGTGGCGCGGTGCGCTTGCACGAGGTCCGCCGGTGGGCGCGTGCCGCGGCCCAGCACCAGCGACGCCACCAGCGCGCCGGGCTCGGCGCCGAGCTGCTGCAGCAGGTTCTGCTCGAGCCGCCGGCGCGCGGCCGCGGCCAGCCGGGACAGCGACGGCGGGCCCGGCTCGAGGCGCGCGGTGGCGGCGATCGCGTGCACGCTCGGTGGTTGGTCCGGGCACGGCCCGGGGTGAATGCGCGCGAGGATGCGCAGCCGGTCGCCGGGCAGCGCCGGCAGGTCGCCGTCGAGCGCGACGCGCAGCGGCGGGGCGGCGCCGCGCTGCAGCCAGACGTGCACCTGGTCCAGCGTCGGCGTGCGCACGATCGCCGTGACCTCGCCGCGCAGCTGCACCGGTCCGAGCGGCAGCGGCGGCGCGGGTTGAAGCGGCGGCGCCACCGCCGCCAGCAGCGCCGGCAGCGCCAGCAGGCCGGCGCGGCGGTGCGGCAGCCAGGCGCAGCGGCTCAGCAACAGGCCGAGCGCGGCCCAGACCGCGGCCACCGGCAGCAGGGGACCGGCCAGAGCCGCGGCCGGGGCCGCCCACAGGCAGCTCCACAGCAACGGCACGATCGCGGGAGGAACCATCACCTGCTCCGTGCCAGGAACCGCGCCGCGGTTACAGTTCGCGCATGGTTTCTGCCATCTACCCCGGCAGTTTCGATCCGGTCACCTGCGGCCACCTCGATCTGGTGGAGCGGGCGCTGCCGCTGTTCGAACGCCTCACCGTCGCGGTCGCCGTCAACAGCAACAAGAGCGCGACCTTCACCGCCGACGAACGGGTGGCGATGCTGCGCGAGGTGCTGCCGAAGGACCCGCGGCTGTCGGTGACCACGTTCCGCGGCCTGGTGGTCGACTTCTGCCGGGCCCAGGGCATCGGTGCGATCCTGCGTGGTGTGCGCACCGTCTCGGACTTCGAGTACGAGTACCAGATGGCGCTGACCAACCGTCACCTGGCGCCGGTGGTCGAGACCGTGTTCGTGATGCCGAGCGTGCAGTTCAGCTACGTGTCGTCGTCGCTGATCCGGGAGATCGTGCGCAACGGCGGCGACGTCAGTAGCTTCTTGCCCCCGCCGGTCGAGCGCGCGCTGCGCGCCCGGCTGCGCCCCACGCCCTAGAACCCATGAAGTCCGAAATCGTCCAGTCTCCCGCCGCCCCCGCGGCCATCGGTCCCTACAGCCAGGCCATCAAGGCCGGCAACCTGCTGTTCTGCTCGGGCCAGATCGCGCTCGATCCGAAGACCATGAACATGGTCGGCAGCAATGCCGCCGAACAGGCCGAGCAGGTGCTGAAGAACCTCGCAGCGGTGCTGACCGCCGGTGGCGCCAGCATGGCCCACGTCGTGCGCACCACGATCTTCCTCGCCAGCATGGCGGACTTCGCCGCCGTCAACGAGGTCTACGGGCGGCACTTCGGCAGCCACAAGCCGGCGCGGGCGACGGTGGCCGTGAAGGAACTGCCGAAGGGCGGCCTGGTCGAGATCGACTGCATCGCCGCGTTGTGAGCGGCGCACCGCGGCGGCCGCGTTCGGCCGGGATCGCGGTGGCGTGCATCAGTCTGCTGTTCGTGCTGCTGCCGGCGCTGGTGGTCGGCAGTTCCCTGGCGGCCCCGGCGCGCCCGGGCGAGGCGGCGCGGCTGCAGCGGGCGCTGTCGTCGGCCGAGTTGGCGGCGGCGGCCGACGGCCAGGTGGCGCGTGCCTACTACCTGAGCGCGGCCCCGGTCGCGGTCTGGCCGACGACGGCGGCCGAACAGGCGACCCTGCTGGGCCGCGCTCGCCTGACGCAGGCGCTGGCGATCGGCGCCATCTCGGGCTTGCTCTACCTGGTGGTGCTGATGGCGCGCGGCCGGCTGCAGGCCCTGGTCGCGTGTGCGGCCTTGGCGGCGCTGCCGCCGGTGGTCGCCGAGGGTCAGGTGCTGCGGCCGGAGGTGCCGGCGGTGCTGTTCGCGGCGTTGGCGCTGCAGCAACTGCTGACGCTGGCGGCGCCGCCGCGGGTGCTGGTGCTGGGCTCGCGGCAGCGGCGCCATCTGCTGCTCGCCGGCGTGGCCGGTTGCGCGATGTTCGGGAACGGCCTCTGCGTGGCGACGCTGCCCAGTTTCGGCGTCGTGCTGCTGGTGCCCGGCGTGGTGCTGACGGTCGCGGCGGTGCAGATCGGCTGGCGCGGCAGCCGGGTCGGCCGCCGGCGCGGGTGGCTGCGGGTGCCGGTGCCGGCGATGAACCGCCGCTTGCTGCCGTGGACCGCGCTGTCGCTGCTGACGCCGGCGGTCGCCTGGTACGTGTTGTCGCGGTCGTTGGCCGGCCCGGTCGAAGCCCTGGCGCCGAGCCAGGCCGGGGTAGGGCTGTTGCCGGAGGCGTTCGCCGGTCGGGTCGCGTGGCTGGCGGTGGCGGTCCTCGGCGCGATCGCGGGCCTGCTGCGGGTCGGCATCCGGTTCGGCCGCGGCGGTCGCATCGGCGCTGACCTGGTGCTGTTCGTGTTCACCGTGGTGTTGCTCGCCGGGGCCGTGCGCCTGCCGCCCGGCGAGGATGCGCTGGGCGCGGCGCTGCCGTTCGCGGTGCTGGCGGCGGACGGGGTGCGCGCGCTGCTGGTCGCCGTCAGTGGCAGCTGGCGCCGCCGCGCCGCGGGGCTCAGGCCTTCGTCAGCTGCTCGATCAGTTCGGTGAACTCGGTGCGGCCGTCGGCGGTGCCGGTGTGCAGGCCGAGGCCGCGCACCTTGCCCTTGGCGTCGATCACGTGCAGGGCCGGCCCCTCGACGAACCAGCGCAGCGCCACGTCGTTCTGCGCGCCCTTGCCGTCGCCGATCACCGGGAAGTCGATGCCGAGCTCCTTGACCGCGTGCTGGATCGCGGCGGGCTCGCGGTCGAGGCAGATGCCGATCACCGCCAGGCGCTCGCCGTGCGCCTTGCGCAGCTGCTGCAGCGTCGCCATCAGCCCCGGGGTGTCGTGGTCGGCGAGCGACCAGAACGCCAGCACCACGGTCTTGCCGGTCAGCGCGCCGAGTTCGATCTCGCCGCCGCCCAGCAGCTTGGCGCGGAAGCCGATCGCGTCGGCGCCGAGCTCCAGCTGGGTCGCGCGCACCCGATCGCGGGCGACGCTGCCCCAGTAGGTCGCCGGCAGGTCCTTGGCCAGCTTCTCGAGTTCCTCGAAGCCGGCATTGTCGGGCAGGTCCTCGCGGTCGCGCAGCGCGTCGGCGCGGTGCCAGCGCACGAACGCGCGCTGCTCGTCGTCGCCGGCCGCCGCCAGCGCCTCGGCGAACACCTTCTCGCCGGCTTCGATCTCGTGCAGCACCGTCATCAGCAGCCGGGCCATCGCCAGGCGATCCGGCAGCGGCGCCGCCTTCTGCTGCGCCGCGCGCACCCAGTCGGCGCGCAGCTCGCGCAGATCGAGGTGCTGGGCCATCGTCGCCGCGGTCACCAGCAGCAGCGCCGGGGCCGCCGCCGCATCGATGGTGCGCAGCGCCGCGCCGGCACCGGGGCGATCGCCGCGCGCCAGCAGCAGGTCGGCCAGCATCAGCCGGCCGTTCCAGCGGTCGTCGCCGGCCGCTTCGTCGGCGACGAACTTGCGCAGCACGTCGACCTGTTGCGCGAGCAGTTGCTGGCGTTGCTCGGCGGTCGGTTCGCCGCCGGCGAGGCGCCGCGACTCGGCGATGAACTGTTGTTGCAGGCTGGCCAGGGTGCGTTGGGCGCACAGCGGCGACAGCAGGCTGAGGATCAGGGTGGAGGCGACGAGGCGGAACATCATGGCGAGCATAGCGCGGCAATCACCGTGCCAGTGGCGGCGGCCGCGGGCGATCACGAGCCGTGCTTGCAGTCGGGGCGCCGATGGCGTGCGATGCGCGGGTGACGGCTCTGCTCGATGTCACCGGGTTCGTGGCCACCAGCCCGCTCGGCGTCGGCTTGGCGCTGCCGCGGCTGGTGTTGGCGCCGGGTCAGGTGGCGGCGCTGCATGGTGCGTCGGGGGCCGGCAAGACCACGCTGCTGTTGGCGCTGTTCGGCCTGCTGCAGCGGACCGGCTGGCGGGTCGAGGGCCGGGTGCAATGGCGCGGCGAGCCGTGGCCGGCCGCCGGTAGCGCGGCCCAGCGGCAGCGCTTGCGCCATGAGCTGGCGTTCCTGCTGCAGGATGCGCCGGGGGCCCTGGATCCGCTGCTGCCGGTCGGCCGTCAGCTCGAGCAGCTGGCGGGCTGTACTGCCGCGGCGGCCGTGGCGATGTTGGACCAGCTCGGCATCGCGGCTCCGGCCGCAGCCTGCGCGCGGCCGCCGCACGCGCTGAGCGGCGGCGAGGCGCAGCGGGTCCTGCTGGCGATCGCGTTCCTGCGCCGGCCGGCGTTGGTGGTCGCCGACGAACCGTCGGCCAGCCTCGATGCCGGCAGCACCGCCGAGCTGATCCGGAACCTGCGCGCGTTGCGCGACCAGGGCGCCGCCGTCCTGCTGGCGACGCATGATCCGCGGTTGCTGCGCGAACTCGATGCCGAGGTCTACACGTGCCGCGCCGGCAGCTTCGAACTCGGCGTGCCGGCCGCCGCTGCCTGGCCGCTGGCCGCGCCGCCGCCGGCGGCGCCCGAGCCGGTGCTGCAGGCGCGCGGGCTGCGGCTGGGCCGCGCCGGTCGCACGGTGCTGGACGGTCTCGACCTGACCTTGCATCGCGGTGAGATCGTGGCCGTGGTCGGCGAATCGGGCATCGGCAAGACCACGTTGCTGCGGGTGCTGGCCGGCCACCAGCGGCCCGATGCCGGCACGATCGAACGCGCGCCGCAGCGCACCGCGGTGCAGCTGGTCTGGCAGGACGCGATGGCGTCGCTGACGCCGGGTCGCACGCTGCAGTCGCTGCTGGCCGAGGCGCATGCACCGGACTTCGTCGCCGCCGCCGGCGCCGCCGCGGTGCGGCTGCCGATCGCGCTGCTGGCGCGCACGCGCGAACAGTTGTCCGGCGGCGAACGGCGGCGCGCGGCGCTGCTGCGGGCGCTGGCGGTGGCGCCCGAGGTGTTGCTGCTCGACGAGCCGCTGGCGGCGCTGGATCGCGCCACCGCGATCGAGGTCATGGCGATGCTGCTCGAGCTGCAGCGTTCGCGTTCGCTGGCGTTGCTGCTGGTCACGCACGACGAGGAACTCGCCGCGGTGGTCGCGCATCGGGTGTTGCGTCTGCAAGGAGGACGGTTGTGTCGATGCTGAACTGGTGGTGGCGCGGTGGTTGGTGCCTCGCGATGGTGATGCCGTTGTCGGCCCAGGCCGCGGCGGTGTCGTGGCGCGAACTGCCGGGCGCCGGCGCGGTGGCGGTCGGTGTCGTGTTCGAGCACGGCGTGCTGGGGCCCGGCCGGGCCGGCCCGCCCGGCGCCGCGGCAGTGCTCGCGAATTGCCGGCTGCTGCTGGCGCGTGCGGCGGTGCCGTCGCTGCAGAACGCGCTGGTGCACGTCGACGACGAACTGCACTGCATCGTCGGCGTGCTGCCCGCGGACGATCCGGCGGCGGCGATCGCGTTCGTCGAGGCGCTGTTCGGCGATGGCGCGCAGCTCGGCGACGACCAGATCGTGCGCGAGGTCGCGCGACTGGCGCTGGCGGCGGACGATGCGGCGTTCCTGTTCCCTGGCGACGTGCTGCACGCGCGGGTGCGGGCGCAGTTGCTCGGCCGCGGGCTGCCGCGCGGGGACTCGCAGGTGCTGCTGGCGCTGACGGCGACGCAGGTCCGCGAACTGCTGCGGGTCCCGGTCGATCATGCGCTCGGCGGGGTCGGCCCGACGGGGCCGGTGGTGGCGGCGCTGCGGGCATGGCCGGCGCCGCCGCCGGATCCGGACGGCTGGTCGTTGCCGCCGGCGATCGCGGCGGTGGCGGGGGCCGGTGCCGGTAGCGAGGTGCACGCGCGTGTCGATGCACCGTTGGTGGTGGTGGCGTTCCCGGTCGCGGCGGCGGTCCATCGCCCCGCGCTGGCGGTCGGCCTCGAGGTGCTGCGGGCGCGGGCGATGCGGGTCGGCAGCGGGTTCGCACCGCGCGGCAACGAGTGGATGGCTCGCGCGCCCTTGATCGCCTGGTCGTGGCTGGCCGGCGAGCAGCTGGTTCGCTTCCATCGGCGCGGTTTCGATGCCGTACAGCTGCTGCGGGGCGAGGTGCTGCGCGGCGCGGTCGATGCCGCCGCCGAGGGGCGGGCCACTGCGGCAGAACTCGACAGTCTGTTGGCGGCCGCGCGCGCGACGCCGCCGACCGCGGCCGAGGTGGCGACGGCGCAGCGCACGCTGCTCGGCGAGTTCGGCTTCGAGGTCGCGGCCGAACGGCAGGTCGATGCGGCGCTGCTGGCGCCGTGGACCGTCGTGCACCTGCTCGGTCCGCGCCGTGGCATCGAGGCCGCGGCGATCGCGGCGGTCGATGTCGACGGGGTGCAGCGGGCGTTGGCGGCCGTGTTGGTCGAGTCGGCCGCGGCGCGCCATACCTTGCTGCCGGCGCCCGCGCCGAACCGGGTGTGGAAGGCGCGGCCGTGAGCCGGATCCGCGCGCCGGATCCGGCTGTGTGATGGGCGGGTGAAGGCCCAGGGGCTCGGCAGCCGATGCTCGAGGTGCAGGTCGCGGATCGCGACCGCCACAACACCCCGAACGCAGACGATGGGCTTCATCAACGTCGCCGAGCGCACCATCAACGCCAAGCTCGTCTACTACGGAGTGGGCGTCGGCGGCAAGACCACGAGTCTGCAGCAGGTGCACGGCATCCTGTGTCCGCGCAACGAGGTCCAGCTGGTGTCGATCAACACCGAGCAGGACTCGACGCTGCTGTTCGACTTCCTGCCGATCAACCTCGGTCACGTCGGCGGCTTCAAGATCCGCATCCAGGGCTTCACCGTGCCCGGGCAGCCGAAGTACAAGCAGATGCGCAAGTACGTGCTGCAGGGCGCCGACGCGGTGGTGTTCGTCGTCGACAGCCAGCGCAGCCGCGTGCAGGAGAACGTCGAGTCGCTGCAGAGCATGCGCGAGCACCTGCGCAGCAGCTCGGGCACCTCCGAAGAGGTGCCGATCGTCGTGCAGTACAACAAGCGCGACCTGCCCGAGATCCTGACCGAGGCCGAACTCGACCAGCAGTTCCGGTTCCGCCCCGACATCGTCACCTTCCCGTCGGTGGCGATCGAGGGCCACGGCGTGTTCGAGGCCTTCGTCGAGGCGACCGCGGCGCTGGTCGAACGCAAGGTCGCGCAGTACGGGCTCGGCCGCGGCAAGGTGGTCCCGCGCGAAGTCGCCGACGGCGTGCGCAAGAAGCTGTGGGACCTGTGCGACGAGGCCCGCCGGTCGCGCACGGTGGTGCCGTTGGCGGAACTGCCGCAGACCAAGCTGTCGCTCGGTGAGTCGCCGCCGCCAGCGGCCGAGCCGGCGCCGATCGCGATCGAGCCACCGCGAGCGCCGGTCGATATCGCGACCGAACCCGTGCCGACGGCCCCGGTGGCCGCCGAGGCCGCACCGCCTGTGGTGTCGGTCGAGCTGCCGGAGCCGAGCCTGCCGCTGACCGGGCCGCACGGCCGCAGCGGCGACGAGGACTTCGAACTCGCCTACGAACTGCGCGAGAGCGCCGGTGCCGCGACGCCGTCGCAGCTGGTGTTGAGCGACGCCGAACTCGATCTCGAGCTCACGCCCGGGCTCGCCGGCCTGTCGACGATCCGGGACGACCAGGACGACGACCACGACCCGAGCCTGTTCGACCAGTCGGTGCAGTCCAATCTGCAGCTCGCGCAGCGCTTCGGCGAACTCGACGAGCAGCGGCTTTTGCTCGAACGCAAGGTGCACGAGCTGGTCGACACCGCCCAGCAGACGGTGCACGACCTCAACCGGCCGCTCAGTGCGATGCGGCTGATGCTGTCGACGATCGACAAGGGTTACCTCGGCGCCGTGTCCGACCCGGTCAAGCAGGCGGTGCAGAACGGCCTGATGGCGGTGCACCAGATGGAACGACTGGTGCGCGATCTGCTCGACAGCTCGCGGCTCGATCACGACGGCATGCAGCTGCAGTTCGGCGACTGCGACCTGACGCTGCTGCTCGGTTCGGTGCTGGGCACGCTGCGCTACGAGGTCGAGGAGCGCGGCGTGACGATCCGCGTCGAGCCGCTGCCGCGCATCCAGGCCGACAGCTGGGCGTTGACCAAGGTGTTCATGAACCTGCTCGGCAACGCGATCATGTACGGGCCCGCGACCGGGGAGGCCACGATCCGGGTCTACGCCGAGGACGAACACGACCAGTGGGTCATCGCGGTCGCCGACAACGGCATCGGCATCCCCGAGGCCGATCGACCGCGGTTGTTCCGGCGCTTCGAACGCGGCAGCAACACCGGTGGCATCAGCGGCACCGGGCTCGGCCTGCACATCGTCAAGGAGATCGTGCAGGGCCACGGCGGTGCGGTCAGCTTCGAGTCGACGGTCGGGCAGGGCACCACGTTCCGGCTGCACCTGCCGAAGGTCCCGGTGCAGCCGCCGCACAGCAAGGTCAGCGAGACCGCTGCACGCATGGATCTTTAGGAGATCGGCTCTGTCGGCGCGCGGCCGACAGCGAACCGGGCCCCGGCGCTCCGCATGGCGCTGGAAAACAGCGCGAGCCGGCGTGTTGCCACGCCGGCTCGTGCATCGCCCGAGTGGGCTCGGGACTGGTACCTCCGGAAGGGATCGAACCTTCGACCCGCGGATTAAGAATCCGCTGCTCTACCAGCTGAGCTACGGAGGCGCTCGTCGAGGGCGAGGAAGGTAGCGAGCGAACCTCGTGTCTGCAAGTCTGCGCATCGAGGTTTCGGCGCATCGCTTGACGGCGGCACCTCGACGCGGCAGACTCTTCCCCCCGCACGGCGCCGAACGCGCCTGGTGCGCACGGTGGCTGTAGCTCAGCTCGGTTAGAGCACCAGGTTGTGGTCCTGGGGGTCGCGGGTTCAAATCCCGTCAGCCACCCCATCTTCGCCGCTGTGGCTGATCCGTCGCAGTGCTTGCGTTGACCGGTCTGGCTGCGCGGCCCTATCGATGCCGTCGATGGCCTGGATTTCGACCGTCGGTCGCGAACGGAGCGACGGCCCAGGTCGCTGCTGGTGAGGTATCCTGCCCCAGTCCCGCGGAGCGAACCGGTGTCCAGCGACTTCGAAACCAAGATCCACGCCGCCGCCTCCGGCGATCGCGCCGCCTACGACGACTTGTTCGCCAACAATCTGCCGGCTCTGGTCGCGTTCCTGCGCGCCAAGGTCGGCGGCGAGCTGGCCGGGCGCGAATCGGTCCGCGACCTCGCGCAGTCGGTGTGCCGCGAGGTGCTGCGCGATCTCGGTGGGCTCGAGTTCCGCGGCGAGGAGCAGTTCCGCGCCTACCTGTTCCTGCAGGCCAGTCGCAAGGTGGTCGATCGCTATCGCTACCACAAGCAGGAGATGCGCGACCCGGCTCGGGTCGAGCAGCTGCCGACCGACAGCCAGGAGGCGGAGGTGCTCGGCAGCTACGGCTCGCTGACGCCGTCGCGGGTCGCCGGCGCCAAGGAAGAGCTGACGCGGGTCGAGCAGGCGCTGCAGCTGCTGCCGGAGGCGCAGCGCGACGCGGTGCTGCTGTCGCGCATCGCCGGCCTCGGTTACCAGGAGATCGCGCGGCAGAAGGGCATCACCGAGGCCGCCGTGCGCGGTCTGGTCGCCCGCGGTCTGGCCCGCCTCGCCGGGCTGCTCGGGCAGAGCGACGCCGGCGCGCCGCCGCCGGCGTGAGCTCGGTCGCCGTCGCCGCCTAACGCAGCCGCAGCGTGCGCAGGAAGCGCACCAGCGCTCCGGTGCCGGCCCGCGACGACGGGTGGAACGCCGCCAGCATCGCACTGTGCGCGGGCATCGCCGCGGCGCCGAGCGGCGGGCCGAAGGTCGCCATCGGCAGCTCCGGATCGAGCGCCCGCAGCGACTGCAGCACCCGCTGGGCGAGGCCCGGCTGCACGTCGGGGCCGACCACCAGCGCGTCGTGGCCGCCGCTGCCGAAGAACAGCGTGCGGGCTGCCGCGAGGTCGTTGGCGGTGTCGACCTGCATGCCGAGCGACTGCAGATGCTGCAGCAATGGCTGCATGCGCTTCTGGTCGGCGAGCAGGGCGAGGACCCCGGGTTGGCGCGGGCTGGTGTCTGGCAAGCTGGCCGGGTTTTCGGCTGCCGGGGGGCGGCAGGTCAAGCGGCCGGCGCTGGCCGGTCGATGCTGCCGATGCCATGGTCCGCCGCCCAACCTGTGTTTGTCTCCTGATCGCGCTGTCCGGTTCGACCGCGCTGGCCCAGACCCAGCTCGTGGTGCCGGCGTCGCACACTGCCATCGACGGCTCGAGCGCCACCAACGTGCCGTTCGGCCGCAGCACGCCGACCCGGGTGCAGCACGCCTACGACGCGTCGCTGTTCCCCGGCCCGCGCACGATCACCGCGGTCTCGTTCCGGCTCGACGGCGGCGCTGCCGCCGCGGCCAAGACCGTCGACTGCGAACTGCGTATGTCGACGCTGCCGGTGCCGATCGTCAACCTGGCGGTCGACTTCGCCAGCAATCGCGGCGCCGACGAGACCGTCGTGCTGCCGCGGCAGCTGCTGACGCTCGCGGCCGGAACGGCCGGTGGGGTGCCGAGTCCGTGGCTGGCATCGATCCCGCTCGCGGTGCCGTTCGTGCACGACCCGCAGCAGGGTGGCCTGCTGCTCGAGGTGATCGTGCACGGGCAGCCGCCGGGTGCCTACTCGCTCGATGCGACCTTCGTCTGCGACAGTCCCGAGGTGACCATCGGCCCGGCGTCGTGCATCGGCACCAGCGGCGTGCCGCTGCGGGTCGAGAGCTCGACCACGCAGGTGATCTGGGGCCGGCCGTGGGTGGCGCGCGTGCTCGACGCCACGCCGGGCATGCTGGTGGTGCTGGCGCTCGGCACGACCGAGACCGGCAGTTGGGCCGGATTGACGCTGCCGGCGAACCTGGCCCAGCTCGGTGCGCCCGGTTGCTTCGTGTCGATCGACCTCGCCGGGGCCTGGTACTCGGTGGCCGGCGGCAACGGCAGCGCCCAGTTCCCGTTCGTGGTGCCGAACTCGCCGCAGGTGCTCGGCGAGTGGATCCGGTTCCAGGGTGCCGCGTTCGACACCGCCGCCAACGCGCTGGGCCTCGTCACCAGCCAGGCGCGCAAGGTGCAGGTGTGCGGTTGGGAGCCGGTCGGTCGGTTGTGGTCGAACGGGATCACCGCGACCACCGGTACGCGTGAGATCGGGCTCTCGGCAGTGGTGCGACTGACGGTGCAGTGACGCGTTGCCATCGGCGCTTCTGACCGGCCTTCAAGTGACGCCGCGGCCGGGTCGATGCAGCGCCTGCGCACGTGGTGCGGTCCGGGGGGGCCGAGCCGCGTGTTGCGCAGACTGTGCGGGATCAGGGGGTCTGTGCACCGGTGTGGCGGCGGGTGGGGGCCTGTCGCGCATCGGGTGAGAACGCCGGGGACCATGGGGGTGGTCGCCGGTGGTCGGGCGCCCGCGGTGCCTCGCAACACCGCGGGAATGCCTTTTTCCGCGCGCTCGACCGGCTGCGCGAGTTGCCGTATCACACCGACATGCTCAGGTCGTGGTGGCGGTGGTCCTGGCTCGCGGTGGCGATCGCGGCGGCATGTTCGTCGTTCGCAGCCGGCCTGCCGCCCGAACGCGTCGGCGAATTGCCATGGGGCGAGGCGGCGGCCGATCGCGTGGCGCTCACCGCGCGCGACCTGATCGAACGCGGCGAGCCGAAGGCTGCGCTGCGCGAGCTGGAGGCGGTGCTGGCCGAGCAGCCGTTCCACGTCGATGCGCGGCGGTTGCGTCAGGACGTGCTGCGCGAACGCGGCCGCCGCGGCCGGCTGCTGCACGAGGCCGAGCAGGAGCTGCTGCGCGCGCCGGACGACGCCATCGCGCACTACCTGTTCGGGCGCATCGTGCCGGACCGCGGCGCGAAGTTCGCGGCCTTCGGTCGGGCGGCCGAGCTGGCGCCGGCCTCGCTGTGGCCGTGGCTCGGGCTCGCGCACACGTTGCGCGCCGTCGATGCCGAACGCGCGCTCGCCGTCTACGAACGGCTGCACGAGGCGAGCGGGCGCCATCCGCTGGTCGCCGTCGCCTACGCGGCGACGCTGCGCGAGACCCAGCAGCTCGATGCGGCCGCCGCGGTCTACCAGCAGCTGCGCGGCCAGCCGCAGGTGCTCGGGGTCAGCGAGCTGGGGCAGGCACAGATCGCGCTGGCGCGCGACGACCGCGCCGCCGCCTGGACGGCGTCGCTCGAGGCGCTGCGGCTGCGCCCGTTCGATGCCGGCGTGCAGTCGCTGGTGCTGGGTTGGCTCGAATCGGGGCTGCGCGACGACCAGGTCGGGCAACTGCTCGACCTGCTGCGCGAGCACCCGCCGCGGCTGGCGGCGTTCGGGGCCGGTGGCGGCGCGCCGGCGCTGTGGATGTTGCTGCAGCGCAGCGGCCAGGCGCAGGCGCTGCGCTCGCTGCTGGAAGCGCGCGGCGTCGACGCACGGCAGCCGGCGCTGCGGCGCGCGCAGCGGCGGTTGTTGCTGTCGCTCGGCGACACCGCGGCGTTCCTCGCCATCGTGCGCAGCGACGTGCCGCAAGCCCTGGTCGATGCCGAACCCAATCGGGTGCGCGGCCGCTGGCTGCAGCTGTTGCGCGGGCCCTGGCATGCCGGTGACCCCATGCCCGATTCGGCGGCGGCGGCGGCGCTGCTGGTCGCGCTGCGCGACGTCGGCTGGCTGGCCGAGGTCGAGCTGCTCGCCGAAGTGGCGCTGCGGCGCTTCCCGGCCGCGGCCGAACTGCTGGCGCTGCGCGACGAAGCGCGGCTCGAGCTCGCGTTCGAGGCGGGGCTGCGGCGGCTGGTCTATCAGGGCTATCAGCGGCGCGACACCGCGGATCTGACGGTGGTGACGGCGCGGATCCGCGACCTGTCGCAGCGCCTGTTCGGCCGCGACGTGGTCGGGCAGCCGGAGGTGTTCCGGGCGCCGCTGGTCGGTGAGATGCTCGACCCGTTCACCGGCGAGCTCGCCGCTCACCTCGATCGCTACAACAAGCACCTGGTGCTCGGTCGTCGCGCCGGCGGCACCGCCGAGGGCCTGCTGTTGACGCGACTGTCGGTGGCCGAGCTGCCGGACCAGGCCGAGCTGTCGCTGCCGACGCGCTGCTTCGAGGTGGTGGGATTCGATCGCGACGTCACCTCGCTCGGTGGCGTGCTCGGCGGCGACCTCGCCGGCGTGGCGCTCCTGAACCACTTCCTGATCGACTTCGACGCGGTGCGCGAATGGGCGCGCGGCATCGCCGATCGGCGCCGGATCGCGGCCGAGGACGGTGGGGTGCTGGCGACCGATCCGCTGCCGGCCGGCGCCGGCAGCGATCCACTCGACGTGTCCTGGCGGTTGTCGCTGTTGTCGCCCGTGCAGGACAACGAGCTCGATGCGGCGGTGCTCGACACCATCCGTCACCACGAACGGCAGCACCTGGTCGACGCGTTCTACTATCTGCCGGTCGAGCACAATCTGTGGCGCAGTCTCGGCCTCGTGCTGTCGTTCGGCTTCTCGCCGGCCGCGGTCGAGGCGGAGATGGAACGGCGCGCCGAGCTGGCGTCGCTGGCGGTGTCGCCGCACACCGAGCTGGTGCTGGCCCACATCGCCGACTTCCTGGTGCAGCCGGTGCCGTCGTCGCCGCACCACCAGGGCTTCGGCGAGCTGGCGGTGCAGCTGCAGGCGGCGCTGGTGGCCCAGGGGCTGCCGGCCGCCGACGTGGTGCCGAGCCGCTGGCACCTCGCGCCGCGGCAGCTCGTGCAGCGCGCGGCGCGCGAGCTGCTCGGCGAGCTGCCGTGAGGGAGTCCCTGCCGCGCCGTTGCCAACGGGGGTAGGGCGAGCGTTGCGACACCAGGTACGGTAATTGTTGGAGAACTGGTGTCGCGAGTCGGGTCGGACTCGCTCGCGCGCCGATTCCCTGGACGGAGACCGAAGATGAAGCTGAAGCACCTGTCGCTGTTCTCGCTGCTCGCTGGCCTGGTGTTGGCAACGCCGCTGGCGGCGCAGACGCCGGCCCCGGCCAAGGGCCCTGACAAGGAAGTCGCCGAGAAGATCGCGCTGCTGAAGGAGGTCGTCGCCGACAAGAAGCTCGCGCGCGATGCCGAAGGTCTCGGGGCGATCGACGTGCTGCTGCAGAAGTCCCAGCAGGGCGTCGAGCCGAAGGACCAGCAGGCGATCGTCAAGGCCTTCGAACACGTGCTGACCCAGGGCAAGCTGCGGCCGCACGACAAGACCGAGCTGTACGTCGGCGCCGCCGCCGCGCTCGGCTACTGCGGCAAGGACGGCGCCAAGGTGTTGAAGGCTGCCTACCAGGACAAGCGCTTCCCGGAGAAGTCGGACTGGATCCGCCTGCGCGAGCAGTTCCTGAAGAACCTCGGCCGCACCAAGGACGAGACGCTGGTCAAGTTCCTGTGTCAGGAGGCGCGCCACAACCACGCCCCGGCGCTGATGGCTGCCGCCGGCGAGGCGCTCGGCAACTTCGAGGACAGCAAGGAAACGGTGCGCAAGGAGATCGTCAGTGAACTGATGGTGCGCTACGGCGAGCTCGCCGAACTCGCTTCGCAGCTGGGCAACAACGTCGAGGCGCAGAACGCGAACGACCGCCTGGCGGCGATCCAGGAGAAGTGGAACGGCACCCTCGGCAAGCTGACCCGGCAGAGCTTCGGGACCTTCCGCGAGTGGCAGGTCTGGTACAACAAGCACAAGAATGCCGCCTGGTGAGCCGGGCCGCGGGAAGGTCGTCACCACGCCTTCGTCGAACGCCGCCGCATGCGTCCCTGGCTCCCGCTGATCTCCGTCGCCGCCGCGGCGACCATCGTCTGGTTGGGTGTCGAGACCCGGCGCCTGGCCGAACTGGCGGGTGGCTTCGAGCGCGAGGCGCAGCTGGCTCAGGCGCAGCTGGCTCGGGCGCATCTCACGGCCGTGCCAGCACCGGCAACTCCGGCCGCCGCGATGGCGGCGGCCCCCGCGCCAGCGCCGGTTGCATCGACCGACCAGGATCCGGTCGCCTACGCGCAGATGGCGCTCGAGCTCGCCACCACCCGTTCCCAGCTGGCTGCGGTGACCAAGCTGCTCGAGCAGCGCAATGCCGAGGCCGAGCGCCGGGCCGCGGCGGTGGACCGCGACAACGCCGCCAACCTGCAGCCGGTGCCCGAAGGCGTGCGCCGCTGCCTGCAGAGCCTGCAGGACTGCCTGCGTGAGGAAGGCTTCACCGCCTACCGGTTCCTCGGCGCCGCGCGGCTCGACGGCGAGGGCCTGCACGAGGTCGAACTGCTCGACACCGCCGGCGCCGAGTTCGGCGCCACGTTCCTGAGCGCGGCCCGCATGACCGCCAGCCTCGATCGCGCCAGTGGCCGGCTCGAGCTGCGCTTCTTCGACGGTCATCGCACCGTCGCCGGCGTGCGCGAGGCGATCGGCGCCGACGGGTTCCCGCTGGTGTTCGCCGAGGTCGACGGGCGGGCGATCGAGGCGCGCCTGCCGTATCTGGTGCGCGCCGAAGGCCAGTATCCCGAGCCGGTCGCCGACGACCGCCGCCGCCCCACCGATCTCGATCCGATCTCGCGGCGGCAGTGGTTCGATCGCTTCGACCGGCTGCTGGCGACCGCGGGCACCAACCCGCGCTGGCGGTTGTCGCGCTTCCGGGGCCTCGACCGGGGCGACTTCCTCGACGTCGAACTGGTGGGGGCCGATGCCCGCAATCGGGTCGTGGCGGGTGCGCATTGTGCGCGCATGGCGGTCGAGGTCGACGCCCGCGGGGTGGTGTCGTTGTGGTTGCGATCTGGTGTCTTGCAGAACGAGGGCGTGGAGTCGAGCATCAACGCCGAGGGCTACCGCATGCTGCTCCCCAACCTGACTCCGAAGCAGGCGACCGATGCCATGTTGGGCATGGTCGTCCACAAGTGACCGTCCCGGCGCCAGGAGGCGCGTTCCAGTCGTTCGTGGCCCACTGGGCAAAGCCGGTCGAACAGGCGTTGCTCGACCTGTTGCCCCCGGTCGCGGCGCCACCCGCGGCGCTGCACGCGGCGATGCACTACGCGCTGTTCCCGGGCGGCAAGCGGCTGCGGCCGATGCTGGTGCTGCTCGGGTGTGAAGCGACCGGCGGCGACAGCGGGGCGGCGCTGCCGGCAGCGGCGGCGCTCGAGTGCCTGCACACCTACAGTCTCGTGCACGACGACCTGCCGTGCATGGACGACGACGACCTGCGCCGCGGCCGGCCGACCACGCACAAGATGCACGGCGAGGCGATGGCCTTGCTGGCCGGTGACGCGCTGCTGACGGTCGCCTTCGAAGGCGCTGCGGTCGCGGGGGCCCCTGGCGTGCTGGCGCTCGCGCGAGCCGCCGGCAGCCTCGGCATGGTCGGGGGGCAGGTCGAGGACCTCGCCGCCGAGGGCGATCCGGCCGGCCACTCGCTGGCGCGCGTGCAGTGGATCCACGACCACAAGACCGGGGCCCTGATCACGGCGTCGCTGCTGGTCGGCGCCCACGCCGGCGCGGGCCCGGGCGGGGCCCCGGCCAGCATCATCGAGCCGCTGCGGCGGTTCGGGGATCTGCTGGGGCGCGCGTTCCAGATCGCCGACGACTGCCTGGATCTAACCGGTACCGCCGCCGAGTTGGGCAAGAACCCGCTCGCCGACGTGGCGCTCGGCAAGCTGACCTGGCCGGCCATGGTCGGGCTCGAGCAGAGCCTGCAGACCGCCCGCCAGCTGGCCGCCGACGCCGCCGAGCTGGCGCCGGTGGTGACGGCGGCGGCCGCCGCGTGGCGCGGTCGACCGCGGAGCGAACTGGACGCCAAAGCGGCGCTGCTGCAAGATGTGGCGGCCTACGCCGTGGAGCGCCGCAGCTGATCGCGGCGGTCCCGGTGCGCATTTCCTAACGGTTCGTGGAGCACGACTTGGAATCATCGTCGCCGACGCCTCTGTTCGACCAGGTCGACAACCCCGCTGACTTGAAGCGGATCCCGCGCGAGCAGCTGCCGCAGCTGTGCGCCGAACTGCGCAAGGTGATCCTCGACACCGTGTCGATCACCGGCGGCCACCTCGGCTCGGGAATGGGCGTGGTCGAGCTGACGGTCGCGCTGCACTACCTGTTCGACTTCAAGCAGGACCGCCTGGTCTGGGACGTCGGCCACCAGTGCTATCCGCACAAGCTGCTGACCGAACGCAAGGCGCGGTTCCACACGCTGCGCCAGAAGGGCGGCCTGAGCGGCTTCTCCAACAAGTGGGAGTCGCCGTACGACGCCTACCTGATGGGCCACGCCGGCACCGCGGCCTCGGCCGCGCTCGGCATCGCGATGGGCGACCGCATGCAAGGGCGCCAGCGCTATTCGGTGGCGGTGGTCGGTGATGCGGCGATGGGCTGCGGCGTCGCGTTCGAGGCGTTGAACCACGGTGGCTCGCTCGAGAAGGAGCGGCTGCTGGTGATCCTCAACGACAACCGCTGGTCGATCGCGAAGACCGTCGGTGCGCTGAGTCGCCACCTCAACAAGCTGCGTTCGGGCGCCTTCTACCACAAGGCCAAGGACGCGGTGCACCACCTGATCCAGTCGATCCCGGTGGTCGGCAGCACGCTGGACGAGAAGCTCGGCGACGCCGTCGACATGGTGAAGAACATGGTGGCGCCCGGCCACATCTTCGAGGCGCTCGGCTTCCGCTACTTCGGGCCGGTCGACGGCCACGACATGGGCGAGATGCTGCAGGCGCTCGAGCAGGTCAAGGACCTCGACGGCGTCGTGCTGCTGCACGTGCGCACCGAGAAGGGCAAGGGCGTGCCGGGCAGCGAGGATCGCTACGACCGCGCCCACGCAGCAAAGCCCCAGCCGGCCAAGAAGAAGGCCGAGAAGGTGCCGGTCGAGCCGTGTGTGCTGCAGCCGGTGGTGCCGATGCACAAGCCCGGCCGCTCGTGGACCGAATGGTTCGGCGAGGGCATCCAGCTGCTGGCCGAGAAGGATCCCCGGGTGCTGGCGATCACCGCGGCGATGCCGGACGGCACCGGCCTGATGGAGTTCCGCGACAAGTTCCCGGATCGCTTCGTCGATGCCGGCATCGCCGAGCAGCACGCGGTGGCGATGGCCAGCGGCCTCGCCACCAGCGGCATGCGGCCGGTGTGCGCGATCTACTCGTCGTTCCTGCAGCGCGGCTACGACCAGGTGTTCCAGGAAGTGATCCTGCAGCGCCTGCCGGTGCTGTTCGCGATGGACCGCGGCGGCCTGGTCGGTGAGGACGGCGCCACCCACAACGGCATCTACGACCTCGCCTTCCTGCGCTGCCTGCCCGGCATCGTGCTGATGTCGCCGAAGGACGGCCCCGAGCTGCACGAGATGATGCAGTTCGCGCTGCAGCTGCCCGGCCCGAGCGGCATCCGCTACGCGCGCGGCAACGCGCCCGGTGCGCACGAACTGCTCGGCTGGCACGGCCGCCACCAGCCGCTGCAGCTCGGCCGCATGGAGATCCTGCGCGAGGGCAACGACGGCGCCGTGCTCGCCTACGGGCACATGGTGCAGATCGCGCTCGAGGCCGCCGCGCTGCTCGACAAGCAGGGCATCCACATCGAGGTCGTCAACGCGCGCTTCTGCAAGCCGCTCGACGAGCAGGGCGTGTTGTCGCTGTGCGACCGCCACGATCGCGTGGTCACGCTCGAGGACCACTGCAAGGCCGGTGGTTTCGGCAGCGCGGTGCTCGAGTGCCTCGCGGCGCACGGGCCGGTGCGGGCGCAGGTGCAGGTGATGGCGGTGCCCGACGAGATCCTCGAGCACATGAGCCGGGCCCAGATCCTCGACTACTGCGGGCTCACTGCGCAGCACGTCGCGGCGCGGTTCCTGGCCGAGAAGCACAGTCCGGCGGGGCGCTGAAGCCGATGCCGGCGCGCGGCTGCAAGCGGCTGTTGCTGGTCGGCGACGAACGCAAGGGCGGCAGCAAGGCGCTGATCGCGCACCACGCGACCTGGCTGACCGGGCGCGGCTGCGAGTGCGAGATCGTCATGGACCGCGAGTCGTCGCTCGAGGACCGCGAGGCCGATTGCGTCGTGGTGTGGGGCGGCGACGGTTCGCTGCTCGGCACCGCGCGGCGCATGGGGCAGAACCAGCGGCCGACGCTCGGCATCAATCGCGGTCGGCTCGGCTTCCTGACCTCGTTCGAGTACGAGCACACGCAGCAGGCGCTCGACATGCTGCTGGCCGGCGAGCTGCACGAGGAGCCGCGGCTGATGTACTGGTGCTCGATGCAGGGGCTCGACGGCACCACCAGCGAGCCGGTGCTCGGCCTCAACGACGTCGTCGTCAGTCGCGCCGCGGTCGGTGGCATGATCCTGCTGCGCGCGTTCCGCGGCAGCAGCGAGCTGGCGAGCTATCGCGGCGACGGCCTGGTCACCGCGACCGCGGTCGGCTCGACCGCCTACTCGATGGCCGCCGGTGGGCCGGTGCTGGCGCCGGACATGGACGCGCTGGTGCTGACGCCGCTGGCCTCGCACACGTTGAGCGCGCGGCCGCTGGTGCTGCCGGTCGGCGAGGGCATCGACATCGAGGTGGTCGAGACCGGCAACAAGAAGTACGCGTATTGCCAGATCGACGGCCAGATCCAGATGCAGGTGCCGGTCGGTGGGCGCGTGATCCTGCGGCCGGCGAAGACGCGCTTCCGGCACCTCGGGCTCGGGCCGATGCACTTCTTCCAGGTGCTGCACGCGAAGTTCGGCTTCGCCAGCGTCGCCAAGCCGCGTTGAGCGCGTTGGCGCTGGTTCAGCCCAGCTCGAACTGGCGCTTGGCGTCGACCTCGTCGCGGTTGATCGCGACGATCGCTTCCTCGAGCCGGGCGCCGAGCTGGTCCTTCTTGCCGACCTGCATGCGCACCTGGCGCATCATCTGGATCGCCATGCGCAGTGTGCGCACGACGTCGCCGGCGTCGCTGTGGGCCAGGCGCTCGATGTCCTCGACGGTGCCGCCGCGGCTCCAGCAGTCGACCGCCGGCGCGATCGACCAGTCGGGTTCCTTGATCGGGTGCGGGATGCCTTGCAGCGTCTCGATGGCGATGAAGCGGCGCACGGCGTCGTTCGCCGACTGCATCAGCGGGCCGAGCTCCTTGCGATGGCCGCGGGCGTCGGGCCGGCGCCGGTCCTCGTGGATCAGCGCCGTGAACGTGCACGCCAGCTGGTGCATGTCCATCTGCTCCATGACGCCGCTGAACAGCAGCTCGGCGACCTGGATCTCGTAGCCGTTGATGCGCTGCGCGACCTTGCCGCGCGGCAGCAGGCCCTGGTCGTCGAGGAAGCCGGCATCGCGCAGCACCTGCACGCGCATCGCCAGCGCCGCGTGCGCCGCGGCCTTCTTCTTGGCGCGGGTCGCGGCGGTGCCGGTCAGCGCCTGGAACGCGGCGAAGCTGCGGTCGTAGGCGGCCAGCAGGCCCTTGCTGCCTAGGCGGTCGTAGAGGTTGAGGATCGTCGAGTACGACAGGTTGAAGCGCGACGTGATCGGCTCGACCTTGCCGGAGTGGAAGCGCGACAGCGGCGCCTCCATCAGGTCCTCGTCCTCGAGGATCGAGATCACCAGCCCCGACTTGTCGAGGCCCTGGCGGCCGGCGCGACCCGCCATCTGCAGGTAGTCGCGCGCCTTCATGTAGTCCATCTGCACGCCGTCGAACTTGCGCAGCAGGTCGAACACCACGGTGCGGGCCGGCATGTTGATGCCGAGCGCGAACGTCTCGGTGGTGAACAGCATCTTCAGCAGGCCGGACGTGAACAGCCGCTCGACCACTTCCTTGTGGATCGGCAGCATGCCGGCGTGGTGGTAGCCGACCCCGGCCAGTGCCCGGCCGAGGATGCCGCGCAGGCCCGGGTCGGCGTCGGCGTCGAGCTCGAAGCGGGCGCAGATCTCCTCGAACAGGTCCTGGATGCGCGCGCGTTCGGCGCGATCGAGCAGCCGGCGGCCCATGCTGCGTTCGGCCTTGATCTCGCACTCCTTGCGCGAGAAGCAGAAATAGAGCAGCGGCAGCAGCCCGCGGTGCTGCACCTCGTCGAGCAGCATCACGTACGGGCGCGGTCCGAACGGCATCCGGCGGCCCTGCGCCCGCTCGCGCTTGTCGCCCCAGCGGGAACGTTCCTTCTCGCGCTGGCCGGCGCGACCGCCGTGCCGCCCCTCGCGCGCCAGCGCTCGTTCGTGGAAGTCGATTGCGCGCTGCCGCTGTTCGAGCTGGAACACGCCGGCGTGCTGGTGGAACAACCGGTGCGACAGCGGCACCGGGCGCTTCTGGTGCTCGATGATCGCCAGTTCCTGGCTGCGCACGGTGCGGACCCACTCGCCGAACTCGTGCAGGTTGGCGATCGTCGCCGACAGCCCGACGAAGCGCACGTGGGCCGGGGCGAAGATCAGGCTCTCCTCCCACACCGTGCCGCGCTCGATGTCGTCGACGAAGTGCACCTCGTCGAAGATCGCGAAGTCGGTGTCGGCGAAACGCTCCGGGTCCTCGAACACCGCGTTGCGGAAGATCTCGGTGGTCATGATGACCAGCGGCGCGTCCGGGTCGAGCGTGAGGTCGCCGGTCATCAGACCGACCCGCAGGCCGTCGTTCTTGAAGTCGCGGAACTTCTGGTTGCTGAGCGCCTTGATCGGACTGGTGTAGATCGCCCGTTTGCCCTGCTTGACCGCGTGCGCGATCGCATACTCGGCGACGAGCGTCTTGCCGGAACCCGTCGGTGCCGCGAGCAGCACGTTCTTGCCGGCCTCGATCGCATGCGCCGCCTCGACCTGGAACGGATTGAGCGTGTAGCCCTTGAACTGGATCGGCTCTGGCTGCGGCTCGCGGTTCGGCACGAATCGCAGCATCGCACACGACCCGGGCAGTTGGAACGACGAGTCACGAACGATGCCGGGCCGATGGCGCATCGGCGCCGGACCAACCGGCCGCGGCGAGCGCGCAGGTGCAGATTGTGAGCGGTTCTCCACATCGCGAAGTCGCCGCGAACGCGTGGATTCGTGCTCTGGCATCGCTGTTCGGCGTGGCTATGCTCCGCCCGACTTCGCCGCCCGGCGGAGCGTTTCGCAACCGGTCGTCCGCGCCCGCGCGCGGCTCGTGTCAGCAGGCGTCTCACCTGCGGGCAGCAATGAGGAGCAAGCCATGGAAACCAAGCCTGAAGTCAATCTGAACAAGTTCGTCGGTCGTCACCTGTCGCAACTGAAGATCCTGTCGCGTCTGCTGGAGCACGAGCTGGAAGCGGGCAAGGGCGCGCGCGAGATCACGATCGAGCGCCACCTGATCGAGAACATGCTCGACACGCTGGAGATCTTCACCGACGACTGCGAATCGGTGACCGGGGCCTCGCGCGATCGCAACAAGGTCGAGCCGCAGAAGCCGGTCGTCGCGCGCCTGAACTGATGCACGGATCGGCCGGATGGGCGCGCCGCTCGCGTCGCTTCGGCCTGCGGGCACCGCGCACGCCGGCTGACCGCGGCGCCGCTCGGTAGCTGCAGATGAGCCGTTGCTGCTTCGCTTCTTCCACCCCTCTTGCAGACCGCCCCGGTGAGTGACCGTTCGGACCCCGTGCTGCCCGCAGCGACCGGTCGCTGGGTCGTGCGCATCGTCGTGGTCACGGCCGCCATGGCGACCATCTGGTGGTGTGGACCGCGCGCGGTCGACGTGCTGGCGGCCAGGTTCGACGAGACGGCGCGGCAGAGCCCGCTGGTAGCCCTCGATCAGGTCGGGTTCCGCGCCAGGCCCGATTGGCTCGACACGCCGCTGCTGCTGGCCGTGTCGGGCTCGCTGTCGCCGTGGTTGTCCTCGGATGTGCCGATCCTCGACGATGCGACGATCCGCCGCTTGCGCGAGGGCCTGCTGTCGGTGCCCTGGGTGGAGGATGCGGGCGTCGAGCGGCTGTTCCCCGATCGATTCCGCCTGCGGCTCGAACTGCGGCGACCGGTGCTCGCGGTGCGCGATGCCGACGGCGGTGCCCTGTGCCTCGTCGATCGCCAGGCGCGCATGCTGCCGTTCGTCGACACGCCGCTGCCGGTCACGTTCCTGCACCGCGAAGGTGGGGAGCCGTCGATGGTGGTCGAGCCGGGGCAGCTGGCGCCCGACCAGCGGGTGCGGGCCGCGGTCGCGATCGCCGTCGAGTGGCGCGACGAGCTGGCGCCGGCGGTGGCCGAGTGCCCGGCGCTGCTCGAGGTCGATGCGACCAACCTCGGCGAACGCTGGGTGCGCGGGCCGAGCTATCCGGAAGTGCGCGTCAAGCTGCGGCGCCGCGACGGTGCCGGCGTGATCTTCGCGTACGACCGGCCGGTCGACAGCCCGCTGCCGCGCGTGCCGGTGGGCACCAAGGCGGCGGTGCTCGGCAACATTCTCGGCAAGCATCCTGGCCTCGACGGACTGGTCGCCGGCGACCTGCGCTTCTCGCGGCGCTGGGAGGAGTATCTGCAACCGCGTCCGACCGGTCGCCGCGATCCACACGAACCGTGGCAGAACGTCATCGTGCCGCGGTGAACGCGCCGCGGTGACGCCGATGGTGTCGCCGGCGGTCAGCGCCGCGTCGTGACCGCCGCCAGCGCGCGCCGCAACATGCCGCGCAGATCGAAGCCGCCGTTCTTCGTGCAGCCCAGGCGCACGACGACCAGCTGTTCGCTCGGGAACACGGTGCAATACTGCCCTTCGTGCCCGTCCATGCGCAGCAGGTCGGCGGGCAGGTCGGGCCATGCTCGCGGCATCGGGCCGTCGCCGTCCGGATCGGCGTTGAGCCAGACATGCGCGCCGTAGCGGCCGTCGCCGCCGGGGTGCGGTCGGCGCGCCGCCTCGACCCAGCCGACCGGCAGGATGCGTTCGCCGGCGAACACGCCGTCCTGCGCGTAGAGCAGGCCAAGGCGCGCCCAGTCGCGCGCCGACGCGAAGCCGTACGAGCTGCCGACGAACGTGCCGCTCGGATCGGTCTCGAGCACGGCGGTGCGCATGCCCAACCGCGCGAACAGGTGCTGGCGCGGGAACGCCCAGTAGTCGCGGTCGGCGTCGAACGTGGTCCGCAGCACGCGACACAGCAGGTTGGTGGCGCCGCTGGCGTAGACGAACCGCTCGCCGGGCGCGTGTTCGCGGGCGCAGCCGGCATAGACGGCGGCATGGTCGGCGGAGCCGAACAGCATGCGCAGCGCGGTGCTGTCGGCGTCGTCGTAGTCCTCGTTCCAGGCGAGGCCCGCGCGCATCGCCAGCAGGTCCGGCAGCCGGATCGCACGGCGCGCGTCTTCGGTCGACCACTCGGGCACCTGCAGTGGCGCATCGATGGCGAGCCGGCCCTGCTGCACGCGCACGCCGAGCAGCGTGTGCGTCAACGTCTTCGACATCGACCAGCCCGGCAGTGACGAATCGGGGCCATAGCCGGGGGCATAGCGTTCGGCCACCAGCTGCCCGCGGTGCACGATCACCACGGCGCGCGTGTGCACCAGCGGGCCCTTCGCCGGCTCGGCGAACGCGGCATCGACGCAGGCGAGCAGCGCGTCCCGATCGATGTCGGTGGCGGCTGCTTCGGGCAACTGATCGCCCAGCGGCCACGGTGCCTCGCGCGCATCGACACCGGGATCGGCGATCGCCGCGGCGGCGCGCCGCCGCAGTTGGTCGGCGTCGGCTTCGGCGTGGACCAGGGTGCAGCCGAGGTCGACGGTCGCGACCGCGGTGGCGCTGGCGGCGCCGAGGCGACAGACGACGGTCTGCTGTTCACGGTCGACCTCGAACCGCAGCAGCGGGCGGATCAGCGCTTCGAGCGGCCGCGTCGGCGCCAGTTCCTCGGCCAGCACCGAGTCGAGCGAACGGCCGCTGACGAACAGCGCCGAGGCCACGACCTTGGCCGCGTAGGACGCAGCGGCTTGCTGCAGTTCGCGACTCGGCGCGTTGGCCTGGGCCGCCACGGTCGGGAGCAGCGTGACCAGCACGGCAGCGGTGGGGGCAGCACGCATGTGCCGATGCTATCCCACCGACTACATTGAGGGGATGGTGCAGCGCGCGGTCCTCGGCTTCTTGCTGGTGCTGTCGGGCGTCGCGTGCACCGCGCCAGTGCCATCGCGGCCCGACCCGACCGTCGACCTGGCGGCGAACGAGTTGCTGCCGATCCTGCGGCAGTGGTGCGGCGACGGACCGGCCACCGACACCGCGTGGTGTGCGGTTGCCGGGCACGGCGACGAATGGCGGGCGCTGCAGTCGCGGCTCGGGCCGGCCGGCGCTTGCTTCGGCCAGGACTTCGGGCCGGCGGCCGGCACGCTGGTCATGGTGGTCGCGGCCCCGACCGGTCTGCACCGCGCCGCGACGCCGGTGCGCGTGGCGACCGAGGAAGGCGTCGATGTGTTGACGTTCACGACGGTCGCCGACCCCGCACCGCGGTCGCCGCTCTGGGTGCTGGCGGTGCCGGCGCGCCCGCACCAGCTGGCGGTCGTGCTGGCGCTGCCGGCCGCCGGGTTCGAGGTGCCGATCGAGGCGCTGCTGCAGGTGTTTGCGCCGCGTTGAGTCACCGCTGCCAGCGTGCCGATGCTGGAGGATGCGCAGCGCGGAGCGAACGGTTCTGGTCGGCATCGTGCTCGCGATCGCGGCGGCGCTGCGGATCGGCTTCGTGACCTCCGGGACGGTGCTGCACCCGCTGCGCGCCGATGCGGGGCAATACGCGCAGTACGCCGCCAACCTGCACGCGCACGGCGTGTTCTCGCTCGCGGCCGAAGTGCCGCCGGCGCCCGACTCGTTCCGGTCGCCGGGCTACCCGGCGTTCCTGTGGCTGTGCCGCGTGCTCGGGGGCGAGGGCGGCTGGATGAGCACCGCGATCTGGTTGCAGGTGGCGCTCGGGGTGCTCACCGTGCTGGCGGTGCAGCGGGTCACCCAGCGCCTCGGCGGCTTCTGGCCGAGCCTGCTGGCCGTGGCGTTGGCAGCGCTGTCGCCGCACCTCGTGGTCAGCAGCGCGTTCGTGTTGACCGAGTGCCTCACCACGGCGCTGGTCGCGTCGGGCTGCTGGGCACTGCTGTCGGCTGCCGGTCCACTCACGGCTGCGCGCGTCGTCATCGGTGGCCTGCTGCTCGGCGCGGCGGTGCTGTGCAACGAGACGCTGGTCGTGTTGCCGGTGGCGCTGGCCTTCGCACTGTGGCCGCAGGGGCGCGGGAAGGCGCTGCTGTTGCTGCTGGTGGCGCTGCTGCCGTTCGGTGGCTGGGCGGTGCGCAACCGCGTGCAGCCGCTCGCGCGCACCGGCAGCGAACGGGCTTGGGCTTCGATCAGCCACGGCAGCTATCCGGGCATGGTGTTCCGCGATCCGCGCCTGGTCGGCTTCCCGTATCGCGAGGACCCGGAGCAGCCGGCGTTCGGTGCGTCCGCCGCCGACCTGTGGCGCGTGCTCGGCCCGCGCCTCGCCGCCGAGCCGCTGCGTTACCTGGTCTGGTACGCGGTCGAGAAGCCGATGTGGCTGTGGCGGTGGGACCTGGTCCAGGGCTGCGGTGTCTGCGTCTACGACGTCGCCAACTCGCCGTACGAACGGCACGCCGTGATGCAGGCCAGCCACGCCGGCATGCGCTGGCTGCACCTGCCGGTGATGGTGGCGGCGGCGATCGGGGCGCTGGTCGGACTGCTGCGCCATCGCCGGGGCGAGCGCTGGCAGTGGCATGCGCTCGGTGCTTGTGCGGTGGCAGGGACCCTGGCCTACCTGCCGGTGATCCCCGATCCGCGCTACCTGCAACCGGTGCGACCGCTGCTGTTCGTGCTGGCGGCGGTGACCCTGGCCGGCGCCCTCGCGTGGATCCGTGGCCGCCGTTCGCACGCGGCGCCCGCCGCCGAGCCGAACGCCGCGCCGATGGCGTAGTCGCGCTACGCACTTCGCCGGGCGCTGTCGGGTGCGGCCGACGGTCTGCTGCGACGATGACGATCCATGCCCCGGCGCCGAGCCGCGCGCGCACCATCACGGCGATCCGCCAGTTGATCGGTCACACGCCGTTGCTCGAGGTGCTCTACCGCTTCGACGGGCGCGAGCGACGGCTCTACGCCAAGTACGAGTCGATGAACATGACCGGCTCGGTCAAGGACCGCATGGCCTGCCACATCCTCGCCGAGGCCTGCGCCAACGACCTGCTGCGCGAGGGCTACACGATCGTCGAGGCCAGCAGCGGCAACACCGGCATCGCCTTCGCAGCGCTCGGGGCCGCGCTCGGCCATCCGGTGCGGATCTACATGCCCGACTGGATGAGCCGTGAACGGGTGCAGCTGATCGGCAGCCTCGGCGCCGAGATCGTGCCGGTGTCGGCGGCGGAGGGTGGGTTCCTCGGTTCGGTGCAGGCCGCCGAACGCTACGCGCGCGAGCACGACGGCGTGTTCCTGCCGCGGCAGTTCGAGAACCAGGCCAACGTGCGGGCCCATGCCAGCACGACCGGGCCGGAGATCCTGCTGCAGCTCGAGGCCTACGGGGTGCGGCCGGCGGCGTTCACAGCCGGGGTCGGCACCGGCGGCACCGTGATGGGGGTCGGCCGCGCGCTGCGCAGCGTGTTCCCGAAGGTGCGCGTGCACCCGCTCGAACCGGCCAATTCGCCGACGCTGCGCACCGGGCACAAGGTCGGCAAGCACCGCATCCAGGGCATCTCCGACGAGTTCGTGCCGGCGGTCGTCGATCTCGATTGGCTCGATGCGGTGATCGACGTCTGGGACGGCGATGCGATCCTGATGGCGCAGGCGCTGGCCAAGGGGCTCGGCCTCGCGGTCGGCATCAGCGCCGGCGCCAACTTCCTCGGCGCGGTGCAGCTGGTGGAACAGCTCGGCGCCGAGGGCGCCGTGGTCACGGTGTTCTGCGACAGCAACAAGAAGTACCTGTCGACCGACCTGTGCCGCGACGAGCCGGTCCGCGACGACTATCTGGCGCCGCGCGTCGAGCTGCTGGGCTTCCGCGCCGTGCGTTGACGCACGGCGGCGGGCGGCGTCACTTGCCGCCTTCTTCCTGCTTGCCTTCGAGCTGCTTCCGGAGGTCGGGCAGGATCTTGTCGATGCGCTTGCCGATCGGCGATTCCGGCGCCACGGCCTTGCCGGCCTCGAGGGCGGCGATCGCGGCCTTGGCGTCGCCGTCGACGTCCATCTGGACCATGCCCTTGAAGAACAGGGCCAGCTGGTGCTGGATCTTGCTCTTCGGGGCCTTCGCGATCGCGTCGAGCTTCTCGAGGGCTTCCTTGCCCTTCTGCTGCTCCATCAGCGGACCGACCAGCTCGTTCATCGCCTGGGCCTCGGTGTCGATCTCACGCGCATCGGCGATCTCCTTGACCTTGGCCTCGTACTTCGCCTTGAGTCCGCCCTTGCCGTCGGCGTCGAGCGTGACGATCTCCTCCATGCGGGCGAGGTGGTGGCTGGAGACGACTTCGGCGTCGAGGCCCGACAGCGCTTCGTCGAGCGCCTTGGCCCGGTCCATGCCCTTCTTGTCGGTCGCGCGCAGCATCGCGGCCTGGAACACGTCGCCCTTCTTCTTCTGTTCGGCGAGCATCTCGACGTACTTCTCGGGCCCACCTTCCTGGTAGCCGGTCTGGCCGTAGACGTTGCCGTCGGCGTCGCACAGCAGGATCGTCGGGAACCCCTGGATCTGGTACTGCTTCTGCAGACCTTCGTTCTGCAGCTTGATCTCGGGGGTGACGCGGCTCTCGTCGCGGGGGTAGTCGAGCTTGACCAGCACGAAGCTCTTCGGCGCGGTGCCGGTGAACGCTTCCTTGCCGAACACTTCCTCGTCCAGCTTGATGCACCAGCCGCACCAGTCGGAGCCGGTGAAGTCGATCAGCAGATCCTTCTTCTCGGCCTTCGCCTGCGCCTTCGCCTTGGCGAAGTCCTGGATCCACAGATCACCCTTCTCCTGGGCGACCACCGGCAGCAACAAGAACGACATGGCACAGAGCAAACGCGACATCAGAAGCCTCGCTGAGTTACAGGATTGGGGCGGGCATGCTACGCAGCACGCGCACCAGCGGCGCGCGGATTCCTGTCCTTCTGGCTCAGGTGCCGGACGTCGGCACGCCGAGTGACGTGCACAGCACCTGCGTCAGCGCGTCCGGATCGGCGCGGCCGCGGGTGGCGCGCATCACGTGGCCGAGCAGCGCGTCGAGCGCCTTGCGTTTGCCGGCGCGCACCGCCGCCGCGGCCTCGGGCAGCGCCGCGATCGCCGCCGCCGCCAGCGGCTGCAGCTGCTCCGGGTCGGCGATGCGGTCGAGGCCGAGCTGGCGCAGCGCCTGCGCCGGGGCCATCGGCGCGGTAAGCAGATGGCGGAACACCGCCCGGGCCGTGTTCTGGGTCAGCTGCTTGGTGCCCAGCATCTGCAGCAACTCGGCCAGCGACGCCGGCGCGATCGGGCTCCGGGCCAACGGCAGTGCGCGCTCGCGCAGCGCCGGCAGCAGCTCGGCGACCAGCCAGTTGCAGGCCAGCTTCGGGTCGCCACCGGCCGCCACCACCTGCTCGAACCAGTCGCCGATGTCGCGTTCGGCGAGCAGCGCGTCGAGGTCGACGTCGGTGAGGCCGAAGGCTTGCCGATAGCGGTCGCGACGCTCGGCCGGCAGTTCGCCGAGCGCGTGTCGTTGCGCCGCCACGTAGGCTGCGTCGAGCTGCAGCGGCGGCAGGTCCGGCTCCGATAGATAGCGATAGTCCGGGGCTTGTTCCTTGCTGCGCTGGGACCGCGATTCGCCGAGCTCGTCGTGCCAGCCGCGGGTCTCGGCGGCGACCTTGCCGCCGGCCGCCAGCACCGCGGTCTGCCGCCGCTCCTCGTACTCCAGCGCGCGCTGCACCATCTTCAGCGAGTTCAGGTTCTTCAGCTCGACCTTGGTGCCGTACTCGGTGCTGCCGTGTGGCATCAGCGAGATGTTGGCGTCGCAGCGCAGCGAGCCGAGCTCGAGATCGCAGTCGGAGATGCCGCAGAAGCGCAGCAGGTGGCGCAGGTGGCTCAGGAACGCGTGCGCGTCGGCCGGCGTGCGCAGGTCGGGCTCGCCGACGATCTCGACCAGTGGCACGCCGGCGCGGTTCAGATCGACCAGCGTGCCGAGGTCGGTGTGCACCAGCTTGCCGGCGTCCTCCTCGACGTGCAGGTGGTGCAGGCGACAGAACCGGCCACAGCCGAGCGGCACCCGGCCGCCGCGCGCCAGCGGTTCGGCGAACTGGCTGATCTGGTAGCCCTTCGGCAGATCCGGATAGAAGTAGTGCTTGCGGCAGAACCGCGACTGCGGTTGCACGGTGCTCTCGAGCGCCAGTGCGGCGCGGGTCGCCAGCGCGATCGCGTGCTCGTTCGGTTGCGGCAGCACACCCGGCAGCCCGAGGTCGATCGGGTGCACGCGCGAGTTCGGTTCGCCGAGCGCGTCGACCGGCGCTGGCGAGAACAGCTTGCTGCGCGTCGCCAGCTGGACGTGCACCTCGAGCCCGATGACGGTGGTGAACGCGCTCACGGCAGCGGCCGGTGCAAGTGGTGGTCGGTGTGGCGGCGGAACACCGCGGCGAGCTGCAGCAACCGCGCCTCGTGGTCGGCGGGCGCCGTCCATTGCACGCCGATCGGCCGGCCGTCGGCGCTGCGGCCGCCGGGGATCGACAGCGCCGGCAGGCCACAGAGGCTCTGTGGCACCGTCAGCGCATCGCACAGATACAGCGCCAGCGGATCGTCGGGGAACGCGTCGGCGGCGAAGGCCGGGATCGGCGAGGTCGGCGACAGCACCACGTCGCAGCGTTCGAACAAGGCGGCGAAGCGCGCCCGCAGCAGGGTCCGGGCCAGCTCGGCGCGGGCATGGAAGCGGGCGGCGTGCTCGTGCGACGACGCGAACGTGCCGAGCAGGATGCGCAGCTGCACTTCGAGGCCGAAGCCGCTGCTGCGGGTCTGGGTGGTGGTGCTGTCGAGCCGGCCGATCGCTTCGCGGCGCAGGCCGTAGCGCACGCCGTCGTAGCGGGCCAGGTTGGACGCCGCTTCGGTGGTGGCCAGCAGGTAGTAGGTCGGCACCGCGTGCTCGACGCCGGGCAGGTCGCACTCGATCAGTTCGGCGCCCAGTTCGCTGGCGGTGCGCGCCGCCGCGGCGGCGACTGCGGCGACCTCGTCGTCGAGCCCCGGACCGTTCAGTTGCCACGGCACACCGATGCGCAGGCCGCGCAGATCCTCGAGCGGTGGTTGCGTGGCGATGGCGGCTATGGCCGCGCGCGTGGTCGGGTCGGCGGGGTCCGGGCCGCCGACGACGTCGAGCCACAGCGCGAGGTCGGCCGGATCGTGGGCCAGCGCACCGATGCAGTCGAGCGAGCTGGCGTAGGCGACGAGGCCGCTGCGGCTGACGCGGCCCCAGGTCGGCTTCAGGCCGCTGATGCCGCAGAACGACGCCGGCTGGCGCACCGAGCCGCCGGTGTCGCTGCCGATCGCGAGCGGGCAGAAGTCGGCGGCCACGGCGACGGCGCTGCCGCCGCTGCTGCCGCCGGGGACCAGGTGGTGGCCGTACGGATTGCGGGTCGGGCCGTGCACCGAAGTGGTGGTGGTGCTGCCCATGCCGAACTCGTCGAGGTTGGTGCTGCCGAGCAGCACGGCCCCGGCGGCTTCGAGGCGCGCCAGTACGGTGGCCGTGTACGGGGCTCGATAGCCCTGCAGGATGCGGCTGCCGGCGGTGGTGCGTTTGCCGGTCAGCGCCAGGTTGTCCTTGTAGGCGATCGGCACGCCGGCGAACGCGCCGAGCGGCTCGCCGCGCTGGCGAGCGGCGTCGATCGCCGCGGCGGCCGCCAGCGCGCTCCGGTGCTGCACTTCGACGAACGCGTGCAGCTCGCCATCGAGAGCCTCGATGCGGGCCAGCGCGCTGCGGGTCAACTCGACGGCGCTCCAGTCGCCGCGCCGTACGCCGGCCGCGAGTTCGGTCGCCGAGGTGCGGGGGGACGCATTCATGCGTCGACGACCCGCGGCACCACGAACGCACCGGCTGCCTGTTGCGGAGCGTTGGCCAGCGCCTGTTCCGGCGACAGCGGGGGCAGCGGCACGTCCGGTCGCAGCACCAGCGCCGCCTGCGGTTCGCCCGGCTGGCCTCCTTGCTGGTCGGCGTTCGGCAGCGGCAGCTCCCCCAAGGCGCCGAAGGCATCGACGAGTCGCTGCAGGCGCTGCCGCAGGACCGGCAGCCGATCGGCGGGCAGATGCAGCCGCGCCAGCTCGGCAAGGTGCTGGATCGTGGTGCGGTCGAACTCGATCGGGCTCGGCATTGCGGAGCAGCGATGGTAGGGCCGTTCGGCGCCATCGCCAGAGCTGACGGGCTTTTGCTGTCGCAGTGGCAAGGCCGACAGGGGCTGGCTAGCATCCCGCCGCGGACTGGTTGCCAGCGCTCCGTGCGGACCTCCGGCCTTCCCGGCCGAACCACCCGCGCCGCGCCGACAACCGCCCGAGTCGCCCATGGTAAACCCTGAAAGCCCCGAACTGGCGGTCATCGGCCTCACCTGCAACGTGGTGGGCGTGTTCTTCCTGGCGAACTCGATCCGCTTCCGGGAGCCCCACAAGGCGCTGCAGGATGCGCTCGGCCAGAGTGGCCGGAGCCTGTTGAAGGTCCGCGACACCGCGCTCAACAACATGCAGGTGATCATCGGCTTCCTGTTCCTGACCACCGGCTTCCTGCTGCAGGTGGTGGCGACTTGGAACATGGAGCTCACGTCGCTGCTGTTCTGCGCCGGCATCATCGCGTTCGCCGGCGGGGTCTACGCGATCGGCGCCTACAGCTCGCGGCGCGCGTTCCGCAAGCTGCTGCGCGAGTACTTCCAGAGCCAGCCGTGGTCGTTCCAGGACGACATGCAGCTGACCAAGGAGATCGGCGAGGCGCTGGGGGTGCCGCACGGCAAGGACATGACCGTCGAGACCTACGTGCAGAGTGTGCGGCAGGCGCTCGGGGTGCCCAACCAGACCAAGCCGGCGCCGGCGGCGGAACGCGCGCGGCGGATCGCGCTGCCCGGTCGCTGACGCGGGGGCAGTCGCGGGCGGGGTTGCCCGGCGGCGGATTTCCTGTCGGCGTGGTCGTTTCGACGGTTCCCCGCGGCACTGTCCGGGTGAGCACTTCCTTCCTCGGGTGGCGTAGCTTCCGTCGGCCGGCGCGCGAACTGCTGCGAGCGGCGCTCGATCTGGTGTTGCCGCCGGCGTGCCCGGCATGCGGCCAGCTGGCGAACGCCCTGTGCCGCCGCTGCGACCAGTTGCTGCAGCGCCGGCCGGCGGTGGGGTGTCGGCGGTGCGGGGAGGCCGTGGCGCCGGGGGCGGAGACGTGCCTGGACGACCACCGCGCGCTGCAGAACCTGCGCTTCCACGCCGCGCCGTGGCGCTTCGCCGGCACCGGCGGGGCCCTGGTGCGCACCTTCAAGCTCGACGGCGACGCCGCCGCCGGGCGGCTGCTGGCGCGGGCCATGGCGCTGGCGCTGCGGCGCCACGGGCTCGGGCCGAAGTGGCGTCGGGCGATCTTGGTGCCGGTGCCGCTGCATGCGGCGCGCCGGCGCGAGCGCGGCTTCGATCAGGCGGCGTGGCTGGCGGCGGCGATCGGGCAGCGACTGGCGCTGCCGGTCGAACCGACGGTGCTGGTCCGGGTGCGGGCGACGTTGCCACAGGGCGACCCGCGGGTGCTGTCGCGGGCCGGCAACGTCGACGGTGCGTTCGCGGTCGCGCAGCCCAACCGGATCGCCGGCCGGCGCGTGATCCTGGTCGACGACGTGCTGACGTCGGGGGCGACGCTGCGGCAGTGCGCGGCGTTGCTGCGCGCCGCCGGGGCCACCGGCGTCGGCGCCGTCACCGCGTGCCGGAGCTGAGCGTCGGGCCCCGCCTGCGCGGCTACTTGCGGGCCGCGGCGCGGGCGGCGAGTGCGCGGTCGAAAGCGGCAAACACGTCGCCGAGCGCGAACTGCACGATCGCGAGGTGCTCGAGGCTCGGGTACTCGTGGAACTCGACCTGGGCCCCGGCACCCTGCAGCTTCTGCCGCAGCGCTTGCGCCTGGGACCGCGCGAAGTCGCGTTCGCCGACGCCGACGAACCACGGCAACTCGGCGATCGCCGCGGCGCGGCCCGGGTTGCCGCCGCCGCCGAGCGCCGCGGCGGCCGCGAACCGGGTCGGGTGCTTGCCGGCCACCGCCACGGCCTGCGCTGCCCCCATCGAATGCCCGACCAGCAGCACCCGATCGCGGTCGATCGGCCAGCGTTCCGCCATCGCCTCGAGCAGGGCGATCAGATCGCCGCCGCCGCCGAGCATTTCGTTGCGCGGCGCGACCAGGAACCAGCCGCGCTGCCGACAGGCGGCGATGATGGCGCCGTCGCCGTAGCCGTCGAAGAACAGGTTCTCGGAGCCGCCGGCGCCGTGCAACGCCAGCACCAGCGGGCGGCGTTCGCCCGGCGGCACTGCCGGTGCCAGCAGGCGCACGCTCGACGCGCCCGCACCGAGCGGGAGCCGCAGCCAGTGTTCGCCGGGGCGATCGCTGCCGTGCCACCGGGAGCCGGCCGCGATCGCCGCCGCCAGCGCCTCGGCGTCGTCGAGCAAGCGCGACCCGGGCAGGATCGTCTCTTCGCGCCGCGACAGCGTCATCGTGCGCAGCATCTTCGCGAGGCTCGGCAGGGTGGTGGTCTCGATCGTGCGCGGCGCCGCGGCCGCGGCGTCGGCGGCGGCCAGCAGCCGCTCGAGGCGCGGCCCCGGCGCCTTCGCCAGCGACAGGCCGTGGCGGCGCCAAGGCAACCGGCGCTCGCCCTGCCGCAGGGTCCACTCGAGCTGCTGGTCGCCGGGCGCGGCGGCCGCCAGCGGCAGTTCCAGCGTCACCGGCACCGCCGGCACCGCGACATCGAGGCGCGGCGTGCGGTCGCCGGGCAGGCGCACTTCGAGGTGCAGGTCCGCGGGCCAACCCGTTTCGATCGGGTAGGCCGCGCCGAGGCGCAGCGGCAGGGTCGGCTGGGCAGCGTCGACCAGCCGGCGGTCGAGGATCAGCTGCACGCTGTCGGCGACGGTGCGCAACGGGTCCTCGGCGCCGCCATCGAGGGCGCGTTCGGCCGCGGCGATCGCGCGCGCCACGGCGGCGGTGTCGAGGCTGAAGAACGCCTGCACGGCGCGATTCAGTTCGCCGAGCGCGGCATGGCGTTCGGGGCCGTCGGCGGCGGCGCCGAGGCGCCGTTCGAAGGCGCGCAGACGCAAGCCGAGTTCGTAGCGGTCGACTTGCGCTGGCAGCGCGCCCAACAACCACGGCAGCAGGCACGGGAGCAGCAGCGAGGGCGAGTTCACGATGGGGATTGCAGCGTGGGTGGGGGAGCGGGGACGCCGCGCCATGATTCGATGCCGCGGCCGATCACGAAGGCGAGACCGGCGGCGCCGAGTGAGGTCAAGTACGGATGGTCGCACGAGGCAGCGAACAGGAAGCGGGTGCCGAGCCAGGTCGAGAGTCCCGCCAGCAGCGTCAGATTGGCCGCCAGCGCGCGACCGGAGGCGCCGTAGAGGCCGACCACGGCCAGCACGAACACGCCGGCGCTGCCGAAGCCGGAGGCCTCTTCGACGAGCTCCTTGACGTTCCAACTGCTGCGCGCGAGGCCGTAGGCGATCAAGCCGGCGCCGGCGACCGACCAGCGGGCGAGGCCGAGGCGCCCCGCACCATCGGGGTTCGAGCGTCGGTGGCCCGGCACCAGATTGCGCGCGACCACCGATGCCACGACCAGCAGGCAGCTGTCGACCGTCGACAGGATGGCTGCGATCAGCGCCCCCGCGAACAGCAGATTGAGGGCTGCGGGCAGCAGCTGTTGGCTCAGGTGGGGCAGGATCGTCTCGGCATCGTCCAGGCCGGGCGCGAGCGCTGGGCCAATCCAGCCGAGCAGCAGCGGCAGCGTGCCGACCGCGAGATACAGCAGGCCGCCGAGAACGGCGGCGCTCGATGCCGTCGTTGCCGAGCGGGCGGCGAGCGAGCGGGAAATGGCTTCCTGGGCCACGATCGAGCCGCAGATCGGCACCGCCCAGCTCTCGAGCACCGTCCAGAAGTCCGTCGGCTCCAAGGCTCGCGGCGGGGGCGGTGCGGCATCCGCAGGCAGGGCCTGGAAGGCGCCGTAGGCGACCACCGCCAGCACGGCGATGCCAACCACCAGCAGCAGGCCCTGCACGACGTCGGTGTAGACATCGGCGAGCAGGCCTCCGGCGACCGTGTAGACGACGGCGATGCCGGCCGCGATCGCGATCCCGGTGTCGACGTCGATGGCCCCGCTGCTGTTGACCGCGACGACGTGGCCGAACGCGCGGATCTGCGCCGCCGCCCACAGCAGGGACGAGGGCAACAGCAGCACTGCGGCCAGCCGTTCGGTGCTGGCGCCGAAGCGTACGCCGAAGAAGTCGGCCAGCGTGGTGATCCGCAGCCGCCAAAGGCGGGCCGCGAAGAACACGCCCATCAGCACGAGGCACAGGCCGTAGGCGAAGGGCTCGGTCGTGGTCGGGCCGATGCCATGGGCGTAGGCGGCCCCAGCGGCGCCGACGCAGCTCTCGGCGCCAAACCAGGTTGCGAAGATGCTCGCGGCCGCAAGGACCGGCCCCAGGCGCCGACCTGCAACCAGGAAGTCGTCCTCGGAACGAATCGAGCGCGCGGCCCAGAAGCCGACGCCCAACTGCAGGCCGACGAACAGGAACAGCAGGATCAGCACGTGCCCTGTGTATCGCGGGCGAAAACGCTGGCAAGGTCGTCGCGTTCGGCGGTCCGCGACGCGCACGGACGAGCCAGTCCCGTTCACCAGCGAGGTCCCTTAAGCTCAGCACCGAGAAAGGTTTGCGCAGTGCGATCGGTCCGATGAGAAAGTCCGCGAAAGAAAACTTGGGCGAGTGCTTGACCAGATCCGATCGCTCGCTACCTTCTCCCGCCCCTCGCACGCCAGCGACGAGCTGAGTGCGAGACGATCTTTGACATTCTGGGTGGCCTCGAAAAGAAAGCGTGTGAGCTTTTTATGAGTGCCTGATGACCGCGGGTCGCGAGACCTGTGGGGCATGCAGGCAAGCCGCCCTGGCAGCAGACCTTCGGGTTGGTTGCGCAGGGTGAAGCGACGCTAAGGACAAACATTCCAAGTGAAGGGTTTGA
>JALORC010000222.1 GCA_025459175.1 Planctomycetota bacterium | reverse complement strand
GTCTTCGGCAACGGCAAGAAGCACGCCGCCGAAGGCCGCGAGGTCAGCGTGCCGCAGGCGATCGACACGTTCACCTCGGCGCCGTGGTTCCAAGGCTTCCGCGAACGCATCACGGTCAAGGGCATCGAGGCGATCGTGCGACCGGTGACCGATGCGCACACCTGGCTGCTGACCGAGGGTTGGTTGCGGTACGGGCGGCTCAGCGTGCACGAGGTCCCTGCCACCGCGTGACGCTCTCCTCATGAACCACGCCGTCGCCCTCGAGCAACCCGCGCATCGCATCGGCAACGTCGAGACAATCTGCGAGTCGCTGACCAGGGCATGCAGCAAGCCCTGCTGCTCCGTGGCAGCTCCACTCCCGCTGCCGGTCCCCTTGACGGCCGCAGTCTTTGCGCGCAACGTCGCTCCCTGGAGACTCGCCATGCAATACTCCGCTGCCACACCGGTTCCCCTGCTTCGACGGCGACGCGGCATCGCGCACGCCGTGGCTACCGTTGCGACCGGCCTCCTCGGCAGCGCCGCCGTCCAGAGCCAGTGCGCGCCGCAATGGCTGCCGGGCCAATCCGTGCCCGGAGTGAACGGAGTCATTCACGCCATGACCACATGGGACCCGGACGGCGCGGGGCCGCTGCCGCCGCGGATCGTGGTCGCCGGCGACTTCACGGTGGCGGGCGATGTGCTCGCCAACCGGATCGCCACCTACGATCCGGCGACGGGCGCGTGGTCGGCGCTCGGCACCGGCATGGACAATCGCGTCTACGCGCTCGCGGTGCTGCCCAACGGCAACCTGGTGGCAGGGGGTGAGTTCGGCAGCGCCGGGGGCGGTCCCGCACTCAGCCTCGCCGTCTGGAACCAAGGCTCCAGCTTTTGGAGCGCGCTGCCCCCGAGCGGCCTGTTCTTGGTCAGGGCCCTCGCCGTGCTCCCGAACGGCAGCCTCGTCGTCGGCGGCCAGACCGGCAGCCCTGTGATGAGTTTCGCCGGTGGTGTGTGGACGAGCCTCGGCAGCGCCAGCAACGGCTGGGTGGAAGCATTGCGTGTGCTGCCGAACGGCAGCCTCGTCGCCAGCGGCAGCTTCACGACCATCGGCGGCGTCGTTGCCAATCACATCGCCAGCTGGAACGGTGCCGCCTGGTCCCCACTCGGCAGCGGCACCAGCGGAGAAGTCAGTGAGCTCGCGGTCACGGCAACCGGCGAACTCGTGGCCGCCGGACAGTTCCTCTCGGCCGGCGGCAACCCCGCCAACCACATCGCCAGCTGGAACGGCACCAGCTGGTCACCGTTGGGCAGCGGCACGAACGACTGGATCACCGGCCTCACCGCGCTGCCCGGCGGCGGCATCGTGGCCGGCGGTTGGTTCACGACTGCAGGCGGCACCACATTGAGCCGCGTCGCGCGTTGGGACGGCAGCACCTGGTCCGCGCTGGGCAACGGTGTGAATCGGGCCGTGAACGCGTTCGCCCCGCTGCCCAACGGCGACCTGCTTGCCGGCGGCGAGTTCACCGCCAGCGGCAGCGTGCCCACCAACCATCTGGCGCGATGGAACGGCAGCGCCTGGCAGCCCACCAGCACCGGCCTCACCGATGCCATCACCAGCCTGACCACCCTGACGAACGGCGACCTGATCGCCGGCGGCCGGTTCACGGCGGCAGGAGGTGTCGTCGTCGATCATGTCGCGCGCTGGAACGGCAGCACCTGGTCGCCGCTGGGTGGCGGCATTCCCGACGCGCCGCTCGGCAACTCGTCGGTCGGGGCGGTCACGACGCTGCCGAACGGGGATGTCCTCGCGGGCGGCCGCTTCGTCGCCGCCGGTGGGGTGCCCGCTCTGAACATCGCCCGCTGGAATGGCAGCGCGTGGTCCGCATTGGGCGGCGGCCTGCCCTTCGGCTTCGGCAGCTCCGGGGACGTCACGGCCCTCGCCGCGCTGCCGAATGGCTCCATCGTCGCCGGCCTGACCTTCACGGGCGCCATTCCCACCAACAACCTCCGCGTCTGGGACGGCAGCACGTGGTCGGACCTCGGCGGCGGCCTGAGCCCGGTCGTCGGCGGCTTCCCGCAGCCGTTGTACTTCAGCCGCGTCCAGGCCTTGCTGGTGCGGCCGAACGGCGACCTGATCGTGGCCGGACAGTTCACGGCGGCCGGCGGCGTGCCGACCGGCAACATCGCGAGCTGGAACGGCAGCACGTGGTCGAACCTCGGTGGCGGCATGTCGGGCAGCGTGCTCGCGCTGGCCACCCTGCCCAACGGCGATCTCGTTGCCGCGGGTGCGTTCCAGACCGCCGGGGGCACAGCCACCGGCAACGTCGCGCGGTGGAACGGCAGCGCGTGGTCGGGGCTCGTCGGGCTCGGCGGCGCCAACCAACCCGTCACCGCCTTGGCGGTACTGCCAGGCGGCGGTCTCGCCGCCGCGCTGTCCCTGCCGAGCACCGCTGGGGTCGGCCCCTCGATCCTCGCGCGCTGGGACGGCAGCACCTGGTCGACGCTCGCCAGCGGCATCAACGCCACGATCCGGTCGCTGGCGATGTGGCCGACCGGCGAACTGATCGCCGGCGGCGACTTCACGCGGGCAGGCGGCCAGCCCTCGGCCCACTTCGCGCGCCTCGCCACTCCCTGCCCGGCCACGGTCAGCGCCCAGGGCACCGCGTGCCAGGGCTCGGGCGGAGCCAATGCGTTCTTCGCGCGGACCCTGCCCTGGCTCGGCACCGACTACCAGACGCGAGCCACCGGCATCGCAGCGCCCGCCCTGGTGGTGGCCGTGCACGGCGCCAGCGCCGTGTCGACACCACTCGGCGCGTTGCTGCCACTGGTCCCGGCCGGTTGTTCGCTGTTGGTCGCGCCGGACTTGCTCACCGCGGAGGTCGCCACCGGCGGCAGCATCGACCTCCGCCTCCCACTGCCGAACACGGCGTCTCTCGCCGGCTTCGCGCTGCACCAACAGCTGGTGGTGCTCGAGCTCGACAGCAGCCTCGCGTTCGTTCAGATCACGAGCACGAATGCCGTGGTCGCGACTTTGGGCACGTTCTGACCGGACGGGCAGGGCGAACCGCGGCTGCTCCCGCCCCCCACTACTTCAGCAGCTGCTCGAGATCACTGCGCTGCAACTCCTGCAGCAGCGCCCCGTCCCCACCGAGGATCGCGTCGCTGAGCGCCTTCTTCTTCGCCTGCAGCTCGAGCACCTGCTCCTCGACCGTCCCCTTGCACACCAGCCGGTACGCATGCACCGTGCGCTGCTGCCCCATCCGGTGCGCACGATCGATCGCCTGCATCTCGGCGGCCGGGTTCCACCACGGATCGAGCAAGAACACATAGCTGGCCTGCACCAGGTTGATGCTGACGCCACCGGCCTGCTGCAAGATCGCCGCGGCCCATCGCTCGCCCGCACCAGGCGACCGTGTGCAACCACCGGGCAGTGCGTCGATGGGCATCGCCGGCCTCCGCGCGCCCGGCCGATCCCGGGCCCGCGAGCAGCTGCCGCCACCGGCGCCGCCCATCGGCGAGGGCTGTGCAGCCCCGGAGTCAACAGCTCCGGCTTGCATCCCGAGCTCTGTTGTCATAATTCCGCGCAATCAATGGCAACTGCTTCGAAGCGTCGGACGCAGACAGGTCGCAAGCAGGGAGACGGCGCGAAGAACCGCCTCGCCAGCAGCAAGCGCAGCGCCCCCTTGCTGCCGTTCCGCCCCGGCCGCGGCGGCGCCCGTCCGGGCTCCGGTCGCAAGCCGAAGATCCCCGGCCGACCCGGCGTCGATCACCGTCCGCGTGCACCGCTCGCCCAGCGCTTCCCGGTCCACGTGACGCTGAAGCTGCGCAGCGGCCTGCCCCGCCTGCGCAGCGGACGCGAATACGCCGCGCTGCGCGCGGCGTTCGCGGCCGGCTGCGCCCGCAACCTGAATGGCGCGTTTCGCCTGTGCCACTACGCGGTCCTGAACGACCACCTGCACCTGATCTGCGAAGCCGAGGGCCGGCAAGCACTCAGCCGCGGCCTGCAGGGCCTGCTGATCCGCATCGCCAGGGCGCTCAACAAGCTGTGGTCACGCCGTGGCAGCGTGTTCGCCGATCGCTACCAC
>JALORC010000140.1 GCA_025459175.1 Planctomycetota bacterium | reverse complement strand
TGGCAGGGTCATCGGAGATCCTCGGGTTGGATGGTCAGGCCCGAGTGAGACCCGCGCGGTGCCGAGACCTTACCGCGGCGGCGGCGGAATCTGGCCGAGGGGCTGGCGGCGGCGCCGGTCCTTCGTTCGCATGGCAGCCTGTGCAGCGCCCCGGCATATTCCGGCGCCCACAGCCAGCGATGCAAACCACCTCCTCCCAGACCGCGGGTCACGACAAGGGCCTGCAGGACATCGATCAGGTCGTCATCCGGTTCGCCGGCGACTCCGGCGACGGCATGCAGCTGACCGGCGATCAGTTCACGCGCACCACCGCCCTGATGGGGAACGACATCGCGACGTTCCCCGACTTCCCGGCCGAGATCCGCGCGCCCGCCGGCACGCTGCCCGGGGTGTCGGCGTTCCAGCTGCGCTTCTCGAGCTTCGACATCCACACGCCCGGCGACGCGCCCGACGTGCTGGTGGCGATGAACCCGGCGGCGCTGAAGGTGCACCTGAAGGAACTGAAGAAGGACGGCGTGCTGCTGCTGAACACCGCGTCGTTCAGCGCGCTCGACCTGAAGAAGGCCAAGTACGACAAGGACCCGCGCACCGACGGCACGCTGTCGGGCTGGCGCGTGATCGAGGTCGATCTCGAGGCGCGCACGCAGGAGGCGCTCGTCAACTCGCCGCTCGACAACCGCGGCAAGGACCGCTGCAAGAACATGTTCGCGCTCGGCATCCTGTACTGGATGTTCCATCGCGACATGGAGCCGACCATCAAGGCGATGGGGCTGAAGTTCGCGAAGAAGCCGGAACTGGTCGAGGCCAACGTGCAGGCGATGAAGGCCGGCCACGCCTACGCCGAGACCACCGAGGTGTTCCAGACCGCGTACCGGGTGCCGCCGGCGGCGATGAAGCCGGGCACCTACCGCAACATCATGGGCAACCAGGCGCTGTCGCTCGGCGTCGTCGCGGGCGCGCAGAAAGCCGGGCTGCAGCTGTTCCTCGGCAGCTATCCGATCACCCCGGCGTCGGACATCCTGCACCAGCTGAGTGGCTACAAGCACCTCGGCGTGATCACGTTCCAGGCCGAGGACGAGATCGCCGCGGTCGCCGCCGCGATCGGCGCGTCGTACAGCGGGTGCCTCGGCATCACCTCGACCTCGGGCCCGGGCATCGCGTTGAAGAGCGAGGCGATCGGGCTCGCGGTGATGGCGGAGCTGCCGCTGATCGTGCTCAACGTGCAGCGCGCCGGGCCGAGCACCGGCATGCCGACCAAGACCCAGCAGGCCGATCTGCTGCAGGTGATGTACGGCCGCAACGGCGAGTCGCCGGTCTGCGTGATCGCGGCGTCGACGCCGGCCGACGCGTTCGAGGTCGGCTACGAAGCGGTGCGCATCGCGACCAAGTACATGCTGCCGGTGGTGGTGCTCAGCGACGGCTACATCGCCAACGGCAGCGAGCCGTGGCTGCTGCCGGACCCCGACAAGCTGCCGCCGATCCCGGTCGCGTTCGCGCCGGAAGGCAAGCCGGGTGAGAAGTTCCTGCCGTACGCGCGCAACCCGGAGACGCTGGCGCGGCCGTGGGCGAAGCCAGGCACCAAGGGGCTCGTGCACCGGATCGGCGGCCTCGAGAAGCAGGACGGCTCCGGCAACATCTGCTACGACGCCGACAACCACCAGCACATGATCGACACGCGGGCGCAGAAGGTGGCGAACATCGCCAACGACCTGCCGCCGCTCGCGACGTTCGGGCCGCGCACCGGCGACGTGCTGGTGCTCGGCTGGGGCAGCCCGCGCGGTGCGATCACCGCCGCCACGCAGCGTCTCCAGCAGCAGGGGCACCAGATCAGCTGCGCGTTCCTGCGCCACCTGAACCCGCTGCCGAACGACCTCGGCGCGCTGATGAAGGGGTTCAAGAAGGTGGTGCTGCCCGAGCTCAACAAGGGCCAGCTGGCGATGATGCTGCGGGCCAAGTATCTGGTCGACGTGCAGAGCTTCAGCCAGGTGAACGGCCAGCCGTTCAAGAGTCACGACCTCGAGAGTTTCCTCCAGAAGATGCTCGCCGCCGCGGCGAAGGAAGGTGCCCGATGACCAGTGTCGATCGTCCCGTGATGCAGAAGAAGGACTACAAGACCGACCAGGAAGTGCGGTGGTGCCCGGGTTGTGGCGACTACTCGATCCTGAACGCGGTGCAGGGTGCGTTCGCCAAGCTCGGCAAGCAGCTGCACGAGACCGTGATCATCAGCGGCATCGGCTGCAGCTCGCGGTTCCCGTACTACATGGAGACGTACGGCTTCCACACGATCCATGGCAGAGCGCCGGCGATCGCGACGGGCGTCAAGGTGGCACACCCCGAGCTCGACGTCTGGGTCATCACCGGCGACGGCGACGCGATGTCGATCGGCGGCAACCACTTCATCCACGCGATGCGGCGCAACGTCGGCCTGAAGGTGCTGATGTTCAACAACCGCATCTACGGGCTGACCAAGGGCCAGTTCTCGCCGACCAGCGAGCAGGGCAAGGTCACCAAGAGCTCGCCGCTCGGCGTCGTCGACTACCCGTTCTCACCGATCGCGCTGGCGCTCGGCGCCGGCGGCACGTTCGTCGCCCGCGGCGTCGACATCCTCGGGGCGCACCTCGAGGAGATGGTGACGCGCGCCAGCTCGCACCACGGCACGGCGATGGTCGAGATCTATCAGAACTGCAACATCTTCAACGACGGCGCCTACAAGGGCTTCACCGACAAGGAAGTGCGCGACGCCCGGATGCTGTATCTCGAGCACGGCAAGCCGTTGTTGTTCGGGCCGCAGAAGGACCAGGGCATCGCGTTCGACGCGCAGTTCCGGCCATACCTGGTGAAGGGTGCCGAGCTCGGCAAGGCATACGTCTGGGACGAGACCGCGGAGACGCCGGCGCCGGCGATGGCGCTCGCGACGATGAGCGAGACCGAGTTCCCGGTGCCGATCGGCGTGTTCCGCCGCCGCGAGAAGCCGAGCTTCGAAGCCGGCGTGCAGGCGCAGCTCACCGCGGCCAAGGCGAAGAAGCAGGAGTCGCTGCGCGATCTGCTCTACGCCGGCGAGATCTGGACGGTCGGCTGAGCGCGTTGGGCTGAGCCCGCCGGGCGCGCGGTACCGCCGCGCGCCACCGTGATCACATCGCCGGGATCAGGCTCTTCAGCTGCTCGAGCATCGGGCCGATCGCGCCCTTGATCGCTGGGTTGTTCATCAGGCTGGTGATCGTGCCGAGCGTGCCGGCGCCGAGGCCGAACTTCGCCATCACGTCGCCGGCCAGCTTCTTCGCCATGTCGGCCGAGCCGCCGGCGTTGGCGTTCGCACCCGACAACGCGTTCTTCAGCTGCGCGATCGCACCCTCGAGCGGGCCCTTCGCGGCGTTCGCGGTCGGCGCGTCCTTGATGCCGCCGAGCAGCTTGCCGATGTCGACGCCGCCGGCGTTCATCGCGCCGGGCGCCACCGACTTGGTCGGCTGGTCGCCGCCGCCGAACAGGCTGCAGGCGGGGATCGTGAACAGGAACAGGCAGACGAGGCTGCTGGTGCGAACGAAGTTCATGGGGGGAGCAGCATTCCGCCGCTGCCAAGGAGCCGCAACCGCAGTTTCCCGGAGCGGGCTCAGAGTTTTCGCGCCGCACCGCATCCGGGGCTGGCAATATCACGATGTCGTGATACAGTGATGTTCCCGATGGCAACCGCCCTCGCCAGCCTGCACGCGACCCTGAAGCTGCTGTCGGACCCTGTCCGCTTGCGGCTGTGCGCATTGCTGGCGCGGGCCGAGCTGGCGGTGCAGGAGCTGGTGGCGATCACCGGCCTGCAGCAGAGCCGGATCAGCAACCACCTGTCGCTGCTCAAGCGCGCGGGTCTGGTGCGCGACCGCCGCGAGGGCACCTGGAGCTTCCACTCGCTGATCGAGCCCACCGAGGACGGCCCGCTGTCACCGTCGCTGTACGCGGCGACCGTGCAGCCATGCCTCGACAGCGACGAGAGCGAACGCGACCTGCATGCGCTGGCGGCGGTGCTCGATCGCCGGCGGCAGAAGAGCCGCGAGATGCACGATCGCCTCGCCGAGTCGTGGTCGGCGGTCGGTCAGGAGTTCGCGTTGGGCACCCTGCGCGCCGAGGTGCTGGCGCAGGCGTGGCCGAACGGCCCGCGCGTCGCCGACCTCGGCTGCGGCACCGGCTTCCTGTGTCACTGGCTCGCCGAACGCGGCGCGCACGTGATCGCGGTCGACCACAGCGAGCGCATGCTCGGCCAGGCGCGGCAGCGTGCGGTGCCGGGCCGCGTCGAGTTCCGCCAGGGCGAGCTCGACGCGCTGCCGCTCGCCGACGGTGAGGTCGACGCCGCGTTCGCGAACCTGGTCTGGCACCACGTGCCCGACCACGATGCCGCCGCGCGCGAGGTGTTCCGCGTGTTGCGCCCCGGTGGTGCGCTGGTGCTCAGTGACCTCCTGCCGCACGACGCCGAGTGGATGCGCGAGCGCATGGGCGACCTGCGCCTGGGCCTCAAGCCCGAGCAGGTGCTCGGCGTGCTCGCGCGCGCCGGCTTCGTCGAGCTGCGCAGTGCCGCGATCGCCGACCGCTATCGGCCCGCCCCGGAGGACGGGGCCGGTGCCGAGTTCCCGATGTTCGTCGTGCGTGGGCAGAAGCCCGCGCCCGGCCGCTGAGTTCCGTTCCCGTTCCGTTACCCAACCCTAGACCGATGACCGCTACCAACACCCCGAAGACGAAGAACGACAAGCCTGCTGCCGCCCCGAAGGCGAAGAGCAAGGTCCTCACCGCCAACGATTTCAAGGTCAAGAACCTCGGCGACGCCGAGTTCGGCCGCAAGGAGATCAAGCTGGCCGAGGTCGAGATGCCCGGCCTGATGGCGATCCGCGACGAGTACCGGAAGAAGCAGCCGCTGAAGGGCGCGCGCATCACCGGCTCGCTGCACATGACGATCCAGACCGCGGTGCTGATCGAGACGCTGATCGAGCTCGGCGCCGAAGTGCGCTGGGCCTCGTGCAACATCTTCAGCACCCAGGACCACGCCGCTGCCGCGGTCGCGGTCGGCCCGAAGGGCACCGTCGAGAAGCCGATGGGCGTGCCGGTGTTCGCCTGGAAGGGCGAGACGCTCGAGGAATACTGGTGGTGCACCGAGCAGGCGCTGACCTGGCCCGGTGAGGACGGCCCGAACATGATCCTCGACGACGGCGGCGACGCCACGATGATGGTCATGAAGGGCGCCGAGTGGGAGAAGGCCGGCAAGGTGCCCGCCGCCAAGAAGGACGACGGCGAGGACTGGGTCGAGCTGCTGAAGTGCATGAAGGCCTCGATCCAGCAGGGCGGCAAGTGGACCAAGATGCTGCCCGGCATCCGCGGCGTCTCCGAGGAGACGACCACCGGCGTGCATCGCCTCTACCAGCTGCAGAAGGAAGGCAAGCTGCCGTTCCCGGCGATGAACGTCAACGACAGCGTCACCAAGACCAAGTTCGACAACATCTACGGCTGCCGCCACTCGTTGACCGACGGGCTGATGCGCGCGACCGACGTGATGCTGTCGGGCAAGGTCGCGGTCGTGGCCGGCTACGGCGACGTCGGCAAGGGCTGCGCCCAGTCGCTGAAGGGCCAGGGCGCTCGCGTCATCATCACCGAGATCGATCCCATCTGCGCGCTGCAGGCGGCGATGGAGGGCTACCAGGTCCTGACCATGGAAGACGTGGTCGAGACCGCGGACATCTTCATCACCGCCACCGGCAACTATCAGGTGGTCACCGTCGACCACATGAAGAAGATGAAGAACAACGCGATCGTGGCCAACATCGGTCACTTCGACAACGAGATCGACATGGCGGGCCTCGCCGCGGTGCCGGGTGTGCGTCGCGACAACATCAAGCCGCAGACCGATCGCTGGGTGTTCCCGGACGGCCACGGCGTCATCGTGCTGGCCGAAGGCCGGCTGATGAACCTCGGCTGCGCCACCGGCCACCCGAGCTTCGTGATGTCGAGCAGCTTCAGCAACCAGACGATCGCGCAGATCGAGCTGTTCAACAACCACAAGAGCTACGACAAGGGCGTCTACACGCTGCCCAAGCACCTCGACGAGAAGGTCGCGCGGTTGCACCTCGGCAAGCTCGGCGTCAAGCTGACCAAGCTCAGCAAGAAGCAGTCGGAGTATCTCGGTGTCGCGGTCGAAGGGCCGTTCAAGCCGGGTCACTACCGCTACTAGTCGGCGCTCCGGGCCGCTCCGGCGGCCCCCGAAATCCTCGTCGGCGCGGCCGCGCCGGCCCGGCGCCGCGATCAGAACACGGTCGCGGTCGCCAGCGGCCAGAAGCGAGCCCGCACGCGGCCCTTCAGCAGCTCGACCGGCACCAGGCCGAACTCGCGCGAGTCGCAGCTGATCGGCCGGTTGTCGCCGAGCACGAACACGTGGCCCGGCGGCACCACGTGCTCGAGCAGGTTCTGGTGGTCGGCGATGCAGCCGTAGTCGTCGGCCGGCTCGCCGTTCACCAGCAGCGTGCCCTCGCGCATGCCGACCCGGTCCCCGGGCAGGCCGACGACGCGCTTCACGAAGTCCAGCGCCGGGTTGCGCGGGTAACGCAGCACGACCACGTCGCCGCGGGTGACTTCCCCGAGGTTGTAGCTGACGCGGTCGACGACCAGGCGATCGCCGTCGTGCAGGCAGGGCTCCATCGAGTTGCCCTTCACCACCGACACCTGGATCACGAACAGGTGCAGCACGACCATCAGTGTGGCACCCAGCATGGCGTCGAGCGCGAATCGCACCGACGCCGGCACGCGCCGGCGACCACGCCGCGGGGCCGCGGACGGCGGTGTCGCTGGGGTCGAGGAACGCATACCGGCCTCCATGCTCGGGGCCTATCGGCGCGAAGCCGCATTGGCTTGATCGTCGACTCCGTCGCGTGCCCCGTCCGGTCATCGCCTAGGTGGTGCCACGTACGTAAAGACGTGGTGGTCCCGCCGCTTTTCGGTCCGCCTGCTCGGCCCCTGGCCGGCCATGCCAACGGCAGATCGCGTCGGGGGCGGGATTCCCTCGGGGTGGACCTTCAAGGCCGGAGCCCCGGGATTCCGAAGTTTGCCCCGGAGACGTAGCCCAGGACCACTGCCTGCCATGAGCCATTCCACGCTGCACCAGATCGCCCTGCAGGAGAAAACCCGACGCGAGATCCTGCACAAGAGCGATCTCATTCCGCCGCTGCCCGATCTGGTGGTGCGACTGCTGGGGGTCCTGAACAAGCAGGAGACCGAGCCGCAAGACCTGGAGCGCCTGCTGCAGAACGACCAGGTGCTGGTCGCCAAGATGCTGGCGATGGTCAACTCGCCGTTCTACGGGCTGAATCGCACCATCCGGACCATCAAGGACGCCGTGATGGTGCTCGGCTTCCGCGGCGTGCGCAGCCTGGTGCTCGCCACCAGCACGGCGAAGTTCCTGCAGCGCAACTTCGAGTGCTACGGCCACCAACCGAAGGGGCTGTGGCTGCACGCGGTCAGTGTCGCGGCGGGTGCCCGCGCGCTGGCGAAACACATCCGGATGTCACCGGACGACGCCGAGATGTTGTTCGTGGCCGGCCTGATGCACGACATCGGCAAGCTGCTGCTCGTCACCTATCTCGGTGAGTCCGGCCGCACGCCCGCGGTCAGTGTGTCGATCTCGGAACACGAGCGCACCGCGATCGGCATCGACCACACCGAGGCCGGCGCGCTGGTCACCGCGAAGTGGAACCTGGCGATGGAGATCCAGGAGATCATCAAGGCGCACCACGACCTCGGCGTCGCACCGGTGCCGAAGGGGGTCGCGGTGGTGCGGCTGGCCGACGCGGTCGCGCACGAACGTGGCACCGGCTACCTGCCCGGGCGGTCCCCGGCGGAGCCCTGGCAGCCGGTGGATCTGGCGGCGCTCGGGATCGACGGCGCGTCGTGGGCGGTACTGCACGACTCGCTGGCGACGACGATGGACGAGGCGGTTGGCGCCCTGGGCAACCTGAGCGGCTGAGTCCTCGTGGCAACGACCGTCGACAATCCTTGGGCAGAAGCGGCGGCCATCGCCGAACTGCATGCCTGCCGCACCCAGGACGAGCTCGAGCGGGAGCTCGAGAACGGGTTGCTGCAGTTGCTGCCGGGCATCGACGCCGCCCTGTGTCTCGCCGACGACAACGACGGCTCGCAGAAGGTGGCGTTCACGATCGGGGCCAACTGCCCGCTGCGCAGCGCGGAGCGGGTGTCAGGTTCGCAGTGGCCGCTGCCGCCATCGCAGTGCCTGCCGATCCGTTACCGCAGCCATGTGCTCGGCGAGCTGCGCGTCGGCACCGCGTTGGCCCCGGCGACCAGGCACCTGCTCGCCGAGGTGCTCGTCCACTACGGCACGGCGCTGGTCAATCTGGTGCTGAACTCCGAGACGCGGCAGTCGACCGACAACTACTGCGCGAGCCTCTCGGCGTTGGAAGAGGGCATCGTGCTGTTCCAGGAAGAGGATCCGGCGGCGGTGACCGCGCGGCTGCTCGCCCTCGCGTCGAGCATGGTGCAGGCGACCGCCGGCGCACTCTACGTGCTGCGCGAGGTCGGCAATCCGTCGAGCGGTCTGCAGTTGGAGCAGGCGCTCGGCATCCCCGAGAGCCTGTTGCACTCGTTCCGCGGCGTCGACGGCCACGACTGGCCGGACATGCTGTTGCGCCACCAGGCTCAGGTGGCGGTGCGCACCGAGACCGGCGCGCTGGCCGGGTTGGTGGCGGAGTGCGTGCCGCCGATCCTGCAGCAGCTGGTGGTGCTGCCGCTGCGTTACCACGGGGTCGAGGCGGGCATCTGCCTGTTGTTCAATCCGGACGCGGACGCCACGCAGTCGCGCGACCACCTGAGTCGCCTGCAGAGCCTCGGCCAGCTGGCGGCGGCGCTGCTGCATCGCCTGCGGCTCGAGGCGCAGAACGCGAACAACCACACGATCGAACGCGAGCTGCAGATCGCCGAGACCATCCAGAAGCGACTGCTGCCGAGCTCGGCCCCGGCGACGCCGGCGTTCGACTTCGCGTGGAGCACGATCGCCGCCAAGAACATCGGCGGCGACTACCTGGACCTGGTGCGGACCGAGCCGGGCGAGATCTGCGCGGTGATCGCGGATGCGTCCGGCCACGGCATCAACTCGGCGCTGCTGATGAGCTCGTTCCGGTCGAACTACCGCGGCAACGCGGCGTTCCTCGAGCCCAACCAGCTGGCGCGGAAGCTGAACGTCGAGGTCGCGAACGAGGTCGGTCCGACCGGCATGTTCATCACGGCGGCGATGCTGCGCCTCGATCCGGTGGCACGTGCGCTGTCGCTGTGCAGTGCCGGGCATTGTCCGCTGATGATCTGGCGCGCGGCGACCGGCCGGGTCGAGGAGGTGTCGACCGATGGACCGCCGCTGGGTTTCCTGGAGGACGCCGAGTTCACCCAGTTCCGCAGCCCGGTCGCGCCCGGCGACGTGCTGATGCTCTACACCGACGGCATCACCGAGGCGGCCAATGCCGAACTGGAGATGTTCGGACCGGAGCGCCTCGCCGCGCTGTTGCGCCAGCGGTCCGGCAGCGATGCCGCGACGATCCTGGCGGCGGCCAAGCGCAGCCTGGTCGAGTTCACCGGACGCGAACGTCACGACGACGACGTGTCGTTGCTGGTTATCAAGGTCCGCTGAGCCGGGTCGCCCTGCGGGCGAGCCGGACCCAAGGCGACGACGCAGCGGGGCTGGTGACGTCGATCTCTCGGTTGGTGGGCCCCGCGTTGCGGCGTCCCGGCAATCGCTGAGCCGGGTCGCCCTGCGGGCGAGCCGGACCCAAGGCGACGACGCAGCGGGGCTGGTGACGTCGATCTCGCGGTTGGTTGGTCCCGCGTTGCGGCGTCCCGGCAATCGCTGAGCCGGGTCGCCCTGCGGGCGAGCCGGATCGGCTCAGAATTGCTTGCGGCGCGTGCTGCTCTCGATGCCGAGCGCCTTGCGGTACTTGGTGACCGTGCGGCGGGCGATGTGCACCCCGCGCTTGCCGAGTTCCTCGACCAGCTGGTCGTCGGACATCGGGTTGTCCTTGTCCTCGGCGTCGACGATGTGCTTCAGCGTGTCCTTGACCGCTTGCTGGCTGACCATGTCGCCGGCGTCCGACATCGTGCCGCTGCTGAAGAAGCGCTTCATGTCGAAGATGCCCTGCGGCGTCTGGATGAACTTGCCGGAGGTGGCGCGGCTGACCGTCGAGATGTGCACGTGCACCGCGTCGGCGATGTCCTGCATCTTCATCGGTATCAGGTGCTGCACGCCGTGGCGGAGGAAGCCTTCCTGGCGCCGCACGATCTCGTTGGCGACCCGTTCGATGGTGTTCTGGCGCTGGTGCACGGCCTCGATGAACCACTTCGCGGCCTCGATCTTGCGCCGCAGGTATTCGTAGACCTTCGGGTCGCTGCGGGCCTCCTGCAGCAGGTTGCGGTAGCTCGAGCTGATCGCCAGTTCGGGCACCGAGCCGCGCTGGGTCTTGACCTCGAAGCGGCCGTCGACCTCGTCGATGACGACGTCGGGCACCACGCCGGTCGCCGGCGGTGGCTGGAACTCGGCGCCCGGATGCGGATTGCAGTGCACCCGCAGGAACTCCCATGCCTCCTTGACCTCCTCGGTCGAGGCGCCGGTGTCCTTGGCGATCTTCGGCAGCTTGTTCATCGCCAGGTCGTCGAGGTGGTTCTCGACGATCTTGCGCAGCAGCGGCCGCACGAACGTCATGTGGTCGAGCTGCATCAGCAGGCAGTCGCGCAGGTCGCGCGCACCGACCCCGATCGGCTCGAGGTCGCGCACGACGTCGATCGCCTCGACCACCAGCGGCAGCGGCACCAGCAGCTGCTGCGCGATCGTCTCGGCGCTGTCGGCGAGCCGGCCGTCCTCGTCCAGCGAGAACACGATGTGCTCGATGACGCGGATCAGTTCGGGGTCCGACTCCTGGGTGCGGACCTGGGTCATCAAGTACTCGGGCAGCGAGGTGACGCGACCGGGCGTGTTGTTCAGCGCCTCGAACTTCTTGTCCTCCTCGTCGCCGCCGGCGCTGCCCTGACGCAGGCGCCAGTTCGGCTCGAGCCGCGCCTCCAGCTGGTCGATCTCGGTCGAGAACTCGCGCTGCATGCGCTCCTCGAGCTGGTTCGGCTCGGGCGGCGCCTCGGGTTCCGGACCGCCGTCCTGGCCGGCCACCGGGGTCTCGTTGCGTTCGCTCTCGTCCTTGCGCTCGAGGAAGACGTTCTCCTGCAGTTCCTGGTCGATCTGGTCCTTCAGCTCGAGCAGGGGCAGCTGCAGCACCTGCATCGCCTGGATCATCTGCGGCGACTGGATCAGTCGCTGTTCGGCGCGCAGGGATTGGTGGAGACCGAGTCGCATCGCCCCGTTGTAGCCAACGGGGCGCGATCGGTCACCAGCCGGCGGCGGTCGATCCCGAATCTCTTCGCGACCGGGTGCTCACCAGCGCACGGTCGTAGCGAGCGCGGAACGATAGACGCGACCGTCGATGGTCAGCGACGGTCCTTCGCCATGATCGAACGACTGGCCCGAGCGCACGATGCCGGTGTGACCGGAGCCACCGATCGCCAGTTCGCTCGGCATCCAGACGCCGCCGCCGGGCATGATCGTGCGCGTCTGCGGCAGCGTGGCGTGGGTGCAACGCAGCTGGCTGCTGCAGTGGGCGGCGTCGCCGAGAGGCGCCAACCGGAGCCGCAGCCAGCAACCCGATTGCAGCGCCTGGACCACCGGGTCCAGCATCGCCGCTTCCTGGGCGATCTGCACGTCGATGCCGCTGATCTGGTTGGTCTCCAGCACGCGGGCGGCGAAGGCCTCGCGACCGAACAGGGTCGGCAGCATCAGTTCGTGCAGCGGGCTCGCACCGACGGCGCCCGCGGCGGCGCCGCTCGCCGGCAGCTCGGCCGGGTGCACGGTGCCGAGGTGCTGCACGGTGGCATTGCGCAGCCACCGGTCCTCGAGCTGGCGCACGAGGCGTTCGGCCTGTTCGAGCGCCGCCGGCGCGGCTTGCAGCACGAGGAACTCGCCGGTGTCGGCGATGCCGACCTCGCCGATCGTGGTGCGCAGCAGTTCGTGCAGCTGGTCGGCATCGATCGCTGCCACGGCCGGCTCGGCGTCCCGCGCCGGCAGGCCACGATCCTGGTGCAGTGGCAGCGGCTGGCGCCACAGCAGCGCCGGGCTGCGCAGGGCACCGACCGGCAGCACGGCGAGGTCGCCGGGCAGTTCCGCTGCCGCGCCCGGTTGCAGCGTGGCGCGGAACGTCAGCACCAACTGACCGCCACCGCCGGCATGGCCGCGCATGGTGACCGCGAGTGCACCGCCGGAGCGCAGCCGTCCCGAGGCGAGCCCGAAGCTGCTCTCCAGCACCGGCAGTTCGAGATCCGCGGCGCCGGGCATGCCGGTCGGCAGCGAGCGCACGATGCCGCGCCGCTGGCCGGCGGCGAACTGCACGTGCAGCACGATGTCGTTGCCGACCAGCAAATGGGGCCGCATCAGGGCCTGGCCACCGTCGGCGAACCGATCGCGCATCGGCCGCGACAGCGATTCCTTCTGCGCCACTTCCGCATCGATGTCGCGCACGTAGTCGGTCCAACGCAGCCGCTGCAGCGCCTCGGCATCCCCGCTGCGGGCGTGGCCCGTGCAGCGCCACAGTGGTGGGCGATTGCCGGCGAAGCGGGCGAACTCCTCGGCGCTCATCAGCGCCGGCGGCGTCTCGCGATCGGCGGCATCCCAGGCCGCGAACTCGAGCTCGATCGTGCGCAGCAGCAGCCGGGAGGTCGCGAGCACCGTCGAGCGGACGGTGGCGAGTTCGGACTCCTCGCCGAGCACCATCAGCCGCGGCCCGAGCAGTTCGAGCTGCAAGCGTTCCGCTTCGATCGCGGTCCGGTGGCGCTGTCGCAACAGGTCGAGCAGCACCTCGCCGGACCCGGCCGCGCGGCCCAGGCTCGCATCGAGGTGATCGAAGGCTTCGTGCTTCTGCTGCAACAGCGAACCCCACGGCGGTGCCACCTGGGCCGGGTGGCCGGCCAGCAGGTGCTCGAGCGGGATCGTGTCGAAGGCGGCCGCGGCCCGCGCCGCGGGTTCCTTCTGCGGCACGGCCGCGATCGCGAGCGGCGCCAGCATGGACAGCAGGAAGGCAATGAGGGCTTTGGGAGGCACGGGGTCTCAGTCGGCGGGGTCGGAGTCGGAGCCGGCCGGGACCGGCGGTGGCGAATGCCGGAACCAGCTGGCGAACATCGGGAAATCCGCGGGCGCGGCGTGCCGCAGCCGGTGGTGCTGGTCGGCGCGCAACGACAGTGGTGCGACCCATGGCCGCGCGGCGGGCAGATCGGCGGCGGCCAGTGCGGCGCGCAGCAGGGCGGCTTCGCTCGCGGCGGCCGCGGGGACCAGCTGCTGCAGGCGATGCCGGGGCAGTCGCGACAGTGCATAGGCAGCCAGGTGCGCCTCGTCGCGGCGCTGGCTGTGCAGCCAGGTCTGCAGCAACCGGCACGAATCGGCGTCGGTGGCATGCGCCAGCGCGAGCAGGCAGTGGCGACGGCGGGTGGCGTCGCTGGAGTCGCGCAGTTCGCGCCCGATGGCGGCGAACATGGGCTCGGGTTGGCCGGTGAACCACAGGCGCGCGGTGCGTTCGTCGTCGGCAACGTGGGCGCGGGTGACGAGATCGCGCCAGGTGTCGAGCAGCAGCGAAGCACCGCCGTCGGCGCGGCTCGTGCAACGCAGTGCGGCGCACAGCACCGGCGCCGCGTCGGGATGGCGCCGGAGCGCGCGGCGCAGTGCCTCGTCGATGGTGGCGAGGTCGATCCGGGCCGCGACGGTCAGGCAAGCCAGATCGACCGCCTGCAGCGCCGTGCCGGGCGCGTCCAGGCGCTGCAGCCGGTCGGCGATGCGATCGAGCAACCACGGCGCACCGCGCAACATCTGCAGCAGCTGGTCGTGCAGCTGCTGCGACGGCACATCACGATCGCCGCAGCCAGCGATCGCCTGCAGCAGCGCGGCGGTGGCCGGCGCGGCGGCAGGCGCCGTAGCGCGTGTGCGGTCCAACAGGTCGTGCGCGGCCGCGAGCCGGGCCGACAGCGGCAGATCCTCGGTGGCGAGCCGTTGTTCGAGTTCGGTCGCGGACGCGGCCACGCGCTGCTCGGCCGCGACGCGCTCGCGGCGCTGCAGGCGCGGGCGCAGTCCGTTCGGCAGGCGGAACGCGGCGGGCTCGGCGGGCACCGCGATGCCGATGGCGGCGGGCGTCGGCGGCAGTTGGGGCGCCGCGCCAGTCGCCGCCGGCCACCGCAACAGCACGATGGCGAACGCTGCCGCGGCCAGTGCTGCGACCATGGTGGGCGCACGCCCGCGGCGGCGCACGACCGGTTCGACGGCGGGCGCAGCGATGTGGCCGGCAGTGGCCCGGCTGGCAGTGGTATCGCCGGCAGTGGTTTCGACGGCGGTGGTTGCGCCGGCGGTGGTTGCGCCGGCGGTGGCGCGCAGCAGCCACTGCTCGCGGCGTGCCTGTGGATCGGCACCGCGGCGCATACCACTGCCCTGCGCCAGCAGCGCATCGAGTCGGCGCGCGCGCCGCAGCGTCTGCTGGCACGGTCGGCAGTCGCGCGCATGGCTGGTCAGTGGGTCCGTGG
>JALORC010000139.1 GCA_025459175.1 Planctomycetota bacterium | reverse complement strand
CAACAAGCTGTGGTCACGCCGCGGCAGCGTGTTCGCCGATCGCTACCACGACCACATCCTGAAGTCGCCGCGCGAGGTCCGCAACGCGCTGCGCTACGTGTTCGGCAACGGCAGGAAGCACGCTGCCGAAGGCCGCGAGGTCAGCGTGCCGCAGGCAATCGACACGTTCACGTCGGCGCCGTGGTTCGCCGGCTTCCGCGAGCGCATCACGGTCCATGGCATCGACGCCGTGGTGCGGCCGGTGACCGACGCGCGCACCTGGTTGCTCACTGAGGGCTGGTTGCGGCACGGGCGGATCAGCGTGCACGAGATGCCCGTCACCGCGTGATGGCGCCCGACCGCGGCGGCCTCAGGAGCCGAGGATCTCGCGGGCGCGATCGAGGATCTTGGTCGGGCTGAACGGCTTGGTCATGTAGTCGTTCGCGCCGGCGGTCTTGCCGACCTCGCGGTCGCACTCCTGCCCCTTCGCGGTCAGCAGGATGATCTTGACCCCGGCGAGTTCCGGGTCCGAGCGCACCTGCTGCGTGACCTGGAAGCCGTTCAGCTTCGGCATCATCACGTCGAGGAACACGAGGTCCGGCTTGTGCTCGCGGATCGCCGCCAGCGCCTCCTCGCCGTTGCGGGCCTCGAGCACCTTGTAGTTGTCCTTGCGCAGGACGAAGGTCAGCGAGCGGCAGATGAACGGTTCGTCGTCGACGACCAGGATCGTGCGCTGCGTCATCGATCGACTCCGGAGCCGGGCGTGGGCCCGTGGTAGCGAATGACCACCGCGGTGACGTCGTCGGTGCCGACCTGACCCTTGCGGAAGCGGTCGAGCTCCTGCATGACGCCGTCGATGATGCGTTTGGCGGCGCGGTTCGGCGCCAGCTGCGCGAACACCGCCGCCAGCCGGTCGTCGCCGAACATCTCGCCCTGCTCGTCCATCGCCTCGGTGATGCCGTCGGTGTAGAGCAACAGGCAGTCGCCCGGCTGCAGCTGCAGCGTGCGGGCCGGGTAGTCGGGCGTCGGCAGGAAGCCGAGGATCGTGCTCTCGCTGGCGACCGCCTCGACCCGATCGGTCGCGGCGCGGTAGACCAGCAGGTCGTTGTGGCCGGCGCTGACGTAGTCGACGGCGCCGTCGCTGCCGCGCAGCGCCACCGCCGCCGCGGTCAGGAACCGCTCGGTCCGGGTCAGGTCCTCGTACATCCGCGCCGCCAGCGCATCGAACACGGCCTTCGGACCGTGGTGCACCGAGGCCAGCGTGCGCAGCATCGAGCGCGCCCCGACCATGATCATGCCGGAGGCGAGGTTGTGGCCGGAGACATCGGCGACCACCACCAGCGTGCGGCCGTCGGCCAGCGGCACGTAGTCGAAGTAGTCGCCGCCGACCGCACCGCACGCGAAGTAGCGGGCATCGATGTCGAAGCCGCTCAGCACCGCCGGCTTCTCCGGCAGGATCTGGTGCTGGATCGTGCGCGCCATGCTCAGTTCCTTGCCGAGCTCGGCGGTCTTGCGGGCGCCGAGCACCGCCCCGAGCATCGCCGCGAACGACTCGGCGAGCTGGCCCTCGACGTTGTCGAGCCGGGCGCCTTCGTCGCCGCCGGCGCGGCCGTAGGTGGCGATCTTGTCGATCAACAGCAGGGCGCCGAGCGTGACTCGCTTGTCGCCGGCACCGTAGGTGACCGGCACCCCGAGGATCTGGCTCTGGGCCAGGTGCTCGGGAGCGCCCGGTTCGCCGAGGCGCCCACCGGCCGGCACGTCGCGCAGCACGACGCCCTCGGCTTCCAACACCTCGGCGACGAAGCCCTCGACCGGCAACACCGCATCGAGCAGCGGCGCCGCCTTGGCGCGGTGCCGCGAACCGTCGCCGTGGCAGTGCACCACCACCTCGCAGCTGCCCTTGGTCGGGTGGTAACCGAGGTAGAGCACGTGCTGGGCCTCGGCGGCGCGGTGGCAGGCGCGCACCCCGAGCAGCGCGATCTCGGCGTCGTCGCCGCCGGCCGACAGCCGCGGCAGCGTCTCGCCGAACATCGACACCTGCTCCATCAGCCGCAGCGCGCTGGAGTTCATGCTCTCCATGTCGCTCTCGAGCCGCTCGCGCTCGGCGACCGCCGTCAGCAGCGAGTGGACCAGTTCGCGCAGCGCCGGCTCCGCGTTCGGCACCGACGCGATCAGGTGGCCGAACGGCAATTCGGCGCGCAGCTCGGTGCTGTCACCCGCACCGTTGCCGAACGTGTGGTCGGGGTCGCCGCCGGCGCCGTGCACGCGGACCGCGACGCCCTCGAACAAGCGCGGGATCGCGGCCAGCAGCTCGCTGGAACCTTGGTGGATGGTCAAACAGCCCTCAGGTGTTGGCGATCACTCGCACGCACTTGGTGAGCCGCAGCACGTTCCAGTCGTCGACCCGCGCATACTCGATCTCGTCCATCACCTCGCGCGCGATGTGGATGCCGAACCCCCCGATCTCGGTCGGCATGGTGGACTGGCCGTCGATCTCGGTGGTGTCGTAGGCCAGCGGGTCGAAGGCCGGGCCCCGGTCGCGCAGCACGATCTGCAGCTGATCGGCGGCGAGCTCGAAGCTCACCTCGATCGGCAGCGAGTCGTCGAGGCGATACCCGTGCCGCAGCACGTTGGTCACCATCTCCTGCAACGCCAGCAGCACGTTGTAGCGCGCGCCCTCCGGATCCTCGTCGAACACCACCGCATCCAGCAGGGTCTCGCCGGTCTGCCAGACCAGGCGGAGGTGGTCCATCGGACCGGTGAGTTTGATGACAACCTGGGAGTGCATGGTAGGGATGGCGTCCAGCCGGCTATCGGCGCGAGAGCGGCAAACCCTGAGGCGGCCTCCGCGACGCGAGTCCCGGTCCCGGTCCGCTCATGGCCGGCGAGACGGCCATGGCAGCGGGGCCACCGTTCCGGTAGCCTGCGCCGCGGTTGCGGTTTTGGCAGCGTCCCGTTCCGGGATCTCCGCTGCCGGAGGGCTTTGCAAGTGGCGACGATCGAACACCTATCGAGCGATTCTCTCGGCCGGGCGCGGGCCAACCGGCGCACCGGTCCGGCGCGGCTGGCCTGGCTGTGCGCGCTGTCGTGGCTGCTGGCGGCCTGCGCCACCACCGCGGGGCCACGCCCGCGTGCCTATGCCCCACCGACCGCGGTGACCTCCAGCACGATCCTGCAGCCGCCGGCGCTGCCGACGCAGGTCGAACTCGACTACCTGGCGCGGGCCAAGACGCCGGCCGCGCTGCTGCGCCGCGCCTGGCTCGAACTGCTGGTGCGCCGGCCGCAGGCGGCACTCGACTCCGCCGCGCAGGTGCTCTACGGGCCGTTCCCGCCGTCGGCCAACGACGAGTCGTTCGCCCGCTATCTGCGCGCCCAAGCCTGGACCCAGCTCGGCAAGGCCGAGCGCGGCCAGTACGACCGCGAACGGGCCGCCGAGCTGGCGATGGACGTCGAGCTGCGGCGGCTGCTGCTGGCCGACAGTGCCCCGGCCGAGGCCAGTGCGCCGAAGCTGGCGAGCCTCGACCTGGCGCTGCAGGACCGCGCCACCTGGAAGGCCCGCGCGGTGGTGCGCAAGGAACTGAAGCCGATGACGCCGATCACCCGGCTGACGATCCATCATTCGGCGATGTACTTCCGCGACACCCGCCCCGCCGCGTGCGCGGCGCAGATCCTGCGCATCCAGCACGAACACATGCAGGGTCGCGGCTACGGCGACATCGGCTACCACTTCCTGATCGATCCCTCGGGCCGGATCTGGAAGGGCCGCGGGCTCGAGTGGCAAGGCGCGCACGCCGATGGCGACAACAACGTCGGCAATGTCGGCATCTGCCTGCTGGGCAACTTCCTGCGCGGCCGCAGCGGCCAGGGTCCGACCGCGGCCCAGGTCGAGTCGATGCAGCGGCTGGTGGTCGGCCTGATGCGCAAGTACCGGATCGACGCCGAGGCCATCTACTGCCACAAGGACCTGAAGCCGACCGAGTGCCCCGGGCCACTGATGGTGCCGGTCGTCAACCAGATGGTGCGCGAGCTGCAGCGGCACGGCACCGCGCGGTTCGCCGACCTCGCCGCCGGCCTGTAGGCGCCACCCTGCGCCGGGCGACGGCGCCGGCCGACTGCGCCCTGCGATTGCACCGGCCGATTGCACCGGGCGCGCATCGGCCGCCGATAGCCGGGCATGGCCGCCGGCCCCGCCCCCGAAGACGCCCTGACCACCCCGCTGCGGGGCGCCCGCACCAGCTGCGCGCTGTTGACCCTGCTGACGATCCTGCTGGCGTGGCCACAGCCGCCGATGGTGGTCGTCGTCTGCGTGCGGCCGGCGTACTTCGGCCTGCTGACCTGGTTCTTCTGGCGCACCACGCGGATCAGTCCGGAGCTGCAAGGCCAGGCGATGCGGCTGGTCTGGTTCGGCTTCCTGGTGCTGACCCTCGGTGCGACGCTGAGCGCCGGCATCCAGGTCGCCGAGTTGGAGGTGCTGCACGGCGCCTTCATCTATCTGCGGCAGACCTGTGAACACGGCGCGCTGTTCCTGCTCGGCACGACGCTGATCGCCTACGGGCTGATGCTGTGGCTGCCGCAGGTGCTCGCCAGCCATCGCCTGCTCGCCGAACACACCACCCGCCAGCGCGGCGAACTGCACGCCGCCGAACACACCCGGTCGCGGCTCGAACAGCGCCTGGTCGAGGCCGATCGCCGCGGCATGCTCGGCGAACTCGCCGCCAGCATCGCCCACGACCTGCGCAATCCGCTGACGATCGTCGCCGGCACCGCCGAGTCGCTGTGCCGGCGCCCGCGCACCGCCGCCGAGATCGTCGAGCACACGCAGGTGATCCGCCGCAACATCGACAAGGCCTCGCGCACGATCCAGAGCCTGATCGATCTGGCGCGGCCGCGCGCGCAGGCAGCGACCGAACTGGACGCCTTCGCCGCGCTGCGCGAGCTGGCCGGCCTGCTGCAGGTCGAGGCGCGCCGCCGCCGGGTCGAACTGCACGTGCCGGACGGCCCGGGGCCGCGGTTGCACACCGACCACACGCTGCTGATGCAGGCGCTGTTGAACCTGGCGCTGAACGCGGTGCAGGCGTCGCCGCCGGGTGCGCCGGTGACGCTGCTGGCGCGGGCCTTCGGTGGCAACCCGCGCCGGATCGCCTTCGTGATCGCCGACCGTGGCTCCGGTCTGTCGCCGACCGTGCGCGCGCAGTTGTTCACGCCGTTCTTCACCACCAAGCCCGACGGCACCGGCCTCGGTCTCGCCAGCTGCCGCCGCATCGCCAGCGAGCTCGGCGGCACGCTCCGTCTCCGCCCGCGCGCGGCCGGCGGCGCCCGTGCCACGCTGTGGCTGCCGGTCCACTCGGCCACCGACTCAGCGCCGGGCCCCGCCCCGGCCGATGAAGCGGCGGCATGGGCCACCACCAGCTGCTGATCGTCGACGACGAACCCGATCTGCGCTGGGTGCTGCGCGGCCTGTTCGAGGACGCCGGCTTCGAGGTGCGCGAGGCCGGCGGCGGCGAGGAAGCGCTGCAGCAGGTCGACCAGTCGCCGCCGGACGTGGTGCTCAGCGACATGCGCATGCCGCGCATGTCCGGGCTCGAGCTGCTGCGCACGCTGCACCGACGACTGCCGACGCTGCCGGTGATCCTGCTCAGTGCGGTCGAGGACCTCGCCACCGCCGTCGACGCGATCAAGGAAGGCGCGTTCGACTACCAGGCCAAGCCGTTCGACGCCGAGCGCCTGCAGCTGTCGGTGCGGCGGGCGGCCGAACAGCACGCCCTGCGCCGCGAACTGCAGCAGCTGCGCAGCAGCCTGCCCGGTCAGAACGCCGACTTCGGCCCCGGCCGCAAGGCCCAGGAACTGCGCCGCCTGCTCGAACTGCTGGCGCCACAGACCAGCGTCGCGGTGCTGCTCAGCGGCGAGTCCGGCACCGGCAAGGAAGTCGCGGCGCGCACGCTGCACGCGCTGTCGCCGTGCGCGAACGGACCGTTCGTCGCCGTCGACTGCGGCGCGCTGCCGGAGCAGCTGCTCGAGAGCCAGCTGTTCGGCCACGAGAAGGGCGCCTTCACCGGTGCCGATCGCGCCCGCCCCGGCCTGTTCTCGATGGCCGACGGCGGCACCCTGTTCCTCGACGAACTCGGCAACCTGCCGCTCGGCCTGCAGGCCAAGCTGCTGCGGGCGCTGCAGGAACGGACCGTGGTGCCGGTCGGCGGCAGCCAGCCGGTGCCGTTCCGCGCCCGCCTCGTCTGCGCCACCAACGCCGCGCTGACCGAGGCCGTGCAGGCCGGGCAGTTCCGCGTCGACCTCTACCACCGCATCGCCGAGTTCACGGTCGCGCTGCCGTCGCTGCGGGAACGGCCCGAGGACATCGTGCACTTCGCGCGCGTGTTCCTCGCCGAGGCCAACCAGGAGCTGGGGCGCCACGTGCAGGGCTTCACCGCCGCCGGCGAACAGGCGCTGCGCCAGCATCCGTGGCCGGGCAACCTGCGCGAGCTGCGCAACGCCGTGCGCCGCACGGTGCTGACCGCCGCCGCCACCGAACTCGATGCCTGCGACCTGCTGCTGCCGCCCGGTGGCGACCGACCGCCCGAGGCCGCGGACGGCGCCCGCAGCGCCGAGACCGATGCGACCTTGCCGCTGGCCGATCGGCTGCGCGTGGCCACCGATGCCCTCGAAGCCGAGATCCTGACCTCGACCTTGGCCCAGTGCAGCGGCAACAAGGCGGCGGCGGCGCGGGCGCTGCGCATCGACTACACGACGCTGCATCGCAAGCTCAAGCGCCACGGCCTGGCCGGCTCCTGACGCCCCCCACCATGGCGCGGCTGCCATGGCGATGGCGCCGCCGCCATGCCGTTCGCCGCCCGCGCGGCAGCGCCACTGCCGATGGCATCGCGACCCGCGCCGGCCGGGCCACTTGGCGCGTGCCGTGCTCCTCGAGGATGGACACTCCGGCAACCCTCGCGGCCGCATCCGACACCTCGGAGCGGCCGCGAGTCTGTACGGCCGGCCCGGGAGTCGTCGGTTGCGCGGCCCGAACCGCCTACTATGGTCCGGCATGCGTACGGCCACCGCGCTCGCCACCCTGTTGCTCGTCGCCTGCGGCGAGCAGCAACCGTCCCCGACCCCGCCGCCGCAACCGCGTCCGGGTGCCACCCCGGTGCTGCTCGCCGAGCACGACTTCGGCATCATCCCGCACGGCGAGACCCGTCAGCACGAGTTCGAGCTGGACCTCGCGCGGCTGCCTGCCACCTACGTGCCGCTGCGGGTGCACCTCGACTGCACGTGTGGCACCGCCGAGCTGCGGCTGCGCAGCGCCGAAGGGGTCGACCGGCCGGTGACCGGCACGGGTTTGACCGATGAGCTGCCGCACGCCGGCGAACGGCTGGTGCTGCGCGTGATCATCGACACCGCGAACAAGGAGGCGATCGACCTGGCCGCGACCGAGAGCAAGGGCTACGTGCTGCTGCAGTCGCCGGAGGACGACACCGGCCGGGAGCGTGTGCAGTGGCCGATCCGGCTCCGCTTCGGCATCGACAGCCCGGTGCTGCTGCGACCGTTCGCGAGCCTCGACTTCGGCCGCGTGGCGCAGTCGCAGACGCCGGAAGTGCTGACGCTGCTGACCGGTGACGCCGCCCACCCCGGTCTCACGTTCGGTCCGGTCGCCTGCGACGACGCCGCGCTGCTGCCGACTCTCGAAGCGAGCCCCGACGGCACCCGGGTGCGCGTGCGCTGTCGGCCGGGCGCCGAGGGCAGCTACCGCGCCACCCTGACGATCGGCACCGACCTGCCGTCCGGCTACCGCGTGCGACTGCCGGTGACGTGGAAGGTGGTGCCGGACCTGGAAGCGGCGCCGATGGCGAAGGTGTCGTTCCGCACCGCGCTGGGCCGGGCGCAGACCGCGGCCGAGATCCAGGGCCAGTTCGTGCTGATCAGCGATCACGACCAGCGCCGCCGCCCGGAGTTCGCCGTGCACCGGATCGTTGGCGACGACGGCCGCGACCTGGCCCCGCATTTCGAAGTGACGATGGTCCAGTTGCCCGACCAACCCCGCCAGCACCGCCTGTTCGTGCGCTATCTCGGCGGACTCGCCGATGGCGTGCGCGGCGTCATCGAACTGACCAAGGACGGTGCCAATGGGCCGTTCCTGCCGATCGACTTGGTAGTCTTCCCCGCCAAGGACGCATGAACCTCGCCCGCCCCCTGCCGCTGCTGCTCGCCTTCTCCTGTTCGATCCTGGTAGCGACGCTGGCGCAGTGCCAGCGCGGCACCGCGGCGATGCCGCCCGCCCCGTCGGGCCCACGCGCGCAGGATCCCCGCCCCGCCGAGGCGACGCCGGCCGCCGCCGATCGGATCCGGATCCTGGTCTCGGGCCTGCTGCACGGCCGGCTCGAGCCGTGTGGTTGCGCCAGCGGCCAGCTCGGTGGTCTCGCGCGCCGCCGCCAGCACATCGCCGAGCAGCGCAACTACGACCTGCTGCTCGAAGGTGGCGACCTGCTCGAGGGCACCAACGAACTCGACCTGATGAAGCTGATGACGGCCGCCACCGTGCTGTTCGGCATGGAACGGCCGTACGACGCGCTCGGCATCGGCCCGAGCGACCTGCTGTTGCCGCGCGACAAGTGGAGCGAGTTCCTCGCCGGCGCCACGGTGCTGGGCAGCAACCTGCGCTGCGCCGACCCGAACTGGCCGGGCCAGCCGTTCGTGGCCAAGGACGTGCGCGGCACGCCGGTGCGGATCGCCTCGCTGCTGCTCGAGCTGCCGCCGGCGCTGCGCGGCGCGCCGCCGCCCGGTTCCCCAGAGCAGCCCGGCCAGCCACCGGTCGAACTGCTGGCGCCAGCCGCCGGCTGGCAGCAAGCGATGGCCGGCGCCGAGCCGCAGACCCGCGGCATCGCGATGGTGCACGGCGACGAGGCCGCGATCCGCGCGCTGATCCCGCAGCTGCAGCCGGCACCCGACCTGGTGATCGGCGTCGATGCCGCCATCCACGACCCGAGCCCGGTGCCGACGCTGATCGGCAGCGTGCCGTTGGTGTTCTGCGGCACCCGCGGCCGCGTGCTGCTCGATGTCTGGCTCGGCCGCGAGAACGGCGCGCCGCGCGCAATCACCGAGCTGGTGCCGCTGGCCGGCAGCAAGACCGTGCCGGGTGGCGGTGGTGATCCCGACGTGAAGACCGTGCTGCTGCAGCACCGCGACCAGGTCAAGCAGGACGGGATCCTGGGCAAGCTGGCGCGGCAGCGACCGACCGGCAACGGCGCGGCCTACGTCGGCACCGCCGCCTGCGCGGTGTGTCACCCGACCGCAATGGCGGCCTGGCAGAAGAGCAATCACGCCCACGCCTGGCAGACCCTGGTCAAGGCCGAGGCGGATCCCAAGCGCTACGGCTGGCCGGTGACCGCGTATCCGGACTGCGTCAGCTGCCATGTGGTCGGCTACGGCGACCAGACCGGCTTCGTCGATTTCGAGACGACGCCGCAGCTCGCCGATGTCGGCTGCGAACGATGCCATGGGGCCGGCAGCGATCACGTGGCCAGCGCCGGCCAGAAGCCACTCGGGCTGATCGGCGGCGTCACCGGCTCGATGCTGTGCGCCCAGTGCCACGACTACGAGCAGTCGCCGAACTTCCTCTACGGCGACCGGTGGCCGAAGGTCGCGCACGGTCGCGAGCCGAAGTAGGGACGCGGACCACGCGGCGCCGGGCAGACGGGACAACCCCGCGACATGCCACCTGGCAGCCCGGCCCTCCCGCTCGCTAGATTGCGCCACCATGAGTTCCCGAGGCACTTCGCGTCGCGACTTCCTGCTCGGTTCCGCGGCCGCCGGTAGCACGCTGCTCGGCAGCCGGCCCCTGCTCGCCGCGCCCATTCGCTCCCGTTCCCCCAACGCCCGCCTGCGCCTGGGTGTGGTCGGCTGCGGCGGCAAGGGCCTGTCGGACATGCAGGCGTGCGCCAAGACCCACGACATCGTGGCCTTGTGCGACGTCGACCACGGCAAGGCCAAGCAGGCGCGCGAGGAACAGCCGAAGGCCGCGTTCTACGAGGACTGGCGCGACCTGCTGGATCGCGAGAAGCTCGACGGGCTGGTGGTCAGCACCCCGGACCACAGCCACGCCGGACCGGCGCTGGCGGCGATGGCGCTCGGCATGCACGTGTTCGTGCAGAAGCCGCTGTCGCACACGGTGCACGAAGCGCGCCTGCTGCGCGACGCCGCCCGCAAGAGCGGCGTGATCACCTCGATGGGCAACCAGGGCACCTGCCTCGACGGCTTCCGCACCGCGGCCGAGTGCGTGCGCGCCGGCGTGATCGGCAAGGTCACCGACGTGCACGTGTGGACCGATCGGCCGATCTGGCCGCAGGGCATCGGCCGGCCCAAGCACATCGACGCGATCCCGGCCACGTTCCGCTGGGACCTGTGGCTCGGTCCGGCAGCGTGGCGCCCGTACGCGAGCGGCCGCAAGGACGGCGACTTCAAGGGCTATGCGCCGTTCCACTGGCGCGCGTGGTGGGACTTCGGCACCGGCGCCCTCGGTGACATGGCCTGCCATGTCGCCAACCTGCCGTTCTTCGCGCTCGAGCTCGATGCGCCGAGCTGGGTCGAGTCGGTGGCCGAGGGCTCGAGCGACGAGACCGCACCCAAGCGCGCGACGATCCGGTTCGGCTTCCCGGCCCGCGGCAACCGCGGCCCCGTGACCATGCACTGGTACGACGGCGGCGACCTGCCGCCGGCATCGCTGCTGCCCGGCATCAAGCTGCGCAGCGGTGGCTTCCTGCTGCAGGGCGACCAGGGCCTGCTGTACTCGCCGACCGACTACGGCGAGACGTTCGAGATCTGGCGCGACGGCAAGTCGGTGCCGTTCGAGGCGCCGGCGCAGGTGCTGCCGCGCTCGCCCGGCGTGCACGACGAATGGCTGCAGGGCATCCTGAACAAGACCCAGCCGATGGCGAACTTCGAGTATGCGGCGCCGTTCACCGAGGCGATGTTGCTCGGCAACCTGGCGCTGCGCACCGGCCAGCGCATCGAATGGGATGCCGCGGCGCTGCGCGTCACCAACTCGGAAGTGGCGCAGCGGCTGATCGGCAAAACCTATCGGCGCGGCTTCGAGCTGACCAAGGTCTGACCGCGGGCCGGCGGCCACCGCGCGCGGCGCTCACTTGCCGCGCGGGCCGCAGTGGCGATCGAGCCAGCCGATCATCTCGGCGAGGCAGTGCAGCACGTTCTCCCGCGCGCGGTAGCCGTGGCTCTCGTGCGGCAGCATGCACAACCGGGCGGTGCCGCCGTGCCCCTTCAGCGCCGCGAACAGGCGCTGGCTCTGCACCGGGAACGTGCCCGGGTTGTTGTCGTCGTCGCCGTGGATCAGCAGGATCGGCTCGTTGATCCGGTGCGCGTGCGCGAACGGCGACATCGCCTGGTAGATCTCCGGCGCCTCCCAGTAGGTGCGCTCCTCGTTCTGGAAGCCGAACGGCGTCAGCGTGCGGTTGTAGGCCCCCGAGCGCGCGATGCCGGCCGCGAACAGGTCGGTGTGCGCGAGCAGGTTGGCGGTCATGAACGCGCCGTAGCTGTGGCCGGCGACGGACAGGCGCGCGGTGTCGATGCAGCCTTCCTTCGCCAGCGCGTCGACCGCGGCCTGCGCGTTCTGCTGCAGCTGCACGACGAAGGTGTCGTTGGCGGTGCGCTGCGGACCGACGATCGGCATCGCCGCGTCGTCGAGCACCGCGTAACCGGCCAGCAGCAGGAACAGGTGCGAGGTGCCGCCCAGCCGCAGGTAGCGGTTCGGCGTCGCGCGCACCTGGCCGGCGTCGCTGGCCTGCGAGTACTCGAGCGGATAGGCCCAGATCAGGCACGGCACCCGGTCCCCCTCGCGCCAGCTCGGCGGCAGGTAGAGCGTGCCGCTCAACGGCACGCCGTCGGCGCGCGTGTACTTCAGCAATCGCTTCTGCACCCCCTTGGTCGCCTCGGCGGCCGCGTCCGGGAACGACCGCAGCGTCGTGCGACTGCCGCGCGCGATGTCCACCACCACCAACGACGGCGGCTCGGTCGGCGATTCGCTGCGCACCAGCAAACGCTGCTCGTCCTGGCCGAGGAACCCGACGAACGTCTCGTGCCGGCCCTCGGCGGCGTGGAACAGGCGCTGCTTCTGTTCGAGGCCCGGCAGCCACCGATCGACGAACGGCCGGTTGCCGCTCGGCGACGCGCCGTCGCCGGACAGGAACAGCGCCTGGTCGCGCATCCGCACCAGCACGCGGCCGTCGGCGCGCCGTTCCATGATCGGCCGCCCCGGATCGCCGTAGGCATCCTGCGTCGAACGTTCGTAGAGCAGCTTGCCCGGCCGCGCGGCATCGACCGCATCGAACTGCCACGCGCGCTGCCGCCGCTGCTTGCGATCGAACTCGTTGGCGAGCACGAACGCGCCGTCACCGCCGTACGACAAGCCGGCGGCGCGATGCTCGGTGCGGAACCACAGCGCCGGTTGCGCCTCGGACTGCCCGGGCTCGGCGAGCCGCAGCACGTGATCGCGGTGCGGCACGTCGCGCTTCGGATCGCCACCGTCCTGGGCCTCGATCCACACCAGCGTGTGCGGCAGCACCGGCACCCAGTCGATGCCGCGTGGTCCGGTCGCGACGCCGCCGATCGGCACCGCTTCCTGCAGCGGCTGCTGCACCACGGTGCGCACCACCGCGCCCGCCAGCGAGCGCACCTCGGTCACGCTCGGGAAACTGCCGAGCGGCACCAGGTACGAGAACGGCCGCGCGACGCGGCTGGTCAGCAGCAGCGTGCCGTCCGGCGACGGCTCGACCCGATCGAACAGGTCGGGCTTGCCGATCGCCTCGGCCTTGCGGGTCGCGGCATCGACCAGCACCAGCTGGCTCTGGCCGAAGTGCTGCAGCAGCGCTTCGTCGTGCGCGTCCTGCAGCAGATCCTGGTAGGTGCGCACGGTCGCCTTCTGACCGGCCACCGACTCCTGCAGCTGCGGGCCCGCCGGCACCGCCGGCGCCGGCGGCGGCGCGCCGGGCACCACCGCGGTGACCAGCAAGCGGCGCTGATCGGGCAACCACTGCACGCCGCTGCCGAGCACACGATTGACCCGCACGCCTTCGATCCGCACCGGCGACGCGCTGGCCGGGTCGGCGACCCACAGCTCGGCACCACCGTCGGCGGCGCGCAGCAGCGCGAACGCACGATCGTCGGCGCTCCAGATCGGCCCGCTCCAGTCGCCGGGCAGCGGCACGTCGATCGCACGCTCCTGGTCGTTGCTCAGGTCGACCAGCGACAGCGCCATGACCTTCGTCGACAACTGCGGGCCGTGGCTCGCCGGATCGATGCGCAGGCCTGCCAGTTTGTGGTACGGCCGCGCCACCACGTCGAGGCCCGGCAGCGGTTCGCGCGTCGTCAGCGACAGCCAGCGCCGCTGCGGCGACAGCGCGGTCTCGGGTGCAGCCGGCGCCTCGACCAGGCGCGCGATCGCCTCCGGCGGGCGCAGGAAGCCGCCGGCGGGCGCCTGGCCGCGAGCCGCGGTCGCGGCAACGAACAGCAGGCACCACGGCAGCGCGGCGGAGAACGTTCGGACGAGAGCGGAACCGGACATCGAGGGCACTCCTGCGGCATCGCCGCGAGCGAGTGCTTACGTGGCGAGCGCCGGCAGCGCACGTCCGCGACGGAAATGTCGCGCCCCGGCGGACCCGCGGCCCAGCGCGTCAGCGCGCCGCGATCCGTTCGAGCGACTCGCGGTGCTTGCGCGCGAACGTCTCGTCGAAGTCGAGGCCGTCGACGAAGTCGAGGCGCGAGTCGGTCGGCCGCCGGCTGAGCAGCCCGGCGTCGATCAGGTTGAACACGATCTCGCCGAAGTCGCCGGAACGGCGCACGCCCCAGCGCTCGAACACCGGCGCCGCCATCGGGCCGAATTGGTCGGCGGCATACTCCTGGATGCCGGCCAGCAATTCGCGGCCACCGACGTGCCGTTCCTCGCCGGTCAGCGCGTCCCGGCCCAGCGTACTCATCGTGTAGTCGAGCGCGTCGAGCACGAAGTAGTAGGCATGGCGCGAGAAGCGACGATCGCGTCGGCGCACGGACTGGATCTTGTCTTCGAGCAGGTCTTGTTCAGCAGCAGCCATCGACACGGTTCCTCCGCGGGCGAAGCGGCGTCAGCACGCCGGTATCGACACATCCGGAACCGCCCTTGAGTGACCGCGAGTGACCGCTCGCGAACGCTCGACCACGCCTGCCCATGTTCACCGCGGCGCCCCACGCGCAGCGGTTCACGACCCCGAGAACTGCAGCAGACACGCCGTCAGCACCTGCTCCGGCGGGATCATCAGTTCGAGATCCCGTTCGGCGGCCAGCGTCAGTTCGAGCCAGGTCGTCCATGGTTCGGCAGCGCTCGCAGGGTAGGAAGCCGCGTCGGCCGGGGCAAGAGCCGAGCGGCAGCGCACCAGCTCGGCGCGCAGCAGCCACAGGAACTTGCGCGCGACATCGAGCTCGAGCCGCCGCTCCTCGGAGGCCGCCAGCACCGCCCGCGCGGTTGCCACCGGCCGCAAGCTGTCGCGCTGCTGCACGATCGACAGCACGACATCATGGAGCTGTACCACCTGTTCGGTGCAGGCCAGCAAGGCCTTTCCGAGGCTGCCGCCGGCGACCGCGGCGGCGGCGGCGAAGCGATCGGC
>JALORC010000051.1 GCA_025459175.1 Planctomycetota bacterium | reverse complement strand
GCCCGGCTCGGATGGCTCTTCTTGCGCTGCACCTCGACGATCTCGGTCGCGCGGCGCATCGCATACAGCTTCAGCGACTCGTCGCGGGTCGCCTGGTAGCACTGTGCGAAGCCCTGCATGCACCAGCCCTCGGCGCGCGCCGCCTGGATGGCGGCGGTGTAGTAGTAGCTGAGCCGCATCAGCGCCTTCAGGCTCTGCCCGAGCTGGCGCAGTTCTTCCTTGGCCCAGGCGTCACCGCTGATGGTCCAGTAGTCGAACAGCAGGTCCGTGCTCCAGTGCTCGTGGTCGTAGGCGTTCCAACCCTGGCCCGGGGACTGCCCGACGCTGAGGGTCCGATAGCCCGGATACGGGTCGGCATCGCGCAGCGCCCGACGACCGAGCGACTGGCCCTGCACCAGCAGCAACGGCGTGCCTTCCCACAGCAGGATCTGCTGTTCGGCACCGACTTCGAGGCCCCACAGGTGGTACGGGCGCATCGCCTGCGCCCACGCCATCTGCTCGAGCTTCTGCAGCAGCAACGGGTAGCGGCCCTGGATCGCATGGGCGAGTTCCGGACTCAGCGGATGGTTGCGCGGTGTGCCCGTGGTCGCCGTGACCTTGACGTCGCCGTGCGTGCCCCAGGTGCCGAAGTGGTTCTGCCCCGACCAGCTGGCGTGTTCGCCCTGGGCGCGGCTCGCCGCGTCGGTCGGGCCGTCGATCGGACCGCCGAGCAGGCCGGCGGCGCGGGTCTGCTGCCACGCCAGCGGCGTCGCCAGCGCATAGATCGGCTTCTCCAGCATCGCCGTCGCCGTCTGCTGCCAGCGCTGCAGTTCGGGCGCGCTGGCACCACTGGCTTCCATGCGCAACAGGAACCGGTACCGACGCGTCATCGCGTCGCCGATCCAGGTGTCCGACATCACCCGATGGCCGGTGAAGCCACCGCCCATCGACTCGGCGGCGCCGATCGCGTGCTCGGTCGCCCGGTACGGCATGATCGCCGAGGCGCCCTTGCACAGGAACCGCGCCGCGCGCACGTCGACCGTGCCCAGCGGCCGCAGGTTCGGGTCGGTGTTGCCGGCCGGCACCACGTCGATGCCCTGGTAGTCATTGCCGAGCACCCAGTCGACGACGACGAACGGCATGTCGCGGTACTCGGTGACGTAGAACGTCGAGCTCAGGTAGTCGCGGCCGATGCCGGGGGCCCCGACCGGCGTATGGTAGGTGCGCCAACGCGTGGTCTGCACCAACGGCGACGTCTGCAGCACCGTGCCGGCGCCGGTGGTCAGCCCGCGATACGCGACCTGGAAGGTGTCGCGCACCTCGGCCCCGAGCTGCAGGTCGGCGAGGCGCTGTGCGACCCAGTTGTTGCGCACGAAGGCGCCGGTCATCGACGCTTCGTCGCGGGCGACCACGTAGGTCTTGCTCTCGCCGGCGGCCAGCGTGTCGGTGAACTGCGCCTGCGCCACCTTGACCCGCCCATCGGCCCAGTACTGCAGCGGCAGCCACGCCGTCTGATGGCCGCTGACGATCATGTTCGCGAGGTCGGCCGGCTGGTAGCCACCTTCGGGGAACGGCACCGACGCCAGGATCGTCTCGGTGCGTTCGGTCGTGGCGCTGTTGGTGACCTGGAAGTCGAGCACCACGCTGAGCGGGTTGCCGGCCCCGCCGGGTCCGCCCGGACCACCACCCGAGCCGGGGTCCGCCTCACCTCCGGCGCCGCAGCCATGACAGAACAAGAAGGCGAGCGCACCGAAGGCACCGACCGGAGGACGAACGCGGAGCGTGGCAGTCATGGGATCCTCGGCACGGTGCGCCGGCAGAGGCGACCGCACCGTCGGCACAGATCGACGCTCCGGGCGCGCAGCTGAACCCCAGCCGGAGCTCGTGTATCAATCCGAGCTTGCGGCGCGGCTGCGGACCGATACCGTGCCGGCTCCGCGAGAGTGGCGGAATTGGCAGACGCACAGGTTTTAGGTACCTGCGGGCGCAAGCCCTTCAGGGTTCAAGTCCCTGCTCTCGCACCATCTCCGAACCACGGCGGCGGGCAATCGTCAGCGGTTCGCGCGCGCCGCGGGTTCGACGGCGACCACACGACACTCCAGCGCTCCGGAGCGAGGCGAACGCAGTGCTTTCCATGCTGCGGACATCTGGCATCCAGCGACTTGCCTGCTAGCTTCTTGCCTCCCCCAACGAACGACCGAAGCCGCCATGACGCACGTCATCACCCAACCCTGCATCAACGTCAAGGACAAGGCCTGTGTGGATGTCTGCCCCGTGGACTGCATCCACGGCAAGGAGACTGATCCGCAGCTCTACATCAACCCGAACGACTGCATCGACTGCACCTTGTGCGTCGACGCCTGTCCGGTCCAGGCGATCTTCGCCGAGGAAGACGTGCCCGCGGAGTGGAAGTCGTTCATCACGGCCAACCGCGCCTACTTCGCCTAGGCAGGGACGCCGGCCCGCACCGCCGACCGGCGGTCGCACCGGCCTGCTGCCGCCCGCGGCCGATTGCTTCCCGACCGGCGAAGGACTACCAGCAGCGCCGTTGGCCACCGATCCCCTCACTGCAGACGCGGCGGACCCCGCCGACCGCTACAGCCGTCAGATGCGCGTGAGCGGCATCGGCGCGGCCGGACAAGAACGCCTCGGCCGCGCGACCGTGCTGATCGTCGGCTGCGGCGCGTTGGGCAGCCACGCGGCCGATGCGCTGGCGCGCGCCGGCGTCGGCACCTTGTGGCTGGTCGACCGCGACGTCGTCGAATGGAGCAACCTGCAGCGGCAGGTGCTGTTCACCGAGCGCGATGCGCACGCCGGTACCCCCAAGGCGGTGGCGGCCGCGGCGCGGCTGCTCGAGTGCAACAGCGGCATCCGAGCCACGCCGTTCGTGGCGGAGTGTTCGGCGGCCTTCCTGCGCACCCTGCCGCACCCGCCGGATCTGGTGCTGGACGGCACCGACAACTTCCCGACCCGCTACCTGATCAATGACTGGTGCCATCGGCACGCGGTGCCGTGGATCTACGCCGGGGCGGTGGCGACCGAGGGTGCGGCGATGGTGATCACGCCGGGCCGGCCGTGCCTGCGCTGCCTGTGGCCAGCCGCACCCGAGCAGGCCGAGGTCGGCACCTGCGAGACGGCCGGGATCCTGGCGCCGGCGATCGCGGCGGTGACGGCCTTCCAGGTGGCGGAGGCATTGAAGCTGCTGGTCGGTGCCGAACCGACGCGCGGGGTGTTCACCTGCGACGTGTGGCGCGGCCACTACGCGGTGGTGCCGGTTGCCGAGGGCCCGGCACCCGACTGTGTCGTCTGCCGCGGCGGCGAACACCCGGCGTTGGTTGCCGCCAGCCCCGCCGCAGTGACCTTGTGCGGTCGCGACGCGGTGCAGATCGATCCAGCCGACGCAGCTGGCCTCGACCTCGCGGCGCTGGCCGATCGGCTCGCGGGCGCCGTGCAGGACCTGGTGCGCACACCACACCTGCTGCGCTTCTGCGCCGACGGCTGTCGCTGGAGCGTGTTCCCCGGCGGACGCGCGCTGCTGTTCGGAGTGCGCGACCCGCTGCGGGCGCGGGCCCTCTACGAACGGTGGCTCGGGCGACGATGACGACCACGCACTACCTCGATCACGCCGCCACGAGCTTCCCGAAGCCGGAGCGGGTGCTGGCCGCCGTGTTGCATTGGTTCGCCGCCGTCGGCGTCAGTGCCGGACGCGGCGACGGTGCCGGCTGCCGTCGGGCCGCGATCGAGGTTGCCGCGGCCCGCGCCGGCATCGCCGCGCTCTGCAACACCAGCGAGTCCTCGGTCGCCTTCGTGTCCGGCGCCACCGAGGGCCTGAACCTGGCCTTGCGGGCGCTGCTGCACCACGGCGATCACGTGATCACCACCGCGTTCGAACACAGTTCCGTGGTGCGGCCACTGCGGGCGCTGCAACGCGAACGCGCGATCTCGGTCGAGGTGATCGAGCCGGGCCCAGACGGTGGACTCGACGCGGCCCGACTGGCGCCGGCGCTGGCCGCGCGCCCGACCCGGCTGGTCTGCGCCACGCACGCCAGCAATGTCACCGGCGTGTGCCTCGATGCGGCGGCGATGGCCCGCGCCGCACGGCAGGCGGGCGCCACCTTCCTGCTCGATGCGAGCCAGACGGTCGGCTGGCTCGACGTCGACGTCGGCGCCGACGTCGTGGTCGCGAGTTGCCACAAGGCCCTGGCCGCGCCACCCGGCCTCGGCTTCGTGGCCGTGCGCGACGGGCTCCGGCTCGCGCCCCAGAAGCAGGGCGGCACCGGCAGCAGCCAGGCCCTCGACGAGCATCCGACCGACTGGCCGGCCGCCTTCGAGGCGGGCACGCCGAACACGCCGGCGCTGTTCGGGCTCGCCGCGGCGCTGCGCGCGCTCCCACCCGACACGGCCGGCGCGCGCCTGGCTGCAGCCGTGGCTCGCTGCGAGCAGCTCGAGCAGCTGCTCGCCGACCACACCCCGATCCGCCTGCTGCGACCGCCGCCGGGACCACGGGTGCCGGTGACGAGCTTCGTGCACCGCGACTACGACCCGGCCGAGCTCGGGGCGATGCTCGACAGCGCCGGCTTCCACGTTCGCAGTGGCCATCACTGCGCGCCGTGGTTGCATCGATCGCTCGGCACCCGAGCGGCCGGCACCGTGCGCGTCAGTCCAGGCGCCGACACGCCCCCAGCGAGCATGCAGGCGCTCGCGGACTTCCTGCTCGCGTTGTGAGCGCCGTCCAGCGGCGCAGCCTTAGCGGGGCTCAATCTGGCAGCCGCAGTTCCGGCGGCAGCGGCAAGCGCGGCTGCTGCAGGAAATCGAACAGCGCCACGGCAATGGCGAAGAACTCGTCGTTGCGATCGAGCCCGGTCGGGAAGTAACGCTGGTCCGGCGGAATGTGGGGCTGGTACTTGCCGCCCCCACGGTTGCTGCCGGCGAGCAGCAGATCGCGCACCAGCCCCCGCTCGAGTCGCCAGACCGCGAGGCCAGGGTGACTGCCCCAGCGCCACAAGGTGTCCTCCAAGGTGATGCAAAGCTGGCGCCGCCCGAGTCGACCGTCGGCAAGCAACGGCAGTGCGGCGCGCAACACCGGATCGGACCCGGCATCCGGTCGGTCGATACGGCCGCCGCTCATCCACTGAACGAACTGCCAGGCCGCGACGTTCGGCAACGGCTCGACGATCGTCGGCACCTGCTCGAGCTTGCCCAGGCGAAAGGCCAGGGCGACCGCGATGTGCTCGCGGATCCGCGCATCGCCGGCCCACTGACCACGCGCCGCGATGACTTCGGCCACCGGACGGACCAGCGCATACGCGACCGCCAGCCGGTGCGGCGCTTCGTCCCGCGGCGTCGCCGCCGGGCCCAGCCAGCTGTTGAGCAAAGCCGCGGTCTCGGGATCGCCGACCGCAACTTGCAGCAACGGCCAGTCGAGGCGCGCCTCGCTCGGCTGCAGATCCCCCCGACTGGCCCGCAGCCAAACGGCGGTGGCGCGAGCCTCGGTCAGGCGTTCGTCGCGCAGCCGCAGCACTTCGCGCGCCATCTCCAGCGACGGGTCGCCCTGGCCAGCAGGGCCGGCGGAACTGCGCGCGGCGCCCAACATCGCGCCGCGCCAATAGAGATCGGCGTGCCGTTCGCCGCCCCGCACGTTGCTCCAGCGGGCGACCATGGCGGCCGTCCAGGGCAGCCCGGCGTATGTGGCCGCGGCCCCGACACCGGGGTCCTCGTCGAGCAGCAGCGGCGCCCCCTCGGCCGCCTCCGGGAACTTCGCCGAGGCAAGGCGCACGGCGATCGACAGCAACTGCTCCGGGGACTTGGCCGGGCCCAGACAACGACTCCAGAAGTTGGCGGCCGGGCGCGTCCGCTGCGGTCCGAGGGCCATCAGCATCGCCGCCAGCACCCGTTCCTCCAGCATCGGCTTCGGCTGGGCCAGCCACGTCAGCAATCGTTCGTCCTCGGCGTTGCCGCCGGCGAGCACCGCCGCGGCCATCAACACCAGGCGCCGTTTGACGTTCGACTTGTTGTCGGCAACGAGGTCCCACAGCATCGGAGCCGCCGGGCGGCCGAGGTCCACCGCCAGCTGCCAGCCGGCCGACCAGTCCGGGGTGGCGGCGAGCAGCAGGGATTCGAAGCGATCGCGAATCCGCTCCCCGCGCCCGCTCCAGGCGGCGGTGCCGCCGGCGGCCGGATCTTGCGCAAGGACGGTTTGAGGCCCGAAGGCGAGCAGACCGATAGGCAAGAGCCACGACGATCGGAGCAGCGCGGCGACGCTGGACCGCGGTCGTGAACCGGATGGAATGGCAGACAATCGGGAGGTCCTGAACGAAGCGGAGGTCGAGTTCCTGCTGGCCGGGGACGACGACGCTCCGACCACGTCCCCTGCGACGGCGCCAGCCGAGGCAGAGGCGCAGACCGTCACGATGCGGGGTGATCTCGAACAGATCAACCTGGCCGACATCTTCCAGACGCTGTCGATGTCGAAGATGGAGGGCGTGTTGCGCCTGCGCAACCCCCTCGAGGAACGCCAGATCCACTGCCGCGACGGGGTGGTGCAGATCCTGGTGCCCAACCGCATCGCCACCCGCCGACTCGGTCAGCGCCTGGTTCAGGCCGGGCTGGTGGAGGTCGAACAGCTCCGCGCCGCGCTGGTGAACCAGCGCAAGGAGAAGAAGCCGCTCGGCGAGATGCTGATCGGGGCCGGCCTCGTGACGCGCGAGCAGATCGAGGGTGTGATCGGCATGCAGGTCTCCGAGGACCTGTTCAACCTGTTCACCTGGCGGCACGGGACCTTCGAGTTCTTCAAGGGCCCGCTGGCCACCGACGCCCAGCGAGCTGCGTTCGCCAGCTGCCCCGAGTTCGAGGTCAACAGCCTGCTGCTGGAGGTCGCGCGGCGCTCGGACGAATGGGAGAGCATCCTCGACAGCCTCGGCAGTCTCGACGAGGTCCCCGAGCGGATCGCCGAGCCGGCCGACGAGTCGGCGCTGGACGAGAACCACCGCACGTTGATGGCCAGCGTCGATGCGCGCCACACGTATCGCGAGCTGGCGGAGCAGACCACCAGCGGCCTGTTCGAGGTGTCGCGTGCCGCGCGCGACCTGGTCAACGGGGGCCTGCTGGCGAACGTCGCCGACGAGCAGTTGGTCGCCGTCGCCACCGAACTCGCCGCCTCGGACCACGGCAAGCGCGCCCTGGTGCTGCTGCAGACCTTGCGCGATCGCCCGGGCGAGCGAGCGCTCGAGATCCTGCAGGGCATGGCGGCGGCGCTCGAGAAGGCCGGAGAACGCCGTCTCGCGGGTGCTCTGCTGCTGGAGGCGGCGCAGCGTCAATCCGATCCGCAGGCCGCGGTCGACCTGGCGCGGGCGGCTCGCGACCTGTCGCCATACGACCCGGGCACACTCAGCTACCTCCGCACGGTGCTGGTCGCACACGGGGCCAGCGACTCGCCGGAGCTGGAGCGGGTGACCACCGACCTGCTGGATGCGCTGATCGACGGCGATCTGGTGTCCACCGCGTTGGAGATCGTCGCCGATGCACGTGCCACCGGCACCGTGCGCCCCCAGGTGCTGGCCCGGGAAGCACGCGCCCGCCAGAAGGCGCGCGATCCACAGGGGGCGGCGGCAGCCTTGCTGGAACTGGCCGAGTCCTACGATGCCCTCGGGGACCGGCAGCGCGCGCTCGAGGCCTACGAAGCCCTGCTGCGGGTCGATCGATCACGCAAGGACATCGCCAAGCTGGTGGCGTTGCGCAAACAGACCCGCGCAGGGCGCATCGTGCGGCTGGTGTCGACCCTGGCCGGGGTCTTGATGTTGGGCGCCATGGGCATCGTGTTCTGGCAGCAGCAGAACTTCAACCGGGACTCCCAACAGGCCGATGCCGAAATCAGCGAACTGCTGAGCAAGGGCGACCGGGATGGTGCGCGCGCCAGCTGGGAGCAGTGGCGGGAGGCCCTCGGCGAATGCGAACCGATCGAGGATCTGCGCAATCGCATCGCCTTCGCCGAAGCCGCGGAACAGGGTCGACAGCAGAAGCTGCAGCGGGCTCGCATCAACGAGCAATTCACGCAGGCGGCCGAAGCCCTGGCCAAGGGGGAACTGGCCGCCGCGCTGACGATCTACCGGCGCCTCTGGAACATCCCCACCGTGCGGGACGAAGTGGCGGGCGTCACCGAGAATCGCCTCACGGTGGCGTTCGACCAGATCACCCTGACTTCCAAGTCGCTGCTGAGTCGCCTGCCCCCACCGCCGAGTGCGCTGCTCGATCGCCGCGGTCTGCTCACCAACCTGAGCGACCTGGAAGCGTTCTGTTCGCCGGTCACCTTGCGGCTCTACAGCGAGCTGCAACAGCTCTCGGCGGACCGTCAACTGCCGGACTTCCTGAGTCCGGCGATCCACGAACGCATCCGCGGGCTGGCCGCGCCCGAGATCGCCGCCGGCTTCGCCAAGGCGTCCGCCCTCGCCCTCGCCTATTCCGAGGCTCTGCAGCGCAACGATCACCAACGCCGCCTCGACCCGCTGTTCAAGGCGGCCGTGCAACGCGAAGCCGCGCACGATTTCGCGGCGGCACTCGAGCTCTACCGAGAGCTGGAGAACCAACCGGTCAGCGACGCCAACCTGCGCAACCACTTCCGCGAACGCGTCGCACGCAACGCCACGATCGTCAAGTTGATGACCGAGCTCGAAGCTGCCACCAAGACCGGCGACTTCGCCACGGCCCAACAGCACCTCCGGGCGCTGGCGGAGGCGTTCGGCGACGTCCCGTTCGCGAAGATCGTCCGGTTGCCGCTCAAGATCGAGAGCCGCCCTGCAGGCGGTCGCATCACCTGCAACGGCACCGAGGTCGGAGTGACGCCGATGATCCTGTCGCGGGTGCCGGCCGAAAGCCTCGAGCTCGAGGTCTCGTTGCCCGGGTTCCGCGGGGCCCGGACCACGATCACCGGCGCCGAGGTCGGCAACTGGCAAGCCAACCTGTCGATGCCGGCGGCGCGCGAGTGGCAACATGCGAGCGTGATCGAGCTGCCGCCGGCGGTGGGCCCGAACGGCACCCTCTACTTCGCGGATCGCAGCGGCAGCGTGGTTGCGCTGGCGCCCGAGAACAAGCAGGCGCTGTGGACGTTCCGCAGCGAAGACCTGTCCGGGCTGCTCAGCCGTCCGTGGCTCGCCGGCGACCTGGTGCTGGTCGCATCGCTCGACGGCGAACTCCGCGCGTTGCGACGCGACACCGGCGAGCTCGCCTGGAGCCTGCCGGATGTTCCCACCGAGGGCGGGGTGGTGCTTGTCGATCGCTTCCTGGCGCTGGCCACAACCGATCGCAAGCTGCGCGTGTTCGACCTCAACGACCGCCGGCAGACCAGCATCGACCTGCCCGAGGCCGTCCATGCCGGGTTGCTGTCGCACGGCAGCACCCTGGTGGCAGTCGGCGAACGAGGCCGGGTACGCGCCTTCTCGCTGCCGGCCCTGTCGACCACATGGCAACAGGACCTTTCCGGGCTGACCAATCCATCCGCCGCGGTCGGCAAGAACGTCCTCGTGATCGCCGACGAAGTCGGCAACGTGATCGGATTGGACCTCGCCACCGGTGCGGTGCGCTGGCGACACCAGCTCGAGGAGGAAGTGGCCGGCGCACCGGCGATGGTCGATGGCGACGTGCTGCTGACGACGCCCCGCGCGATCATCCGGTTCGATGCGGCGCTGGGCACCGAGCGCGCCAGGGTGGCCTGCTCCAACAGCACCTGGCAGGGGGAACCGCTGCTGGTCGGCAATCGCCTCGTGGTGCCGGTCGCCGACGGCTCGCTTCAGGTGCTCGATGCGCGCGACTGCAGCCAGCTTTACAGCCTGGTAGAAGGCAGGCGCTGTCGGCCGGTGCTGGCCGGTGATCGGTTGCTTTTGCTCGGGCCGGACCGCAAGGTCTACTTCATGCCCCCCTTGCGGTAGACCGAGCGTCGATGCAGCGACGGCAACCCGTCCGGAAATCGCCACCGGTGACGGCGACCCGATGCAGCGGCGCAACCCCACCATGGCATGGTGGCGGAGGCGACGGCGGACCGGCATGTTGCGGCGGGAGGATCCTGATTTCTCACCCTGCAGTCGCCCCCCGCAGACGGCTCCGCCGACCGGGGGCCAGCGCCCCGGGCCCGGCCTGCACGCCACCTCCAGTCGTTCCCGTTCCTGGAGGCTACCGACCATCCCGCGGGACCGACCATTGGCCAGGCGAAGCGCAACTTTCTTGCTTCCTCTTGACGTTCGATCTGCTAGTATCTGCAACAAGGCACAACGATTGCTCGTTGTCCCTCGACCCTGCACCTTAGGGCCTCATCCCATGCGCTTGAATCTGCTCTTCTCCCTGTCAGCCTGCTTCTGCTTCGCCGCCTGCGCCGACCACGCGGGCAGTGTCGTCACCGCGAACAACAACCCTCAGGCTCCAATCAACCAGCCAGACTCCGGTACGGTTGCGCCCGGACTGACCCCGGAGACGGGAAACCCGGATGGTGGGGCAGGTGGATCGGGTAGCGGTGGAGCCGGCGGCGGTGGTGCAGGTGGTGGCAGTGGCGGTGGCGCGCCCCCTGGTGGCGGTGGCCAGCCCGTTCCCGAGCCGGGCACCCTGTTGCTGGTCGGCACCGGCCTCGCTGGCGCGGCCCTGCTGCGGCGCCGCCGCACGGTCAAGGCCTGATACCGCGAGCGCTGGGCGACACGACGATTGCGTCGTTCGTACTCGCACGTGACAACGGCGACCCCACCGGCAGGTGCGGTCGCCGCATTCGTTTCCGGGCCCGGCTGCGATGGAACAACAACCGCAATCGCCGGCATCGATCGGGCTGAGCAGTCGAGTCCCTGCTGCCTGCGCAGGCGAGGCTCTCATCGACTACTTGTCGGCTCGGTTCCGCTATCTCGACCGGGCAGGTTGGCAGTCCGAGATCGCCGCGCAGCGGGTGCTCATCGACGGCAAGTCGGTTCGTGCCGACCTGCGCCTGCGCGCCGGGGCCACGCTGACCTACTTGCGTGTGCACGTCGAACCGTGGGCCGATCTCGGCTTCACGATCGTGCACCAGGACGACGAACTGATCGTGGTCGACAAGCCCGCCCACTTGCCAGTTCACGGCGACGGTCCCTTCGTCAGGAACACGTTGATCCATCGCCTGCGCGAGCGGCTCGGAGCACCTGCGCTGCACCTCACTCACCGACTGGATCGCGAGACCAGCGGCATCTGCGTGCTGGCGCGGACCGCATCCGCACAGCGATCGATGCGTCTGCAGTTCGAGCAGGGCCAGGTGGAGAAGACCTACCGCGCCGTCGTGCGAGGGCGGGTCGATTCACCCTTTGTCTGCAATCTGCCCATCGGTCGGGCGCGGCAAAGCCGGATCGCGCTGCGGCGCGCCGCCGGCGAGGCGATCGACGAGCCCCAGGCTGCCACCACCCGGTTCTACCCCGAAGCCGCAGGACCTGCTGCATCGCTGCTGCGCTGCGAGCCGGCCACCGGCCGCACCCACCAGATCCGGGTCCATCTCGAGGCCCACGGCACGCCGATCCTCGGTGACAAGCTCTACGGCCGCCCCGATGAGGACTATCTGGCCTTCGTCGCCCGCGTGAAGAACAGCGGCGACGCCAGGGTCGGGGTCGATGGCGAACCGGATCGCCACCTGCTGCATGCCAGCGTGCTGCGCTGCTTGCATCCGGCGACGGGCCTCGCGGTGGAGTTCACCGCCCCGCTGCCGCCGGCGTTCGGCGACTGGCTGCAACGCTGGCGCTGAGCTGCGCCAGCAATCGGTCACGGGAACATCGGCGCCACGGTCTGCATCGCGAGGTCGCGCACCGAACCGTTGCGGATCAGCACGCGCCCCTTGGCCGGCATGTTGCCGCGCGTGCACTCGACCTGAAGTTCCAGTTCCGCATCGGCGGGCACCGTCGACAGGTCGGTCAGGATCTGGACCTCCCGATAGCCGAGCTGCAGCAACCGCGTCTCCACCACGGTCGCCAGCCGGGCAGCCGGCGACTCCGACGGAGCTGCGGCTAGTTCGTAGACGATCGGCGCCGCCGCCGGCGCCGCCGCGGGCACGGCAGTCACCACCGGCGCCGGGATCTCGACCACCGCCTGGCGCACCAGCGACGTGGCGTCGCGCAAGTCCTCGAGATCGTCATGGAGACGGCCGAGCTGACTCTCGACGCGATCGAGGCGCAGCTTGTCGAACGACTCGCCCAGCATGCGCAGGCGGTCGTCGAGCGCACGCAGACGGTCATCCAGGCCACGAATGCCGCCGAGCTTCTGCAGATGCTCCTCGAAGCGCACCAGGCGCAGGTGCACCAGGACGTAGCCCACCAGCAGCGCAACGAAGAACAGGCCGAACTGCAACGGGGTCATCGGCGGCCGACTCTAGCGGTCCCTCCGCCCCGTGCCCAGCCGTTCACGACGCCGATCCCGGCCGACGGCGGACCCACCAGGCGTAGTAGGGCACGCCACTGGCCAGGATGCCGAGCCCGTAGAGCGCATTCGTTCGTTCCGATGGGTCGTACAGCAGCGCCGCCACGAACGCCACCGACACCGCGATGAACAGCGCCGGAGTAACAGGATAGCCCGTGCAGCGGTAGGGCCGTTGCAGCTCGGGGCGCCGCGCGCGGAGGCGATAGACGCCCGCGACCGTCAACGCATAGAACAGGAAGGCGGCGAAGACGACGAAAGCCGTGATGTCGGCGAAACTGCGCAGCACGAAGACCAGGAGCAAAGACCACACCGCCTGGGTCCAGATCGACACCCACGGCGTGCCCCACCGCTCGCTGACCCGCTGCAGCGGGGCTGGCACCAGGCCGTCCTGCGCCATCGCGTAGAAGGCGCGCGGCGACGACAGGAAGTTCGGATTGGCCGCGCCCATCACCGAGATCGAGATCAACACCGTGAGCCAGCCCGCCAGCTCCGGGGTGAAGATGCGCGACACCGACAACACCGGCACCTGGATCTTGTCCGTCGCCGGCAGCGCCTGCATCTCGCCGAACGGCACCGCGTAGAGATAAACCGCGTTGACGGCGGTGTACAAGGCGATCAGCAGCACCATGCCGGCGATCAGGCCGAGCGGCAGGTTACGTTCGGGTCGCTTGAGCTCGGCGGCATTGAACGGCAGCTGATACCAGCCCTCGTAGGCCCAGAAGATGCTCGTGAACGCCGCCACCATGCCACCGAGCCGCAACCCGGACGCCCCCGCGGTCGGCGCGTCGTTGGACGGCAGCCCGGAGCCCATCGCCGCGACCACACCGCCGACCACCAACAGTCCGAGCGCGCCGACCTTGGCGAAGGTGGCCAGATTCTGCAGCACGGCTCCCATCAGCACGCCGAGGTGGTTCACCACGGCCAACGCCACGATCATGGCGGCAGCCACGCCGGGCACCGCCAGCGGCTCGGCCTCTTGCCGCGCACTGTCGTAGCCGAGCACCGTCAGGATGCCCTCCGCGAACGCGACCGCCAGCGCGGCCACCGTGCCGCTGTTGATCACCCAGAAGAACACCCAGCCGTAGAGGAACGCGACCCCCTTGCCCCAGGCCTCGCGCAGGAACGCGTACTGGCCGCCGGCTTCGGGGAACATCGCGCCGAGTTCCGCGTACGCGAACGCCCCGAACAGGCAGACGATGCCGAGCCCCACCCACAGCAGGTAGATCCAGCTCTCGCTCGGCACGTTCTGCGCGGCCTTCAGCGGGGTCAGGAAGATGCCGGACCCGATGACGGCGCCGACCGTGATCGAGATCGCCGACACGAGACCGAGACGACGCTGCAGTTGACCCGAGGCCATGGAGCACGAACGCTACGCGCATCGTCCCGATGGCGATAGCGACTGCTGTCCCGCGGCCGACCCCGGAGTTCCCATGCGCCTTCGCACCCGCTGCCTCGTGGCCCTCGCCTTCGTCGGCCTGTTCGCGGCGATCCCGGCGCTCGACCCCATCGCGGGCCAGCCGTATCTCGCCTACCTGCGGGTCCGCGAGTGGTTGCTGGGCCCGACTTCCCCGCTGGCCGCCCACCAGCGCGGTGCCCAGCTGCCGCCGCTGGTGGTCGACCTGCGCAGCAGCCCGCCGATCACCGATCCGGCGCTGCTGCGCCGCCGCAGCGCCGAATACGAACGAACGGCCTGGGAATGGGCCGCCAGCCAGCGCGCCACGGGCAACGAGGTGCAGCTCGGCAGCGGCGGCGGCCAGCTGCCGCTCGTGGTCCGGCTCGGCACCAACGGGGTCGCCGCCGAACTGCCGGCCCCGGACGGCACGCCGCAGCGGTTCACGTCGATCTACGCGACCCGCTGGAGCCTGTTACCGGCCGTGGTCGCGATCTCGATCGCGGTGCTGACCCGGAACGTGCTGCTGGCGCTGCTGCTGGCGTGCCTGTGCGGCGGCATCGCCCACGTAGCCACCACGGCCCCGGCCGGCTCGCTCGGCGCGCTCGAGGCCGCCGCCGCCGGCAGCTGGCACTTCGTCGCCGACGCGTTGTGGCGCCGCTCGCTGAGCGAGGACCTCTACCTGCGCATCACGCTGTTCGTGGTGTTCCTGTTCATGACCATCGGCGTGATCGGCCGCAACGGTGGCGTGCACGGCCTCGTCGATCGCCTGCAGCGCCGGGTGCGCGGGCCGGTCAGCGCCCAACTGTGCACGTTCGCCGCCGGGGTCGCGGTGTTCTTCGACGACTACACGAACTGCCTGCTGGTCGGCACCACGATGCGGCCGCTGAGCGACCGCTGCCGGGTGTCGCGCGAGAAGCTGGCCTACATCGTCGACTCGACGGCGGCGCCGATCGCGGGTCTGTCGGTGTTCTCGACCTGGGTCACCTACGAGATGTCGCAGTATCGCGCCCCGCTGGCGCTGGTGACGCGCAGCGACGGCACGCCCTACACGCCGGCCGATGCGTTCGAGGTGTTCCTGGCCTCGCTGCCGTTCCGCTGTTACTGCCTGTTCGCGCTGGCGCTGGTGGTGCTGGTCGCGGTGATGCGACGCGACTTCGGGCCCATGCTGACGGCCGAACGGCGGGCGCGGCAGCTGGGCAAGCCGTTCGCCGACGACGCCCGGCCGATGGTCGCCATCGACGGCGGCCTCGCCGAACCGCCGCCCGAACTACCGCGACGGGCCCGCAACGCCGTGCTGCCGCTGCTGGTGCTGGTGCTCGGCACGGTGCTGCTGATGATCGTCCAGGGCCTCGGGGCCGGGCTCGCGCTGCCGGCCGGCAGCAGCATCAGCGAACGGGTGCGCGCGGTGCTGGCCAACAGCGGCAGCGACACCGCGCTGCTCGGCGCCTCGATGTCCGCCTATGCCACCGCGGTGCTGCTGACTCTCGGCCAGCGCCTGATGACGTGGCGGCAATTGCTGGCCTGCTCGCTGGCCGCGACCCGAGCGCTGTGGCTGGCATTCGGCATCCTGTTCCTGGCCTGGAGCCTCGGCCACCTGTGTGTCGACCTCGGTACCAGCTTCTTCCTGTGCGCCTCGGCGCGCGAGTCGATGACCGCGATCGCGCTGCCGCTGCTGCTGTTCGGGCTCGCGGGCGGCATCGCGATCGCCACCGGCACCAGCTTCGGCACCATGGCGATCCTGCTGCCGAACGTGGTCGTGCTCGCGCACCAGGTCGGTGCCGATGCCGCGTTCGGCGGCAGCGCCGCGGTCGGTGGCCCGGCTCTGATGCTGCTGTGCATCGGCGCCGTGCTCGAGGGATCGATCTTCGGCGATCACTGTTCGCCGATCAGCGACACCACCGTGCTCAGTTCGATCGGCTCGCAGTGCGATCTGGTCGCCCACGTGACCACGCAACTGCCGTATGCGCTGCTCGCGTTCGGCACCAGCGCGCTGTGTGGCTACCTGCCGTTGGTGCTGTTCGGGCCCGAGGTCTGGCCGTGGTGCCTGCTCGGCGGCGTGCTGACGATCGCGCTCGTGCTGCGGGTGTTCGGCCGCGACCCCGATCGCGGCGGCATCGGCGCCGGCTGAACCGGCGCCGGCCGGATCAGGGCAGCAAGGTCGCCAGCTGCTGTTCGCGCGCCGACGGTTCCCCGGTGCGCTGCTGCTGCACCCGGCACCACCACAACCGCGCCAGCTCGGTGTCCCCGGCCTGCAGTGCGGCGAACGCGAACTCGATCGCCTCGGCGGTGCTGGCGTCCACCGGCTCGACCTCGACCACGGCCAGGGTCGGGAACACCACCGCGTCACCGCGCTGCACGCGCACGGTCAGCGTCTCGCTGCGGCTGTCGACGACACGGCCCTCTTCCACCCGCCCCTGCCGCCGCCACCGCACCTGCCGGCCCCGCGCCAGCGGCTGCGCGATCGGCCGCACTCCCGCCACCGCGGGCGCCAGCGGGTCGCCGGGGCAACCGGCCAGTTGCAGTGCCTGCCGGACCCACGGCACCAGCACGGCCTCGCCGTCGCCGCGCAGGCGGGACAACGCCGCCCGCGCGTCGAGCACCCGCCCCTGCCCGAGGGCCTGCGCGAGGTTGGCCGCGACCGCCGCCAGGGCGGTCTCCAGCCGCTGCGCGGCGTCCGCGAACGCGACTTGTTGCGCCGCGTCCAACGCGAACCGACGCAGATGGTGCAAGCTCACCATCGCGCGACCGAGGTCACCGCTGCTGGTGCGCTCGGTGACCAACGACAGTTGGCTGGCGAAGCGATCGGGATCGAGCGCCGGCGCCAGCGGTTCCGCCGGCGGCGTCACCGCCGCGCTCTCCTCGGCAGGTACGGCGGGGCCGCGGTCCGACTCGAGCATCGGCATCGGCGCCGCCGCGGGGCCGTTCGCAGGCGCCGGATCCGCCGCTTCGAGCACAGTCGTCGTCGTCGCGGCCGCGACCGACGGCGGCGTCGGCGGTGTCACCGGGGCCGGTGCGGGCGAGCTCGGTGCAGCGGCAGCGGTGGGATCCACCGGGCCCGAACTGGCCGGCACCGGTTGGTCCTCGCCGCGCCCGAACCAACCCGCCCCGCGCCCACCGAGCCACAGCAGCAACAGCACGGCGGCGAGGCCGAACCGCCGCGGCCGGTGCGGGCGCGGCGGCGGAACCGGGGCAGGAGACGCAGGGGCGGCCATGTCGACATTGTCGCCATTCGGCCGCGGCACACTGCAGTCCGGTCGCCGGATTCCGTGCGACGACCCGAACCGGCCGGTCCCGTCAGCGCGACCGCAGCGACGCAGCCTTGGCACCGAGCCGTCGCACGCTGTCTTCGTCGGTCACCTGCGCGAGTTCGTCGGCGGTGAACCAGCGCAGCTCGTTCGACTCGGGCGAACAGACCACCTGCTGGCCGGGTTCGGCCTGCAGCAGGAACCGCACGTCCCAGTGCAGATGCTCCGGCTCGTCGCGCCGGGCCGGGATCGAATGCACATCGAGATCGAGCGGGATCAGCTCGCTGCCGCTCCACGGCACGAACCGGAAGCGCGCCATGCCGGACTCCTCCTGCGCCTCGCGCAATGCCGCCAGCTCGACGCGCGGTTCGCCATCGACATGACCACCGAGCTGCAGCCAACGCCCGAGCTTGCGATGGTGCGTCAACAGCGCGCGCTCGCCGTCGGCGGACAGGATCCACGCCGACGCGGTGATGTGGCCCGGCCCACAGGTGCGCAGCAGGCAGTCCGGATGCGCGGTGACGAACGCGACGAAGCGAGCCGCCAGCTCGCGCTGCTCGGGCCAGAACTCGGCGTGCCGTCGCAGCCTCGCGATCAGTTCGTCGTGCATACCGGCACCAGCGCCCGCAGCGCCGACTCGTCGACTTTGCCGTTGGCGTTGTGCGGCAGTGCAGCCAGCACCGCCACGCGCCATGGCTGCATGTAGGACGGCAACCGGGAACGGCAGCGGCGCTGCAGCTGGCCCGGCAGGTCCGTGTCGGCAGGATCCCCCGCGACCACCAGCACGATGCGGTGCCCGTCGGCGCCACCGTCGCAGCCGAACACCGCCACTTCGCCGACCCCCGGCATGCCCGCCACCCCCGCCGCGACCTCGTCCGGCGACACCCGATGGCCCTGCACCTTCAACAGCCGATCGGCGCGGCCGACGAAGTAGTGCCGACCACCGTCGTCGCGCCGCACGATGTCGCCCGAGTAGACCACGCGATCGCCGCCACCTCGTGGATCCGGCCGGAACCGCGCCGACGTCGCCTCCGGCCGCCGCCAGTAGCCGTGTGCGATCAGGGCACCGGCGTGCACCAGTTCACCGGTCGCCGGCCCGTCCAGCACCTGTCCGGTGTCGGTCGCCACCAGCAACAGCTCGACGCCCGGCAGCGCGCGCCCGAACGAGTCGGGGAACGCGTCGAACTCCGCCGGCGGCAGGAACGCGCTGCGGAACGCCTCGGTCAACCCGTACATCGCGAACACCTGCACCTGCGGCCACCGTTCGCGCAGCAGCGCCGCATCGGCGCGGCGCAGCGCCCCGCCGCTGTTGGTCACGTAGCGCAGGCTGCGACCGTCGGCGGCGGTCAGCGCGCCGCTCTGCAGTCCGGCGGCGACCTCGTGCCACAGCGACGGCACGCCGGCCAGCCCGGTCGGCTGATGGCGCCGCAGCAGCTGCGCGAGTTCGCCCGCACCGAGATGATCGGCGGCGGTCAGGCGCGCGCCGCTGTGCAGCGCCGACAACAGCTGGTTGAGGCCGTAGTCGAAGCCGAACGGCAGCAGCGCCAGGATGTGGTCGCCCGGACCGAGCCCCAGATAGCCGGGCGCGGCGATGATCGCGGCACCGAGGCACAGGTTGTGGTGGTCCTGCACGATGCCCTTCGCGAGGCCGGTGCTGCCGCTGCTGTAGAGCAACACCGCCGGCTGCCGCGGTGCCGGCAGCGGCAGCGCGTCGGCCGACACCGTGTGGTGTTGCGGCAACGGCTCCGAACGCACCGGCAGCGCGGCTTCCCCGATGGCAAAGACGCGGTGCCTGCCACAGACCGCCGCCGGGTCGCGCAGCGCCAGCAGCCGCACCGCACTGGTGACGAGCGCGAACGGTTCGCAATCCGCCAGCACGTGCTGCACCTGATCGTCCTTCAGGCGGGCGTGGATCGGCACCGCGATGCCGCCGGCCACGGCCGCGGCCAACAGGGTGATCGCCTCGTCGTGACCGCGCGGCAGCAGCACGCCGAGGCGGTCGCCAGGCTGCAGGCCGGCGGCGCGCAGCCCGAGCGCAACCTGCTCGACACGCTGCTGGAACTGGCGCCACGTGAGCACCGTGTCGCCGGCGGCGAAGAACGGTGCATCGCCCCCGCGAGCGGCGGCAGCGCGCAGCAGGCTCAGCAGATCGGGCGCGGCGTCCGGCATCGGGTGCGCGGGGCAGGAAAACGATGCGGGCCCACGACGGTTGGGTCGTGGGCCCGCAGCGACTCGCGAGTGGTATCCCGGACGGGATTCGAACCCGTGTTACCAGAATGAAAATCTGGGGTCCTAGACCGGACTAGACGACCGGGACGCGAACGCGGGCGAAGATCCTAGAGCTACTGCCGCGGAATGCAAGACGGCGCTCGCTCGCTCGCTGGCGCCGCCGGCGACCATCGCGCATGGCTCAGCCGAGGTTCTTCCATTCCTTGAGGCTCGGCAGCTCCTGCAGCGTGCCGATACCGAAGCGCTCGAGGAACTGCTGCGTGGTCCCGTACTGCAGCGGGCGCCCCGGCACGTCGGCGCGGCCGGTGCAGGTGACCAGCTTGTGCTGCAGCAGCGTGCGCAGCATCGGGCCCGCCTTCACGCCGCGGATGGCCTCGATCTCGCTGCGCATCACTGGCTGGCGATACGCGATCACCGCCAGCGTCTCGAGCGCCGCCGGCGACAGCTTCTCGAGCTTCTTGACGCCGCGCAGCCGCTGCAAGTACGGGAACGACTCGGGGCCCGACATCCACTTGACGCTGTCGCCGGTGCGCGCGAGCTCGACCGGCAGGCCGAGCTCACGCAGCTGGCGCTGCAGCAGCGCGAGCGCTTCCTCGACCAGCTTCTGGGTCGTGTTGCACGCCTGCGCGAGGCGCAGCATCGACAGCCCTTCGCGCGACGTCAGCATCAGCACGAACACGACCTTGGCGACGGCCGCGGCATCGGCGAGTTCGGGGACCGCCGGCAGACCTTCTTCGTCCTCGGCGCCGAACTCCTCCTCCATCTCGACGACTTCGGTCTCGGCGGCGACGGCGGCAGCGGCGGCGGCCGCGTCGATGCCCGAGTTGTCGGGGGCGACCGGTTCGACGACAGCGACTTCACCGACGGCCTCGGCTTCACTGACCGCCTCGGCTTCACTGACCGCCTCGGCTTCACTGACGCCAGCGTCCGGCAGCGAGGCTGCAGGCAGCTCCGCGTCCGGGGTTGGTGATGGGATCGTCTCCGGGGTCATGGCCTCCGGCGAGAGTAGCGACCCGGGCGCAAAGCGGGGGCGGACCACCAGGTCGGCATCGACGATGCCGCGGTCGAGCGTGACCAGCTCCTCCGGCCCCTTGGTGCGTTCGCCGGCCGGTCCCTGACCGGCAGCGCCGGTGGCAGGGGTGGTTGCGTCCGCTGGCAGTTCGCGCGAGATCTCGTCCATGCTTTGGTCCTTGTAGCGCCGCGCCGGCGCGCTGTCATCGGTCGGGCGCATCGGTTCGCGCGGAACGATCAAGTTCCCCGCGCCAGCGCAACGTGTAGGCAGTGGTCTCCAGCGGCGACAGCGGCCGCTGCTCGAGATCACGATCGATCTCGTCGCGCACCGCCGCGAAGGTGACTTCGCGCCCCGGCAGCTGATCGAGGCAATAGACGACGAACCAGCGCTGCTCGTCGCCCCAGCTGGCGCGGAACGGCGCCGACACCGCGCCCTTCGCCAGCGTGAACGCGGTCGCCGCCACCGGGTGCTGGAAGCCGCGGCCGAACGGCGGCAGCAGCCCGCCGTCGCGGCGCGACGGATCTTCCGAGCGCTGCAGCGCCAACGTCGCGAAGTCGGCGCCGGCGCGCACCTTGGCGGCCACTTCCTCGGCGACGGCCTGGTCCTGGTGCACCAGGAAGCGCACCTGCACCCGGTCCTCGCGCAGCGCCAGGTAGCGGATCACGTAGCCCTGGTAGAGCCGCTGCGCGGTGCGCAGCCGCAGCGTCTGCTGCCAGTCGTTCTCGCGCAGGCCGAACAGGCGCCAGACGTAGCCGGCGAAGTCGAGCTCGCCGCCGAGCTCGGCCTTGACCTGGTCGCGCACCTGGACCTCCTCGGCCGCCGCCAGCTGCTCGATGCGCTCCGGTTCGACGCGGATGCCGAACTGCTGCGCGTGCTGGGCGACCAGCACGTCGAACACCAGCAGATCGACCGCCGACAGCGCCAGCTTCGGGTGCGCGCTCAGCAACCGCGTGTAGGCGTGGCTGCGACGCAGCACCAGGTCGCCGATGCGGGCGATCTCGGTGTCGTCGGCCTCGGCCTTCGGCAACAGGATCTCCGGGCCGAAGCCCGGCGCCGGTTTCGGCAACGACGGCGGCGGCACGATCGGCTGCTGCGCCCGCGGGGTCAGCGGCGGCACCGATGCGACCGTAGGCACCGGGGCCGGTGGGTTCGCTGCGCAGGCCCACAGCAGCGCGCACGGCAGCAGCCGCAGCCCGCGCATCAGTAGGCCTTGATGGTGCGGATCTGCTTGGTCTTGTGGCACAGGAAGCACGTCGTGCGCACCATCTTGCCCTCGGCGTTGGTCTCGACCGTGGTGCCCTCGCCATAACACGCTACACACGGCGACACGGTCGCATAGGTGACCACCATCTGCCCGCCGGACTCGGCGTAGAACGCACGCAGCCAGCCGGTGCGCTCCTGCCGTTCGGCCTTGCGCCACCAGTCGGCCTCGGTCTCCTCCTCCTGTTCGCCGCCGGCCTGCTGCTGGCCGCGCCGCCGCTCCATCGCCTGCCGCAACTGCTTGGCGAAGCGCTCGACGTCGCGCGCATCCTGCGCGTTGGCGGCCTTGGCCGGCTGCTTGCCCTGCTGCTTGCCGGCCTCGGTGTCCTTCAGGATCGCGGTCTCGCCGAGCACCCACGAACCGACCCCGTAGGTGAAGTGCTCGGCGCGGCGGCCGACCGGGTACTTCGCGCGCTCGCTCCACAGCGCCTTCACCTCGGCCGGATCGAGCTTCAGGATGCCGGCGACGCGGGCCTGGATGTCCTCGCTCATCTTGCCCTGCGCGTACTCGCGGGCGGTGTCGAGCGTGATGCCGTCCTCCCCGACCTTCTTGTCGGCCAGCACATGGATCGAGCGCCGCCACAGATCGGCGACCTGATTGGCCAGGAACCGCGTGCGCGCCTCGACGAAGCGCTTCTTCTCGGTCTCGAACTCGGCCTTCAGCTTGGTCTGCGGGAAGTCCTTGCTGAACTTGTCGATCAGCTTGGTGCCCTTGTCGAAGTCCTGCAGGCCGCCGCGGCTGCGACAGGCGCGGATCTCCTCGATCTGGCCGAGCTCCTTGGCCGCGTCGCGATACCGCTGCAGCCTGCCGATCAGCGTCTCGAGCTGCTGCGGGTTGCGCGAGTTGCCCAGGCGCTTGGCTTCCTGCAGGTGGAAGTCCGCGTGCTCGTAGTCGCGGACCTTGATCAGCTCCTCGGCGAGCAGCACATGCACGTCGGACTTCTCGCCGGGGCGATGCGCGGCCAGCCGATCCGCGTAGTACTCGTCGCGGGTGAACACCTGGGTCACCGGCACCTCGATCTTGCGCACCGCGCGCAGCTCGGCGCGCGGCACCCGGAACGGCACGCCCTTGACGACGACGACGATGTGGTCGCCGGCCTGTTCGGTGATGCGGCCGATCACCGACTGCTTGCTGCCGTTGTTGAAGTAGTCGACCGCGTCGGCCCGGGTCAGGGCCTCGTCCTGGCTGTCACCGGCGAGGTCGAACTTGCGCTTCCAGGCCAGCGCGCTGGCGGCCGACAGATGGTCCCAGCGCAGTTCGAGCGCGCCGCCGTTGTCGAGGCGCTTCACGCGCAGCCCCTCGCCGTCGGCGTCCTCGACGCTGGCGAGCAGCACCCGCCCGTCGGCGAGCTGCACCGATTGTGCGGACAGCGGACCGCCGCACCACAGTGACAGCAGGGTGGAACACGCGAGCAGCAGCTTGTTGATCATCGACATCACCGTTTCGCATCGTCGGCGGCTCAGCCGCGGAAGGCAACCACCCGCGCCGCCAGCGGCAGTTGCCGCGGCAGCACCCGCAAGAACACTTCCTCGACCGGCTCGCCGGCCTCCAGCCAGCGCACCGCCAGCTTGACCAGCCACAGCGTCGGCTGATCGGGATCGACGGTCGCGGTCGCCGACCAGGTCATGGTCGGGAAGCCCGGCACCACCTGGTCCACCATCGGCACGAACTCGAGTTCGAGCGGCGACTCGCTGCCGGCCGGCGCCCGCACCGCCTCGTGCTGGATGCGGTGCACGGCGTGTTCGCACAGAGCGACCAGTTCGTGGCGCGCATCGGTCGAACGGCGTTGGCCGACGCTCTGCGCCAGCGCGCCGAGCAGCGCGGTGACGCCGAGCAGCAGGATCGTCAGCGCCGCCAGCATCTCGGCCAGCGTGAAGCCGTCGGCAGCGCTGCCGCGGCGAGTTGGACGCAGCTCAACCATTCCAGTCATCCTTGCCGTGCGGCATCGGCACCACGAACTCGACGCTGCGGCCGACGTGCACGCGGCTGCCGGCGGGATGGTCCAGCGGCTTGGTCAGGCGCTGGCCGCGGCGCAGGCCCAGCAACCGATCGCCCTGCCGTTCGCTGTAGCCGATCCACTCGCCGCGGATCTTCAGGTAGCCGCTGTCGCGGCCCGGGAAGCGATCGCCGTCGTAGAGGCGCAGCGTCGTGTCCGCGGCCTCGAGCGGTGCCGCCAGCAAGCCTTCGGGCGCGTAGTCGGCCGGCTGCGCCACCACGCAGCGGACCAGCAGCGCATCCGGGTGCACGTCATCGCGCGGGTCGGCAGCGCTCGGCGCGCCGCGGTCGAACGGGAACACCCCGCCGCTCGCCATGTCGACCAGCCAGCCGCCGCGAGCGCTGTCCCACACCGGCAACGCCTTGCCGGCGAACACCTCGGCGCCGGCCGCGGCGAGGTTGCCGTCGCCCCAGGCGCGGCTGCGCTGGCCCCAGGCCTGGAACTCGACGTGCAGCAGGTCCTGCAGGATCGGCAACGTCATCCGATACACCGCCATACCCGGCAGGTCCGGACTGCCGGGCACCGGCACCACGAACGGATCGACGAGGCGATCGGGGCCGATCGGGATCAACTGGCCCGGCAGCAGCCAACCGGCGCGCAACTCGAGCAGCGCGTCGTCGGGCCCTTCCTGGCGCCATGGCACCAGCAGCAGCTGGCCGAGGCCGCGCAGCGGTTCGTTCTGGCGTAGTTGTGCGACCTGCTTCTGGGCGGTGGCGTCGTCGAGCGTCGGCGTCGCCGCCAGCACCCTGGCCAACAGCATCGTCTCGACCAGGGCCAGCTCACGATCGGGGGCGAGGTGCACCGCGGCGCGCAGCACCTGCACCAACGATGCGCCGCGCTCGGGTTGCGTCGGCAGGCCGATCGGCAGCTGCTGCAACACCAAGCGGTCGCCGCAGCGATCGGCGTCGCGGCCGGTGGCGTTGCCGTACAGCTGCGTCAGTTCGGCCTGGATCACGCGCTGGGCGCGGCTGCTGCGATCGGCGAGCGCCTGGCCGAGTTCGCCCTCGCCGAACATGCGCACGCCGCTGTCGACCAGCTGCACCAGCATCAGCAGGAAGCCGGACAACAGCCCCATCACGACCAGCAGCTCGATCAGCGTGAAGCCGCGCATCGGTCCACGACGGTGGTGCGTGATCATCGGGCCGTCACCTGTTCGCCGAGGATGCGGCCCTGACCGTCGTACTCGAGCCGCACGTCCTCGACCCGCGCCGTGGTCTTCCAGCCGTGGGCCTGGAACGTGTTCAGGTCGAGCACGCCGGGGCGGTACTGGACCGCGAACCGGATCTCGAGCCGCGAGCCGCTGAAGTCGATGCGGTGCGCGGCGCCGTTCTCGCCAGCACCCGACAGCAGCCACAGGCCCGGCGCCACACCCGGTTCGGCGTCGAAGCCGGACCAGCCGTCCCCGCGCACGAGGCACACCACGCCGACCCGCGCATCGACGGTTTCCTGGCGCCAGCGCAGCGTGCGGAACAACACCGGCGCCTCGTTGGTGGTCAGCTGGAAGTAGCCGAGTTCCGGATCGTCGCTGCGTTCGGCGTAGCGATCCCAGTGCCGGAACGGGAACCCGATCACCGCCTCGCCGGCGGCACCCGACTGCGGCGCGGTGCCGTAGCGGCCGCGGAACAGGCCGCGCGACTGGCTGCTGACGCGGTCGGCGCCGGGCGGATACCAGCGCGGCATCTCGACCAGCACCTGCCCACCGCGGGCGCGCATCCACGCGTAGTGCAGCAGCTCGCGCCCGAGCAGCAGCGTGCCCTCGGTCGGCAACGGACCGCGGTCGACCAGCGGCAGCTCGGCGTCGCGCGGCCCGATGCCGCTGCCGAGGATCGCCATCGGCCGGTGCGTCAGGAAGCGCACCCGCGCGCCGCGCGCATGCGCGCGGGCCATGGTGTTGAGCAGGCCGCGGCCCGAAGTGGCGACCGTGAACACGCCATCGGCATGCGTCTGGTAGGCCAGCACCTCGGTGTCGAGCTGCACCAGGCCACCCTGCCGCGGCAGCGATGCGGACACATCGCTCTGCTGCCACACGCCACCGGCGGCGTTCAGCGCCAGCGAGCGATTGACGCGGAAGCTGCGCGCACTGTCGGTGCAGTCTTCCTCGAGCACCAGGTCCGGCGCCAGCTGGGCGGTGACCTCGACCTCGTCGACGATGCCGCGCATCGCCTGCGTGTTGCCGACGCCCGCGCCGAGCACCGGCGCCTGGCAGTAGGCCGCCGGCAGCTCGCCGCTCGGGAACTTGACGATGCGATCGAAGCGCCGCGAGTCGTCGATGACGACGCCGCGCGCCGGGCCGAGCAGCGGCACCCGCAGACCGTCGTCGAACGCCGCCAGCTGGAACGGCCACGGGCCGAGGAATTCGGTCGGCGTCTGGTTCCGGTTCAGGTTGTCGGACTCGAACCGCCGGCAGGCCCACGTCACCGTCTGCCATTCGACGTTCGGGCGGCGGCTGCCGCTGGCCACCGAACCCTGGATCAACGCAACGCGATCGTGCCGGCCCAGCCGCCCGGTGTAGGCGCCGAAGTTGCCCCACGGCAGCTGCAGCCGCTGGCACTGCGTGACCCGCGAGTTCGTCTGCGGGTGCGACGAGGTGCGCGTGAACGGATCGCCGCGGAAGCCCAGCGCGAGGCGCGCGCTGTGAATCTGCGGGTAGGTGTTCTCGAGCGTCGGCGTGTAGCCGATGAAGCCGGCCGTCGCCGGCACGGTGCCCCACGGCGGGACCAGGACCGGGGCCACCGTGTTGTTCGGACCGAGCGGCGTCAGGTCCTCCACGCCCGCCTGGAACTGCTGCGTCAGCTGGAAGTTCAGGAAGCTCCAGGCGGCGCGGTTGGCGCGGCACACGAAGCGGTTCTCGGCGAGCACGTCGTAGCGCACCCACTCGACGTCGTTCGGGGCCCCTTGCGGCCGCAGTTGGATCCACTCGGTCAGCTGCGTCGTCTGCGGGTCCCACAGCACGTTGGCGTTCTGCACGCCGAGCGAGATCGGTACCACCCAAAGGATGCGGGTCGGGATGTTGTCCCAGCGCGCCTGGTTGTTGCCTGGCACCGGCCATTCTTCCCAGTCGCAGATGAAGTCGCGCGCGAGACCGACCTGGAACAGGCTCCGGTCGATCTGCGCGTCGTTGCCCGGCAGGCGCTGGGCGCGCTGGACCCCGGTCAGCCGGGTGCCCTGGCGCGCCTGGTAGCGGACCAGTTCGATGCCGCCGATCGCCTTCGACGCCGCAAGCTGCCCCTGGGGAGTGAAGTTGAAGGTGGTGCCCCACTGCACCAGCAGCGCGTAGCCACCGCCGGTGGCGAACGCATCGGCGATCTCGGCCACGGCGGCCGGCGGCGGATAGTTGGCGTCGCCGAGCGCGTTCGGTATCGGGTTGGCGAGTTCGATATCCCCCTGCCAGGTGGCGTCGATGCCGCGGCCGAGCTGGATCGTCGTGTTCGGCGTCGTCAGCGCGATCGGGCGCGGGTTGGCGACGAAGCCGCGCGCCACCGCGAAACCACCGACCGCGCCGGCCAGCTGGGTGCTGCCGACCATCATCGCGGTGCTCTCGCTCGGCAGTGCGCTGTAGCCGTACAGCTCGACCAGCGAACCGGCGGGATGCGCCGGGAACACGTCCAGGTTGACGCCCTGGAACTGCGGATCGTTGATGTCGACGGTCGGGTTGCCGTTCGCATCGAGCGGCAGCGCCGGGCGGTGTTCGCGGCCCGCCTGCCGCGCCCCGCGGCCACCCAGTGAGTCGACGAAGCGGCAGCGGAACGTGTTGCCCTGCCGCGACGAGTACTCGAACAGTTCGAGCCCGATGCGCAGCACGCCGACGTCCGGGAAGCCGTCGGTGCTCTCGACCTGCAGGTCGAGGTAGCGCTCGTTGCCGCCCTGCGGCGGCAGCACGTTGTTGTTGTTCGCCAGCTGCGGGTCGAACGGGCGCAGCGCCGCAGTGAGGTGGGTGACGAAGCGCGGCCTGCCGCGCGTCATGCCATCGACGGCGAACGACAGGTCGCCGGGGCGGGCGGCATAGGCGGATGCCGACAGGTGCAGCGGCGTGTTGGCGGGCAGGTTGAGCTCGGCCAACGGCAGATACCACTCGCTGGCCGTGCGCGGCACACCGGCCGGCGACGACGCCGGCGCCGGGTCGAGGCCGGCTTCGTCGAGCAGTTCGAACACCAGATTGCCGTCGCGCCCCGCCAGCAGGATGCGGTTGCGGTTGGTGTCGCCGCCGCCGTACTCGAACAGCGTCACGTTCTGCAGCGACTGCGGCTCGAGCCAGCACGACACCGCGAAGCGATCAGCGAAGCCGTTCGGGGTCGCGAACGGGAACGACAGGATGTCGTGCCGGTTGCTGCCGCCCTGGTTGCTGCCGCCGCCGGCCGCACCCCCGGCACCGGGTGCCGCCGGCGAGGTGTTCTGCATCGTGTACGGCCCCTGCAGGTTGACGTCGTGCCCACGCACGTTGGTCGCCTGCGCGAACGACTCGAAGCCGCGCGGCAGCTGCACGTTCGGCCACGCCCCGGGCGGCGTGGTCGCCACCGACGGCGTGATGCCGCTGTCGGCCGCATCGGTGGCGGCGAACCGCGGCGCGCCGAAGCCGAGCTGCGGGAACGCCAGCGGCACCAGGTGCGGGAAGTAGCGCGGCGCCGGGTCGTTGCCGGCCTCGCCGCGCTGGGTGTGGCCGAGGTTGATCGGCGTGGTGACCCAGTACGGCGCGCGCCGATCGAGCAGGAACGCCTCCTCGAACGCGTCCTGCGCTGCCCACCGGCGTTCGACCAGGAAGCCCGGCATGGCCACCGCGGTGCCGCTGCGTTCGTGCCGGCCGGCGATGCCGGCGGCCACCGCACTGCGCTGGCGGCTGGCGGCGGCGCGATAGCGCACCCACGGCCCCGACTGGAAGCACAGCGGCGCGGTGCCCATCTCGAGCAGGCTGTCGCGACCGGTCTGCAGGTTGCGGTACAGATTCAGCCAGCGCAGGCGATCGGGATTGCTGCTCGCCGCCTCGAGCTTCGGCTGCAGCAGCCGCTGCACGAGGTCCTGCCAACCGGTGAACGGGCCGCCGGCGCCGTCGGCCGGGGTCCGCAGCGACAGGATCCGCGACGCCAGCTCGCGCGCATCGCTGCGCGTGAACCGCAGCGGCGCCGCCGCGCGGCGGCCGGCGGCGTCGGCGACCCGGACCTGCGCGCCCTGCCGCACCTCGGCGAACAGCACTTCGAGCACCTCGGCCGACGCGGTGTTGACGTTCACCGGGGCCGGGATCAACGGCTCGACGGTGGTGTCGGTGGCCGGGAAGTCGGCGACCACCGGATACAGCAATTCGAGCTCGTAGACGGCGGGGAACTGCAGCTCCGTGTTGCCGGTCTGCGTCGAACTCGCCATCACCAGCCCGTACTCCTGGGCCCCGGTGCGCAGGTTGGTCAACCGCACGGTGCTGCCGGCGCCGAGGTGCAGCGCCGACTTGACCACCATCGACTTGCCGAGGCCGGCGCGCAGGTCGTTGAACACCCGCGCCGGCCGCCCCCACGTCGCGGCGTTGGTCGCCATCGTGTCGGCGGCGAACACGCGCGCGAAGGTATCGAGCTCGGCGGCGGTGAAGCTGCCGAGGCCGGCGTTGCCGATCGCGACCAGCTCGCTGCTGCTGCGATACGGCTCGCGGGTGCGGCGCGCCGGGTCGGTGCCACCGACGATCGGCCAGGCCGCGGCCAGCACGCAGCGGAAGTCGAGCACCAGCGTGCCCTCGACGATCGGCTGTTCGGCGGCCGCGAAGCCCTGGTCGCGCAGCAGCGCGCGTTCGAGCGCCAGCAGCTCGTTGCCCTTCTTCTCGCCGTAGCGCAGCACTTCGCCGGCGATCCACAGGTAGCCGCTGTCGGGCAGCGCGTCGGCCGCGTTGACCACCAGCTTGGTGGCCTCCGGCAGCAGGTCCTCGCTCAGCGACGTCGTCGAACCGAGGGCGTTGGCGAACACCAGCGGCGACGCGCCGTCGAGGCCGAGCTGCCGCTGCAGGTCCACGACCTCACCACCGAGGCGCATGCGGCCGTTCTCGCCCAGTTCGGCGAACGCCGCCGGCAGCTCCAGCCCGTCCGGGTACTCGTCGAGCCCGTCGTGACCAGGCGTCGGGTCGATCGCCGGGTGCGACATCGCCGCATCGGCGAGCAGCTGCTCGCGCACGCTGGCCGAAGCCTGCGTCACTGCGACCTCGTCGAGGTCGCGGCGGGCCGCGTCGGCGCCGACGCTCATCGACACCGCGAACGGCAGCGCCAGCAGCATCAGCAGCACCAGCGCGAACAGCGTCGCGATCAGCGCCATGCCGCGCTGGGCCGGGACGATCGGGCGCGGACGGTTCGAGCTCATGGGCGCTCCTCCTCGACGTACTGGATGACCGGGCTGGTCGTGGCCTCGCCCCGCGCATCGAAACCGAACCGGTAGGACTTCACCGGCTGCCGCGCCGGCGGCAGCGTCTGCGCCGTCGACCACGCGAACTGGAACCAGCGCACCTCGTCGACCGCACCGGGCACCGGCGAGTCGGCCGGCGAGACCTGGAACACGCCGTCGTCGCTCTGCTGCGGCACGCCTTCGGCGACCGCGCGGCCGAGTTCGCGGCCGTCGAGCGTGAGCCACAGGCTCAGCCCGTCGCAGCCGACATCGAGCGTGCACCAGCGGCCGACCGGCAACGCCAGCTCGCTGGTGACCGCGGCCGTGGTGGGGTTGCCGCCGCTGCCGTGCAGCCGCAACCGCGCCCGCGGGCGCAGGTCGCCGTCGAGCTGCAACTCGAGCATCGGCGGCAGCTGCAGCACGGTCGCCATCGCGCGCCGTTCGAGATACAGATCGAGCCGGACCACGAACCCGTCGCCGAGCCTGGCGACCGACGGCGGCAGTGGCCAACTCAACACCGCGTTGCGTTCGCCGGCCAGCGGCCGCCGCGCCCGCCCGAAGCGCCCCGCCTTGACCTCTTCGCCGCCGATCGCGGGCCGCAGTGAGTCGTCGAGCACCGGCGTGCCGGGCTCGAAGCCGAACGTCACCAGCGGCTGCAGCAGTCGCGCCTGCACGGTGGCCGGCTCGCCTTCGGCACCCGGCCGAACCAACACCTCGGTGGCGACGCCTTCGGCGCGGGCGGTCAACTGCGCGGCGCGCAGTTCGCCGGCGAGGATCGCCGCGACCAGCCGGTCGGGATCGGTCTTGCCGAGGTAACCCAGCGACAGCCCGGTCAGCACCGAGATCACGCCGATCACGACCAGCAGCTCGAGCAGGGTGAATCCGGCACTACGGCGCATGACAACAGCTGGTCGGGGATCGGTCGGGGTCCTGGACGGGGCCGGAATGGACACCTGGATGGACACCTGCGGGTCAGTTCTTCGGCCAGACGAGGTCGTCGTCGGTGCCGAACACGAGATCGATGCCGGCGCTCAACAACAGGTAGTTGCCGCCCTGGCGGGGCGACTTCACCACCACCGCGTCGGCGTCCTCGGCCGGCACGACCTGCTGCGGCCGCGCCATGCCCTGCTTGCTGTAGTAGGCCATCGGCGTGCGCCAGGCATCGGCGACCTCGACCCGCGACCGCATCCGCAGCAACGGCATCTCGACCCCGTGCTCGTCCTTGTCGGTGTTGACCAGCAGGTCGGCGAGGCTGCCGAGGTCGGTGCCGTCCTTCGTCGACTGGCTCAGGAAGCAGACCAGCGACTCGATGCCGGTGTTGCGGCCGTTGTCGGGCTTCCACGCCACCTTGGCGTCGGCCTCGAGCGGGCGCAGGTCGTCGGGTGGGAAGTAGCCGCGCTCACGATTGAAGCGCTTGATGCCGTCCTCGAGCTGCAGCATGTGGGCCTGCGTCGCCGTCTCGTTGGCGGCCTCGCGCGTCTCGGTGAGCCGCGGCAGCAGCACCGCCGCCAGCAGGCCGAGGATGCCGATCACGATCAGCAGCTCGACCAGCGTGAAGCCGCGGCAACGAAGTGGGTCGTGGGGCTGGCGTGCCAGCGGTCGGCGCATCGGGTTCATCGCGTCTGCTCCTTGCGGCGTTCGAGTTCGAAGTCGTCGAAGGCGACATCGATGGTGCTGCGCTTGCTGCCGGTCGCGAACAGCGCGATCCGCAGCGGGTTCTGGCTGTTGCCGTTCAGGCTCTTCAGGTCGTGGCGATGCACGACCACGCCGTTCCACGACACGTGCAGCGACAGCTGTTTGCCCTGCGGGTCGCCGCGCGGCACCGTGCGCAGCTCGAGTTCGTGCCGGCCGTCGATCGCGAGGCCGTCGATCTGCAGCGGCACCCGCTGCACGTTGTCGCTGCCGTCCTCGCGCCCGTCCTGGATGGTCAGGAACGGCTTGCCCTCGAAGATGCCGACGCGGACCTGGCAATCGACCGCACCGCCGCCGCCGCGCAGTTCGATGCCGAGGCCGGCGAACCCTTCGTTGCGCGAATGGGTGCTGCCGATCTGCAGCACGACCGCCGCGGACAGGAAGTTCCTCGCGCGCTTCACCGCGTCGTTGCGTTCGGCGCCGACCGCACCCTTGCTGGTCTGGCCCTTGATCACGAAGCGGCCGTCGAGCAGCTCCATGCGCACCCCGGCTTCGGTGTCCGGGGCCCAGATCGTGCCGAGATCGGCGCGATCGAAGCTGTCGCCGAGCGCTTCCTTCTCGGCATGGTCGTCGATCGCGGCCAGCGTCGCGGTCGCCCACTGCGACAGCGGCGCCTCCTTGCCGAGGTCCTGGACCAGCCGCGCCAGCGCAGCGGCGGCGTCGTCGACCAGCCCGCGGCTGTAGTCCACCACCGCCAACGCGCCCTTGCCGTAGGCGCGGCCCGCGTCGTCGGCCGCGAGGTCGCGGGCCCGGCCGAACGCGTCCTTCGCCGCCGAGGCGTCGCCGGCCGCGAACGCATGCAGGCCCTGCAGCTCGTACAGCTCGGCCGCCGGCATCGGCGCCAGCGCGACGGCGCGGTCGCCATAGCGGCGCGCCGCCAGGATCGCCGCCGCCTGGTCCTCGCCGCGGCTGTCGCGGGCCCGCATCGTCTGCACCGCCGCCATCTCGGCGATCGCGTGCACGAAGTCGTCGCGCAACCGCAGCGCCATCGCCAGCTCCGCTTCCGCGGTGGCCTGGCCCAGCAACCGCAGCGTGCGCCCGCGCAGGTAGTGCGCGTACGGATCCTGCGGATCGGCTTCGAGCGCCCGATCGAGCCAGACCTGCGCCGTCTCGTGTTGCCCCAGCCGGCTGCACAACAGTGCCAGCCCGGTCGCGGCACGGTGCCGCAGCAGCGGCTCCTGGTCGGCGACGCGCACGAACAGGTCATTGGCCTCCTGCCACTGACCGTCGCGCAACAGGCAGGCGGCCTGGCCGAGCAGGGCGGCCCCGCTGTCGGCGGAGGTGCCGGCGAGCCGGAACGCGGTCAACGCCGCGGCGGTGTCGCCGGCGGCGTAGGCGATGCAGCCGTCGAGGTAGGCCGAGGCGTGTTCGCGCTGCGCGCCCGCGGCGACCGTGCGCGCCGCCTCGACCTCGCCGTGCGCCAACAGGCAGCCGGCGATCAGCCGCCGCACGCGGGCGTTCTCGGCGGCGTCCTGCACGTTGCCGAGCGTCTGCTCGGCGCGGCGCGCCACCACCAATGCCTCGCGGGTGCGGCCGCGCTGCCGCAGGAACTCGGCCAGCGCACCGTGTGACCGCGCGTCGGTCGGCGCCAGCTGCACCGCCTGCCGCAGGTCGGCCTCGGCGGCCTCCCACAGCCCGAGACGGGCCTTCAGCGTGCCGAGCCCTTCGAAGCGGAACGCTCCTTCGCGCCCTTCGGTCGACAGGCCCTCGAGCATCTTCGCTTCGCCGGCGAGGTCGCCGCGCGCGCGCAGCACGCGCTGCATCATGCGCAGTCCGTCGATGTCCCCGCCCGCCAGCTGGCGATACGCCTCCGCTTGTTCGAGCGCCTTGTCGTAGACCCACGCCTCGGTGCGCGCGGTCTGCAGCAACCAGTCGATGAACTCACGCAGCTCCGGCAGGTGCCCCTCGGTGCGCGGCACCTTGCGCTCCCGCCGCGTGATCTCGTTGCGCAGCGTGCCGGCCAGCACGATGCGGTCGATCTTCGCGGTATCACCGCCGTAGACGACCACCGGACCGACCTTCTGCCGATCGACGTCGTAGCTGCGCAGCCGCAGCAGCACGCCCTCGAACTGGCGGTCGGACTCGAGCTGGAACAGGTCCAACCCCTCGTTCTCGATGGTGCCGAAGAACGGCGACTGCAGGTTCTGCACGTAGATCCGGTCGTAGGTGCGCGCCGCCACTTCCTCGCGCTGCTTGCGGGTCGATGTCGTGGGATCGGCCGGTGCGGCACCCGGGTCGACCGCCGGCGCCGCGGCCTCGCCGGCCGGCGTCAACGTGACCCCTTCGACCGCGGCGCCGTCGAGCCGCAGCATCCAGCTGTGGCCGTAGTCGGGGCCCGGATCGAGCGGCAGCGCCGCCACCGACAGCGGTGTGCGCGGCGGGAAGTCGAGCTCGCGCGGCGGCAGCGGGCGCGTCTCGCTCGGTTCGGTGCAGAAGTCGGCGCGCACCGCGGCGGCGGCGGCGGCCGCGACCAACGGTGCTTCGGCGACCGCACCCGGCACGAACTCGAGCTTCTTCGGCGACCAGCGGCTCGTTGCCGTCGGCGTCTCGAGGTAGCCGCTGCCGATCCAGCCGGCGAGTCCGAGCGTCAGCAGTGCCAACACGGGTTCCTTGCGCATGGCCATCACTGCTTGCCCTCCACCGCGGTCTTGAATGCGAGCCCGTGCAGCATGCCCTTCACGGTGCAGGGTTCGCCGACGCGGGTCGGCCGCACCACCTGCCAGCTGTCGAGCACCAGCGTGCGATCCGGCACCCGCAGCGACTCCAGGAACGCCAGCAGCACCGGTTCGTCGGCCTGGAACTGGAACGTCACGTGTTCCTGCATCACCAGATCGCGCAGGTCGACCTCACCGGGCTTGGCCGTGCGCAGGTTGCCGCCGCGATTGCGGCGGGTGTCGAGCTTCAGCGCCAGCAGCGCGCGCAGGCCGCGCGCCTCGGGCGCCTTGCTGCGCACCTGGTCGTGGGCCGCGAACAGGCGCTTCTGCACCTCGTCGAGCAGTTCGAGGCCGAACAGCGTGGCCCGGATCTCGTCGGGCCCGTTGGCCGCGTCCCAGGCCACGTTGGCGTCGGCGAACTGCACCTCGCGTTCGTTGGCGGCGCTGGCGATGGTGCGCTTCATCGCCCGGCCGATCTGCAGCAGGTACTCGTCGAGCGCACCCTTGCCGGCCGGCAGGAACTTGTCGCCCTGCACGAACGCGAGCTCGCGCTGCAGCCGCGCCCGCTCGGCGGCGAGCTGTTCGGCCTCGGTGGTGGCCGCGCTCAGCGCCGCCTGGTCGTAGACCTCGGCCGGCGCCTTCAAGCTCTTCGCCGACGCCGCGCTGCCCGGGTCGTAGATCGCCTGCACGATGGCGCTGCCGATCAGCCAGCACAGACCGCCGATGCCGACGCCGACCAGCCACCGCTTGTTCTCCTGCACGAAGGCGCCGAGGTCCATCAGCGGTCCCCCTGCAGCTCGACGGTGATCCGCCAGCGTTCGGCGGCGTCGGCGCTGTTGACCGGCGTGATCTCGGGTTTGGCCAGCCCGGCCATCGCCGGATCGGCCTTGAACAGGCGCATGAACTCGCTGACGACGTTGCCCACTTCGACTCCGTTCAGTTCCTTGCCGGCGGCCTCGACGACGATCGCCGAACGCTTGCGCTGGTTGCCGGCCCCGGCCGCGACGATGTCGATCTTCTCGATCCACATCTGCGGCGGCAGGTTGGCGGCGATCGCGCGGTGCACGCGCACCAGTCCCTGCAGCGGCAGCGCCTGCGTGGTCAGGTGCTCGACCAGCTGCCGTTCGACCTTGTTGGCATCGATCCGCTGCTGCGCGTCGGCGTGCACCTTGTTGGCTTTGCTGATCTGCCGCTGGAGCACCGCGGTCGCGGCCTCGTTGACGGCGCGCTCCTGCTGCAGGTAGTTGGCCTGCAGACCGAGCACGCCGAGCACCAGGCCGCCGGCGGCGAGGTTCCAGATCGTGCGCTGCCGGAACCGCTGCGCCTTGCGCACCGCCTCGGGCAGGATCTCGAGCGAGTAGAGCGTGTCGTCGAGGCGACCCACGGCGAGGCCGAGCGCGATCACCGCCTCGTGGCGCATCGCCTGCAGCTGCTCGGCGTCGGCGGCCGGCAGCGCCGACAGATCGAGATTGGCGAACGGGTCGAACAGCTCGATCGGGCAGCGCAGCGCCTCGCGCAGGAACCCGCGCAGGCCGCGCAGCCGCGCGCCGCCACCGGACACCAGCACCTGGTCCAGGCGCAGGTCCGCCAGCTTGGTCTGCGCCTTGCAGAACGACAGCGAGCTCTGGATCGCCGCGGTGATCGACGCCGCACCGGCCTGCGCCGCCAGCGTCACCTTCTCGGCCTGCCCGCTCGCGTAGCGGCCGCGGCTCTGCGGATCGAGGTCGAGCAGGTCCTTCTTCAGCGCCTCGGCCTTGCGCTCGCCGACCGCGAACGTCGACGCGATCGCGTCGTCGAGCACCTTGGCGCCGCTGCTCAGGTTGCGCGCGAACAGCAGGTCGGTGCCCTTGACGATCGCGAGGTCGATGGTCTGGTGGCCGATGTTGCACAGGCACACCACCGCGTCGGCGTCGACCGGCCCGCACTTCAGGTAGGCGTTGTAGAGCGCCGTGCAACCGGGCACGAACGCCGCCACCGAACCACCGGCGGCCTTGACCTCACCCTGCAGGCGATCGAGCGCCTCGTCCTTCGCCAGCGCCAGCAGCACGGTGTCGACGCCGGCTTCGGCATCCTGGCTCGGCAGCAGGTTGTAGTCGGCCGACAGGGCGCCGCCGGACTGCTGCGCGAGATCCTGGATCTCGAGGTCCATCAGGTTGCGCAACTGCCAGTCCGGGGTCGGCGGCACCTGGCTGTAGCGCAGCGTCATGTCGCGGCCGGCGAGGCCGCAGATGCTGCCCGCCAGCGGGATCCCGCCGGCGCGCAACGACACCGCGCCTTCCCCTTCACCCCGCGGCAAGCCGGCGAAGCGCAGCAGTCGCACCCCGTGCTTGCCGACCTGGGCAACCAGGATCTTGGCGCTGTGACTGCCCAGATCGACGGCGGTCGCTTTGTTGGCCATATTCGGTTCCTGCTACTCGCTCGGTTCCTGCTACTTGCCGTCGCTCGGCGGATTGGTGCCGGCGGGGGCGCCCGCGGCCAGATGACGATCGATGTATTGCTGCACCAGCTGTCCAAGCCCGCCCTGGTCCGCGGCCGTGAAGGCGTTGGCCAGGTCGACCAGGCGGGTCCGCTGCTGCTCGCGCTCGGCGCGGTCGAGTTCCGCCAGTCGCTTGCCGGCGGCCTCGCGCAGGCGCTTGCAGGCGGCGCCGGCCTCGGCGTCGAGGTTGGCGCTGCCGAACGACTCCACCAGCGCGTCGACGCCGAGCACCACCCGCTCGAAGCCACCGCGGGTGTCGAAGAACAACGCCTCGTCGAGATCCTGCTGCAGCGCGCGCAGCCGATCGGCCTGCGCGGTCTGCAGCTCGCCGCGCAGCGCCAGCGCCTGCGCCAGCGCCTCCGAGTCCATCGGCACGGTTTGCAGCTGCTGCTGCAACTTGGCGAGCGCCTCGCCGGGGCGCCCTTCCTGCTGCGCGCGGCGGGCCTGGCGCACCAGTTCGTCGGCCTGTTGGCGTTCGGCGCGGAAGCCGAGCACCAGCTGCAGGCGCGCCGTCGGCACCCGCAGGCGGTAGCGGCCCGCACCGAGCTGGCCGCGGCACGTAGCGGGCTGCTCGAGCTGCACCATCGCCCGCAGCAGGCGGTCGCCGAGCAGCACCGCGCGGGCCGGGAACTCCGACTCCGCCGCCGCCGCCCGGAACCCATCGCCGCCGTCGACCAGCAGCCCACCGGCCGCATCGGCCGGGAACACCAGCTGCACCGCCGCGGCGCCGGTGACGACGAGCTGGAAGCCGCGCTCGAACGGCGTGCAGGTCAGCTTGCCCCCCACGTCCGACAGCGCGCCGAGTTCGGCCTGGTGCAGAGCCGCCATCTCCTTCGGCACCTCGTCGGGCAGGATGCCGAGCAGGATCGCCGGGGACTCGGCATCGACCGAGCGCACCGCGAACGCGGCCCCGGTCGCCAGTGCGGTCTGGTTGGTCTCCGGCAGCTTGGCCTCCATCGGCGCCTCGCCGCCGCCATCGATCACGGCGACGTCGTCGACGTGCACCGCGGCGCTGGCACTCGGCAGCAGCGCCACCAGTTCGAGCTGCAGCCGATCGCAACCGACCGGGATGCCGATCGTGGTCTCGAGCCGTCGCCAGCCAGAGCCGGCGGCGAATTCGGTGCCGGTGCGGAAGCGGAACGGCACCTGCTCGTTGGCGGCGAAGGCCAGCGCCCGCAGCGCCACCTGCCCACCGTCCTCGCAGCGCGCGTGCGCGGCGAGCGTCAGCGTGCGCCCGGCGAACACGGCGATCGGCTCCTGCAGTTGCACCAACGCGAAGTCGGCGCCGTCGGTCGCGTCGCCGCGCTGGGCGATGAAGCCGCCCTTGCCGCTGTGGGCGCGGCCACCGGTCTGGAAACCGAGGCCCGCGCCGCGCAGCTGCCAGCCGGTTTCGCTCTCGCAGCCGGCGATGTCCGGCGCCAGCCGATTGCCGGCGACCTGCAGCGGTGCGAGCGCCTGTCGCGGTCCCGCTTCGCCGTCGGCGACCCCGGCCCGCCCCTGCCACCAGAACCAGCCGCCGATGCCGACCGCCAGCAAGCCGGCCAGCGCGATCAGCCCCGCCGAGCCGCCGCGGCGCTGCACGCGGCCGGCGTCGAGCCGGCGCACCGCGAGTTCGCCGGCGTCGACGGCAGCAGCGGCTTCGTCGTCACGGCGGAACTTGACCCGCAGGCGGCCGATGGTGACGACATCACCCGGCGTGAGGACCAACTCGGTGATGCGCTTGCCGTCGAGGAACGTACCGTTGGTCGAGCCGAGATCGCGCAGAACGTGGCGGTCGCCTTCGGGAACGATCTCGGCGTGCACACCCGACGTCTTCTCGTCGGCCAGCACCAGATCATTGCCGGGCTTCCGCCCGATCCGCACGACGCGGTCGGTGACGGTCAGAACTTCGCCAGCGCGATCCCCATCGAGGATCTCGAGGACGTAGTTTGCCATAGGTCGGGGAGGGGTCTTGAAGGTGCCGCGAGGCACCTGCCTGGGCCGAGCCGACCGAGGCCGATCGCGCGAGCTCGATCGGGCCGCAGGGACACGGCCGAGGGGTACGGCCAACGGAGATGGGACGAACCGGACAACGGTCGGGGCAAACCGTAGTGAGCACGGCCGGGGACGCGAGCGCCGAGCACCACTGGCACCAACCTACCGACAACCACGAACCTCGCAAGCGGTTGCCGCAGGTTCGTGCCGAGAACCTGCCGGTGCTAGAACGTGCGCCGCATGGCCAATCGCTACTTCGTGACCGAACTGCCGCGCCCCGGCCCACTGCGGCTCGACGGCGAACTGAGCCATCACCTCGGCCGCGTGCTGCGCGCGCGGCCCGGCGATCGGGTCGTGCTCGGCGACGGCCGCGGCGGCACCGCCGATGCGGCGGTGACGGCGGTCGGCAAGCACGCCGTCGAGGTCGACGTGACCGCGGTGCACGGCGCCGCCCCGGCGCGACCGCACGTGCTGCTCGCGTTCGCCCCGCCGCGCCAGCAGCGCACCGACTGGTTGCTCGAGCACGGCACCGAGGTCGGCATCGCCGGCTTCCAACCGCTGTGGACCGCGCGCACGCGGCCGCAGGGCGAACGGCTCGAGCGCTGGCTGAAGATCGTGCGCGCGGCCGCCGGCCAGTGCGATCGCGCCTGGCTGCCGGAGCTGCTGCCGGCGATGGAGCTCACCACCTGGCTGCGCAGCGACGCGGTGCCGGCGGCGCGGGTGTTGGCCGATCCGGCTGGGGCGCCACTCACCGACGGGGTGGCCGCCGAGCGGGTCGCCTTGCTGGTCGGGCCCGAAGGCGGCTTCGATGCCGACGAACGGCAAGCGATCGCGGCGGCCGGCTTCGTGCCGCGCGGACTCGGTCCGCACATCCTGCGCACCGAGACCGCCGCCGTGGTCGGGGCGGCGATGCTGCTCGCCAACGCCGTCGCCGGCTGAGTCAGCGGCGGCCCGGCGACCCGTTCCCGGGCCGCAGTCGGGCCGCTCCGCACCAGCTCACAACACGCCGAGCACGAACGTCACGCCGTTCGAGGTGATGAAGCCGAACGGGTTCAGCCCCACCGTCAGCGTCGCCGACTGCGAAGCGATCACCGTGCCCGACAGGCTCGGCGTGTTCGGCAGCGACCACGGCACCGAGGCGGAGGTGCCCGGCGTCGCGAAGTTGGTCACCGCATCGAGACCGGCGTAGAGGAAGCAGCCGTTCATGCCGATCGAGGTGAGGTCGATGCCCGGCAGCGGGTTCAGCGACAGGATCGACAGGCCCAGCAGCGAGCCCGCCGGGATGTTCGACGTCACCAGCTGGATCGACGTGCCGAGCACCGGACGGCCCGAGGCGGCGAGCGCCAGCGACGGCGTCGGGGGCACCGGCGTCGAGCACAGCGGCAGGCCTCCAGCCAGCACCGCCGAGATGTCGACCGGGCCCGGATCCGCCGACGCACCACCCGGCGAGTAGCCGACCAACGTCTCGGTCGAACCGGCCACCGCCTGGTAGATCACGTGCACGGTGCCGGTGGCCCAGAACTGCCACTGGAAGGTCACCGTGCCGCCGCCGCTGTAGTTCGGCACGGCGTTGAACGTGACCACGGCGCGCTGCGCGTTCGCATCGAAGCGCATGGTGTTGGCGCCCGGGTTCAGGTCGCGCCACAGCGCGGCCCAGGTCCGCTGGCCGCTGAGCAGGTCGCCCGGCGACGGCTGGAAGCTGGTGCCGTTGTTGGCCGACGACACGAAGCCGTTGCTGCAGACCCACAGGTTGTTGGTCGAACCACCCGGGAACGGCAGCGAGAACGGCAGCGCCTGCAGCGAACCGACATCGTCACCGGCGGGCAGCGACGTGCCGGCCGGCGCGATCCAGCTGCCGGTCAGGCTGCCGACCGTGTAGCTGCCGGCGTTGAGGGCGAGCGTGTAGCCCGAGTTGGCGAGGTCGAAGGACTCCTCGTAGAAGCTGGTCGGGCAGCCGGGCGTGCCGCCGCAGCCGGTGCCGACCGCGTTCGCCTGCGCGAACGTCGAGCCGCTCGGCGTCTTCGCGCCGATGGTGACGAACAGCGCGCCGGGGCCGACGCGGGCCTCGTCGATCTGCACCGCGCCGTTGCCGGGCGCGAAGTTCGCGTCGAAGCCGAAGTTGAAGATGGTGTTCCAGTTCTGCGGGTTGTTGCCCGGCGCCGTGAACACGATCTCGTTGCCGACCCGCGCCGCGGTCCAGTCGTTCAGCGGGTTGCTGTCGATGTCACCGAACGTGAAGTTGCTGGCGATCGCGCCGGCGTCGATCGGGATGCGCAGCGTGGCGCCGCCGCGGTTGTTGTCGACGTTGTGGACCGCATACTCGTAGTGGTAGTTGCCACCACCGATAGCGGTCGCCTTCGAGGCGACGAAGAAGCGGCCGTCGTCGTTGCCGTTCTGACCGACGTCGACCGTGGCGCCGGGCCAGCGGTTCAGGATCGAACCGTACGTCTGGGCCGAGCTGTTCGGGAACGACCAGGTGCCCGAGACCGTGTCGTAGGACGGGTTGGTGCCGCGCGACGCGAGGTTGTCGCCGCGATTGGCGACCGCTTCCCCGCGGTGGATCAACTGGATGCCATAGAAGTAGACCGACCCGGGGGTCAGCAGGTCGGTCTCGTTGACCGTCATGCGGTTCCGCACCACGTCGAACACCGACTGGCTCAGGCTGCGCACGCCGTCGGCCGCCGCCGGGTAGCCGGCCTGCGCCGGATCCCCGATGTCGAAGTAGCTGCCGACCGGGTTCCAGGTGCCGAGCCACGCGTTGACCTCGCTCGGCGGGCCGAGCCAGACACGGTCGCCGTTGTTGCCGGAACCGTAGGTGTCGGAGCAGTTGATGCCCATCAACGAGCCGGTGCCAGGGTTCTGGCAGGTGCCACAGGCGCCGCTGAAGTTGGTCGACGTGAACGCGTGCTTCACGAAGCTCCAGTCGTTGATCTGCTCGATGCGATCGTTGAGGACGCGCACCAGCTGGAAGCCGAACATCGGGTGGTTCGACTGCATGGCGGCCGCCCACGGGATGTTGACCGAGCCCGGGTTGCACATCGTGTTCAGCATCGACAGGCCGACCTGCCCGTTCGGATAGGCGGCGCCGCGGCGCCCCCAGTAGGTCAGGTCGTCGATCACGGTCAGGCGACCGTCGAGGCCAGGCACCGTGTTCGACTGGGCAGCGAGGCCCGCGGCCACGGTCAGGGAGAGCAGCGCGATTCTTGTCATGGTTGCTGGGAGAGGCAGGCAGGAACACGAACGCGCCTGGATCGACGACGCATTCGGGGGATGGCTGGCGGACGGTAGCCAATCGTACACCGCTTGACCACCCCTCAGCATGCGTAGGGGAAACCCGGATCCCCGCGCCGCGCGGCGGAACTCTCCTTGCGTGCGGCACCGCCGCGCCGTTAGGTGCCGGTCTCGATGCGCCGCCACGCCCACGCCACCGTTGCCGTCCTGCTGCTCGCCACGGCTGCCGCAACCCAGACCAAACTGCTGCGCTTTCCGGATCTGCACGGCGACCAGGTGGTGTTCACGCACGGCGGCGACCTGTGGCGCACCACGATCCAGGGCGGCACGGCATGGCGCCTGACGTCGGCGCGCGGCGTCGAACTGTTCGGCAAGTTCTCCCCCGACGGCCGCTGGATCGCGTTCACCGGCCAGGTCGACGGCGACGAGCAGGTGTTCGTGGTGCCGAGCGACGGCGGCGAACTGCGGCAGCTGACGTATTATCCGGCGCGCGGGCCGCTGCCCGATCGCTGGGGCTACGACAACCAGGTCTACGGTTGGACCCCGGACGGCACCGCGATCCTGATCCGCAGTCTGCGCCAGGCGTGGACGCCGGCCGGCGGCCGCCTCTACACGGTGCCGATGCCGACCGCGGCGCGCCAGCGCGGCGCGTTGCCGCAGCCGCTGCCGATGCCCACCGCCGGCGCCGGCGAGTTCTCGCCGGACGGCCTGCGCCTCGTCTACTCGCCGCTGTTCCGCGACTTCCGCACCTGGAAGCGCTACCAGGGCGGGTGGGCCACCGACCTGTTCGTGTTCGACCCCGCCACCGGCACCACGACGCCGATCACCGACCATCCGCGCACCGATCGCGATCCGATGTGGATCGGCGATCGCATCTGGTTCGCCAGCGATCGCAGCGGCACGCTGAATCTGTGGTCGCACGATCTCGCCACCGGCACCGTGCACCAGGAGACCGACAGCACCGCGTGGGACCTGCGCTGGCCGAGCTCGGGCGGGCCGGCCGATGCCCGCATCATCTACGAGAAGGGCGGCGAGCTGTGCTGGTTCGACACCAAGGCGCGCCGCGAGCAGCCGATCGTCGTGCGGGTGCCCGACGAAGGGCTGCTGACGCGCGCCAGCAGCGTCGACGCCAGCGGTCTGGTCGAGCACTACGCGCTCGGGCCGGGCGGCCGCCGCGCCGCGTTCGCCGCCCGCGGCGACGTGCTGACGGTGCCGCGCGAACACGGCGTGGTGCGCAACCTGACCCGCTCGCCGCAGGCCCACGACAAGCATCCGGCCTGGTCCCCCGACGGCACCCAGCTGGCGTTCGTCAGCGATCGCAGCGGCGAGGAGCAACTGTGGTTGCTCGATCACCGCGGCGAGGCGCCGCCGCGACAGCTGACCCAGGGGCTCGCGGCGATGCTGTACGAACCGAACTGGTCGCCGGACGGCAAGTGGCTCGCCTGCAGTGACAAGGACGGCGTGTTGCGCGTCTGTGAAGTCGCCACCGGCGCGCTGCTCGAGGTCGCCGACGAACCGCGCGGCACCCTGCGCGACCACGTCTGGTCGCCGTGCTCGGGCCATCTGGCGTTCTCGCTGAGCACCGGCACCGAGTGCCGTCAGCTGCACGTGTGGTCGCGCGCCACGCGCACGCTGCGCGCGATCTCGCGGCCGTTGGCGAACGACCGCGCGCCGTGCTTCGACGCCCGCGGCGAACGGCTGTTCTTCCTCGGCCTGCGCGGGTTCCAGCCGCGGCTGGCCGGCGACTACGAATGGGACTTCCAGGTCGACCGCGCCTACGGCGTGTTCGCGCTGGCGCTGCGCAAGGATCTCGGCCCGCTGCTGCCACCGCGCAGCGACGAAGCGCCGGCCCCCGCCGCGCCCGAGGTCGCGCCGGTGCAGTTCGAGGCGCCGATCGCGATCGACTTCGACGGCCTCGCCGAGCGCGTCGAGGCGCTGCCGCTGCCGCTCGACAACTACGGCAGCCTGGTGCACGCCGGCGGCCAGCCGGGCGCCTTGCTGTTCACCCGCCGCGGCGGTTCGTACTACGGCCGCGACTCCGACCAGCCGACCACGCTGCACGCGTTCTCGCTCGCCGACCGCAAGCAGGAACAGCTGGCCACCGGGGTGCGCGGCTTCGCACTGGCCGCCGACGGCAGCCACGTGCTGGTGCGCACCGACGCCGGCTACGCGATCGCCGAAGCGGGCACCAAGGGCAAGGACGGCCAGCAGAAGCTCGATCTGCAGGGCCTGCCGGTCGACAAGGTGCCCGCCGACGAATACTGGCAGATCTTCCACGAGGTCTGGCGCCGCTACCGCGACTTCTTCTACGTCGACAACATGCACGGCCACGACTGGCAGGCGCTGCGGCAGAAGTACGCGCCGCTGGTCGCCCACGTGCGGCACCGCAGCGACCTCAACTACGTGCTCGGCGAGCTGATCGCGGAACTCAACGTCGGCCACGCCTACATCGCCGGTGGGGATCTCGGCGCGCCGAGCCGGCCGCGCGCGGCGCTGCCCGGCCTGGTGCTCGAGTTCGACGTGCCGAACGGTCGCTACCGGATCGCGCGCGTGCTGCGCGGCGAGAACGACGACGAGGTCTACCGTTCGCCGGCCACCGCGGTCGGCGTCGACCTGCGCCAGGGGGACTACGTGCTGGCGATCGACGGCGAGGAACTGCAGCCCGACGTCGATCCGTACCGCACCCTGCGCGGCAAGGCCGGCCGGCCGATCGCGCTGCGCGTCAACGCGAGGCCCCAACCCGACGGCGCCCGCACGGTGGTGCTGCAGCCGATCGACAGCGAGGAGAAGCTGCACTACCACGCGTGGGTGCAGCAGAACCGCGCCCGCACCGAGGCCCGCAGCGGCGGGCGGCTCGGCTACATCCACCTGCCCGACATGGGCCAGGACGGCATCCGCGAGTTCATCAAGCAGTACTACCCGCAGCGCGACAAGGAGGGCCTGGTGCTCGACGACCGCCACAACGGCGGCGGCAACGTGTCGCAGATGGTGCTGAACCGCCTGCAGCGCGAACTGCTGATGTGCACCTTCGGCCGCACCACCGGCTACCGGCCGTATCCGCAGGCGCTGTTCCACGGCCACCTGATCTGCGTGCTGAACGAGACCTCGGCCAGCGACGGCGACATCTTCCCCGCCATGTTCCGCCGCGCCGGGCTCGGCAAGCTGGTCGGCAAGCGCAGCTGGGGCGGCATCATCGGCATCACCGATCGCGGCCCGCTGCTCGACGGCGGCACGGTGTCGGTGCCGGAGTTCGGCAACACCGAGCCGGGCCCGGCGTGGACCATCGAAGGCCGCGGCGTCGAGCCCGACGTCGAGGTCGAACAGGATCTGGCCGCCGTGCTCGCCGGTCGCGATCCACAGCTCGACACCGCGATCGACCTGCTGCTCGAGCAGATCCGCACCGAACCCCGCCCGCTGCCGACCCCACCCCCTGCCCCAGTGAAGACCGGACGATGAGCCGTCGCACCGCTGCCCCCGTTCCGGAGCGACTGCCGCTGCTGCGGTTGAAGATCCGCGTGCACGGTCGCCATCCGTGGTTCTACCGCAAGATGATCCAGAAGCCGGAGCCCTCGCCGAAGGCCGGCACCGCCTGCGTGGTCAAGGATCGCGACGGCCAGCTGGTCGGCACCGGCTTCTACAATCCGCGCGCCGAACTCGCGCTGCGCATGTTCGCGGACAGCGCCGTCGACGAGGTCGGCGCGCACTTCGAAGCGGCGCTGCGGGCGGCGGTGATGCTGCGCGAGGAC